>DDTJ01000074.1 GCA_002344525.1 Akkermansiaceae bacterium UBA2367
CTTCGATCTCGCCTCCGAACGGGGCGTCCTCCCCGATGGCGATCGCGATGCCCCTGGCCCGGAAGAGGGCGTAGAACCGATGGGAGGTGTTCTTGTTGAGGCGGCAGAGGAGGGCTGCCTTCGATGCGGTGATGTCCAGGCAGAAGCACTCCAGAAGGCGCAGGAATTTCCGTTCCGAGAGATGCGTTCCGACGCAATATCTGTTTTTCATTGATATTCCTAGAGTTAAGGCCGGTTTTAGGCGATAATCTAGGAAAGACCCTTAACTGTTTAGAAAGAAGTCTCCCCTCCTTCCCAAGGGTCACCTCGACCCACCCGCCCGCCAGTTCCCGCTGATGGACGTTTTTGATTGACCAGAAGGCGGCGGGACAGTAAAAGCGGGCCATGAAGACGCTGCTTTGGACGATCGTGGCCGGATGCTGGTTCATGTCGAGTTGGATAGCCCCCGATTTGGCGATGGCGCAGGAGACGGGGCGTCAAGGGACGGAGGAGGGAGCCTCCCCGGTGGACTGGCGGAATCCGAAGCAGTCGGAGGAATACGTGATCCGGGGAGTGCGGCGGCAGAATGTCCCCGGCTTTATCAAGACCAAGGGCGGCTGGGAGCGGCAGATCAAATGCGTCGAGGCGAGGCTGGAATACAGAGGCTCGCAGAACGCCGCCTCTGGAAACGTCCGGGCTTATTTCTACAACCGGGAGGGCAAGCTGATCGACCAAGTCAACAAACCTCCCCGGAGGCAGGACAAGGATCGGAAATACGTCACGGTGCCCGACCTTTTCCAGAAGGGGAAGACGGTGGAAGTCTACTACCCCATCACTGATTTCCACGAGGCCAGCGGTTTGGCGACCGTGCTCATCGTCTTCGGCTCGGGCGAGGATTTCGCGGTGGAAGCGATGCCGAAAACCAGCCTGGAACCTTTGGCCTTCGAGGAGAAGAAGCATCTTTTCCCCGGCTGGACGCCTGACGACAGCGAAGAGGCCGGGGAGGGGAAGGCTCCCTCGGGCGCTCTGAGCGGCGAGCTGGAGATCCGGCGTTTGCGGGAGGAGAAGCACCAGTATGATGTCAACTTCGATGGGCGTTACCGCCGCGGAATGCCGTGCCTCGTCGCCGAAGTCCGCGCCAAGGGGCGGATCACCTCCCCAGGTCGTGGCGTCGTGAAGCTCTACGTCTTTGACGAGACGGGCAAACGGGTGGCTTTCCGGAGGGGGCCCTCAAGCGTCTCCATCGGCGGGGGCAGCTATGTGGGCGCGCCGCAGATCGCGGATGAAAGCTGGCATCCGGTCTTTTTCGCGCTCGACGGGGATTTGAAGGAGAAGAAATACCCGACCCACCTCCTCGTCTTCCAGTTCGGCGGGAAGACGACGGCGATAGTGAGGAGTTCCGCCGGGGCCACGGTCGAGAGCTTGGATTTCCCCGAGAAGGGGGCGCTGGAGACCGCGCCGTAAACGACCGGGTCGGCTCACGCCTCGCCGTCCACCTCCTCGATCGAGCTTTCGCTTTTGAGGCGGTCGATCAAGTCCGCGATCTCCTTGGCGCGGAGTTCCGAGAGGTATTTCTCCCCAAGGCCGGGGATCTGCTCGCGCGGGATGGGGGTCGCCTCCTTGCGGTCGGTCACTTTGAACAGGTGGAAGCCGTAGTGCGTCGCCACGATGGGGCTGATCTCGCCGATCTCCATGGAGAAGGTGATCGCCTCGATCTCGGGCATGGTCTGGCCTTGCTTCATGAAACCGAGGTCGATGTCGCGGTCCTCGTCCGAGCCGTGCTCCCGCGCTGCCTCGTCGAAGTCCTTGCCCGCGAGCAGCTCCTTGCGCAGGGCGCGCAGGGCGAGAAAGGCCTCGCGAGCGGCCTCGTGACTGCTGGGTTCGATGAAAATCTGGCTGACGCGCACCTCCTCCTCGCCGAGGAAGCGGTCGAGGTTTTCGCGGTAGTATTGCTCCAGCTCCTCCTCGCTCGCGTGTTCCGGCACTTTCAACTCGGTTTCGAGGAGGCGGTCGATGGTGAGGCTGCTGCGCAGCTTTTCTAGGATCATGCGTTGGTCGCCGCGGTTGAAGCCGGTGTTCTCGTAGAATTCCTGCTCGCCTCCGTGCTCGGTCTTCAACTCCTCGAAACGCGCCTCCACCGCCGCGTCGTCGATTTCGCCGAAGCGCTTCATCGACTCCTGTTCGAGGAGGGTGCGGTTCACCACGTTGTCGCGGGCGTAGCCGCGCAGCTCCGTGTCGCGGTCGCAGCAGACCACCTCGCCGAGGCGCTGGTAGTGCTCCTTGAGCGATTCGAACTCCTCCTCGACCGCTTCGTCGCCGACGCGGGTGCCATTGATGATGAATGCCATGTTCGCAAGGTGGCGCAGGATTGTGGTTGTCGCAATCGGGGGATATGCGCTGCTGTGGAGCGGAGTTCGTGAGGTTTCCCCGGCGGAGCCACATGCCTCCATTCCCCCTTGCGTGGAAGAAGGGCGGTGCGTAGGGTTGCGTATGCGCATTCAAGCGGCCTTCCATCGTGGCGTGAGTCCTTTGCTGGAGCATTTGCTCTCGGGGCGGGAGGATCTGGTCCTGCGCGCGCAGCCGGACGAGCGTCTGCGGGAGCGCATCGAGGAACTCGCGGTGAAAAGCACCGAAGGCGAGTTGGACGATGAGGAACGCAGCGAATACGAAGGCTATGTGCGGGCGAACAAGTTCGTCGCGGTCCTGCGTCGGCTCGCGTTGAATGCGAAAACGCAGCGCCCGTGACCTCTGCCCTTCGATCCTTGGTGCGACGCCGTGCGGGTGACCGGTGCGAATATTGTCGGCTGCATCAGGACGATTCGCCGCTCGCCGCCCTGCACATCGAGCATATCCGTCCGAAGAAGCACGGCGGGACGGACCACGACTCGAACCTTTGCCTCGCCTGTATCGATTGCAACCTTCACAAAGGCCCCAATCTGACCGGCGTCGATCCGTCGACTGGCCAGATTACCGGCTTGTTCAACCCGCGAACGGAAGCATGGGAGGAGCATTTCGCCTTCGATGGAATCCTTCTCGTTGGATTGACCGCAGTCGGAAGGACCACGGTAAGAGTTCTGGACATGAACTCGGATGAGCGGCTTGATTTGAGAGCCGTTTCGTGAGGTCCCCCTTGTTTTGGGGGTAGGTCTTGGCGTGCGGCGGCATGACGCCGCTTTCCCTCGGGGCGACATGTCGCCCCGCCACAAAGCGCGGACATGTCCGCGCACTCCAAGGCTCACTTCACCAGCGACGCCAGATAATCGAGCAGGCTGGCCGTCTCGTGGACGGTGAAGTTGGCCATCAGGCCCGGCGGCATCATGCTGGTGGGCAGGGTCTCGCGCTTGGCGATGTCGTCCTTCTTGAAGGTGTGCTCCTGCGCGGCGATGTCGCGGAGGGTCACTTGGTCGCCTTGCTCGTCGGTGACGAAGCCCATCTGCGCGGTTCCGTCCTTCAGGGTGATGACGTTCGTGGCGAAGCCCTGGGCGATGGTTCGGTTCGGATCGAGGATGGAGATGGCGAGGTCGGTGCGCTGGTAGGTCTCGACGATGTTGCCGAGGTAGGGGCCTTTCGGCTTCTCGCCTTGGCTCACGGTGTGGCAGGCGGAGCAGGTGGCGCGGGCGTAGATGGCTTCGCCGAGGGCGGTGTCGCTGTCCCGGTGGTCGAGTACCGCGGCGAGGGCGGCGTCGGGGGCGAGGGTGCCGATCTTCGGCGTCTTGTCCTCGCCCTTGGGCTGGAGCTTGAGCTGCTGCATGGCGGACTTCGCGGCTTTGGCCACGGCGGGATCGGGATCGTTCGCCGCGACGAGGATGCGGTCGTCGAGGTTCCGGTTCTTGGTCTTGGCGGCGGCGGCGATGAGGACGGCTTTCTGCGCGGGGAGGTTCCAAGCGGCGTCGAGGGCTTTCTTCGAGAGTTCGCGGGATTCGGGAGAGCCGCCCTTGCGGTGGGCGAGTTCGACGAGGGCGGCGTTGGCCCAGAAGCCCACGGGGGTGCCGGTCTGTTCGGCGGCGGCGTGCTCGACGGCGAGATGGTGGTTTTCGAGCTTCGGCGCTCCGAGGAAGGCTTTGGCCGCGTCGTCGAGCTGTTTCTCGGCGTCGCTGACCTCGTTGCGGGCCTTTTGGGCTTCGCTCTTCGCGAGGGCGGGATCGGGGTTTTCCCCGGCTTTCTTGACGGCGCTCTGGAGCGCGGCGATGCGGTCGGCGATGGCGGCGAAGGCCCGGAGGGTGGCGGCGAAAGGCTCCTCCCCGTCGAGCTTGGACAAGGCGGAAACGGCGAGGGCGAGGGTGGCGGGGGAGGAG
>DDTJ01000030.1 GCA_002344525.1 Akkermansiaceae bacterium UBA2367
ACTCTTACCTCTTTACTCTTACTCGGCGGCTGGTGGGCGGGGCGGCGGGGAGTAAGAGTAAAGAGGTAAGAGTAAAGAGTATGAGTAGGAGGACGAAACAGGGTCAAATTATCAACTCACGATCGGCGTCCCCGCCGCCTCAAGCTCGCCGAGGATTTCGATGAAGGCGTCTTCGAGCTTGCGTTCTTGCAGGTGGAAATCGACGACGGGGAGCCCGTCGGAGACCATGCGGCGCAGCACGGTGGCGAGGATCTCGGGATCGACCGAGTCGATCTCGATGCGCCCCCCCTCCTTCGTCGTCTCGCGGAAGGTGACGTGGGGGGAGAGGGAGGCCCATTCGGGGAGGCGCTCGTTGGAATGGGCGAGCCGCACCTCGACGAGGGAGGTCGCCGCGCTACCCCGGCGCAGGCTCTCGGCGGAGCCGTGGTGGATGATGCGCCCCTGGTTGATGAAGAGGAGCGAGTCGCACATCTCGCCAAGCTCGGAGAGGATGTGCGAACTGATGAAGACGGTCTTGCCCTCCTGCGCGAGGATGCGGATGAGGTGCTTCAGTTCGACCCGGGCCTTCGGGTCGAGGCCGGCGGCGGGTTCGTCGAGGACGAGGACCTCGGGGTCGTGGAGGAGGGAGCGGCCGAGGCAGAGGCGCTGGCCCATGCCCTTGCTGAGGGCGTTGACGAGGCGGTCGGCGAGGCCCGTGAGGTCGGTGAACTCCATGACCTCGGCGATGCGCTCGATGCGCTCGTCCCCTTTGAAGCCGAGGGCGCGGGCGAAGAAGTCGAGATACTCCAGCACCGTCATGTGGCTGTAGGTGCCGTAGTGGTCGGGCATCCAGCCGATGCGGCGGCGCACCTCGGCGGGGTGGGTGACGACGTTGTGGCCGCAGATGCGCGCCTCGCCCGTGGTGGGGTGGTCGAGGGTCGCGAGGATGCGCATGGTCGTGGTCTTGCCCGCCCCGTTCGCCCCGACGAAGCCGACGACTTGGCCGCGCGGCACGGTGAAGGAGACGTCGCGCACGGCTTGGACGCCGGGGAACCAGCGGGAGAGGTTCCGCACCTCGATGGCGGGAGTTTCGCCGCCTCCGTCGGCGGGGGCGGGTTCGGGCGGGGCGTCGAGGATGGCGGGTTCGTTCATGGCTCGGCGGAGGCGGCGCCCGCGGGCGTTCCGGTGAGGAGGAGGTCGGTCCTCTCCCAGCGCAGGCCGGGATGGGTGGGCAGGGCGAAGGCGGCGGGGTCGCGGACTTGGGCGAAGAAGCGGTGCTTGTCTCCGATGAGGTTCTGGAATTGCTCGCGGCGGCTTTTGCCGAAACGGTCGATCATTTCCTCGAACCATTCGGGCCAGGGGGATGATCCGGCTTTTTCCAAGGGAATCCGCTCGCCGGGGGCGACGATGGTTCCGGGCCGGGCGGTCCAATGCCCGCCTTTCGCATCGCGGTAGTGGAAGGCGGTGATCTCCTGCGGCAGGTTCGAGACGAGTACGGGGACGCCGTTCTCCTCGCCGCCGTATTCGATGCGGGCGCGGCTCGGCTCGGCGGCGCGGAGGGTGAAGCCCTGCTCGGAGCGGCTGCGGAAGAAGTCCCCGTGGTAGCGGCCCCCGGCGATCTCGTAGCTGGAGGAGCGCCGCCCGCGATTGGAGAAGGGGTTGAAGTGGCTTTGGGGGATCTGGACGGGGTTGAGGTCGTAGAGCCTCCCCGCCTCGAAGCCGGGGGAGACCATCACCCCGGTGCGGCTGATCTGCTCCTGCGTCGTGTAGAGGCGCGTCTCGTCGGGGCCGGGCTGGAGGTCGGCGAGGACGACGCGCCGACCCTTCCCGCCGATCCCGTCGAGGAAGAGGATGACGAGGACGATGAGGGCGCAGGTGGCCACGGAGATGATGGGCGTGGTGACGAAGAGCCGATGCCGCCGTCCCGGTTTGGCGAGGTAGAAGAGGTTCACCGGGGCGACGAGGATGGCGAAGACGAGGAGGAGGAGGAAGACGAGGGTGGGGTTGAAGGAGCGTTCCCCGAAATCGCCGAGGAGGCCCCAGCCGCTCTGGTAGTCGCCGGCGAGGGCGGCGGAGGATTGGGGAAGCTCTCGGTAGGCGTTGATGGTGGAGTCGGGCAGCTCTTTTCCGTCCCAGATGCGCAAATGGATTTCCCCGAGGCTCAAGGCCCAACGACCTTTCGTGAGTCCGGTTTCGACCAAGGGCAGGCCGAGGCTGGAGGGATTGATCTCCGACTCGCCGTAGAGGTCGAGCCGCCCCCCCATCCGCACCCAGGCGACGAGGGCCTGCCGCTGCGCGGCGGAGAGCGAGCGCCACGATGGCTCGTCGAGGAGCAGGGCGTCGAGCCCGGTGTAGCCGATCCAATCGACGGGGAGCTGCCCCGGATCGAAGCGTTTCCCGAAGGAGGGGTTGCTGGAGTTGGCCACCCGCACGGCGTCGTCGAGCCGGGTCAGGCTGCGCTCGGCGAGGGACTTGCTGATGGCGAGGAGGGGGAAGGCCTCCGGGGTCTGCTCGCCATGGCTGCGGGTCTCGGAGGCGAGGCCGGGCGCGCTCGCGGTGATTTCGAGATTGCGGTAGTCGTAGGCGAGGAAGGCGGGGGCGAAGGGCAGGACCACCTCGCGCACGACCTCGGCCCCGTTCTCGACCTCGATGCGGAAGGTCGACCGGGTGACGAGGTCGCGTCCGTAGTTGCCCTCGCTCAACTGCACGGTCCAGACCCGCGTCTTTCCGCTGTGGTTGCGGACGGTGATGCGGAAGGGCAGGGAACCCTGCTTCGCGGTCGCGCCGAAGACGCTCTCCACCTCGACGAAGGTGTCGGGATGCTCGCGGTAGTCGTGGCGGAAGATCTGCTCTCCGCCCAGCGTCCCGAGCGGAAACAGCGCCGCGAGAGCGGCGAACAGGACAAGGCGGTGGCGAATCGACATCGGAGGTTGAGGGATGGGTTACGGACGCAAAGCGCGGTTTCTTTCGTGCTCTCTAATTGACTTCGCTTTGCTTCGTCTATCTCCGCTTCGCTTCGATTCTCAACCATCAACTCTCAACTGACTTCAGCGTCGGAGCGACGGCGAGGGGCTGGCGCGGCACTTCGGCGAGCAGTTCGGTGACGACGTCGCCGGGGCTGCGGCCCTCGATGCGGGCTTCGTATTGCAGGAGGATGCGGTGGACGAGGACGGGCGCGGCGACGGCGGCGACATCCTCGAAGCTCGCGTTGATGCGCCCCTGCATCAGGGCGCGGGCCTTCGCGGCGGAGGCGAGGGCGAGGGCGGCGCGAGGGCTGGCCCCGAACTTGATCGCGGCGGAGGCCTTCGACCCGGCGTGGGTGGCGTCGACGAGGCGGGCGATGTAGTTGGCGACGACCTCGGGCAGGTAGATCTTCCGCACGGCCGCGGTGAGGGTGGCCAGATCCTCGCGAGAGAGCACTTTCTCCACGACGGGTTCGACGCCGATCTCGCGGTTCAGGACGATCTTCTCCAAGGTCGCGACGGAGTTGCGGTGGACCTCCAGTTTGAAGAGGAAGCGGTCGAGCTGGGCCTC
>DDTJ01000068.1 GCA_002344525.1 Akkermansiaceae bacterium UBA2367
TTCATCGAGACGGGATTGAAGAAATTCGGCGCGATCATCGGCGACCGCACCGAGGTCGGGTGCAACGCGGTGCTCAGCCCCGGTGCCATCCTCGGGCGCGATTGCCTCGTCTATCCGCTGACCTCGTGGCAAGGCGTGCTACCGGAGCGGCACATCGCGAAAAGCGGCGGCGAGTTGCGCGTGGTGGAGCGGCGGTAGGGACGGCGACGTGACGCCCTCCCGGGGTCGAGGACCTCGGCCACAGGCTCCTCTCCCGAAAATTCTTCTTGCTATTCCTTTCAAAATATGATACCAACCAGTCTGTATGTCAAAATCCACCCCAAAACCACGACGCAACCCGGTCGAGACGCGCGAACGGCTCGTCGGGGCGGCGGTGCGTTTGATGTTGCGGCAGGGCTACGCCGCGACCTCGGTGGACGACATCTGCGCCGAGGCCGGGGTCACGAAAGGCAGCTTCTTCCACCATTTCGAGAGCAAGGAGACCCTCGGCCGCGCTGCCGTGGAATGGTGGGGGGCCTTCGGCACCGCCCTCTACGCCGAGGCGTGGAAGGACGAGGGACTCGATCCCCTCGACCAGATCCGTCGCTTCTTCGGCATCATGATCGGCTTCACCGAACGCGAGGACGAGGTCTGCACCTGCATGGTCGGCATGATGTCGCAGGAACTGTCGCAGACCCATCCCGCGATACGCGAGGAATGCGCCCGCCAGCTCGATCTCTGGACCTCGAACTGCGCCAATATGCTCGCGGCGGCGAAGGCGCGGCACGCGCCCGAGGCGGACTTCGATCCCGAAGCCGTCGCCTGGTATCTCAACAGCCTCTGGCAGGGCTCCATGCTCGTCGGCAAGACAGAAAATCGACCCGACATCATCCGTTCGAACCTCCGACTGGCTCTCGCTTGGGTGGAGGGACTTTTGACCCAAACTCGAAATCCGAAATCCGAAATCCGAAATCCGAAATCCGAACCTGAAACCTGAATCCTAACATGAACACCGAATCCTACATCGACGGCTTCCTTCTGCCCGTCCCCCGTGCCCACCTCGACGAATACCGCGCCGTCGCCTCCCAATGCGCCCCCATCTGGAAGGAATACGGGGCTCTCAACTACATCGAAACCGTCATCGACGACGCCACCTGCACGGAGATGCGCCCCTTCACCACCGCCGCCGACGCGAAGGAGGACGAGGTCGTCATTTTCTCCTGGGTCGTCTATCCCTCGAAAGCCGTCCGCGACGAGGCCAACGCCAAGATCATGAGCGACCCTCGCCTCGCCGAATTCGGTGAGAAATGCCAGGAAATCTTCGACTGCAAGCGCATGTCCTTCGCCGGCTTCCGCCCCATCGTCATCCTCTGAGAACGCCGAATTGACGGCCTACGGAACACACGGAACACACGGAATTCCTCCATACGCCAATCCTTCCGTTTCTTCCGAGTCTTCCGTAGGCCCACCACCCCACCCATCCCATGAACCAGTCCTACGTCCAACCCTACCTCTTCTTCGCGGGCGACTGCGAAGCCGCCCTTGCGCACTATCAAAAGCACCTCGGTGCCGAGATCCTCATGAAAATGACATTCGGCGAGAGCCCCGAAGCTCCCGGAGAAAGCTCCGAAGGCTGCGCCGGAGGCGAGCTCCCTCCGAACTGGAGTGACAAGATCATGCACTGCGCCTTCCGCATCGGCAGCAGCGTCCTGATGGGCTCCGACGGGATGGGCGAGGAGAAGCCAAGCGGCGGCCACTGCATGTCCCTCACCCTGCCCGACGCCGCCGAAGCCCGCCACGCCTTCGACGCCCTCGCCGAAGGCGGCGAAGTCTCCATGCCCCTCGGCGAGACCTTCTGGTCGCCCTGCTTCGGCATGGTCACCGACGCCTTCGGCATCTCTTGGATGGTCACGACCCCGGAAACGAAATGAGCGTCGCCATGGAACCCTCCCCCCTCGTCCCTTGCCTCTGGTTCGACCGCAACGCGGAGGAGGCCGTCGCCTTCTACCTCTCCGTCTTCCCCGATTCGCGAATCGTCGAGACGACGCGCTACCCGTGCTCCGACCACCCCGCCCACGAGGGCCGAGAGGGGGAGGTGCTGGTGATCCGCTTCGAGCTCCGCGGGAGCCCTCTTCTCGCCCTCAACGGCGGGCCATTCTTCCAGTTCAACGAAGCCGTCTCCCTCACCGTGGAATGCGAGACCCAGGAGGAGATCGACCGCTACTGGACCGCCCTCGCCGAAGACGGTGCCCCCGAGGCGCAGCAATGCGGCTGGCTCAAGGACCGCTTCGGCCTTTCCTGGCAGATCGTGCCGAAGGGAATCTCCACGCTCTTCCGCCACGACAACCCGAACGCCAACGAACGAGTCATGCGGGCGATGCTGGAAATGAAGAAGCTCGACCTCGCCGCGCTCCAGGCGGCGGCTGCCGTCTCGCCTGACCGGCCCGCCGTCATCCGATCCGTCCGGACGATTCCCCGTTCCCCCGAGGAAATCTTCGCCGCCTTCGCCGACAGGGAAAGCCTCGCCCGCTGGTGGGGTCCATCCGGATTCTCCAGCGAGTTCGAGACCTTCGACTTCCGTCCCGGCGGCGACTGGATTTTCGATATGATCGGCCCGGACGGGACCCGCTACCCGAACGAAAGCCGCTTCCTCGCGATCGAACCGCCGCGCCGACTCGTCATCGAGCACCTCCGCGAGGTCCACTACTTCCTCCTCACCATCACCCTCACGCCGCGCGAAGGCGGAACTTCTATCGAATGGGAAATGGACTTCCGCGATCCGGAGGAAGTCACGAAAGTGCTGCCCTACGTGCCCCGCTGCAACGAGGAACTCTTCGACCGCCTCGAAGCCGAACTCGCCCGCCGCGCCACCACCTGACCTGACCCTCTTCCATCCCCAACCCGACCCTGTCATGATCAAAAAAATCCTCCTCGTCCTCGCCGCCGCCATCGCCATCCTCCTCGCCGTCGCCGCCTTCCGGCCGGACACGATGCATGTGGTCCGCTCCGCCACCATCGCCGCGCCGCCCTCCGCCGTCTTCGCCGTGGTCAACGACTTCCGCCGCTGGGGCGATTGGTCCCCTTGGTCCAAGCTCGACCCGGAGATGGAGGTCAGCTTCGAAGGCCCGCCCATCGGTGTCGGCGCGGTCTACAAATGGTCGGGCAACAACGAGGTCGGCGAAGGCAGCACCACCCTCGTCGAGAGCGTGCCCGACGAGAAAGTCGGGATGAAGCTCGCCTTCGTCCGCCCCTTCCCCGGCGAGTCCGACGTGCAGTTCACCTTCGCGCCTGAAGGCGACGGCACGAAGGTCACTTGGGCCATGCAAAGCCCGCAGCCCTATGTCGCGAAGCTGGTCGGGCTGTTCATCGACTGCGAGAAGATGTGCGGCGACCAGTTCCTCGAAGGGCTTGCGAATTTGAAGCAGGTCGTGGAGAAGTCCGCCGGGGCCAAGGGGTGATTGGTCGGGCGTTTTGGATGGTGCCGTCGCCCGCCGGAGGCCTCGGGTCTTTGGCGGGAAAGGGTGGAGGGCTAGAAAAGCGAATTCCAGCAGTTCATTTCAAGCCTTGACCTGAGGCGGCTTTTTTGAGAATCTGAGTGAGTTCGTGGAATTCGGCATTCGCCTGAAATTAGGAATACCTGATTGAGATGCAACGGATTTTTGGAC
>DDTJ01000071.1 GCA_002344525.1 Akkermansiaceae bacterium UBA2367
CGACGCGCTCGCGCACCGCCGGGTCGAGGCCTTCGGCGAAATACTCCTGCGGCAGACCGATGCGCAGTCCCTTCACGTCCTTTCCGATCTCGTCGGTGTAGCGCGGCACGGGGGCGTCGAGGCAGGTGGAGTCGCGGCCGCAGGGTCCGGCGATGGCCTCCAGCAAAGTAGCGGCGTCGGCCACGGTCTTGGTCATGGGGCCGCACTGGTCGAGGGAGGAGGCGAAGGCGACGAGACCGTAGCGGGAGACGCGGCCGTAGGTGGGCTTCAAGCCGACGATGCCGCAATGCGAGGCGGGCTGGCGGATGGAGCCGCCGGTGTCGGTGCCGGTGGCTGCAGGCGCGAGGACAGCAGCGACGGCAGCCGCCGAGCCTCCGGAAGAGCCACCGGGAACGCAATCTGCTTTCCAGGGATTCTTGACCGGCCCGTAGAACGAGGTCTCGTTCGACGAACCCATCGCGAACTCGTCCATGTTGGTCCGTCCGAAGGGGATGGCTCCGGCCTCGCGCAGTTTTCGAATGACGGTGGCGTCGTAGGGCGAAGTGTATTTGCCGTGGAGGATCTTCGAGGCGCAGGAGCAGGGATGGCCCTTCACGTTGATGAGATCCTTCACCGCGATGGGCACGCCGCCGAGGGGCAGGGAAAGATCGACCTTCTCCGCGTCGGCGAGGGCCTGATCGAGGTCGTAGGACAAATAGCCGCCGATGGCCGGATCGCGGGCCTCGATCTCTCCGGCGAGAGCGGTCAAGGCGTCGGCGGGCGTGAGATCGCCCGAAGCATAGGCGGCGCGGAGGCCGGAGATGGTGAGGTCAGTTTTCAGCTTAAGTGTGCGGTTATGGAAATCCGAAGCTCGAAATCCGAAGCCTGAATGGGGAGATGGCGGAACCATTCGGATTTCGAGCTTCGGATTTCGGATTTTTCATTCGATCACCTTGGGCAGTCGGAACTGGTCTTGGGCGACCGCTGGCGCATTGGAAAGGGCTTCCTCGCGGGTGAGGCCGCCGGAGATGGCGACATCCTCGCGAAGGACGTCGAAGAGCGCGGCGGCGTGGGCGGTGGGTTCGATGCCGTCCACGTCGATGCGGTTCAGTTGCTCGACGTAGTGGAGGATCTGCTCGACTTGGCCTTGGTAGCGTTCGGCCTCCTCGTCGGTGAGTTCGAGCCGGGCGAGGGCGGCGACTTGGCGGATGTCCATGGGGGAGGGGAATCAGAGCACTTGGCCGGAATCCTTCCACTTCTCATGGAAGGCGCGATAGACTTTCGGCGAGATTTCCGAGGGCTTGATCTCGCTGCGTCCGCCCCAGAAGACGTTGGTGTAGAGCAGGGGGATGCCGACTTCGGCGAGGTGGGCGTCGATGGCTGCCTTGTGCTCCAGCACCCGCGCCCGGTCGGTGCCGTGGACCACGCCCATGATGTTGACCCCGCCGAAGCGAGGGCCGCCCTCGCGCCAGTAGCAGTGGGTCATGATGTGGTGGCGTCCCACCTCGGAACCGGCGCGGGGCTGCATCCCCTCGGGCACTTTCCAGTGAAAGAGGGCGTTGAAACGGGTCACGCGCTGGCCGCTTTGGCTGGGTTTGACGTGTTCGAGAAACGTAGAAAAACGCCCGATAGCTTTTTTATGGTCAAGGGTTTCTGCGATTTCCAAAAAGCGCTCCCGGTCGAATCCGATGGCGCCGGCACGGGGTCCCCAGGGATCTTCGCCGATCTCGTCGGGAGCCAGCTCATCCTTCAGCGCGAGGAGCACCTCCCACTCGTCGGCGTCGAGTTCGACCGTGGCGGTGGAGGTCATCGAGGCGGGTTCGTCGGACTTCGCGCCGGGCTCCATCGACTTGCGGCGGACATGGCCGACGCCGAGGGCGAAGATGCCGTTCGCGGGCATGAGGACGAATTCGTGCGCTCCGACAAGGCGTCTCAGGACTTCGGCGTGCTCCTCCAGCGATTCGCCTTGCGGCACCTTCAGGGTGGTCCAGAGCTTGTAGTCGCTGCCCGAGATCTCGCGGTCGGTCGAGCGGGTCACGACGTGGCCGCTGAAGGGATCCTCGCGGAACATGAAATCGAAGGTCGCGTCGAGCTTGTCGGCATCGACTTTCCACGCGCAGAGGGCGCCGTGGGCGAGCTTTGTGGCGAGCAGGGTCTGCCGCACCCGCCGGATCACCCCGGCCTCCAGCATGGCCCGGATGCGCTCGACCACGGTGTCGAAGGGAACGCCGGATTGTTCCGCGATGTGCTGGAACGGGTGACGCTGGAAGCCCTCGACGAGGTCTTCGGAGACCGCGAGGATCTGGGCGTTGACCGGATCGTCGTGCTCGACGGGGATGGAGGAGAGGGTTTCGGCGCTCATGAAGCGGGGAACTTAGGCACGGCGTCCGATTCGGGCAAGTTTGAGTTGGCCAAGGCACGGGAATCGGGCATTTTCCCGGCACGATGGAGGTGGAGACGATCGATCTGGAATTCCAAGGCGTGCGCGGCGGCATCGCCGCGTATCTGGTGAAAGGGGAAGGCGGGCATATTCTCGTCGAGACGGGGCCGGAATCGACCCGCGAGCGACTCCTCGCGGAGCTGGCCCGACGCGGTGTCGCGGTCGCGGACCTGAAAGGCGTCTTCGTCACCCACGTCCACCTCGACCACGCCGGGGCGGCGGGTTGGTTCGCGGCGCAGGGCGTCCCGGTCCACGTTCATCCGCGCGGGGCGAGGCATCTCGTCGATCCGACCCGCCTCGTCGAGAGCGCCCGGGGCGTCTATGGCGACCGCTTCGACGTGCTCTGGGGCGGCATGGTCCCGGCCCCGGAGGCCCTCGTGAGGCCGCTCGCCGACGGCGAAGGCGTCGAAATCGCGGGGTTGTCCGTGACCGCCCGCGACACGCCGGGGCATGCCTTCCACCACCACGCCTTCCAGATCGGAGGAGATCTCTTTCCCGGCGACGCCGCTGGAGCGAGACTGGGGGGAAGCGGCTACCTCTCCGTGACCTCGGCTCCGCCCCAGTTCCATCTGGAGCACACCCTCGCGAGCATCGACAAACTCGCCTCGCTCGCGCCGGAGCGGCTCTTCCTGACCCACTACGGTGCCGTGCCTGACCCTCTTGCCCACCTCGCCGCCTACCGCGACGCGGTCGAGCTGAACGCCGAATTCGTCCGCCAGCGCGTCATCGAAGGCATGGAGGGCGAGACCCTCGCGGTGGCCTACGAGGCCTTCCAGCTCGAGCAGGGCTTCCGCCTCGGCCTTCCCTCCTCGGCATGGCCGGACTACCAGGCGATCAACGGTACGGCGATGTGCGCCGACGGGATGCGGAGGTTCTGGCAGTCCCGATTCGCGGAGGGGGGAGGATCGCAGACTTGAGTTGCCATTTCGCCGCGCCTTCGGTAGATTCGAGGAAATCCGACGCCATGAAACGCCTGCCACGCCTTGTCCATGCGTCCCTGCTCGCCGCCCTCGTGGTCGGCGCGCCTGCGGGGCTGTTCGCTCAGGAGGACCAGGAAGCGGCGAAGGCGGAGGAAGCCCCGAAAGCGCCCGTCGAGATCCCGGAGACGCTCTCGGGCCGCCCCGCCGCTTTCAACGACTTCGCCCGGCTGCCCTACTCGCAGCTCCTCCGCATCGCCCAGAGCGACTCCAAGGCCAAGGCCGACGCCACCAGCTACAAGTTGCGCATCCAGAGCCGGAACCCCAGCGTGAAGCCGAAGGACATCGAGCTCTTCCTCGACGTGAAGGACAAGCCCCTCTACCTGCCGGTGGACAACGACGGCTTCCTCGAAGTGCCCCACACCGCCGTGCTCGTGGCGGCGAACCCCGATCTCATCTCGAACCAGCCGCGCGGCTCGCTGAACATCTTCGTCCAGCTCGAGGTGCCGAAGGTCTCGCCCCCGGCGATCAAAGACGGGAAGGTCACCTACCAGGAGCTCTTCCGCCCCCTCGTCGAGATCCAAACGGAGATGCGCAAGGTCGATCCCACCTTCGGCCTCTCCTCCAGCCAGCAGCAGTTCGTGCTGGAGATCGAGACGGGCGAGCAGCCCATCAAAATCACCCGCGCCTTCGGGGCGAGGACCTACCGCCCCAACAGCCGGGGCAAGGTCTACATGATCATGGAATCCTACCTCTACGAGGAGAATCCCCAAGTCGAGATCCCGGACGACGCGAAGATGAACGTCATCCCCGCCTCGCCCGAGGAGATCGAGGAGATCCGGTCGCGGTGAGGATCGGGGAAATGCGGTTCCAGCCGGGCCGTCTCACTCCAGCTTCAGTTCGTCGATCCACAGGATTCCCTCGCCGCGGTTGCTTTCGAGCAGGAAGGAGACCGGTTTGAAATCGGGCCACTCCAACTCCTCGCGGAGGACGATCCATTCCCTGGACGTTTCCACGAGGAAGGCGGCGACGATCTCGGAGTTGTCGTCCTGGTCATAGATTCTCACCCGGAGCTGAATCGGAGATTTCTTGGAGGCTTGCGAAGCCCGCGCCCGGAAGGAGAGGGTGAGCTTCTTCTTGTCCGCCGACCATTGGAGGGCCTGGGCCAAGCCGAAAACGCCGTCTTCCAATTCGATGCGGAGCACTTGGTTGTCCCCGGCCTCGGGATCGGGAGCCAGCTTGCCCTCGTCGCACTCCCAAGGGGCGAGCGTTTCGTCGAAACCGCTGTTCCGGAGGAGGGAGTCCGCGACGGCCGGGGAGGCCATCATCGCGGACACGAGGGCGAGGAGAAAGCACCGTTGCATGGGCGCAACGCTACTCCGCGAGGCCATTCGCCGTCAAGGGGCGTTCCGCGTCTGTGACGGAGGATCGGACGGAGGCGGGACGCTTTTCGCGTGAACCCTGCGGAGTCTTCCGCTACCATGCCCCCGATGACCCTGACCGACTTGGGCTGGAGCGTGTTTTTCGAGGAAGCCTTTTCGCGTGTTGCGAAAGCGGGCTGGGTTCCGGCGCGCCTGATCCGCGACAACAAGATCACCTACGGTGCCCTCACCGATGACGGCGAGGAATACGAGGTGGTCATGAGCGGCAAGGTCTACCACGACGCCTCCACCGACGCCGAGCTGCCCGCCGTGGGCGACTGGGTCGCGCTGGAGATCGGCACAGGCGAGCTCGATCATGTCATCCGCGCCCGCCTGCCCCGGCGGACCTGCTTTTCCCGCAAGGCTCCGGGCCGCAGCACCGAGGAGCAGGTGCTGGCCGCGAACGTCGATCTCGTCTGCGTCGTCACCGACGCGGGCGCTGACCTGAACCTGCGGCGCATGGAGCGCTACTTCGCCCTCATCGGGCGCAGCGGGGCGCAGGCTCTCGTGCTCGTGAACAAATGCGACCTCTTCCCCGAGGAGCAGAACGAGGAGGCCGCCGCCGCGATCCGCGCCCTCTGCCCCGAGGCCGAGGTCGTCGTCACCAGCGCGGTCGAAGGGCGCAACGTCGCCGCGATCCGTCGCTTCCTTTCTCCCGGCGTGTCCATCACCTTCGTCGGATCGAGCGGCACCGGGAAATCCTCCCTCGTCAACGCCCTCCTCGGCGAGGAATGGCAGGAGGAAGGCGAGGTCAACGAAGTCACCGGCAAAGGCCGCCACACCACCACCGCCCGCGAGCTGATCGTGCTGGAGGAGGGCGGCATCCTCATCGACAACCCCGGCATCCGCGAGGTGCAGATGTGGACCGACGAGCACACCCTGCGCGAGAAATTCCTCGATGTCGCCGAGATCGCCGCCGAATGCCGCTTCCACGACTGCCGCCACGGCAGCGACGCCGGCTGTGCCATCCGCGAGGCCGTGTCCGAAGGGCGGCTGTCGCGCGAGCGGCTGGAGGGCTTTCTCAAGCTCGACGAGGAGATCGCCAAGCTGAAGAAGCGCCTCAAGAAGCGCAAGATGACCCTCGAACGCCGCGCCAAGCGCGACCACAAGGTGAAGGCCCGCAACCTCGCCGACCGTCGCGACCACGAGGCCGAGCTGAAGCCTCGCCCGACGAACACCTGACATTGCCACCATGAAGATCAAGAACGCCCGTTTCGCCCTGAGCACCGCCGGGCTCAACCAATGCCCCGCCGCCGAGCTTCCCGAATTCGCCTTCATCGGACGGTCGAACGTGGGCAAGTCCTCCCTCATCAATCTGCTCTGCAACCAGAAGTCGCTCGCCCAGGTTTCCGGCTCGCCCGGCAAGACCCGCACGATCAACTTCTACGTGGTGAACGAGGACTGGGTGCTCGTCGATCTGCCCGGTTACGGCTACGCCAAGGCCGCCAAGTCGGAGCGCGACCGCTTCAACGACTTCGTCGCCGACTACCTCGAATTCCGCGAGGGCCTGACCCACGTCTTCGTCCTCATCGACAGCCGGCACGAACCGCAACGCATCGACGTGGATTTCGTCTCATGGCTCGTCGAGAAAGGCGTGCCCTTCTCCCTCGTCTTCACGAAGGCGGACAAGGTGAAGGCCGGAAAGCTGGAGGAAAACCGGAAGCTCTTCCTCGCCGCGCTCGCGGAATTCGCCGACGGCACGCCCTCCATCTACGTCACCTCGGCCCAGGCAAAGACAGGACGGCTCGAACTGCTCGGTGCGATCCAGGGGATGATGCGGGAGGGCGAGTGAGAGGCCATGAGCATCCGGATGACACTGCCGCCCCTGCGTCGACTCGTCCTTCTCGCGACGATCGGAGCAATGGCGGGGCTTCTGGTCTTGCCCCTCAATCCGGTGAACAGCACCTCGACGAGGCTGCTCCTGCTCGCCGCGGTCGTCGTCTCGTGGAGCGGGCTGGTGTTCCTTTCGTGGAAATATCGACCGATTCGTCTCGCGGTTTTGGCCTTGAGCGCCATCGCCGTCGTGCCCCTGCTGCTGCCCGGTCGCAGCCTCGACCGCGAAGGGCTGCGAACCGACTACCTTGACGCCCTGCATTCCTACGAAGGCTGTCCGTATCACTGGGGCGGGGAAAGCCGTCGTGGCATCGTTCGGGACTGCCCCGGAGGGCCTTGCGGGATGCGCTGTTGAAACAAGGCCTTCGGGATTTCAACGGGTCCGCCATCCGAACCGCGGTTTCGCAATGGTGGCACGACGCCAGCGCCTTGGCTCTCTCGGAGAGGTATCGGGACGAAACCCTGTCGCTGGGGGTGGAGGGGAAGATGAAGGAGCTTGACCTCGAACCGCTTCAACCGGGAGATCTCGCCATCACCCTCGGAGGAGCCCACGCGCTCGTCTACACCGGCGACGGATTCTGGATCCAAGCCGATCCGGGCCTCGGAACGGTCGCCAATCTCCACGCGGTCCGCGACGGAAATCCTTGGTTCTCCTATCGGGTGACGATCCATCGCTGGCGTCTGCTGGAGGAGCGGTGAGGTGGCGACAAAAAGGGATGAAAGCGCCCGGGAATGGGGCACTCAAATAGGTTTCTCTCGGCGGGAAGCGCAAGGAATGTCGCCCCTCCTTGGGTCCTGAAACCGCGTCCGTAAAAACCATTGGGTGTCCTATTTTTTTTATAGCGCCATCGGAGAACCGAGGACTGCCCCGTCCGACGCGGACGCCCCGGCGGTGCGTCCCTACCGAGTTCGGCTGTATCACCGCAGCCTCGCCCGCAGTTCAGGCGCGAAGTGCTTCAGGCGCAGGTCGCGGTCGGCGGCGAGGGCGGCGGCGTGCTGCATCGCGAGGGGGCACTGGCCGCATTCGCAGGCGGGCGTGTCGCGCCAGATCGCGGCGGCTTCGGCTTCGTAGCGTTCGAGCTTTTGCAGGTCTTTTGCCGGGGGAGCTCCGAGCATCCGGGTGAGTCGCATCTCCAAGCCCTGAAAATGCAGCAGAGTCCGGGCGAGGTCGTCGGCGAGGAGCCAGCCGGGCGCGAGGAGGCGGTCGAGCTGGCGGCGGGCGTCGTCGATGGATTCCTCGTAGCCGCGCGGGGCGCTCCCGAGCAGGCCGGTGACGGTCTCGGCGACTCGGAGAATTTTCGCGACCGCTTCGCAGACGGCTCCGGCGTGCTCGAAGAGCTTGGCGTCGCAGCGGGCGGCGGCGGATTCCCATTCGCCTGCGGCAAAGGGTTCGCCTAGCAGATCGACCAAAATCCTCCGCAGCAGGTCCTCCTTGTGCCGCGAGGCGTCGGGACCGATCCGGGAGAGGAGAAAGGCCTCCGCCGCTGCGAGGAAGCGCCCTTGCGGAGCGGATTTCGCGGCGGGGGCCGGAGACGACGGTTTCGGAGCCGGGCTTCTTCCGACTTCCCCGAAGGCGGCGGCGAGGGAATTGAAGGCGGTGTCCTTCTTCGGGGCACTCTTCTGCGTCTTCGCGGGGATCGGGGTGGACGGTGCCTTGCCCGCGAAGAGGACGGCGAGGAGACGATCGATCCGGTCTTTCCTGACGAATCGATAAAGCCGCGTCGTTCCGAGCCGGTGCTGGCGGCAGGCGCAGGCTTCGGAGGGCCAGAGCCGCATCGCGGGACGGTCCTCGCCGGTGTCGTGGAGTCCGGGATGGCCGACGGTGTGGCGGTCGAGCTCGACGCAACGGGGGAGGTCGCCGAAGTTCCACGAAGCGATGCCGTGCCGCTCGTAGCGCCCTTTCGCCACTTGGTCGAAGCGGTCGCGCACCCGTCCGGCGAGGCTGCGTTGGAGTTCCTCCAGATCGAGGCCGCTCCCGACGACGCGGCCCTTGTCATCGACGATCTCGAAATGCAGATGGAGATGCGGCGGCATCCGCTCCAGCTCGAAGGAGCCGGGCGAGACGGCCAGCCCGTGGGCTTCGTGGAGATGGTCGATGAGGGCTTCGAGCAAGCCGCAGGCCGGTTCGTAGTCCGCCCAAGCGGCGAGGAAATCCTCGACCACCTCGCGGTTCGCGGGCAGGAGGGTGCGGGTCTCCTTTCGCAGGCAGCGGAGGAGCGCGGCGGCCTTCTCCCCGAGCCAGCCGGGCACGAGCCATTCGCCGAACCAAGGCGGCAGGTGCGGCAGCTCGACGAGGGGCACGGTGGCGGTGATGCCGTCGGCGGGGTCGGAGGGATTGTGCAGGTAGCGCAGGGCGAACTCGGTCTCGCCGTCGGGGGAGGGGATGGTGTCAGGGTAGTCCTCGGGATAGAGCGGTTCGCGCTGCGGCACGAGGCAGTCTTCGAGGGCGAAGTCGAGAAAGCCCTCCGGCTGCGCCGCGATCCATTTCTCGAAATCCTTCTGCGTGCAGATCGTCGTGGGGACGCGCTCCTCGTAGAAGGCGACGATGCCGGGCGGATGGAGCAGCCCGCCGAGGCGGCGCATCTTGTGTTCGAGCCGCTCCGCCGCGCTCATGGTCTCGCGGTTGTGCGCGAGCGCGGCGATGGGGGCGCGGGTGTCGCCGTTGACAAGGGCCTCGAGGATGAAGATCTCGCGGGACAGCTTCGCATCGACGCGGCCGTAGTGGATGCGGCGCTTCTCCACCACGGGCAGGCCGAAGGCGAGGACGCGCTCCTCGCCGTAGACCGCGCCTTGGTCGCGGCTCCAATGCGGGTTCGAGTAGCGGTAGCGGCAGAGATGCGGCGCGACTTTCTCGAAGCTGCCGGGATCGAAGATGGCGGCGTTGCGGGCGTAGAGCCGCGTCGTCTCGACCAGCTCGAAGGCCATGACCCACGCGGGCGAGCCACTGAACAGCCCCGATCCGGGAAAGAGATGGAAGGTCGAGTCGTTCGCCCCGCGATAGCCGAGGCCCTTGCCCCGCCACGTCCCGATGCGGCTCGGGATCGCGGCGAGGACGGCGCGGTGGAGCGGTTCGGAGTAGGTGTCGGCGGGATCGTCGAGGGTTTTGTTAGGATCGGGAAGACGCCATTTCATCTCCCGCAGGGTGTCGCGCAGCTCGCGGTGGAGATTGATCCACTCCTGAGTGCGGCGGTGGTTGAGGAAGTGGTCGCGGCAGAACTTGCGGAGGCGGTTGCCCGAGCCTCGGCGGGCGGTGTCGATGGCGTGCCAGAGGCGCAGCCACATGGTGAAGTCGGAGCGCTTGTCGCGGAATTTCGCATGGGCCTCGTCGGCGGCCTGCTGGCGGTCGCGGGGGCGCTCGCGCGGGTCTTGCACGGCGAGGGCGCTGGCGAGGACGAGTCCCTCGGCGAGGCAGCCCTCGGCATCGGCGGCGACGAGGAGACGTCCGACGCGGGGATCGAGCGGCAGACGGGCGAGGCTGTGGCCCAACCCTGTCAGATGCACCACCCGACCCTGTTTGGTCAGGGCTCCGATCTCCTCCAGCACGCGGTAGGCCTGCGCGACGCGCTTCGGCTGGGGAGGATCGACGAAGGGGAACTCGAGCGGATCGCCGAGGCCGAGGTGCTCCATTTGCAGGACGACGCCGGCGAGGTTCGAGCGCCGGATCTCGGGATCGGTGAAGTCGGGGCGCTCCGCGTAGTCCTCCTCGGAGTAGAGCTTCACGCAGACCCCTTCGCTGACGCGGCCGCAACGTCCGCGCCGCTGGCGGGCGCTCGCCTTCGAGACCGGCTCGACGCGGAGCCGCTGGATGCCCGAGCCCGGATCGTGGCGGCTGATGCGGGCGAGGCCGGAGTCGATCACGAAGCGGATTCCGGGAATCGTCAGCGAGGTCTCGGCCACGTTCGTCGCGAGGATGACGCGGCGTTTTCCCCGCACCGGATGGAAGACCGCACCCTGCTCCGCGGCGGCGAGCCGGGCGAAGAGCGGCAGCACGAGAGTGTCGCGGTAGCCCCGGCCCTCCAGCAGATCGGCGGCCTCGCGGATCTCGCGTTCGCCCGGCAGGAAGACGAGGGTGTCGCCGAGGCGGTCGATCTCGCCCAGCGACTCGAAGGCGCGGCAGACTTGCTCGGCGAGGGCTTCGTATTCGTCGAGGGGCGGCTGGTGGAGGTCGGTCACGGGAAAGGTGCGGCCCTCCACCTCGATGATGGGTGCGCCGCCGAAGAACTCCGAGAAAGCCCCCGCGTCGAGCGTGGCCGAGGAGATCACGACCTTGAGATCGCGCCGTTTCGCGAGAGTGCGGTGGAGGTAGCCGAGGATGAAGTCGATGTTCAGGGATCGCTCGTGCGCCTCGTCGACGATGACGGTGTCGTATTGCCGCAGGTCGGGATCATTCCTCGTCTCGGCGAGGAGGATGCCGTCGGTCATGAACTTCACCCGCGTCGTCTGGCGGTCGGTGCGGTCCTCGAAGCGGATCTGGTAGCCGACCTCGCGGCCGAGGGCCACCTGCAATTCCTCCGCGACGCGCGCCGCCACCGAGGTCGCGGCGAGGCGGCGGGGCTGAGTGCAGCCGATGCGGCGTCCCTTTTGGCCGCGGCCCAGTTCGAGGGCGATCTTGGGAAGTTGCGTCGTCTTGCCCGAGCCCGTGTCCCCGCACACGATCACGACCGGATGCCGCTCCATCGCGGAGCGGATGTCGTCGCGCCGACGCGAGACGGGAAGGTCGGGTGGGTAGGCGAGGTTCACGGGGGAGGGGGAGTAGGGGAGGGGAGAAGTCGAGGAGTAAAGGGGGAAAGGAGTCGGGGAGCAAGCGGAGATGGGAGGATGCGCTTTTCGCCGAAAGGTCGAATGGGATGCGCCCGTAGAGATAGCGTGATCTTTCGAATCATCTCGTTTCTCTCCCGCATCGGACGCTGGTTTTCGCTCTTGCTCGGCGCAATTCTGCTTGGATGGGTGGTGGCCATCGCGATTGTGATCCATGAGTTCGGAACGCGGGATTGGCTTCGATACGGCCCCTCCGACAAGCCAAGAACAGTCGAAGCGATCATCGTTCTCGGTGCCGGAGTGGACGGGGACCGGCCTTCTCCCGTCTACGAAGCCCGGCTCCGTCATGCGGTCGAGCTCCATCGCGAGGGTGTCGCGCCGATCCTGATTTTCACGGGGGGCTTGGGCAGTGGCGATCTTCTGACTGAAAGCGAAGTCGGAAGGAACTACGCCGTGGCCAAGGGCGTGCCGGCCTCCGCCATTCTGATCGAAACGAGATCGCGCACCACTCTGGGAAACCTCAAGGAAGCTCGGGCCTTGATCGAGGCGGCAGCCATCAAAGAGGACGTCGTGATCGTCAGCGATCCCCACCATTTGCTGCGGGCAGGCTGGATGGCCCACGGAACAGGAATGCGCGTTTGGCCTTCTCCCACACCCTATTCACGATACCGATCCGCAAGGGCTCGGATTCCTGCGACCCTCCGCGAGGTCTATTTCCTTCATCACTACGCACTGTTCGGGCAGTGAAGGGGCGCGCAAATTTCCCGCGAACCTCGCTACGACCTCACTGCCCATGCACGGTGTAAAACGCCGAGGGGCTGAGCAGCGTCTCTCCCGTCTCGGAGGGGAGGTTCTGGCAGACGACGCGAAGGACGTGGCCGGGGCCGGGAGGCTTGCCCTTGAGCACGACGACTTTCCCGTCGGATTCGACCATCGGTTCGATGGGGAGGACCGTCTCGCCGCCGCCGAGAGCGATGGCCTTCACCGAATAGTTCTCCGCCTTCACCGCCTCGAAACGGTCCACGGGTCGGGTGAACTCCAGGACGATGCCGTCGTCGGCGAGGGAGAGGCGGACAAGGCGGTAAATCGAAGGATCGTCGGAAAGGGGGGTGAACCCCTCGTCCCCGCCGCCGAGGAGGCCACCGGAGTCCATCTCGACGAGGGCGCGGATCGGCTTCGGAGCGAGGCCGCGCAGGAGGATGGCCCCCTGCCAGAGACCGCCGGCTCGCTCGGGCACGATTTCGACGAGATGGCGCGACTCGGGGCAGGCGAGGAGCAGCTTGCCAGTGCCGCCCTCCTCGAAGAAGGCGGGGGCCACGGGACGGTCGCGCTGGGTCAGTTCGGCGGGGATGATGAGCGAGGGCAGGGTGAAGGGCAGGGGAGGGGGGGCGCTCCCCGGCTCGGACGGTTCGAGCGCGGGAGGGGGGAGTTCCGTCAGGGAAAGGAAGTAGCCGTCGGTGTAGTCGGGCATGGAGAGCCGGGCCGCGAGGAGCCCGTCGCGGCGCAGGGCGAATCTCTCGATGGGCAGTTCGCTCTCGGTCACGGGGACGGTCTGTCCGGTGGCGGGGAGCCACGCCATGAGCCGCGCCTTCGCCGGATCGCCGGGTTTCAGGGCGTGGGGGGAGAGGGCGAAGAGGACGCGTCCATGGGGATCGGCGATGGGTCCGGCGGTGATGACGACGCCTTGGCCGCGTCCGGGCCAGTCGCGGGCGAGAGCTTGGAAAAAATCGAGTTCGGCGTTCCGGTCGGTGTCGAAGGCCTGGGTCAGCTCCTGTGGCGAGGCGGCGAGCACGGAGTAGCCCGGACCGAGGGCGAGGGAGGGCAGGGCGTTCAGCTTCGCCTCGGAGTAGAGGGTCCAGCCGATCTGGCTGAGGCCGGGGGAGAATTTCGCCACGCCGATCTGGCCCCGGTGGTTCAGGAAGAGGACGTTTGCCCCGTCGATGGGGGTGATGGCTCGCACGGTGGGCACTTGGTCGTTCGGGGCGATCTGGTGGAAGCGCCGTTCGCGGCTGTCCGGCGGATTGGTGTCCACGGCGGTCTCGTCGTCCTGGGCGGAAAGGACGACGAGGGCGAGGGAGGGGAGGAGGATGGGAAAAAGGGCCTTCAATTCGTGTCGGGTTCCGCAGGTGGCGTTTCCTTCGTCGCGGGGACGAGGCGGTAGGTGAGGAGGACTTCGGCGGCGGCTTCCTTCGGGACGGTGAGGACGGCACCCTGCCAAGTCCCGGTCGAGGCCTCGACGCGGTCTTTCCAGTCCTCAGGGATGGCGAGGCGAAGGCCGTTAGCGGCGTCTTTCGCGGAGAAGCGCTGGCGCAGCACCTTCCCTCCGTCCTCCAGCCAGAGCCGTTCCTCGATGGAGATCGAGCCGCAGGTGTAGAGGAACTCGGGCGCTCCGTTCACGAGGCGGAAGCCGAAGTAGCGCGGAGCACCGGAGACGCCGGGGGTCTTGGCGAGGGGAAAGGGGCCGGTCGCCTTGAGAAGGTAGGGGGAGGGCGGCTCGGCGGTTCCGGCGGAGTCGGCAGTGTCGGCAGTGTCGGCAGTTGTGTCGGGGGATTTCCCGGACGGGGCCTCCGAGAGGTCGAGGATGCCGAGGAGGCGGCAGGAGAGCGGGTCCCAGAACACCGCATAGGGCGCGCCGATCGCGCCGAGGGTGAAGATGTCGCTCAGATCGGCGAAACCGCCCTCGCCGAGGCGGTAGGGGACGAGGGCCTCCTCGTCGGTGAGGAAGTTTTTCAGGTCGCGCCGCGAGAGGTCGAGCTTGACGGGCAGGGACTCCGTCGACGCGTGCGCGGCGAGGAGGCAGAGGAGGAGGGCCGTTCGGAGGAGCGGGGCCATGCGATGCGAGGCGGAGGGTCAGGCGGCTTCGCCCCGGGTGAAATACCAGTTCGTCTCGTCGCCGAGTTCAGGATGGTGGCGGTAGCCGTCGCTGTCAAAGGACTTCAACTCCTCGGGATCGGAGAGGCGTCGGCGGATGAGGTAGTCGCTCATCAGGCCCCGGGCTTTTTTCGCGAAGAAACTGACGATTTGGTAGCGCCCGCCCTTCCACTCCCGGAAATGCGGGGTGATGACGCGGCCTTTGATCCGCTCGGGTTGGACCGCGCCGAAATACTCCTGCGAGGCGAGGTTGATCAAGGTGCGTCCGCCCGATTTGGCGAGGGCGGCGTTGAGATCGTCGGTGAGACGGTCGCCCCAGAACTCGTAGAGGTTTTTTCCGCGCTTCGTCTTCAGGGCGGTGCCCATTTCGAGGCGGTAGGGGAGGATGAGGTCGAGGGGGCGGAGCACCCCGTAGAGGCCGGAGAGGATGCGCAGGTGCGACTGGGCGAAGCGGAAGTCCTCCGCCCCGTATTCCGCCAAGGAGAATCCGGTGTAGACGTCCCCTTTGAAAGCGAAGATCGCGGCACGGGCGCGGTCCTCGTCGAAAGGCAGGGTCCACTCGCGGTAGCGCCGCCAGTTCAGGTCGGCGAGGGCGGGGCTGATGCCCATGAGGGCGGCGAGTTCCTCCCGCGATTTGCGGCGCAGCACGGCGATCAATTCGACCGACTCCTCCAGCCGTGCCGCTTGGGTGGGCCGATGGCCGGGCAGGGGGGAGGAGAAGTCCAGAGTCTTGGCCGGGGAGATGACGGCGAGCATGGCGGGGGAGTTTAGTTTCAAGAGGCGGAAAGCTCAACTGATCGAAAATTCAGTTTTCTGGCCGAGGGAAGAGCCGACGGTGCTCTTGGAGGATTCGCCCCAGTTCGGCGATGGGGTCGGCGTGCTCGTCCACGCGCAGATCCCGGTAGCGGTCGTTCAGCCCTCCGTAGCCCCATCCTTCACGCACGACGAGGAGGGCGGCGGACTGCATCCCGCGCCTGTCGCCTCCGGCGGCCTGCCCGGCCTCAAGCGCCGCGAGGAGACGGTCTTCGAGAAGTCCTTCGCTGCCCTCGAAGGCCGCCGCCATCGCCGTGACGACCTCCCGCCCGGCGAGGATGTTGCCTTGCACGGCGAAATGCCTCCCGACGAGGCCCCCGGCCCAGTCGAGGCATTCGTTCCCCGTGTAGGTCGCGGCGCGGCCGGCGGCGTCGATGATTCCGGCTTGGCGCGTCTCGCGCAGAGGGTCGCTCGCGGTGAGGAGGCGCAGGCATTCGTCCGGCGCGATCCTTTCGGCGAGGAGGGCGAGCCCGGCGGGGCCGTAGCGGACGTTCGCGTAGGCCTGCGTGGCCACGGCCCCGACCCCAGCCTTGGCGAAAGGCACGATCCCGCCCACCGCGACGATGCGCGACTGCACCGCGACACCGATCTCCCCGGTGGCCGGATCGACCGCGACGATGGAGAAGGTGCCCACTGGCGGCTCCCCGGCGCGGACCGGGAAAACGGCGAGAAAGGCGGCGAGCAGAAGTCGGAACGGCGGTTTCAAGCCCAAAAGGTGCTTGCGGGCGGAGGCGACGTCAATAGGTTGCGGAACGACGAACGGAAAATGGCCAAAGGCAGGGAAGAACACGAGGCGCGCCTCGCCGCATTGAACGCCTTCGGCAAGGATCTGGCCCGCCGCGCCAAGTCGAAGTGCGAGCTCTGCGAGCGGGGCGGGGCGAAGCTCTCCATCCACGAGCTGCCGCTCGCGCCGCGCGAACCGGACTTCGACCGCTGCCTCCTCCTCTGCGGCGACTGCCTCGGGCAGGTGGAGGCCCCCCGTCGCTTCCGTCCCGGAGAGCATTGGCGCTTCCTCGCAGGCCAAGCCTGGAGCGAGAACCCCGTCGTCCAAGCGCTCGCGGTGCGGCTGCTGCGTCGGCAAGCGGACTCGCAAGATTGGGCGCGGGAGGCGCTCGACGGACTCTTTCTCGACGAGAGCGTCGAGGCCCTCGTAACAGAAGGAGGCTGAGCCGTTATCCTCCGCGATGAAACGGGTTTTATTTTGTCTCCTGCTCTCCGCCGCGGCGGCGGACGCGCGTTCCGAGGTCGTCGATTATGTCGGCGAAGTCCTTCCCATCATGAAGAAGCATTGCTGGGACTGCCACAGCCGGGAAACCTCGGTGAAGGGCAACCTCGCCCTCGACCCGGAAGCCCTTCCCGATCAGATCGGGAAATACAACATCATCCGTCCCGGCGAACCTGATGCCAGCGGCTTTGTCGAACGGATGAAGCTGGACGAAGGCCACGCTGACTTTATGCCACGGAAAGGCTCGTCCCTGCCCAAGCGCGAGATCGCGGCGATCGAGGAGTGGATTCGTCAAGGCGCCATCGTCGATGCGAAAAAGCCGACCGAGGAGGAGGCGAAGCGCCTCGCGGAAAGCGGTGCCCCGGCTCCGACCCCGAAAGAGGCTGCGAAGACGGATGCTTTCCATACTTGGACGAATCAAGCAGGCAAGACGATCGAAGCGCGTTTCCTCGGGCTGCAAGGGGAAGCGGCGAAGCTGGTCATGCGGAACGGGAAAAGCTACCTCGTGCCGCTCTCGACCCTCGACGCAGCCAGCGTCGAGCAAGCGAAGCAACTCGCCACGCCTTGAGGCGGGGTTGGATGTTGGCAAATATTGAATTTTACATTATACACATTGTCGGAAGTTATAAAACTCTCCGCTTGGTGTTGTGTCGGAAGCCGAAAAGACCTCTCTAAATGCCGTCTGAATCGTAACGGAACCGTGTCTGCCTTCGTCTTCCCTCCGCGATGTCGCGCTCTCCCGCTATGCTCCCGGAGGCTTCCTTGGGGGCTTCTCCCACAATGTCCGGCGGTTCTGTTTCGCCGCCTCCTGCCGCTAACGGCGTTACTTGGCGCATTCTTGCGGCGTCCGGGCGTGGCTTCGATGCTTTAGTGGGATTCCTTGTGCTTGTGCCCGCGCTGGCCGTGGCTTCAGCCATCCCGGTCCTGAACCTTCTCAGCCTTGGCTATTTGATCGAGGGCTCGGGGCGTGTGGCCCGTTCGGGACGGCTGCGGGACGGCTTTCCCGGCCTCGCCGGATTCTCCGTCATCGGCAAGGCGGCCCTCGCCGCTTGGATCTGCTGGCTGCCCGTGCGGCTGGTCCACAGCTATTGGCGGGACGCCGAATGGATCGCCCCGGGCAGCCCGAACGCCTTCGCTTTGCGGGCGGCCCTGGTGATTCTCATTCTTGCGACAGCCCTGCATCTCCTCTGGGCGGTCCTTCGCGGCGGGAAATTCCGCCACTTCCTTTGGCCAGCACCCTTTCGTTTTGCGCTCTGGATCGGCGGTGGAAACTCCGGTTCCCTCCCCGTGCGCACCGCTTTCACCGGATTCGTCAGCGGGCTTCGTCCCGGGCATTTTTTACGGCTCGGGGCGCTCGGTTTCGTCGGGGCGGCGCTCTGGCTCGCGGTGCCGGTGCTCGTTCTCATGGCGTCGGCCGGACTGAAAAACCCAGGACTCTCCGCCCTCGGCTCGCTTTGCGGCGGACTCCTCCTCGGCTACGTCGCGCTCCTGCTGCCCCTGCTCCAGACCCGTTTCGCGATGACGGGGCGTTTCGGTGAGTTCCTCGATCCTTTGGCCGCGCGACGCTCCTTCCGACGGGCTCCCCTCGCCTTCTGGCTGGCCCTCTCCGCGACCCTGCTTTCGGCCTTGCCGCTCTACTTGCTGAAGATCGAACTCGCCCCGGCCGAGATCGCCTGGCTGCCGAACGTGGTGTTCGTGCTTCTCATCCTCCCCGCCCGCCTTCTTCTCGGCTGGGCTCTGGCGCGGGCGGAACGCCGGGAAACGGCGCGCATCTGGGTGTCCCGCTGGGCGGCGCGCCTCGCCGCGATCCCTGTGGCTACGATTTATGTCTTTTTCGTCTGGCTCTCCCAATATCTGAGCTGGCACGGCACCCTCAGCCTGTTGGAGCAGCATGCCTTCCTCGTGCCAGCCCCTCTGTTGGGCTTGTAAACGGCATCCGAAGCGGCTTCAAAGCCATTCGGCATTTTTACGCTCGTAGAATGAAATTTCATCCTCGATCATTTCCCGACAAAGAACGACGCGGCATCGCTTTCCGTCCGTCCAGAAGACCGCGAAGAGGTGGCGGTTGTTGATCGTCTTTCCGAGGTTGTAATAGCGGGCTTCGCCTCCGTCGCTCTCGTTCTCGGGGAGCATGCGGATGGAGAATGGGTCCTCGAACGCTTCCTCCACCTCCCGCGGGGTGATTTTTTTGAGGTCGAAGCGGCAATCAATCCAGTCGAAGTCCATGGGCGGGAAACGGGGCGCGTTTCGCGGCACGACACCTCCGGGTAAGCACACTAGAGGTTTGCCCGAGGAAATCAATCCGCGAAACGCCGTGTTTCGGAAAAGGGAGGCGGGATGATTTTGTTGGGCTGGAGAAGGTTTCCGTCTTTGGGTGGCTCTAACACGGCCGTAAACTCCGCCCACGAAGGCTGAAACCTGTCATCAATCTCGAAAGCAAATCTTCGATTCACTCTGACGAAGAGTCGTTGTCGCCCCTCGGGGCTCAGCCTGACGTCGTATGGGGCGAGGGCGGAAAGGTTCAGATCCGGGTCGAATGACGCGAGGTCTTCAAGGGTTTCCGGACTGCGGCCAAACCTCTCTTCATAGGCATTCATGGATTGGGACATCGGCCAAATGGTCTGAACAAGCGATTCCGCCTCCCCGTATTCTTCCTGCCAAGAGAGCATCCTTGCAACAGGCCGTCCGACGATAAGGACAAGGGATAAAGCCAGCACGACCCAGATGGCTGTTTTCAGGTGCTTCATTGTGCGTTCTGTTTCCCGGTCGGAACAGCCCTCCTCAATAAACCGCATGCCGATGGAACAGCCAGCTTTCCAGCAGGAGCAGAGCGGCGACGGCGGCGAGGAGCCAGAGTTTCAGGTTCCCGGCGAAGCGGTTCCCGACGGCGAAGTAATCGGCGTCCCCCGCCGTCTCCGGTGACAGGGCGGGCAGGTCGCTTTCTTCGGCGGAGAGGAGGTGCGCTGATCCGCGCAGACCGTCGTCGGTCTCCCAAGTGCCGACTCGGTCCATCTCGACGAGTTCGGAGTTCAGGGGAAGGCGTCGCGTTTTCACTCCCCGCCCTTCGCGACTGGTCCAGGCGATGGAGGAGCCGGAGACCTTGGCCAGCTCTCCGGTGCGGTGGAGGCGAGCCTGCCCCGAGACACGCTCGGGATCGACGCACCAGAAGAGGGCGTTGCCCATCAGGATGGGGAAGGAGGCGGTCAGGGGCAGCCGCTCGGAGAGGCCGGGGGAGAATCCCATCACCACGACGCGCCGCCCGCCGACTTCACCGGCGGAGAGGACGGGGTCGTTCCCCGCGAACCAGAGCGGTTCGAGCAGGCCACGGGCCTCGTAGAGCGCGGTCTGGGCGAGGGCGACGCGGCCGCTGCCAACGCGGAAGAGCACGGGATGCCGCTCGTCGCCCGTCCGCACGCCGTCGTAGGGGATGGGCGAGGCGAGACGGCGGGTCGCGAGAAGCCCGTCGCCGTCAGGCGGATTGATGACCACGGCGGGCAGTCCGGCGGGCCATTCGGGGGGCAGCCAGCCGTCGAAGATAACGGCATCGACGCTGTGGGTGAGGGGCCACGCACCAGGGTTGCCCTTGAGCAGTTCGAAGCTGCCGCTTTCCTGGAGGGAGGAGAGGGCGAGACGAGTGTAGGGGTCCTCGCTCTCGTCGGGCCGGATCCAAGCGGCGAGGATGGGCCGGATCTCGGGCAGGGGCAGGGTCACCTCGTCGTCCAGGGGGAAGTCGTCGCGCTCGGTGGTCAGGGCGAGGCGCAAGAGCTGGTCGCGCGAGCCTTGGATGCGCAGGGTGAGGGCGCTCTCCTCACCCGGCTCGAGTTCGATCTCGCGCATCTGGCTGGGGATGCCGCCGACGCTGATCTCGAGGCGGAGCTTGGCGGGGCCGGGGGCGGCGCGGTTGTTGGCGACTTTGACGAAAACATCGTAGCGGGCGTGTTCGAGGGGCACGCCGCGCAGCCGCACGGCGGTGATGCCGGCATTGGCCACCTCGGGCAGGGCGAGGTTCTTTTCGTGCAAAGCGACGCCTTCGACCGGCGTGTCGAGGAGGCGGTCGCTGAGATGCCAGAGGGCGGCGGGCGGCTCCAAGCCCGCGATCCTACGGGCGGTCTCGATGGCGGCGGCGGGGCGTCCAGCGATGGGTCGGGTCTCCACGGCGTCGAGGCGGGAGAGCAGCTCGCGCCGCTTCGTGGTGCGGGGCTGGAGCACCTCGGGCCGCAGGTCGTAGGCGACGAGGGCGACGCCGACTTCCTCGGGCACTTGCTGGAGTCGCTCGCGCAGGAGGCGTTTGGCGGCGTCGAGGCGGGTCTCCCCTTCCCCGTCGCTCACGGACATGGAGGCGGAGCGGTCGAGGAGGATGACGACGGTGCGGTAGCGGTCGGCGGCGTCTTGCCGCACCACGATCCGCGAGAGCACGAAGACCGCGAGGGCGAGCAGGAGCAGGGTCATGGCGAGGGAGAGCCAGCGTTTCAGGCGGCGCAGCCAAGCGGATTCCTGATGCTCCTTGGCGAGAGTCTTGAAGAAGACGAGGGTGGGGACGCGGACTTTCTTCGAGCGCCGCCGCACGAGGTAGAGCAGCACGGGGATGAAGCCGAGCAGCAGGAGCCAGAGGGAGCCGGGGTTGAGGAATTCCATGGCGGCTCAATGGCTGCCCGCGAGGGCCGATCCCCGCGAGAGCAGGTCGAGGAAAAGTTCGTCGAAGGGGTAGTCCGTCCGCCAGCGCTGGTAGTCGATCTGACGGGATTGGCAACTGCGCTCGATGTCGTCGAGGAACAGGTGGAAGCGCTGCTCGTAGCGCTCGCGGTCGCCGGGGGTGAACCAGAGGCGGCGGTGCTCCTGGGTCTCCACGTCGAAGAGCTCGATTTCGCCCTCGACATCGGGCTTCTCCTCCCAAGGATGGAAGATCTGGATGAAATGCACCTCGCCCGGCCAAGCGGCGGCGTGCCGGATCGCCTCCCGAGCCTCGTCGATGTCGCGTCCGTAGAGGTCGGAGATGACGAAGATGATCCCGTAGCGCCGCCGCCCCGGCTGGAAGGCCTCGAAGCACTGCTCCAGCCGGGTGAGGCCGCCGTATTCGAGATCGCGGGCGAAGTCGAGGACGCGCTGGAAGCTCCCCTGCCCTTTCAACGGCGGCGGCGGCGCCCCGAGTCCCTCGCCGATGGTGTGCAGGCTGACGCGGTGGTGCCCGACGAGGCCCATGTAGGCGAGGGCGACGGCGAGCTTCAGGCTGGTGAGGCGCTTCTCCGGGAAAGGCTCGGCCATCGAGGCGCTCGTATCGACGACGATGTGGACGTGGAACTCCTGGATCTCCTCGTAGAGACGGATGAAAAGGCGGTCGAGGCGGGCGTAGAGCCGCCAGTCGATGGAGCGGAAGTCGTCCTTCGGGGTGTAGTGGCGGAAGTCCTTGAACTCGCGGGTGAAACCCGTCGCGGGCGTGGCCTGGAGGCCCTTGCGGCGGAGCTGCTTGCGCTTGCGCAGGCGCAGGAAGAGGGCGCGGAGACGGTCGAGGAACTCGGCGTCGAACAGTTCCTCGCGGGAGGAGTTGGGGGCGGGGTCGGCCATGGGCAGGAAAACTCTCACCGCGGCGACGGAGCCGGGGGCGGGGGCGTCGCCGCGCCGGTCGCGGCTTCGAGACAGGCGACGACGCGGTCGCCGAAGACCGCGAGGCAGCGTCCTTCGTCGAGGAGGTCTCCGACGGGGAGGCAGAGCGGGGGCGCTCCCGAGGGGCGGTGGTGCAGTCGGCCCTGCCAGACTTGGCCCGGCTCCTCTCCGGGCCGGGTTCTGGTGGGCGTCGCGGCGAGGTAGTCCACGAGGGCGGCGGGCAGGGCGGCCCGCCCCAGCACCTCTCCGGTGAGGGCGTTGACGAGGGTGAGCGACCGGCTCCCGCGCACGAGGAGCTGGTTCCCGCTGACGACGGCGCGGCGCTCCTCGGCAGGTCCGAGATCCCCGAGGACGAGCTTCGTCGTCCTGCCCCGGTGGAAGTTGGCGTGGAGCAGATCCCCGCCGGAGAGGAACCAGAGATGGTCCCCCGCCCGCCCCACCAAGGCCCCCTCGCCCGGCAGCTCGCTGGAGGCCACGGGGAGGTCGCCCGCGACGCGGCGCACCTTCCCGTCCTGCATCAGCCAGAGCCAGCCTTCGTCGAGCATGGCAAAGGCGGGTTCCTCGCGGGCGAGGCGGGATTCGGCCCAGAAGACGGCGGGGCCGACGAGCGCCGTGGGTGCCTCCATGAAGGTCCGCGCGAGGAGCCGCCCCGATCCGGCGGTGGCGTCGAAGTCGTAGATCGCCTCCTCGGCCCAAGCGGTCGCGGCGGGTTCCTCGGGATCGCCTTCGCGGGGCGGCCGCAGGATGACGGGGAAGCGCGCCGCCCCGGATTCGTGGAAGCGCCACACGATTTCGCCGTTGGCCGCGTCGAAGACGACCGCCTCGCGCCCGTAGGCGAGGCCGAGGCCGCCGGAAAGTTCGAGGCCAGCTTGGAGCGCGGAGGGCTGCGCCCCGCTTTCTCCGTCCGGGGAGGAAGCGACGCCTCCGATCCGGGTGTGCCAGAGACGCTTGCCGCTCTCCTCCTCCAGACCGACCAGTTCCCCGGAGAGCGGGTCGAAGACGACGACGCGCCCGGAGGTGGCTTCGAGGAGACGCTCAGGACGCGCACCTCCGGGACGGACGCCAGTGCTTGCCTTCGGCGGGGAGGCTTCCGGCAGATCCGCCGACCAGAGGATGGCCCCGTCGGCGACGGAATGGGCGACGCATTCCCCGCCTCTCGTCAGGAAGAAGCGTCCGCCCGAGACGACGAAGGACGGCGGCGTCCTCGCCATGCGGACGCCTTCCTCCGCGCCGCCCGCCAGCCGCGGCGGAATCTCCACCTCGTCGAAGGCGGCGGGACGGGACGGGGTTCCGCGCCGCGACCCGGCCCCGGCGAGACCGAAGAAGCCCCGCCAGAGCAGCTTGCCGCTCGTCGCGTCGAGGCAGTGGACCCAGTCGAGATCGTCGAGCGCGAGGACATGGCTCTCGTTTCTCCCGAGGCGGACGATGGCGGCGCCCTCGGGCAACTCGAAGATCCAGCGCAGGACGGGATTGGCGAGGAGGAACTCGGCCGAGGGAGGGGCCTCCGACCCTGTCAGGTCCGCCGCCTCACCCTGCCAGGTCCGGACGGCGGCGGGGATGGACAGCTCCAGCCCGTCGGGAAAGGAGAGGCTCGTCAGCGATCTCGCCGAAGCCCGGTCTTGGAGCCGCTTGATCGCTTCGCGCGCCTCGGCCTCGCGCCCGAGTCGGGAGAGGACGCGGGCGCGGGTCCATTCGCTCCAGAGGCGCGCCCGCTCGGAGGGCTCCTCCTGCTCGATGGAGGCGAGGAGCGGGAGGACGGCGGCGGGATCGCCGGATTCGAGGAGGCGGGCGGCGGAGCGCCAGTAGGAGGCTTCAAGATGGTCGTCGAGGGAGCGCAGGGAGCGGCCCCGCAGGGCGAGGCCCTTCTCCCCGCTTTTCAAGGTGCGGATCACGGCGCGCAGGGTCGCCTCCTCGCCGAGGGCGGCGAGCACGGAGAGGCGGCGCTCCCAACTGAGCAGGTCCGCCGGTTCGAGCCGGGTCACCGTTTCGAGGGCGGTGTCGGCGGCGTCGAGCAGATCGTATTCGACGAGGACGTCGGCGGCCTCGCGCAGGAGGGGGGCAGAGACGACATCGGCGAGATCGACGGAGGCCAGGAGCGTGCGGGCGAGGTCGCGACGCTCGCCGCGATGGTAGACGAGGGCGCGGCGCAGGTCGTGGTCGGCGCGGTGCGTGGCGTCCTCCGTGGAGAGGAGGCGGAGCTGCTCCTCCAACTCGGGGGCGGTGGAGGGGTCGGTCTCCAGCACGGCGACGAGCACCTTGCGCAGCCGCAGGCGCAGGGCGGCGTCGAGGCGGCTCTGGGAAAGCTGGCGGCGCAGCCCCTCGGCGAGGCGGGCCACGGGCAGGTCGCGCTTGCCCGCTTCGCAGAGGATGAGGAATTTCTCGACCTTCTCCTCCGGCCACAAGCCGTCGTCGAAGTCGTAGCGGTTCAGTTCGGATTCGAGGAAACCGGGCAGGGTTTCGAGATGGCGGTGGGCCGCGAGGGAGGCCGCCAGCCATTGGGAGTAGCGCGGCGCGGTGTCGGTCATCTCGCGGAGGGAGGCGATGCGGTCGCGGACGGCGGCGGCGTCCCCGGCGCGTCCGAGGATCTCGACGAGCTTCAGGCCGAGGTCGAACTGCCTCGGCTCGACCGCCAGCTTCGCCTCGACGAGGAGGCGGGCGGGATGGGCGAACCCCTGGTCGAGGAGGAATTCGGCGAAGTCGAGGACGTTCCCGGCCTCGGCCTCCTCCGGTCGCAGGCTCCGCACCAGTTCGCCGATAGTCTCCCCTGCCCCGACCGCGCGGGTCGACAGGAGGATTTCGGCCAGTTCGCGGGCCACGTCGAGGCGGGCGGGATGGTTCCGCACGTATTGTTCGAGGTAGGCGGCGGCGGCATCGGTGCGGTCGATGCCGCGCAGGTAGCGCTGCAATTCCAAGATGCGCCCGGAGACTTCGTCCGGCGGCAGGCCCGCGACGAGGGTGCGGAAATCCTGCTCCGCCGCCGCGTCGCGGCCCAAGGCATACTGAGCTTTGACGAAACGGAAACGCAGGTCGAGCCGTCCGGGTTCGGCCTCAAGCCGGTCTTCGAGGAAGTCGGCGAGGGCTTCGAGATTGCCACCGCCTTCGAGCAGGTCGAGGGCGCGGGATTCGAGAAGGTGGGATTTCGGGAGCCGGGTCGAGGCCGCGACGAGGACGGCGGCGGCTTCGTCCCGCCGTTCCGAAGCGGCGAGCGCCTCGGCGTAGTCGAGGGCGGCGCTCTCGCTGTCCGGTTTCTTGCCGTGGGCGGCTTCGAGGGCGGCGAGATAGGCCGTCCGCCCCTCGTCCGTCGCGGCGACCCCGAGGCGCAGGGTGAGGAGTTCGCGCCGCCGCCAGTGGTCCGGGGCGAGCTTGGCGAGGAGGGCGTCGAGGAGCCTCTCGGCCTCCCCCCGGCGGGAGAGCTGCGCCAAGGCGGCGGCCCGCATCAGTTCGATCTCGACCGAGGCGTCGGGGTCGGGAGAGGAGAGCCTCGCCCGGTTCAGCGCGGTCAGGCTCTGCTCCCAGAAACGGTGCCGCTGCGCCAGCCTCGCGGTGGACAGCAGCGTGGGCAGGTCCACCTTCTCGGCGGCGAGGAGTTTGTCCAAGTGGCCCGCGGCGAGGGCGCGGGCGGTCTCCCCTTCGGAAAGCGCCAGCAACTCCTCCAGCCAAGCGTTGCGCCGCGCGAGGTTCGGCTCCAAATCGATGGCCTTCGACAGCGCCTCGGTCGCCCTCGCGTCGCCACGCTCCTCGAAGAAGCGGAAGAGGACGTATTGCAAGGGGGCGTAGTCGGGATGCTGCGGCACCGCCTCGGCCACGAGCGTGTCGGCCCCGGCCCGGTCCACCCGGCGGAGGATGCGGACCAGCACGGTCTTCGCCCCGGGATCCTCGGGGTATTGGGCGATGTGGTTGCGGTAGAGGGCCACGAGTTCGTCGGTGCGCTCCGCCGAGAGGTAGAGTTTCACCAGCGATTCGAGGGGGGGATCGAGGAGCGGGTCGTGGTAGAGGGCGGTGCGGAAGCGCATCGACTCCTCGTTGAAGCGGGCCTCGTCGTCACGGTCCTGGGCGGGCAAGGCGGGGGCGAGGAGAATGACGGCGACGAGGAGAAGGGAGCGCGGGCACTCCTGCCCGCACCGGACGACCGTGCCGGAGAGCCAACGGAGCCAAGATGCGGGCAGGAGTGCCCGCGCTCCCTTTCTCCGCTGCCTTGACCGACCCTCGCTCATTTCACCCTAGCGGATTCCCTAAACCAGCGCGGCGGCGGAAACCGACTCGATCACCCCGTCGAGGATCTGGTCGATGTCGCGCGACTCGGCCTCTCCTTGGAAATTGAGGATCACCCGGTGACGCAGGGCGGGCCGGGCGACGCGGCGCACATCGTCGATGGAGACGGCGGTGCGCCCGTCGAGCGCGCAATGGATGCGCGCCCCGCGGATGAGGGCCTGCATCCCGCGCGGGCTGGCCCCGTAGCTGACGTAGCGGGCGACCTGCTGAGTCTCGCCCTCGTCGCCCGGATGGGTCGCGAGGACGAGGCGGGCGGCGTAGTCGTTGACATGCTCGGCCACAGGGACTTCCGCGACGATTTTCTGGAATTCGACCAACTCGTCCGCCCCCATCACCTGCGAAAGCTCGGGCAGGTCGAAGGCTGAGGTGCGGCGGGAAATCTCCTTCAAGGTGTCCCGGTCGGGGAAGGGAACGCGCAGTTTGAACAGGAAACGGTCGGCCTGCGCCTCGGGCAGCGGATAGGTGCCCTCCATCTCCATCGGGTTCTGCGTGGCCATCACGAAGAAGGGCTTCGGCAGAGGCATGGTCTCGCCCCCGGCGGTGACCGCGCCCTCCTGCATCACTTCGAGCAGGGCGGCTTGTGTCTTCGGCGTGGCCCGGTTCACCTCGTCCACGAGGATGAGATTGGCGAAGACCGGCCCTTTCTCGAAGTGCATGGCGCGGCGTCCCTGCTCGTTCTCGTTCACGATGTGAGTGCCGAGGATGTCGGCGGGCATGAGGTCGGGGGTACATTGGATGCGCCCCGGCGTCAGCCCCAGCACCTTCGAGAGGGTCTGCACGAGGAAGGTCTTGCCGAGACCGGGGACGCCCTCCAGGAGGACGTGGCCGCGGGCGAAGACCGCGACGAGAGTGTCGGTGAGGAGTTCGTCATAGCCCACGATGGCCTTCTGGATTTCATCCTTGAGCGCGTGGAAACGCTCTTGGAACCTCGCGAGGTCCCGGCCGAGTTCTTCGTTGGTTTTCATAAAAATCGCTTTCCGCCTCCGCTGGATCGAAAGGGCAGTCTCAAAAAGTCCCAAAAGCCACAAAAAGCGAGGCTGTCTTTTGCGTTTTTTGCGCCTTTGCGTGGTGATCCTTCCGGTTTTCCATCGCCTGTTCAGGGGATGAGGTAAGCCCCCGGAATCCCCTTGTCCAAGGTCGCCAACTGCATGGACGCCTCCTTTGCCAGTTCGAGCAAATGCCCATCCGTAACATGCTTCGCCGCCGAGACGTAGGCTGGCAGCCGATCCGCACCCAACGAGTCCGGAACCAACCCGAAGGGGATCGGGCTGCTCGCCTTCAAGCCCCGCAAGGTCTCCGCCGCATCGGGGGCGTCGTTCTCAAAACCGGCTTGGATGCTGACGCGGACGAAGCCGATCTCGGTCAAGGCGCAGGTCCAGAGCCTCGCCTCGGAGCCGATCAGAGAGGCGAACCAGCGGATGAGTCGCGCATGATCGGCATGCCCCTGATGCGCCAAGGCGACGAGGGCGTTCACATCGAGCAGCCAACTCATGGAAAATCCACCAAGAGGGTTTTGATCATTTCCGTCGTCACCGGCTCCGAAGCCTCGGCAGCCTTCGTGACGCGCAGACCCGTGAGTGGATCGGTGAGGTATTCCCTCTGTTGGCGACGGGGATGCTCGGGCGTCAGAATCACGGAATCGCCGCGAACCTCGCAAAGCAGCTTGGTCCCCGGAGCCAAATGGAGCTTGCTGCGGACCAACCTCGGCAAGACCACTTGGCCTTTGCTGGAAAGCGTCGTCGTCATGGAATGAGTATCGGGGAACGTGCCGGGGCTGTCAAGTAAGCCCGTCTTACCTTGTGGGTGTGGTTGAAGGCTCGACCTTGGTTAGACGGCCTGCTCTTCATCGTCTTCCTCATGCTCAAACGCCTCCTGCTCCTCGGGACTGAGCACGATCTCTTCTTTACGCCGGAATGACGACTTCAGTGTGGCCAATCCAAAAAGAATGAGTGGAATGCCGACCCCGAAACTTGCAATCCCGGTAATGAAAGACGGCCCGCTGTAATCTTTCTGGCGCTCAACAAAGAGATTGTAAAGCACCCAACCAACAATCCCTATGCCGACCACAAGGCAGACCAGGCCAAACAATGCGAGAGGAGCGCGAAACAAGGCGTTGAAGATCCGGCTTGGAATCGTCGTGCCATCATTGGTCCGGTAAAACTCAATCATGCGCAAGATACCAATGGGAATGAGCAGGAAGACATAACCGATCCAAACAACCGTTGTCACCGTCTCATTGCCTATGAGCGATGCGATGATCGGCACGCCAAGATAAAGGAACGGGCAGATGGCAACTCGGATTGCTGTTCGCGACTTCATGCAACGCGAGGCCACCTAAACGCAGAGGCAGGCAAAGTTTTTCACTGGGCCGTTTCCTTTCGAGGATCGAGTTTCCTGCAAACCTTCTTCCATTCGCGAAAATTCGCGTTCTCTTTCTTTTTTAACGCGAATGGCCGCAAATGCCCGCGAATATCCGCAAATCAGAACCGACGAAAAGAGTGATGCAAGAGGCTCGATAGAAATCAAAATCCACCCTACTCCCCATCCCCCTTCTCAAACTGCGCCCGCACCCCGGAAAAATACTTCAACACCTGCCGCCGCCGGGAGAGGGGCAGGGCCTGCTCGTCGAGGGCCTGCTCCTCGACGGCGATGAATTCGGTCGCCATCTCCTGCCGCGTCCGGGTCGCCGCCTCGGCCCGGACCTGCCCCTCGATGGCGCGGACGGTCGAGTCCCCTTCCCTGCCAGTCTGGGCCACGACCTCGGAGTCGCCAGTCGCCTTCAAGGTCTCGGAGTTCGCATCGGTCAGAGCAGCGGTGCCGGTGCCGACTTGGTTGCCGCCTTGGCCGGACTGGGAGGACGCGGCACTGCCGAGCGAGAGCCCAGCCCCCGGAGCGCCCTCACCGGGGTCCATGCCGGGGATCGGAGCCGATAGCATCCCCCCCTTGCCTTTGCCGTCGCGGCTCTGGTCGCTCATCCCGATGCCAGAGCCGGACTGCCCTTCGGGCGCTTTCTCGCCGGGGACGGGCGCGGAGAAGGTCTGCTCGCCTTTCTTCTCCCCGTCGCCACCGCCTTCGCCCTCGCCGGGCGCGGTTCCGGGGACGGGGGCGGGGGCGGTGCCGGGCTGCTGCGCGGGGGCTTGTGCGAGCGTCGGGGTGGCGGAGGGATCGCCTTGCTCCGTGCCGATGGAAAGGACTTGGCCGGACTGGCCCGCAGGATTGGCGCCTGGGGTGTCCGCGTCGATGGCCTGCAATCCCTGCGGCGCTCCCTGTCCGCCGGAGGAGGAGGACTCGGCGATGGACTCCATTTTCTTCAATTCGCTGCCGCCGATCTCGGCTCCGGCTTCGCGGAGGTTTTTGGCGAGTTCATCGAGCTTGGCCTTGGCCTCCTCGCGGGCGGCGAGTTCGCGGAAGTGCTTGGCGAGCTCCTCGAACTCCCGCGCCGCCGTCTTCGGCTGGGCTTCGAGGAGCTTGCGGGAGGCGTTGCCGAAACGCTCGCCCACGGGACGCTCGCGGTCCTTCTCCACGGCGGCCCCGGCGATGCTCTCGACGGAGCGAGTGAAGCGCTCCTGCGTCTCGGCGGTGATGTCTTCCTCGGCGAGAGCGGTCCCGAGGCGTCCCGCCTCCGCCGCCGCGCCTTCGGCGGCCTTGTCGCCGATGAGGAGGGAGAGGTCGGCGGTGTCGGGATGGCGGGCCATCTCGGCGAGCATCTCGGGCGAGGCCCATTCGTCGGAGAAAGCGCCCAGCTTCTCGGCGAGGCGTTCGGCGGCGCGGGCGCGGCCTTCGAGGGATTCGAGCATCTCCCCGGCGGTGAGGTCGTCGGGATTGGCGAGGGCCTCGGCCACGGAATCGACTTCGGCACGGAGGGCCTCCAGCTCCTCGCGCTCCTCCTCGGTGAGCGAGGCGAGGTCGCGGACACGCTCGGCTTCGCGCTTCAGATCCTCGGCCTGAAGCGCGGCGGCGTCCTTCATCTCTTGGGTGAGGGCGAGGTCGCGAGCGTCGGGCGGGATCCTCCCCCAAGAGGCGAAGGCGAAGGCAAGGGCGAGGGCGGGCGCGATCCACGCGGTCCGCAGCGGGGCGGCGGGCAGGATCGCGGGCACGGAGCGCCGCGCCTCGGCGAGCCGTTCGGCGGCGCGGGAGAGGTGCAGTTTCTCCGCCTCGCTCGGGTCGGGGCGGTGGAGGAATTCCCAAGCGGAGGAGAAGCAGTCCTTCCACGAGCCGAGTCGGTCGAGCGTCCGCAGCGCCGCCGCCGGACGGGGCAGGCGGATCGCGGAGAGAAGGGCCACGAGCACGAGCCAGAGCGCGAGCAGCCCTCCGGCGACGAGCCATTCGTTCGCCCGCCATTCCGCGAAGAGGCGCAGGGCGAGGACGGCCCCCGCCGCGAGCAAGGCGGCGAGGAGGTGGCTGCGCCGGACGCGCGAGGCGAAACGGACCCATGCCAGCCGCCGCCGCAGGGCGGAGGCGGTACCGAGGTAGGCGGAGCGTTGGTGGTCGGGGTTCAAAGGGAGATTTTCATGAATGCGGAGCGTTCGATCATCCGGGGATTCGTGTGCATCCGTGTTCATTCGTGGTCCAAATCAAATGGTTGCGAGTCGGCGCTTCAAGAAACGGACACAAAGCTTTTCCCGACCGCCTGAGCCAGCTTCGCCTTGTTGTCGATTCTGGTGACATTTTTGCGGCACCACTCTTCTATCTGGAGAAGTCGCATAACAGGCGATTTCAATTCCTTCGTCTCTTTGGAGGCAAACGCACGCAGTTGCTCAATAGCTGAGGCAAAGCCGGCGTTGATAACGCTCTCCACGACAATCCCGGTTTCGGCCTGGATATCCTCGATGGCACGCTTCAAAAGGAAGAACTGGTTGTATTCATCCTTGCCGTTGGAGCTTCGGACAACCGGAGACCAAAGCATGTAGTGGATGTTGAAATCAGGGAATGTTTCTGAACCATAATGGATGTTTTTGATGAACTTCTTAGTCAGGCGTTCAGAAGTATCCGGCCTCTTGTTTTTCACATACTGCATCCCTGTGGTGAGGTGCGTGACAACCTCGCAGATATACACTTCCTTACGGGTATTGTTCACGGCCACAACGTCGATTTCGCCCTGAATCGCGGTCGTATAAACGTTAAAGTCGACAAAGTCGCATCCTTTGATGTACCTCAGATAGTCACCGACTAGACGCTCTCCTGGATTCTCCATGTGCTGTGATTCTACACGGGCCGGGCTTGGGGAAGGTGTTGGACCACGAATGGACACGGATGAACACGAATCGGGAAGATGCGTTCGCTCTGTGCTTTGGTGTTCATCTGTCAGGGGTCCAAACTTTACGACTCTCACGGTCGGGCGGACAGCACCCGTTCGAGACGCCGCGCCACCTCGGCGTCGGTCGTTGCAGCAAGCTCGCGCCGCAGGAGCGGACGCGCAAGGTAGCCGAATGCGCCGAGTTCGCGGGTCGCCGTCTCGCGCGTCGCCCAGTCCGGCGAGGCCAGATTGGCGACGAGGGCTTCGATTTTGGCGAGGGCCGCGGCGTCGAGGGCGGGCGGGGAGAGCTCCAGCCCGGCGAGGTCGCGCAAGGGGATCTGCCAAGTGCGCCCGGCCACTTCGAGGGAGAGGAATTCGGCGGCGGGGGAGGCGTCGAGAACGCCGTCGTCCCAGCGCTCGATGCGGAAGCGGGCGCTCCCGGCCCCCGGCTCGATCCTCTCGACGCGCCGGATCTCCGCCAGCGCGATCTCCAGCGGCGTCCCTTCGCTGAGAAGCGACAGGGTCGTGTCGGTGATCCGACCCTGTAGGGTCTGGCCGCCGGGGAGGCGGACGGCGGACCCGGCGAGGGGAATACCTTCGCCTTCGGGAAGCTTCCAAGCGGCCTCGGTGAAGACGTGTTTCAGCCGCGAGGCGGGCAGAGAGGATTTCGCGAAATCGCCCCCGGCGAGGGCGATGCCGGAGGCGTCGAGGAAGCCCTCGCATTCCGTGCCGTTTTTCAAGAGGACTCGGTGGCCGGGACCGCCGCTCGCCGCGGGCCGCAGCCAGACGAGGTCGTCGAGGAAGACTGGCAGCGTCCCCCAAGGCGTCGCCAGTTGGAGGAGCGGGCCTTCCCCGGAGGAGGCGAGGCGGATGCGGTCGCCGTCGTGGGTTTCGAGGATCGCGGCGGTGCCAGCGGGCCAAGCTTCCGGGGCCGTCGGCGCCTTCGCGAGGACGAGGCGGTCGAGGGTCGCGGGATCGATGGATATGCGGGCGCCCTGCGCCGGGACGAAGCCGAGATCCCCGGACGAGACCTGGCCGGAGAGGATCTGCCCGTCGCGGAGGAAGAGCCGCGTCCGGCCATCCCCGCGATGCTTCCCTCCGGCGATGGCGGCGAGGCGGTCGAGGGGGAATTCGGCTTCGCCGTAGGGCGAGACGAGGGTCAGCGGCCCGCCCTCGGCCTTGCCGGGGAGCCGGGTCGATTCGCCGATGGCGAGGGTGTCGGTCGGGGACGGGGCGAGCCCGAGGGAGCCTGCCCCCCCGGCGGCGAGGGCGGCGCGGGGCGAGGCGGCGGGAGGCTCGGTCGCGTTCGCGACGAAGGGGAGCCAAGCGGGATCGAAGCCCGCGCGGAGGCGGTCGAGGGCGTAGGGGCGGCTTGCGCGGAGCAGGCTTTGCCGATCGAGCGTCTGCGGGATGGCGATCTGGGCGACGTGGTGGACGATCACGCCCGTCTCGCCCGGCGCGAGGTCGAGGCGGTAGCGGAAGGTCAGTCCGTAGCGGTTCTGCGAGGAGACGGAGGGCCTCTCCCCGCCCGAGGCCCCGGCGAGGGTGAAGAGGAAGGCGCGGGAGGACTGCGACGCGCCGGGCAGGACGACGAGGGCGGTCTCCGCCGGACCGAGGAGGAGCGGCTCGGACCGCCCCCGCTCGCTGAGGAAGGTCTTGAAGTTGCCCGAGAAATTCGTGGCGAGGCCGACGGAGATCGTCAGCGGATCGCCCGAGGCGTTGTGGAACAGCTCGGCGTAGCGCAGCCCTCCGGGTTCGTCGAGGAGGCGGATGCGGCGTTGCACCCGCAGGCCGGGGAGCGCGTCGAGGGGCAGGCCCTGGAGGACGAGCTCCTTCCCGTCGGCGGTCATCATGGGCCGGTAGGGGGCGAATTTCTCCTCGTCGATGAGGAGGGCGAGGCCGCTGTTGACCATGGCGCTGCCGATGCGGCCGAGGTTTCCGGCGGCTTCGACGCTCCACGAGCTGCCCGCGCGGTCGGTACGGATGCCGAAGGCGGCGGGGACGAGGGTCTCCGCGTCGAAGCGGTCCGCCGCCGTCGCCCCGGTTGTCCAAGCGCCACAGGCGCAGAGGAGCGCTGTCGCGAGGAGGCGGCATCGACGGAGGTCGGGAGGATGGAGGCGTCGGGTCACGGCGAATTCGTTGCGGCGGGGGATTTCCGGTAGGCGAGGACTTGCGCGGCGGGAAGGTCGAGCGGACCGCCGGGGCGCGAGAGGACGAGGTAGGGGTCGAGGATCTCCCCGGCGATCCTCTCGCCGCCGTCGAGGACGATCTCGCATCGGCGGGGCGAATCGGGATCGGCGGAGCGGACGAGGCTTTGGATTCGCCCTGTCTCGACGCCCAGCGTCGTCCCGCCGTCGCGCAGGGAGAGGGTGCCGGGGACGAGATGGCCGGAGAGGATCTGGTTCCCCGCGAGCAGGGCGCCGCCCGCCGGGCCGACTCCCGCAGGCGTTTCGGAGAAATCGATCCATTCCTCGCCGAAGGCCGGGCCGCCGAGGCGCGTCAGCGTCCCCTCCGTCCAGACGCGCTCGACGAGGGCGGCGGAGACCTCGACGGGGCTTCCGGTGGAGAGGTTCACCGCGAGCGAGCCGGAGGGCAGGATCGCGGCGTAGGAGGAACCGTCCCTGACGAGGCTCCGCCAGCGCGGCGCGGGACCGTTCTCCCGGACCAATTCGAGGAGATCGCCCCAAGGCAGCGCCTCCCGGCCCCAAGGCGTGATCCACCCGAGCGTCGCGGCGGGATCGGAGGCGAGGGCGAGGACGCTGCCGTTGGCGAGTTGGAGGAAATGGGTCGTCTTCGCGGGCGCGGTCCCGTCCTCCGCCGCCGTCGCGAGGAGGAGGAGATGGAATTCGGCGGGATCGAGAGTCTCGACGGCGGCGGCGTCTTTCGTCGTCCAGCGGAGCTCGCCTTTCGTGATCGCACCCGAGAGGACGCGCCCGTCGCGGAGGTAGACCGCCGTCGCGCCCCCCTGCCCCGCCCCGCCCCGGATCGCGGCGATGTGCGAGGCGGACACGGCGATCTCGCCCCAAGGTGCGGCGGAGAGGGTGATCGAGCCCTCCCGCGAGAGAGTGCCGGAGATGCCGTTCGAGGGGCCGAGCCAGAGGACATCCTCGGCCCGTCGGTAGAGGCCGAGCCGGTCGGTGAGCTCGTTCAGCGCGACGAGGGAGCGCAGCCGCGCCGGAGCCGCCGTGGCGGAGGGCAGGGCCTCGGCGGGCAGGTTGGAGACGAGGGCATGGCTCATGGGGTCAATCCCCGGTTCGACCCATTGCCCGCGCTGGGTGAAGGGGGCGAGCACGGAGGCGTCCTGCGAAATCTCGGGCAGGTTCCGTTGCAGGATCCAGTGGAGCAGCCCACGCGTCTGGCCGGGGGGAACGACGACGGAATAGGTGAAGAGCAACTCCCGGGCGTTCGCGGAGGTCTTCAATTCAGGCTTTTGCCCTCCTTTTTCACTCCCAAAAAGAAAAAAAGTGTCGTGCCGCCCGTCGGAGGGGCTGAAATGGACTCCCAAGCTGATGTCCTCGGGGCGCAGGAGCGGGGCGCTTTCGTTTCCGAGGACGGCTCCGCCCGTCCCGTGCAGACTCTGCCAAGCGAAGGGATAGGTCGTGCGCAGCACCACGGAGAAGGTCCGCTCGGACTTCCCCGTGTTCGTGAAAGCGTCCCAGACCCGCACCCCGGAACGGCGTGTGTCGAACCACAGGTCGCGGGCGACGAGAGCCTCGCCGCGTTTCTCCTCCAGCCGCACCGAGACGCGTTCGGCACCCGATCCTGGCTCGCTGACGAAGGCCTCGGAGGGGTTGAAGGGTTCGCCATCGACGATGAGATTGAGTCCCGACTGGAGATATTGCGCATCGCCCGAGAGGAGGGCGCCCTTGTCGAGCGCCTGCCAAAGGAAGCCCGCCTCGTCCTGCACTTGGAAGAAGCGCTCCGGCAGCTCCGCAAGGCGCACCGGACCCGCAGGGGCGACACTGGGAGGTGCCGGAGAAGCTGCGGTCACCTCCTGTCCCGCCATTTTCCCGGCACCCCCCGCGAAAATCAGGGCGACGGCCCAGACGAAGCGCGGAAGACGGGGATTTGTAGCGGGATTTGACACAATCTGGATAGATTAACGGTGATCGAGCGTTTGGAAACTCGAAATTCCCCCGGCTTTTTCTTGCTTTTTCTTGAAAACCAGACGCCGAGGTGCGCTCCATTAGAGCGGATCGCCGTAGTAGCGAGGCGGCGGAGCGTCCAGACATCGTTGGAGAATCCGCTGGTCGATCTCTTGGGCGATGAGGACGCGCAAAGCCCCCCCTTCGCGGGCAATGAAACGGCGCTCCGCCGCCCCGGCTTGCGGGACGATCTGGGCGTCGATGAACTCCTCCCGGATGGGCACCCACGGCTCCCAGAGGTAGTCGTCGCGGCCATTGCTCCGCAGCACTTGGCGCATATGTTCGGCGAGCCGGGGGGCGTGCCGCTCGATGATGCCATCGGCAAGGAGCAAGGTCTCCGCATGGCGCTTCCGCAGACGCTTCAGCGCCCATTCCTTTCGACGGCCCCACCAGTACAAGATGCCGAACCCCGCGACGCCGACCGCGAAAATCGCCGCCGTCGCCCAAGGGAACTTCCACAGGAAGAGAACGCCCGTGACAGCGAGCACGAGGCAACCAAAGAGATCGAACTCACGGGAGATCAGACGTTTGGTTCCGTGCCACTTCATATCGGCTTTGCTGTTCGCCTGGCAAGCAGGGCGAGGGCGAATTCGCGTCTCCCTGTGGAAAATAGCGATTGAACCCGCCTGTTTTGTCTCCGATCTTTCGCCGTATTGCCCGTGAACGAAGCCCCCGCCAAGATCCTCTACTGCCGCTGCGCCTTCGCCCAGACCGTTCCCGAGGCGTCGAAGAACGCCGTTCTCGAAGGGCTCTGCGAATCGGGAGCGAGCTTCGAGAGCGTCGCCGATCTCTGCGAGATGTCGGCCCGCAAAGACCCGCGCCTCGCCGGGATCGTCTCGGACGGCGGCCCCGTGCGCATCGCCGCCTGCTATCCCCGCGCCGTGAAATGGCTTCTCCACCACGCCGGCTGCCCCCTGCCCGAGGACGGTCGCGTCGAAATCCTGAACATGCGCGACACCCCGCCCGAAACGGTCGTGGAGGAGCTCCTGCGCGACACCCCCTCCCCCGCCGCATGAAACAGGAGCTCCATCCCGTGCAGGTGGTCCTCTACGAGGGTCTCGGGGCCGAGCCGTGGGAGGGCGGACGCCGCCTCGCCGTGACCGCCTCCCTCCTCGACCAAGGCTACTCCGTCCTCCGCATCACCCCCGCAGCGGCGGAAACGGAGGGCTTGCGGACGACGGACGGGCATCCCCTGATCGTCCTCGGGAGCTTCACCGGGCCGAAGCCGGAGATCGTCGACGACGGCGGACATCTCCGCGTCGCCACGCGCGACACCGCCGGGCTGGAAGCCGATGACATTCTCCACCTCGTCGCCACCGCCCGCGACGAACTCGGCGCCGACCTGAACCGCCCCGGCCAACCCGGCGCGTGGAAGCCCTGGTTCCCCGTGATCGACTACGACCGTTGCACGAACTGCATGCAATGCCTCAGCTTCTGCCTCTTCGACGTTTACGGCGTCGATGCCGACAAGCGCATCCAGGTGCAGAACAACGACAACTGCAAGACGAACTGCCCCGCTTGCTCCCGCGTCTGCCCCGAGGTGGCGATCATGTTCCCCAAATACGTCTCCGGCCCCATCAACGGCGAGGAGGTGAAGCAGGAGGACGTCGCCCGCGAGAGCATGAAGATCGACATCTCCAGCCTCCTCGGCGGCGACATATACTCCAGCCTGCGGAACCGCAGCGAGAAGGCGAAGTCGCGTTTTTCCAAGGAGCGCAGCCCCGACAAGGCCCTCGACGAGCGCAAGCGCTGCCTCGTCCAGCTCCAGCAGTCCGGGATCATCCCCGCCGAGGTGCTCGCCGAGCTGGATCTTTCCTCCCTGCCGTCTCCCGAGGCAATCCAGCGCAAGGCCCGAGAGCTGACCGCCTTGCGGGAGGCTCGGTAGGGGCGGCCCTCCTTGGGCTTTACGAATGCTCCATCCCAGCATGAATGATGGGTGGAGCGTGGAAAAACGCGACAGCGCCTGTAGCCGACCTCACTGAGGTCGGACCGAATGTCCAAACGACGCCCGACCGAGGCCAGTGGCTTCGGCTACAGGGTTTCAAAACGGCCACCAAGCCCCTACGCCAGCAGCCCCTCCACCACCTTTGCCCCCTCCACGCCGACGAGGCGCTGCTCCAGCCCTTGGAAGGGATGGCTGAAGCGGTTCGCGTCGATGCCCATGCAGTGCAGGATCGTGGCGTTGAGGTCGTTCAGGTGGACGGGGTTCTCGACGACGTTGTAGCTGAAATCGTCGGTCTCGCCGTAGGTGATGCCGGATTTCACCCCTCCACCGGCCATCCACATGCAGAAGTTCTTCGGATGGTGGTCGCGACCGTAGTTCTCCTTCGTCAGGGCTCCCTGCGAATAGACGGTGCGGCCGAACTCGCCGCCGAAGACGACGAGGGTGTCTTCGAGCAGCCCGCGCCGCTTCAGGTCGGTGACGAGGGCGGCGGTGGGCTGGTCCACGTCGCGGCACTGGCCCTCGATCAGCTTGGGCAGGCTGTTGTGCTGGTCCCAGCCGCGGTGGAGGATCTGCACGGTGCGCACCCCACGCTCGACGAGACGCCGGGCCATGATGGCGCTGTGGGCGTAGCTGCCGGGCGTCCTCACGTCGGGGCCGTACATCGCGAGGGTGGCCTCGCTCTCGCCTTGCAGATCTGTCAGCTCGGGCACGCTCGCCTGCATGCGGAAGGCCATCTCGTATTGGGCGATGCGGGTCTGGGTCTCGGGATCGGCGAGACGCTCGAAATGGCGCTGGTTCAGCCGCCCGAGAGCGTCGAGCATGGTGCGGCGGTCGTCGCGGCTCACGCCGGGAGGGTTCTTCACGAAGAGCACCGGATCGCCCGCGCCTCGCAGGGCGACGCCGTCGTATTTCGTGGGGAGGAAGCCGCTGCTCCACATCCGCGTGAAGAGGGCCTGGGCCTGGCTTTCCTTGGGGAAGGTCGGGGTGAAGACGACGAAGGCGGGCAGGTCGTCGCTCTCGCTGCCGAGTCCGTAGCTGATCCACGAGCCGAGGCTGGGCTTGCCCGGGATCTCGGACCCGGTCATGACGAAGGTGCAGGCGGGATCGTGGTTGATGGCCTCGGTATGCACCGTCTTGACCATGGCGATGTCGTCGGCGATGCCCTGCATGTGGGGGACGAGCTCGCTCATCCACATGCCGCTCTGGCCGCATCGGGTGAAGGCGAACTTGCTCGGGGCCACTGGCAGGCGCGCCTGTCCGCTCGTCATCGTGGTGATGCGCTGGCCTTGGCGGATGGAGTCGGGAAGGTCGGTGTCGAAGAGCTTTTGGAGGCCGGGCTTGTAGTCGAAGAGGTCGAGCTGCGACGGCGCCCCGTTCATGTGCAGGTAGATGAGGCGTTTCGCCTTCGGCGCGAAATGGGGAAAGCCGGGCAGGGCCGGGTGGACCGATCCCGCGTCGGAGGGCGCACCGCCCGAGGAACCGAAGGCGGGGCGTCCCGCGAGGGTGGCGAGGGCGAGCCCGCCCAGCTTCAAGCCCGCGCCCTCGAAGAAGCGGCGGCGCGTGAGGAGTTCGTGGTAGGCGATGGCGGGGTTCATTTAAAGAAGGCTAATTCAGGGAAGAAGGTCGTTCGGTCTTTTTAGCACTTGATTTGCCTTGCCGCTCCTGACCATCTGTAAAACGTCTTCAAGGACCCTCGTCCGAAGACCCGAGACACAATCCCTTGATTTTGTTTATTCACGTATTCCACATCTCGAAATCCTCCCGGCCCCTCATGCGCCCCCCAAAACTCGTACCGATCATTCAAGGTGGCATCTAATGCTTCAAATACGTCTTCGGCGATGCGCAACTCCTTCTCCTCTTGTGGGATGTCATCATAATTGTTGTAATGGGAATGGGTGAATCTGCCGAAAATTATTGTCACTTCGTCACCATCATCGTAAAGCTCAATGTCCCCAAAATCGGATGCCTCTGCCACGATTCGAAGGAATAAGCTATTGCCTTCCTTGATCTCGACCCGCTCCATTTTGTCCGAGATTCGTTTCTCAAGATAGTCTGTGACGACGTTCGCAAGCATTCGATTTTTAAGCTAAGTCACACATCGCTCGGGAGACCATATTTCTTCCTCATCTCCTCGTACGTGATGACAGCACTGGGATTGGCTTCGTATTCTTCCCAACGCTTTTTGAGCAGCTTCCCGATGGCTTCGTCCATCTCTGGATGAGGATGCGATCCCCATTCCTCCTCCCATAGCTCACAGGCCAGTTGGAGCCGCTCCTCGCGGGTCAGTTTGGCGATTTCGGGAATTCGTTCCGCTATCATGAGACCAGTTTGCAACGATAGAAGTCCAGTTTCAATTCCTCACCACCACCTCATCCAGATTGAACAGCAGATTCGCCACCAGCGTGTAGGCCGCCAGCTCCGCCGGATCGAGCGCGACATCCGCTGAACTCTCCCCGTAGCCGATCAACTGCGCCGCCGCCGCTTTGTCCGACTCGTAGCGGTGGCGGTGCTGCGTCAGGGCATTGAGCACCGCTTCCGCCTCCTCCGGCTCGGGGAAACGCGCTGTCACCGCCCGCCACGCCCAGCGGACGCGCTCCTCGGGCGTGGCCCCGCCCTCCTTCAGGATGCGCTGGGCGAAGTGCCTCGCCGCCTCGACGTGCTGGATGTCGTTCATCAGTTGCAGGGCCTGCAGGGGCGTGTTGCTGCGCCCGCGCACGGCGCAGCTTTGCTCGCGGTTCGGCGCGTCGAAGGTGCTCAGGAAGGGCGGCGGCGCGGTGCGCTTGAGGAAAGTATAGAGGCTGCGCCGGTAGAGCGCCTCGCCGCTGTCGCGCTGGTAGTTGCGGGTGTTGCTGCCGCCGAAGCCAACGGGCTCCCAGATGTTCTCGGGCTGGTAGGGCTTCACCCCCTTGCCTCCGATCCGGTCCACGAGCAGGCCGCTCGTGAACAGCACTTGGTCGCGCAGGACCTCGGCGTCGAGGCGGAAACGCGGGCCGCGGGCGAGGAGGCGGTTCTCGGGATCGCGCTGGCGCAGCGCGGGATCGGCCCCGGAATGCTGGCGGTAGGCGTGGCTCGTGACGATCCGCTTCACCAGTTTCTTCATGTCCCAGCCGTCTTCGACGAAAGTGACGGCGAGCCAGTCGAGCAGCTCGGGATGACTCGGCGGTTCGCCCTGCGAGCCGAAGTCCATGCTCGTCTTCACCAGCCCGATGCCGAAGAACTGCTGCCAGAAGCGGTTCACCGTGACCCGCGCGGTCAGGGGATGCTCCCCGCTGACGAGCCAGTCGGCGAAGTCGAGCCGGTGGTAGTCGCGGTCGACGGGCTTGGTCGGCAAGGGAGGCAGGAAGGACGGCACGCCGCGCGGGACCTTTTCGCCGGGCTGGTCGTACTGGCCCCGCTCCATCACGAAGCTCTCGCGCGGCTGCGGCAGGTCGGCCATGACGAAGGTGAGCGGCGTGGCCTTCTCGATCCCATCCCGCTCCTGCACGTAGGGCGCCTTCTCGGCCTCCAGCGGGGCGAGGGCGTCGCGCGCCCCGGCGTAGAGGTTCGCCAGCCAGAAATCGTGGACGCCTTTCCGCTCCGCCTCGCTCCATTGCTCCGGCCTTTTCCCGCGCACGAGGTCGCGGAGGGCGTCGGGGAGGCGGTCGTTGCGCTTGCCTTGGTTCTGCTCCAGCCAGACCTTCCACGACCAGTCCGGGTCCTTCGCCGGATTCGTCTCCGCGCTGACGCCGAGGCGGTCCCAAGCGACCGTGCCGCCGTATTGGGTGAAGGCGTAGCCGTCCACCTTCGTCCCCGCCTTCAGGCCGAGCTGGTCGGCGGGCACTTCGAGGCGCACCCACTCGCCCACCTTCGGTAGCGGCCCCATCGCGACTTTCTCGATCGTGCCGAGCTTGCCGAAGGCGATCTTCTCCTCGGTTCCCCAGATGGCGCGGTGCTTCCATCCTCCGGTGTGGAACTGGATCATGATCGCCTCGGGCGGGTTCGCCGGGTCGAGGTAGGCGTGGACGAAGACCGTCCCCTTCGCCGGAACCGTGAAGCTGGCCCCGCCGCTCCAGAAATCCTGCGCCACCGAGGCGGCGGCGGTGCGGACAAGGGCGCGGTTGCCGCTGAAGACCGACCCCTGCCCTTTCACGTTCCAGCGCAGCGGCTCGCCCGAGGCCTGCGGCTTCGCTCCGGCGGGAAAGGCGTCCTCGAACCAGACCGTCTCCGTCCGCGTCACCGGAGGCGCGGGATCGAGGGTCGCGGGATCGACGTAGTCCAGCGAGGCCACCACGGCAGCGAGACGCTGGTCCACCTCGCCGATCTTCGCGCCGAGTTCGGCGAGGCGCTTCTCGTCCTCCGGCGTCGTCAGCTTCAGGATCGGCGGGGTGTCGATCTTGTTCCCGTCCATGGCCGGATCGGCGGCGCTGTGGAAGAAGGCGTACATCGAATAGTAGTCCTTCGCCGAGATCGGGTCGAACTTGTGGTCGTGGCAGACCGCGCACCCGGCCGTGAGCCCCATCCAGACCTCCACCGCCGTGGTCGTGCGGTCCACGGCGTAGCGATAGACCCACTCCTCGTTGATGCTGCCGCCCTCGCTCGTGGTCACGTTGCAGCGGTTGAAGCCCGAAGCGATGAGCTGCTCGCGGGTCGGCTCGGGGAGGAGATCGCCCGCGAGCTGCCAGCGGGTGAAGTCGTCGAAGGGCAGGTTCGCGTTGAAGGCCCTCACCACCCAGTCGCGATAGGGCCACATGGATCGCTCGTTGTCGAGGTGCAGCCCGTGGGTGTCGGCGTAGCGGGCGAGGTCGAGCCAGTGGCGGGCCATGTGCTCGCCGTAGGTCGCGCGTCCGAGGAGGCCATCGACGAGCTTCCCGTAGGCGTCGGGCGAGGTGTCGGCGAGAAAGGCCTCGACCTCGGCGGGAGTCGGCGGCAATCCGGTCAGATCGAGGGTGACTCGGCGAATGAGTGTCTCCTTCGACGCCTCGCCAGCAGGTTCCAAGCCCTCCTTTTCCAACCGATTCCGTAAAAAGGCGTCGATGGGATGTTCGACCCCCGACACGGACGGGACCATCGGTTTCTCCGGCACGACGAAGGACCAGTGCTGCTGGTATTCGGCCCCCTGCTCGATCCAGCGGCGGATCGTCTCCTTCTCCTCCGGCGTCAGAGCCTTGTGGAAATCGGACGGGGGCATCACCTCGTCCTTGTCGTCCGAGAGGATGCGCTGCCACGCTTCGCTCTTCGCGGGATCGCCCGGCACGATGGCCGCGTATCCGCCGAGGTCGGCGACCGCTCCCTCGGGCGTGTCGAGGCGCAGGCCCGCTTTGCGCTCCTTCGCGTCGAAGCCGTGGCAGGCGAAGCAGGCGTTCGAGAGGATGGGCCGGATGTCGCGGTTGAATAAGGGCTTTTCCTGACCCGACGCCGGGGCCATGCCGACCGCGGCCAAGGCCAAAACGATCCATCCTAGTTTCGGGGTGTTCATCGCGGACCGGAGAGGGTTGGATGCACGACCTGACCCTGTTCCGTGCAAGGGTAGCTCGAACTCCCTCGCCGGGACAATGCCGGGTTCGCGTAGTCCCCGCTTTGTTCAGGGGGATTTGGACCACGGATGACACGAATCACACGGATGGAATTCAAGAAAATCCGTGTTCATTTGTGTCCATCCGTGGTCCAAATCCCGAAGCCTTGTAGCCGAGGCCAATGGCCTCGGTCGAACGTCTTGAGGACGCCCGTTCCGCGCCCGATGGACGCGGCGACAGACGCTGGCGCGTCCTCCGAAGTCTTTCCACGCTCCCGCCCATTCATTCTTACCAGAACAGATCAATAGTCACTTTTTCGTTTACAATCGTGAACGATTGATTTACATCTGTCGTCATGAGCAAGATCCCGCGAATCACCGATGCCGAATGGAAGATCATGGAAGCGGTGTGGGAGGACCCTCCGGTGACGGCGCAGCAGGTGCTCGATGCCGTGGGCCGGGATGAAGGCTGGAAGCCGCAGACGGTGAAGACGCTCCTCGGGCGCCTCGTCAAGAAGGGCGCCCTCACCTACGAGCCGGAGGCGAACCGCTACCTCTATTCGCCCAGCTTCACTCGCGAGGCGGCGGTCTCGGCGGAGGCGGGGAGCTTCATCGAGCGCATCACGCGCGGGTCGGTCACGCCGCTGCTCGCGCATCTCGTGCGCAGCCGCAAACGGATGAGCGCGGAGGAGCTCGCCGCGCTGCGCAAACTGCTGGACGGAGAGGAGGGCGGACCCAAATGAGCACCTTGCAGGAAATCCTCCCCGCGATCCTGCTCGCCTCGCGGGACGCGGCGATTCTGGCCTTGGTCGTCGGGGCGGTACTGCTGCTGTTCCTGCGGCGCTTGCCGCCCGTGTGGCGGCATGGTCTCTGGATGCTTGTCGTGGTGCCCGCGCTGCCGGAAAAGCGCGTTTTCATGGCGGCATTGGCTGGCTCCGGCGGAGGAGAAAAAGGTCTATGGCGGGACGACCCTCTTCCCCGAGGGAGCCGACCGCTTCGGTCCTCGCCTTTTTCATGGAGTTCCGGTGGAAAGGACGGTGACCGCCGAGCCGTCCACAGCTGACGTCTGGATTGCCCCGCCACGGTGGACGCTTTCGACAATCCTCCCGCCGCTGTGGGCGACCGGGACGCTGGCCATGCTGACGATGCTGGCGCTCGGCTGGCTGCGGTTCCAGAGCCGCATCGCGAGATACGAGCGGAGACGGCATCCCCGGAAGCAGGACCTCGACGCCATGCTCGCCGCGCTTTGTGTGGAGCAGGGCATCGCCCGCGCGCCGGGACTGGTCGTGACCGACGCGGTGGACGGCCCCACCTTGACCGAATGGTGGCGTCCGCGCATCCTCCTGCCCGGCTCCGCCGTCGAGGGGCTGTCCGACGCGCAGTGGCGGATGGTGATGCTGCACGAACTCGGGCACCTGCGCCGCCGCGACGTGTTGGTGAGCTGGCTCCTCGGCGTGCTGCAGGCGGTCCATTGGTTCAACCCGGTCGTCTGGTGGGCCTTCCGGCGCATCCGGGTCGAGGCCGAGCGGGCCACGGACGAATGGGTGCTGCGGCGGCGCGGGATGAGTTCCCCTGTCGATTACGGCGAGACGCTGATCCGCCTGCTGGAGTCGGCCCCCTGCGGGCGCTACGCCGTGCCGGGTCTGGTCGGGGTGCTGGAAAGCCGCTTCAGCCTGCGCTCGCGCCTCGTCGCGATCCGCCGCTACCGGGGTGCCTCGCGCCCTTGGGTCGTCGCGGTCGCGGTGCTCGTCCTGCTGGGCATGGGCGTGGCCGGGTTGACGCAGCCTCCAGCGGGGAAAAAGAAGACGATGGATTCGACCAGTCCGATGGAGAAACCGGAACCGACCGCCGCCGGACTCGACCTCGGCGGGGCCTCCCAAGTCCAGCTCGCGGTGAAGGTCTGACGGGAGCACGCGGACCGGCCCGACGAGTTGCTCGCCTCGCCCATAGCGGTGTCGCTTCTGGACGAGTGGACGCTGTTCGAGGAGCGCAGCAATATCCGCTTCCCCACCGCCTACGGGCTGCCGAGCCTGTCGGAGGATCTCGTCACGAAAGCATCGGGCGGAGGCGTGGTCGGGGAGGAAGGGAAGCCGGGGGCGAAATGGGAGACGAACCGCAACGGCGTGGTCCTGCCTCCCCATCCGTCCGGATTCGAGGAAATGTCGCTCGGATGGACCCTGAAGATGCGGCCCGAGCGGACGCGGGACGGCAAGGTGCGCGTCGCCTGCGTCGTCGAGCAGGACGGGCTGCGGGGATTCGTGAATTGGGGTGTGCCCATCACCGTCATGCAGCCTGCGGGAATCCTGAAGAAGGAGAAGCCCCGGATCGCGACGGAGAACCGCCAGTTGTTCCCCGTCTTTCTCGCGCAACGCCGCGAGCTGATGTTCGAACCCGAGGGCGACAAGCTGGTGGCCAAGGTCGTTTCCGACATGGACGAGTCGGCACCGGGCGGGGAGGAATTCGTCGAGGGCTTCGCCGACAGACTGCGTTCGCCGGAGCTGCCGAAGCTCAGGATCGAGGTGGAGGCGACGCCGGTCGAGGTGGTGGCGGAGAGAGGGGTGGAGAAGAAGGACGATTATCAAATTTTCGTGATGACGAGGTTCGTCGAATCTCCGGCATTCGACGGAGGGCCTCCGAGCAATGTTCCGTTTCTTGCCGACCCACAATTCCAAATCATGATCCGGCATTTAAACCAATTGAGGGATGTGGATTTGCTGTCGGGGCCTTCGTTGGTGTTTAAGAATGGAGAGTCCAAGGAGATGGAACTCATCCGGGAGTTCATTTATCCGGCCAGCTACGATCCTCCCACTTTGTATCCTGCGACGGCAAAAGGGTTTCCAGCGAGCCCGGCGACTCCAAAGGACTGGGAAAAGACCACTGTCGGCCTGAAGCTCCAAGTGAAGGCAAGTTTGCGGCCCAAGGGGATGATCGAACTCGAGTTGTCTCCGATGAACGAAGAGCTCCGCAAGTATCTCGATTTCGGTGCGCCGATCCACCACGTCGAAAACGGGAAGCTCACTAGCATCTTGGTCTCCGAAAACCGGATCGAGACTCCCGTCTTCGCCATTTCCGCCCAGCGGATGAAAGCGCAGATGCCGGATGGCCACACCGTCTGCGTTGGCGGTTTTGTCAGGAAATGGGAACTGCAGGTCGAAGACAAGCTGCCCGTCCTCGGACTGGTCACCGATTCGAAGAGGGTGGTTGAGAGGAAGCATGTCTGCATATTCGTGACGGCACGGGTGGTCGACACGAACGGGATGCCAGTGAAATAGCGATGTGTTGAAGGGAGCGCGGGCACTCCTGCCCGCCTCCAACATCATGGCGGCGAAGCCGCGTGAAATCCAAAGTGCGGGCAAGAGTGCCCGCGCTCCCTTGCTTCCGTCCCCGTCCGCATTCATGATGCGGGCATGTCCACAGCGGAGAAATGGCATTTTGTTTCGGTCGAGGACTACCTCGCCGAGGAGGAGCGTTCCCCGACGAAACGCGAATACCGCGCCGGGGTCGTCTATGCGATGGCCGAAGCGAAGAACTCGCACAACCGCATCGCGACGAATGCTCTCGGGCAGCTCTACTCCCAGCTCCGAGGCCGTCCCCGCCAGCCCTGCAACAGCGACACGAAAATCCGCATCCGGCTCCTCGACGGCACGCGCTTCTATTATCCCGACGCCTTCGTCGTCTGCCAGCCGAACCCGCCGGACGACGTTTTCCATGACGCCCCCGTCGTCGTCCTCGAAGTCGCCTCGGCCTCGACCCGGCGCATCGACCTCGGAGAGAAGCGGGACGCCTATCTCTCGATCCCCTCCCTCGCCGTCTATCTCGTCGCCGAAGTGAAGGAGCCGTTCGTGCGGATCTTCCGCCGCTCGCCCTTCGGCGACTTCCGAAACGAAGCCGCCGAAGGTCTCGACGCCGTCATCGACCTCTACGAAGGAGCCAGCTTCGAAGACGAGACGACGGACCGTTTCGTCTCGGAGGAGGATGCCGACTGAGGAAGTCCCCTGCTCCACCCACACCGCCGGACTGATCCCCATGACGAAGGGCTCGAAATCGGGCGAGGTCGGTTGATAGGGCGGCATGATGGGCCACCAGCCTTCCACGATGCCCGGTCCCGTGGCGACCGCGCAGAGGAAGTCCCCCGCCTTTGCCCCCAGTTCGTCGAGCGTGAACTCGCGGGAAAACTTCACTCCCGGTCGCGCGGCGTCTTGGCCGGGGATCGCGAGCGACGCGACCTCCTCGCCATTGCGGAAGAGCCGCAGCCTCTCCGCCCGCGTCCAGCCGGGGCCGAGGACCTGCACGGTCGCCCCGCCTCCATCGGGAGCGAGATCGAGCCGCGCGAGCAGGCCGAAACTGACCCAGGTCCGGCCCTTCAGGATGGACCCGACGGCGGCGGTCACGTCGATGGCGGAAGGGTCCGCGTCGGGCGCTTCGAGGTAGGTTCTCGCCTGTCCGGGGATGGCGAAGTTCACGGTGTGGCTGTCACTCGCCCCGATCCCGGCGAGGCGGTGCCCGCTGCGGAGCAGGGCGAACCAATCGCGGACGAGCCGCATCGGATCGGTCTGCTGCGCCCCGGAGTTGACCAGTTCCATGGCGTTCGCCTCCAGCTTCCAGCCGTGCTTGAAGACGCCGCCCGCGCTGTCGAAGTTCTCCGGGTCGAGCGGACGGAACTTGAGATGGAGGTCGCGCCCGTGGTTCAGGACGCAGACCTTGACGCCCGGCGTGGCGTAGATGTTCCGGAAGAGCTGCGGCCAGGGACGCAGCTTGTGCTCGATGGGCGGAGCGCCGGGATCGACGGGAAAGGCGTTGAAATGGCCGAGGCCCGTCGTGACCTCGCAGCCGGCGACGGGAGTAAACCATCGGCTCGCCCCGATGCGGTCGGCCTCCTCCCGGTAGTCGATGCGCTGGTCGTGCCCGGCAGAGACGGGAAACTCGATGCCTTCACCGGCAAGGACGATGAGCTGCTCGACGAGGCTGCAATCCCCGTGACGGTCGAACTCGAAGGTGTGCAGGTGCGGGTCGCAGCTCACGAGTCCCGGCGTGGGCACCTCGCGCCGCAGGGCGAAGGCGAGGCTCGCGTCCGCGCGGCTCCCATCGACGACCAGCTCTTCCCGACCGAGGCTGTATTCGAATCCCCGCCCGCAGTAGATCCGGTAGCGGCGCGGCTCCGCCGCATCCCCGGCAAGCCGGACCGTGGCTTTCCCGTCCAAGGCGTAGACGACGCCCTCGCGCACCGCGATGCGGTCGTCCGACTCCGCCCCGACGAAGGCGAGCGCGCCGGTTTCGGCATCGAGGATGGTGAAGCGGCAGGGCAGCGCCTGCCCGTCCTCCGTGGCCGCGAGGCGCACGGTTGCGGTCATCGCTGGGAGCGCCCTCCTCATTCCCCGCTGCTGGAAAAGCCGCTCCGCGCGTTCGCCTTCGGCCAGCGCCTGGACGGAATCGCGCAGGACGAGACCGCCGATGCGGATGTCATCGGGCGTCTCCGAAGCGGTGGCGATTTCGAGCAGGTTGCCGGTCGCCCGCAGCAGACCGGCCGGGATTTCGATTCCGTGCTCCAGACGGTTGTGGTCGCGGGGGAGCGTGGCGAGCCTCCGTCCGTTCAGTTGGACCGACCACGGCTGCTTCGTCTCCTCCTGCCGCCAAGTGAGCAGGCGGAAAGACTCCGGCGCGTCGAGGTCGAAGGCCACTTCGATCCGGTCGGCGTCCGCTTTCTCCGGAAAGCTCGACCACTCGCGCGGATCGGCGTTGCGCAGGTGGAGGAATCCCGGCTCAAGAACGACGCGCGGACCGTCCTGCCCTGATGCCAGCGGCAACAGCAAAACGGGGGCGACGAGGAGGAGAAGACGGAGCCTCATGAAGGCGAAAATAGCCCCTTCCCCCCGCCCGGCAATCCCCGCAACTCCGCCGGAGAAGGCCCGAAATGGCGGTTGGCGGAACGGGGCGGAGCGTGTTTAGTTTCCCCACTGACATGGGCGCGACGGACAGAAGCGGCGAGACGGGCGAGGCGATGCGCGACCTGCCCCTGCCCCCCCGTCTCCAGGGGACGCTGGAGCGTTTCCGCGAGCGCCTCTGGTCGGTCAAGATCGCCGAGGGCGCGCTCGCCGGGCTGCTCGGGCTGGGGATCTCCTACCTGCTCGTCTTCGGCCTCGACCGATTCTTCGACACCCCGGCGTGGCTGCGCGCCTCGCTCCTCGTCGCGGGCTTCGCCGTGCCTGCGCTGGGCCTGCCCCTGCTCTGGCACCGCTGGGTCTGGCGGCAGCGCACCCTCGCGGACGCGGCCCGCTATCTGAAACGCCGCCATCCGCGCCTCGGAGACGAGCTTCTCGGCATCGTCGAGCTGGCCCACCACCATCCCGGCGACCAGAGCCAGCCGCTGATCGAGGCGGCGATGCGCCAGATCGACGAGCGGGTCGCGGACCGCGATTTCTCCGACGCGGTCCCGACGCGCCGCTACGGACGACGCCTCGTCGGGGCGCTCGCCACCTTGGCGCTCGCGGGACTGCTCCTCGCCTTCGTCTCCGACGCGGCGCGAAACACCCTCGCCCGCTGGGTCTCGCCGTGGAGGGGGCTGGACCGTTACACCTTCGCCCAGCTTGAGACGGTGCCGGAAACGCTCGTGGTGCCCTACGCCGAGCCTTTCCCCCTCGATCCCCGCCTCGCCGCGACCACGGAATGGCGGCCGGGACAGGCGACCCTGCGTCTGCCGGGCAAGACCCGCCTCTCCGCGCCGCGCGAGGAGGACCGCTACGCCTTCGCCGTCCCCCCGCAGAAGGAGGCCGGCACGCTCTCCCTGCGCGTCGGCGACGCCCGCGAGAGAATCTCGGTCGAGCCACTGCCCCGCCCCGAGCTAGCGTCGCTCGAAGCCCTCGTGCGCCTGCCCGACTACCTCCGCTACGAGAACGACCCCGTCGTGCCAGTGCGGGGGAACACCCTGACCCTCCTCGAAGGCTCCGTCGCCACGATCCGCGGCACGACGACGCGGGAATTGGCCTCGGCGGAGGGCGGCGGCGAGCCAGCCCGCATCGAGGGCAGCGCCTTCTCCTCCGCCCCGTTCCGGGTCGAGACGCCGCAGACGCGGACCTACGCGTGGAAGGACGTCCACGGACTAGAAGCGAAGCGCCCGCTCGAACTCAACCTCACCCCCGTCTCCGACCAGGCGCCGGAACTCTACGCCCACCAAGTCGAGCCAAAACGCATGGTCCTGGAGGACGAGGTCGTCGCCTTCGACATCCGCGCCAACGACGACTTCGGCCTGCGCGAGGTCGGTCTGGAATGGCGTCCCGCCGCCTCGTCCGGCGGAGAGGCGACGGAGGCCCTCCCCGGCGAGAAACCGATCTCGGCGGGCGCTCCGGAAAAGACCTCCATCCAGACCCGCGGCACCTTCTCGGCGAAGCGCGAGGGCATCCACCCCGGCACGTATCAGGTCCGCGCCTTCGCCGCCGACTTCTTCCCGAACCGCCAGCGCGTCTTCTCGCCCGCCTTCGTCCTCCACATCCTCAGCCCCCAGGAGCACGCCCGCTGGCTCACCGAGGAGTTCTCGAAATGGTTCCGCAACGCCCGCGAGACCTACGAGCGCGAGCAGCAGCTCCACGAGTCGAACCTCGCCCTGCGCGAGCTGTCCGCCGAAGAGCTTGACCGTCCCGAGAACCGCCGCCGCCTCCAGGACCAAGCCTCGGCGGAGTCGGCCAACGCCCGCCGTCTCGACGCCCTCGCCTCCGCCGGGCGCGGTCTCGTCGGCGAGGCGACGAAGAACCCCGAATTCGACGCCGAGCGCCTCGAGCGCTGGGCCGCGATGATGCGCGCCCTCGACGAGATCGCCCGCGAGCGCATGCCCACCGTCGCCGACCTGCTGCAACAAGCCTCGCGCGCTCCGGGCGGAGCAACCTCTCCATCGGAAGAAAATCCTCCTGAAAAAACCCCGACGGAGGGCGACACGCCCCCTTCCTCCCCCACCCTCGGCGACCAGGAGAAAGGCATGGACAAAGAGAAACCGGACGGCGACGACAGCGCCCCCGCCGATTCCCCGCCCGCCCCGCTGCGCCTGCCCACGACGACTTTGACCGGAGGCGGCGACGCCGGAGCGAAAGCCCCGCCCGCCGAGACTCCCGCGCAGAAGACCTTCGACCGCGCCCTGGAGGAGCAGGAGAAGCTGCTGGAGGAATTCGCCCGCGTCACCGACGAGTTGCGGGAGATCCTCGCCAGCTTGGAGGCCAGCACCTTCGTGAAGCGTCTCAAGGCCGCCTCGCGCAAGCAGACCGAGATCGCCGACACCCTCTCGAAAACCCTCGACGGGGGCTTCGGCCTGCCCCGCCAGCACGTCGAGCAGCGGCTCCGCGAAACTGGCGAGGCCATCGCGAAGGAGCAGGAGGCGCAGAGCCGCTTCGTCCACCACATCCAGACCGACTTGGAGGCCTACTTCCATCGCAAGCAGGACACCATCTACAAGAACGTGCTCGACCAGATGAAGGAGGACGCCGTCGTCCCCGGATTGAGGCGCGTCGGCGAGGAGGCCCTCGCCAACCTCCGCGGACGCTCCGTCGCCGCCTCCCAGTTCTGGGCCGACACCCTCGACCGCTGGGCCGAGGAACTCGTCGCCGCCGCTCCGCCGCAGGAGGAGGGCCAGGGGCAGCAGGGCGAATCCAAGAGCCTGCCGCCCGAACTCGTCCTGCGCATCATGAAAGTGCTGCAAGGGGAGATGCAGCTCCGCGACGAGACCCGCGAGATGGAGGAGGTCCGCCCCGCCCTCGCCCCCGACGTCTACGCCTCGAAGGTGCGCGCCCTCGAATACACCCAGACCGACCTGCGCGAGCGCGTCGACGGCGTCGTCGAGGACATCATCGCCCTGCCCGACGCGAGGGACTTCGGGCGCGAAATCCAGTTGCTCGCCCTCGTCTCCGACGTCATGCGCCAAGCCCACGCCGTCCTTTTCCGGCCCGACACCGGACCCGAGGCCGTCGCCTACGAGACCGAAGCCATCGAACTGCTGCTCCAGTCGAAGCGGCAGCAATCCGGCGGCGGCAGCGGCGGGGGCGGCAGCTCCAATCCCGGCGGCGGCAGCCAAGGAGGAGGGAAAGGCTCGGCTCTCAGCGACGTCGGCCCGCAGGACACTGCGGTCGAAGGCGCCTCCCCTCTCTCCCGCGAGGTCGAGCAAAGCACCGGCAAGGCCGGGCGCGAACTGCCCGAGGAATTCCGCCGCGGCCTCGACAGCTATTTCAACGAACTCGAATCGAACTGACGCACCGTTCCCCTCTTTTCCATGAGATTCCGCCTCCTCCTGCCCCTGCTACTGCCCCTCCTCGCGCCGCCGCTCGCCGCGCAGGAGGACGTCCCGGCCATCAAAGACGACGTCGTCGCCGACGGGGAGGCCGCGCCCGAGGCCCCCGCCGAGAAAGAGCCGCTCAACGCCCAGATCTCCCGGCACATCCTGAAGCTCGCCGAGGCCGAGCGCGACACGCGGATGGGGTTCATGCGCATCGTCATCGACGACATCGTCGGCCTCTGCGACCTCGACGCGACGCAGCGCGAGCGCCTCGAACTCGCCGCCAAAGGCGCCGCCGAGCGCTCCATGAAGGAATGGCACGAGCAGGCCGAGCGCTACTTCCGCCAACGTCTCGAAAGCGCCTCCGACCCCGACGCCGCCAAGGAGATGCTCGAAGGCATGGGCGGCGTCAACTTCAGCGGGAACCGCTCCGAGGAGCAGGGCGAATCCCTCGACCTGTGGAAGGACTCCCTCAAGGACGTCCTCACCAAGGAGCAGGTGGAACGCTACGAGACCATCCTCGCGCAGCGCGAGGACGACCGCGTCGACGCCTTCGCCCGCATGTCCCTCTCCACCATCGACGACCACCTCCGGCTCACCCCGGAGCAGAAATCGAAGATGGCCGAGATCGTCCGCGCCGCCGCCGCCGCCCACCTCACCGAGATGCAGAAATTCTGGGGCGACTACTTCGAGCGCGGCATGCTGATGTCCCTCGCCAACGCCGCCGAGGAGGAGACCCTGCGCTCCGTCCTCACCGAGAAGCAGTTCGAGCGATTCCGCGAGGCGACCTCGAACTTCGACCATTTCTGGAACGAAAAACGCCGCCAGCGGACCCGGGACAAGGAGGAGGGGAAGGCGTCCAAAAAGCAAGAGGAAGCCAAGGAGGACGTGCGGAAGGCCATCCGCGTCGGAGGCGGAGGCATTCGCGTGAAAATCGATTGATCCCCGCATGACTCCCGCCCGCTTCCTCCTGCCCCTCCTCGCCTTGGCGCTGCCCGCCCTCGCCGCCCCCCTCGCGGCGCAGGAGTCCTCCATCCGCCTCGGGGGCGAGATCCCCTCCGAGGTGGACATCGTCTACGAGCGCGGCCTCGCCTACCTCGCCCGCACCCAGAGCGAGGATGGCACTTGGAGGAGCCGGTCCGAACACGGCATCACCGGCATCTGCCTGATGGCCTTCCTCGCCAGCGGCGAAGACCCGAACTACGGTGCCCACCGCCACCACATCAAAGGCGCCCTCCGCGCCCTCATCGCCGGGCAGGAGCGCGACACGGGCTACCTCCCCAACAGCATGTACCACCACGGCTTCGCCATGCTCGCCCTCGCCGAGGCCTACGGCGCGGTCGATGAAGCGGCCCTGTGGGACGGCACCGAATCCGCCGGGACGCGCCAGTCCATCGCCGAGACCCTGGAAAAAGCCATCGCCCTCGCCGTGACCGCGCAGAAGGCGAACCGCTGGGGCGGCTGGCGCTACTCCCCCACCGCCACCGACGCCGACACCTCCGTGACCGGATGCGTCCTCATGGGCCTGCTCGCCTGCCGCAACGCCGGACTCTCCGTGCCCGACGAGACCATCGAGAACGCCATCGTCTACATGCAGCGCAACACCGCCTCCTCCGGCTTCGTCGCCTACAGCGGTGGCATCGGCGGCGGCGGCGAGTCCATGGCCCGCTCCGCCGTCGCCACCCTCGTCTACTCGGTCGGCCACAAGCGCGACACCGGGGAGTTCCGCTCCGCCCTCGGCCACATCAGCGAGCGGCTCGAACACAAGGAGACGGCCCACACCCACTATTTCTACTACTACATGGCCCAAGCCCTCTTCCAGGGGCATCCCGAGGCGTGGGACCGCTGGAACCGCACCCACGCCGCCATGCTCGCCGAGCAGCAGGCCCCCGACGGCAGCTTTCCCGGCAGCTACGGCGAGGCCTACGGCACGGCCATGTCCCTGCTCTCCCTCGCGCTGAACTACCGCTTCCTCCCCATCTACGAACGCTTCTGACCCGATGCGCCGCCGCATCCAACCCTCTTCGGTCCCCCGCCCGCCCCTCTTCGGTCTGGCGATGGCGGCGCTCGTCCTGCTGCCACCGCCCGAGGCGGAGGCGCAGCGTGTCATCCGGCGGGAGCTCCCTGCCGTCGACATCGACAATCCGGCACGCGATCCCTTTCTCCCCAACGAAAAAGCAGTCCCCGCGCGGAGGCTCTTTTCCACCGCCAAGATCAAGCCGGCACCCGAACCCGCCCCCCTCCGCGAAGGCGAAATCCTCCTGCGCTGGCGCAACGGCGACGAGCTCCCCGGTCGTCTCCTCGACGGTCTCGACGGTCGGCTGCGCTTCGCCGCCGCGCCTTTCGCCGCGCCCTTCGACCTCCACCCGGCCCAGCTCTCCGGCGTGCGATTCCCGCCATCCAAAGGTCAGGCGGCGGAGGGCGAAGGCCCCCTCTTCGAAGTCAGCCTGAGAAACGGCGACCGCTTGCGCGGCCAGCTCCTCGCCGTGGACCTCGAGCACCTCCTCTTCCGGTGCGCCCCCCTCGCCGCGCCCGTCTCGATCCGGCGCAGCGAGACGCTCAGGCTGGCGCGGGCCGGCATGGACGGCGGCGGCTTCTCCGGCCTCGGCGAGCTCGACGACTGGACCTCGCGGGGGCGCGACCGCAAGCCCGCCGACTGGTTCACCGACCTGCGCGGCGAACTGGCCACCCACCAGTGGTCGGGCAACCTCTTCCGCGAGATCGCCCTGCCCCAGCGCGTCGAGGTGCGCTTCCGCGCCCGCTTTCCGCAAGGCTCGCCCAACGTGGAGGTCGGCCTGCTCCGCGAGCCCCAGCAAGGCCCGATGCTGGAGACTTGGGAGCGCCACCTCGTCCTCACCCACCGCAGCCGCTTCGCCCCGGTCATGGAGCTGACCGAGGAGACCCGCGAGCTGCACCTGCGCCTCTTCTGGGACCAGCGCTCCGGCAAGATCTCGGTCTGCGACCTCTCGGGGAAAACCCTCGCCTCGCTCACCGGAGAGACCGGACCGGAGAACCCCGATCCGGGCCGTCGAAACGCCGACCCGCTGCGCCGCGGCTTCTCCATCCTCAGCCGCAATCCGGCGATGACCCTCCTCTCGCTCGAAGCCCGGCCTTGGGACGGCGGCCCCGTGCCCTTGGTCGACCTCACCCGCCCCCGCCTGCAACTGCGCGAGGGTCCGGCCCGTTTCCGGGTCGAGGACACCTCCCTCGCCCCCGGCTCCGGCCTCCTCCGCTTCGGCGGGGAGACCCGCCCCCTCGGCGATCTCGTCGAATGGGTCCTTTCGCCCGAGACCGGAACCTCCCCCGCCCCCGGTGGCCCGGGGGTCGGAGCCACACGCGTCGCCTGGTTCTCGGGCAGCTCCCTCAGCGGAGACTACCTGCGCATGGGCGGCGCGGAGATCACGCTACGCCCGCCCTGGGCGGCGGAGCCTGTCACCGCCTCCCTCGCCGACGCGCGAGAGATCCGTTTCCCGGAAAGCTCCGAACCCTTCGCCGCGGGAGCCGACACCCTCGCCACCGGAGGCTCCACCCTGCGCGGCGGGCTACGACTCGCCTCCCCCGGCCCGGAGGGAGGGGCCAGCCTCCTCGCCTGGCAGCCGCCCGGCGCCGACGCCCCCGTGCCTTTCGCCGACGACGCCTCCGTCACCGTCACCCGCAACCTCCCCGCCGACGCCGACTCCCCCGCCTGGCTCGGCCAAGCCCGCCTCTACCTCGACAATGACGAGATCCTGACCGGGGACCTCGTCTCCCTGACGCCTGAGAAAATCGTCTTCGAGAGTCGCGTCACTGGCCGCGTCGAGGTCGGTGCCGAACACGTCCGCGCCATCGACATCGGCACCTCCGGCCGCGTCCTGGACGGCTTCCGCGACACCGAGTGGGAGGAGATCGAGGAGGCCGAGGACGAGGTCCAGATCACCCCCGACTCCGTCATCATGCGGGCGGGCAGCTTCGGCAACCCCTCCGGACTCCTCGGCGACCGCATCCGCTTCGACGCCGAATGGAAGGAGTCCTACGGGGCCTTCACCCTGCGCCTCTTCGCCTCCGGTCCCGATGCCAGCCATCCCTCCACCGACATCGTCGTGGCGGTGCAGGGCAGCCGCCTCTTCGTCGGCAAGCTCAATGAAAACGGGGCCTTCTCCTTCTCCGGCGACCAGATCCCCGTCACCGGAAACCGCGCCTCCCTCGACATCTCGACCCGGCCCGAGGAGGTCGAAATCCACGTCAACGGCAAGTCCACCCTGACTCTGAAAGTCGATCCCGAAAAAGTCTCCGGCAACGGCGTCTATTTCAAAATGGGCGGCGGCGGGCAGGGCTGGAACCAAGCCGGAAGCACCATCGCCTTCAGCCGATTCCGCATCGAAAGCTCCCCCGGCAGCGTGCCGCGACGCGTCATCGACCCGAGGGCGAAGGCCCAGATCCTCGCCATCCCCCGGTCCATGCGCGAGAGCGTCCCCACCCACCTCCTCGTCGCGCCGAACGGCGACCTCCTCCGCGGGACCCTCGCCTCGGTCCAAGGCGGCACCCTCCGCTTCCACGCCAACGGGGAGACCCTCGAAATCCCCCGTTCCCGCGTCTCCAGCATCGTCCGCCTCGGGCCTCCCCTGCCGCCCCCTCCGGCCAAGGGAGAGGAGGAGAAGGAGAAGAAGGAAGAAGCTCCCGAAGAGGCCGTTCCGATCAACCCTTTCGCCGACGAGCATTACCAGGAGCTCGCCGCCTACAACTTCCGCACCTCCCACCGCCTCATCCTCCGCGACGGCACCCGGCTGCGCCTCGACGGGAAGGGCGTCGAAGGGAACCGCCTCTCCGGCGAATCGGCCATCCTCGGGAAATGCCTCGTCCCCCTCGAACAAATCCGGGAAGTGGGCCGCACTCCCCCCACCCTCCTCCACGAAGCCGAACCCATGGACCTCGTCGCCTTCGCCGACTGGCGCTCCGTCTTCACCCCCGAGCCCGCCATTCCCGAGGCCGGGGGCGCGCCCTCCTCGCCCCTCGTCGGCAAGGAGGCCCCCGTGTTCGAACTCCCCCTGCTCGACGACTCCACCTTCCGCCTCGCCGAGCAGCGCGGGCGGGTCGTCGTCCTCGACTTCTGGGCGACGTGGAGCGGCCCCTGCATCAAGGCCATGCCCGAGGTGATGGAGGGAGTCTCCGCCTTCCCGCCCGGGACCGTGACCTACCTCGCCGTGAACCAAGGCGAGACGCCCCCGCTCGTGACCGCCTTCCTCGAAGCCCGCGAATGGCAGGACACCCCCGTCGCCCTCGACTTCAACCTGAAAGTGGGCCAATCCTACCAAGCCGACAGCCTCCCCCACACCGTCGTGATCGACCCCGAGGGCAAGATCGCCTGGGTCCACAGCGGCTTCAGCCCCGATCTGAAACGGAAGCTCTTCGAGGCCATCGCCACCGCTCTTTCCAAGTAAATTTTGGGTAGCCGCCCCATCTGCGAAAATTTGCGGGCATCTGCGTCAAAAAAATAGGGAACGCAGATTTCCACGGATGAAACGCGGATTGACGCAGATGAAGGAGTCTTCGCGAGCCCCTTCACCGTGCCTGCCACAAGGTTTCTGCGGAATCCGAAAACATGACGCCGTGCGGTCGATCTTCTCTCGACAGATTTTTAAAAATATCCTACTCTCCACGGAAACACGACAATACCATGAAGAGACACCTGCCCATCCTTGCCCTCCTCGCCGTCCTGTCCTCCGCCGCCGCTCTCGCGGGCGATCCCGGCTATGTGCGCCATGTCCCTCGCGGCGGCCACGTCTGCGCCGACAGCAAATTCCAGACTCCCCGCTACAACCAGATCCTCCCCTACCGGCACCACGGGGACTACCGGCGCTACAACGCCGCCCCCTGCTGCAGGGAGACCCTCCGCACCGAGCCCTACCTGCTCAAGACCATCGTCGTGAGCAAGCTCCGCGTCCCCCACTACACCTACGACGCCTACGGCAACCGCCGCTGCCGCCGCGTCCTCACCACCACCTACAAGGCGCTCTACTCCGACGGGAGCTGCCACGTCTGGACGGTGCAGGGTTGAGGCCTCAACTCTTCCACGCCACCCGGTCCACCGAGCCGCGCCACGCGACCCGGCCCCGGTCGCCTCGCCGCAGATGGGCGGCGTCTTTCAGGAAGCACACCCAAGCGGACTCGGGATCGTGGTCGGGCGCGACGCGCACCTCGAAGACCGGACCCATTTCGCGCACCTCCTCGACCGTGACCATCTCCCCCTCGTGGGCGAGGTCGCAGGAGAGCCAGCGGGCGTCCTCGGGGCGCGTCCAGATTTCGATGCCGCTGTCTGCGTCGACGACGCGGTTGGCAGGGCCGAAACGCTCCGCGCAGTAGCGGTTCGCGGGATGGCGATAGACTTCCGCCGGAGTTCCGGTCTGGGCGACCCGACCGTTCTCCAAAATGGCCACGCGGGTGGCGATGGCGAGGGCGTCCTCGGGATCGTGGGTCACGATCAGAGCGGATTGCCCGAGACTGCCGAGTAAGGTGCGGATTTCCTCCCGCAGCTTGCGACGCAGGGCCGGGTCGAGATGGGAGAAGGGTTCGTCGAGCAGGAGCAGGGTCGGCTCGGGCGCGAGGGCGCGGGCGAGGGCGAGGCGCTGCCGCTCCCCGCCGGAGAGTTCGTGGGGGAAACGCCGCTCCATGCCCGCGAGCCCGACCCGTTCGAGGCAGGCGGCGACTCGGGCGGCCTTCTCCTCCCGCGTCATCCCGCGCAGGCCGTAGACCACGTTGCGCGAGGCGGTGAGATGGGGGAAAAGGGCGCCGTCCTGAAAGACCAGCCCCAGCTTGCGTCCCTCTGGAGGCGTCTCGCGACTGGCGGGGTCTCCGGCGACGATGCGACCGTCGATCCGGATCTGCCCGGCGTCGGGTGATTCAAGCCCGGCGGCGAGACGGAGCAAGGTCGTCTTGCCGCTGCCGCTCTCGCCCACCAGCGCGAGCAGTTCGCCCCGGCTCAGGTCGAGGTCCACGCCCTCGACGGCGGCGACGCGACTACCCCGATAGACCCGGGTGACGCCGCGAAAGGACAGGAGGGGCGGCGGCTCGCTCATCGCTCGTCGTTCGAGGAGGGTTGCAGCCAACGGTTCATGATCAGGAGTCCGGCCGCACCGGCGGCGACGATGAGAAGGGCGGGGATGGCGCAGGCTTGGAGTCGGGCTTCGCTGGCCAAACTGTAGGCCCGCGTCGCGAGGGTCTCGAAGTTGACCGGACGCAGGATCAGGGTCAAGGGCAATTCCTTGAGAATATCGACGAAAAGCAGCATCCCCCCCGCGACCAGCGGCGCGCGCAGCAACGGCAGGTCGATACGCAGGAAGGTCTCCAGCGGCGGACTCCCGAGCAGGCGCGAGGCCTCCTCCAGCGGCTTCCCGAGCCGATCCATCCCCGCCTTGGCGAGTTGCAGCGGCACGGCGAAAAACCTCGCGGTGTAGGCGAAGGAGATGGCGAAAAGCGTCCCGCCCAGCATTGGGAGGAAGGGGATGGAAAGCCGATCGAAGGCCCCGAGCACCGCGAGCACCCCCAGCGCGACGACCGCGCCGGGCATGGCGTAGCCGATCCCGGCCGAGCGGAGCAGGAGTCGTCGGTAGCGGGTCTCGCGCAGCCTCGCGGCGTAAGCGAAGATCGCGGCAAGCAGCGTCGCACCGAAGGCCGTGCCGAGGGCGAGAGCGAAGCCCCGTCCCAGCGCCGCCCCGTCCCAAGGCGCCCGTTCCACGGCGGAGGAGAGATGCAGCCAAGCCCAATGGCCCAGCCGCGCGACCGGGTAGAGAAAGCCCAAGGCCAGCGGGACGAGACAGACGGCGAGGGCGGCAAGGGCTTTCGCCGGGGAGAGGCGGAGGCGTTGCAGAGGGCTGTCCCCGCCCTCCGGGCAGGCGTATCGGGCGCGTCCCCGCAGGGCCTGCTCCAGCACCAGCAGGCCGGTGACCGCCAGCACCAGAATCCCGGCGATGCGCAGCGCCGCGACCTTGTCCCCCATGCCGAACCAAGTCCGGAAAATCCCCTCCGTCAGTGTGGGCACACCGAAGAAATGAACCGCGCCGTAGTCGTTGACCACCTCCATCGCGACGAGGGCCGAGCCAGCCACCATGGCGGGTCGCGCCAAGGGCAGGGCCACCCCGAAGAAGGCCCGCCGGGGCGAGTCCCCGAGGCATCGCGAGGCCTCGATGAGGAGCCGTCCCTGCCGGGCGAAGGCGGCGCGGCAAGCGAGATACACGTAGGGCTGGAGCACCGCCGCGAGCATCAGGACGAGGAGGCTGTAGCGCAGCACCAGCTCCGCCGCGAGGAAGGCGTCCACCCCCGCGCTCTGGCGGATGCGCACCAACAGGGGGATCGCGGCCTCGGGGATCTGGTAATAGACGAAGGCCGCCACATAGGTCGGGATCGCCAGCGGCAGCACCAGCGTCCACGAGAGGAGGCGGCGTCCGGGGAATTCGCAAGTCGTCACCAGCCAAGCGGGCAGCACCGAGAGCAGCAGCGAGAGCGCCACCGTCGCGACCACGAGGACGAGGGTATTGCCCAGATAGCCGGGCAGGACCGTCCGCGAGAGATGACCCCATTCCGGGCTGGCCTCGCCGAGCCGCAACAGCACCGCGAAGACGGGCAGGAGAATGAGGACAGCGAGCAATCCCGCCCCCAGCCCCCATCGGTCGGGACGGAGGAAACGGGCGGGAAAGGAGCGCGGACACTCCTGTCCGCAACCTTCAACCCGCGAGCCTGCTTCCATGTCCTATCGAGGCGGGCAGGAGTGCCCGCGCTCCTTTCTCCCCTACTCCCATCCGGCCAAGTTGAAGAGACGCACCGCCTCGGCGTTGTGGTTCGCGAGCGCGGCGAGGGGGACGGCGTCCGCCTTGAATTTGCCCCACCGGGTCTGCACCGCCGACCAAGCGGCGGATTCGACGACCGGGTATTCGAAGGTCTCGGACGCGATCATCGTCTGAATCTCGTCGGAGAGCAGGAATTCGAGGAAGGCTTGCGCCTCCGCCGTCTTCTTCGAGCCTTTCACGATCCCCGCGCCGCTGATGTTGATGTGGGTGCCGCGCCCCTCCTGATTCGGGAAGAAGATCTTCACGGCGGCGGCGGCTTCGCGGTCCTTCGGATCTTCCGACGTTTCCAGCAGCCCGAGGTAGTAGGTGTTCGAGATGGCCACATCCGCGAGACCGGCCGCCACCGCGCGGATCTGGTCGCGGTCGCTGCCTTGGGGCGGGCGGGCCATGTTCTTGCGGACGGCGGTGGCCCAAGCCCCGGCGGCTTCCGCGCCGTTGGCCGCGATGAACGTGGCGAGGAGCGACTGGTTGTAGGCGTTCGCCGAGGAGCGCACCACGAGGCGTCCGCGCCACTTGGGATCGGCGAGATCCTCGTAGGTGGAGAGCTCCCCGGGCTTCACCCGCTCCGGCGAATAGACGATGACGCGGGCGCGCTTCGTCAGCGCCACCCAATGCCCCTCCGGGTCGCGCAACGTATCGGGGACGCGGGAGAGGACCACTTCCGCGTGCGGCTGCAGCAGGCCCGCCTGCTTCGCCTTCTCCAAGCCGCCGCCGTCGGCGGTCATGAAGAGGTCCGCCTCGGTCTTGTCGCCCTCCTCCTGGAGGCGGGCGATCAGCTCGTCCGCGCCCGCCTTCACCACATCGACGCGGATGCCGGTTTTCTCCTGGAACATCTTTTGCAGCGTCTCGTCGAACTGGTAGTGCCGCTGGGTGTAGAGGACCAAGGACTTCGGCGGAGGCGGAACATCAGCCCGCGCAGGCAGCGCGGCGGCGAAAAGTCCGGCACAGAGGGCAAGGAGGGCGGATCGGATCATGGCGGAGGGAGGAGGAGGGTTTCTTTAATGAGAATGAATCTCGATAACTCTTCCACAATCAGGGCGAAGCTCCGGGGAATCAAGTGGGAAAATGCCGGGGCGGGGCGGCGGGAAAGCGTGTTTCCGGTGGTCGGCGCGATCCACGCCAGCACGATCACATTACTAAAAGCCCCCTCTCCCCTTGGGAGAGGGCCGGGGTGAGGGTCATTACTTGTTCCCTTTCTTCTCCGGCAGTTCCTTGAGCATCCGATCAAAGTCCGACTCAAACAAGCGATCCTGCACGATGCGGTATTTCTCGAACTCGCTTTCCGAATGGGCTTGGGCGATTTCGGCTGTGACCTTGCCCGCGTCCTGCAAGATTTCCCGGTCCGTCGCGACGATGAAACGGTTGAGGCGCGTTTCCCAGTCCTGCATGGTCATGGGAATCTGTCGCATCGCCATGTCTTCGGCCACATCGAGGTAGGCGGAGACGAGGCGTTGCAGTTGCTCCATTTCGTTTTCCGTGAGGTAGTTTTTCGCCACGCTGACATCGAACTTCTGGATTTTTCCGCCGGGCGCGTCCTTCCAAGTGGTGAGGCCCATGCGATCCTTGCTCGCATCGGCGCGGGAGAGGATGACCTCCGCCGCCGTCTGTCCGTGGATGGCCCAATACAGCTTGTTTTGCACGGTGGCGAAGAAACGCTTGGTCGCAGCGGCGGTGACATCGTAGTCGATGGAAGTCGCATAGATGTCGGTGATTTTCTGGTAGAACTTGCGTTCGCTGAGACGGATCTCCCGGATGCGCTGGAGCTGTTCCTCGAAGTATTTCTTGCCGAGGATGGAGCCGTCATTCTTCAGGCGCTCGTCATCCATCGCGAAGCCCTTGATGGTGAAGGACTCGATGATGGTCGTGGCCCACTTGCGGAACTGCACCGCACGTTCGGAGTTGACCTTGTAGCCGACGGCGATGATGGCGGCGAGGTGGTAGTGCTGGGTGTCGTAGGATTTGCCGTCGGCGGCAGTTATCCGAAAATTTCGGATAACTGAATCCTCCTTCAACTCGTTGTCAGTGAAGATCTTTTTGAGGTGGTAGTTGATCGTTCTCACGTCCACATCGTATAGCAGCCCCATCATTTTCTGGCTGAGCCAAACATTTTCATCCGCATAAACGGCCTCGACCCCACTCTGACCGCTCGCCGCCACAAAGCTCAGATACTCCGCCGCCGAGGAGCGGACCAAGGAGACTTCGGCGTTTTTCTTGGAGCGACCGCCGGGGATGGGTTTGTTTTGGCTCATGATGCGGCTTGAAATGGATGGCAACTCATCGGCGATGGACAGTTCTTCGTTACTGATTCCCATCCCCCACCTCCTTTTCCTGATCCCATATCTCCCGATAGGCGCTCACATACCCGAGCGCGACTTCTGGATTGAGGTCGTAGCAGTCACGACACAATGCCTTGAAAAGCGCGAGGCCTTCCGGGATGCAGGCGCTATCCAAGAGGAGATCGAGAGTGCGCTCGATCTGCTGGACATCCCGGCTGCGGCTGTGGAGGATCCGCTGGACTTCCGGGGCGCAGGCTTGGTCCACTTGCAGGTGAAGCGAGTGCAGCGGAGCGATCAGGTCCTTCATTCCCTCAAGAAAGGCATCATAGGAATCGGGCTCAGTTTCCATGTCCGGAGTTTCCAGGTTTGATTGGGTCACGTCCTCCATCCTCGCATGACGGCAACGATTCAGGCTCATGGATTGGGCCATTGGGTTTGAAGTTTGTCGATCCACGGAGCCAGTCCGTCTTTTCTCAGCAAGGCGAAGCGGTCGAGGGCTTGCGCCAGATCGTGGAGTTCCGGCGAAATCCAGGAGATGATTTCAAGAATGGCAAGGCGCCGGGCGTCCAGATCCGTCCAGTGGAGGATGCGCTCGTGATGGAAGACCCGGTTGCGAAGGTCGCGGATATCCTGCCATCGCCGATCGAGCTTGGCTTGATATTGCTCCGTGGCGGGGGCATGGGGAAATGCTTTTCGGGAAAGAAACGCGCCGATGCCTGTGCGGGCGTGGGAATTGTTGAAGAACCCAGTCCAGAAGCCGAAAGTAAGTTCGGCGACGATGCGGCCCGCCGTGAGCGGTTTCCGGTTTCGTTGCAGAGTTGCCTTGGCTTCGGCCACTTTGTCCTGTTGCCAAGGGGTGAGCCGGGCCGCCGGTGAGTCATACCAAGCATCCGTGCCGCAGTGGTCGGCGAGTTCCCGGTGAACCTCGTTTCGCAACGCGATCTCCGCGAACTGGAGCGAGGGGTAAAGCGATTCGCTCAAGGCCATGTTCAGCATGTAGCGGGCGAGCGTGAGCTTGCGGTCCGCGCCGTCCCGTCGGTAAACGTCGATGCGCTCCGTGTGGAGAATGCCCTCGATTTGCTGGAAAAAGGCGGGATTCATGAGCGCAGGCAGCCGATTCCGAGGAGGGAATCTGTTTGACTTGCCGATATGGTGGTGGCATGTTGGCTCCGTTGACCCCGGGATCCCTTCCTTGGCCGCTTGCGGTTGAGAGGCCCCGGGGTTTCTTTTTGGGCGGATTCAGAATTCATAGCCGAGTCTTTTCAGGTTGGCGCGGGTTTGCGGGAAGTTGCTTTGCGGGCCATCGGGGAAAGGAAAGTGGCAGCCTACCACGACCGGCCCGCCTTCTCCAATCCCTTTCGCCCCCACGTCCCGGCTTCGCCTCAGCGCCCGCGCCTCGCCCCGAAGACAAATCCCCCCTCCCCTCCCCCGAGCGGGATTGACACGGGGGTGCCCCACGCCTTAAACGTTTGGCATTCAAAATGCTAAGTTTGTCGCAGTGAAAGAGCAGTTCGAGCAATACGACGTCGGGGACTTCTTCGACGAGGCCTTCCCGAAGGGGGGGGGCTCCGTCCGCCCCACCTACCGGGAGACGGCGGATTTCTTCGCCAACCTCACCGACGAACGAATGCGGACGAGCCTCCGCTCGCTGGAGCGGACCTTCCTGAAGCAGGGCGTCACCTTCACGGTCTATTCGGACGGCCAAGGGACGGAGCGCATCTTCCCCTTCGACCCCTTCCCCCGCATCATCCCGGCGGAGGAATGGGCGGTGATCGAGCAGGGTCTGCGCCAGCGCATCCAAGCGCTGAACCTCTTCCTGAAGGACATCTACTCCGAGCGGCGCATCCTGAAGGAGAAGGTCATCCCCGAGGAGCTGATCAAGACCTCGAAGCACAACCGCGCCGAATTCGCCGGGGTGAAGCTGCCGCACGACACCTACATCCACATCTGCGGCACGGACCTGATCCGCGACGGCGAGGGGCGCTACTGCGTGCTGGAGGACAACGGGCGCTGCCCCTCGGGCGTGTCCTACATGCTGGAGAACCGCCTCGCGATGAAGCGGACCTTCCCCGACCTCTACCGCAAGCTCAACGTCGAGCGCGTCGCGGACTACCCGCTGGAGCTGCTGAAGACCCTCCACGCCGTCTCCCCCCGGCAGCAGGACGCGCCGGTGTGCGTGCTGCTGACGCCGGGCCAATACAACAGCGCCTACTTCGAGCACACCTTCCTCGCCCAGCAGATGGGCATCGAGATCGTGGAGGGGCGCGACCTGCTCGTCGAGAACGAGCGGGTTTACATGCACACGACGAAGGGTCTCGTCCAAGTGGATGTGATCTACCGCCGCATCGACGACGACTTCCTCGACCCGCGCTTCTTCCGCCGCGACTCCATCCTCGGCGTGCCCGACCTGATGCGGGCCTACCGCGCCGGGAACGTCACCCTCGTCAACGCCGTCGGCACGGGCGTAGCGGACGACAAGGCGACCTACGCCTACGTGCCGGAGATGATCCGCTTCTACCTCTCGGAGGAGCCGGTCCTGCCTAACATTGAAACCTATCTCGGAAGCCGTCCCGACGAACTCGCCTACATGCTGGAGAAAATGGACCAGCTCGTGGTGAAGGCGGTCGATGAGGCGGGCGGCTACGGCATGTTGATCGGTCCGGCCTCGACGAAGGCGGAGGTCGAGGAGTTCCGCGCCAAGGTGAAGTCGAACCCGCGCGGCTTCATCGCCCAACCGGTGATCTCGCTCTCGCGCCACCCCACCTTCTGCGACGGGACGCTGGAGGGCCGCCACATCGACCTGCGACCCTTCGTCCTGACGGGGAAGGAGACCGTCGTGATCCCCGGCGGCCTCACTCGCGTGGCCCTGCGCAAGGGTTCGCTCGTGGTCAATTCGTCGCAAGGCGGGGGGAGCAAGGACACTTGGGTGTTGCGGGCGGCGCCGCTGGCGGAGACTTGATCGGTAAACGGTGAACCGTCAACCGTAAACGGTTCACTCACCAAGAATACCCCCTTCACCGCCACAACCTCCCCACCGTTCACCGTTCACAGCCCCACCGTTCACCGAAATGCTCTCCCGCGTCGCCGAAAACCTCTACTGGATGAGCCGCTACATCGAGCGGGCCGACAACCTCGCCCGGCTCGTCACCGCCCACCAGAACGAACTGCTCGATGCCACCTCGAACCTCACCGGCGAGCACGAGTGGCACCCTCTCCTCGAAGTGACCTCGATGGGCGACGCGAACTCGCAGGAGGATGTCATCACCTACATGGTCAGCTCGCAGGAGAATGCCGACAGCGTGCGGAACTGCGTCTTCCTCGCCCGCGAGAACGCGCGGGCGGTGCGCGACCAGATCTCGGAGGAGATGTGGCTGGAGCTGAACGCCCTCTGGCTCGACCTGAAGCAGATCCCGGAGAGCGATCCCGACCGCCACAGCCGCATCTGCGAGATGACGGTGCGCTCCTCCCTGCTCTTCCGGGGGATCGAGCACACCGTCCTGCCGCGCACGGACGTGTGGGCCTTCGTCCAGCTCGGCGAATACCTTGAGCGCGCCGACAAGACGAGCCGCATCGTCGATCTACCCAACTTCCTGCCCGCCCACGAGGCGGCCCCGGCGTGGAACACGATGCTGCGAGCCTGCGGCGCCTCGGCGGAGTACCGCCAGCGTTTCGGCGGCGAGGTCGATGCCACGAGCGCCTCGACCCTGCTGCTTTTCTCCGCGACCTTCCCGCGCTCGGTCCGCTTCTGCGTGAAGAAGATCGACGAGCTGCTCCACCAGATTTCGGAAACGGACGAGGGCGAATACCTGAACGAGGCCGAGCGGGCCACCGGTGCCCTGCTCGCGCGGCTGAATTTCTCCGGCGTCGAGGAGATCGGGGCGATGGGGTTGCACGACTACGTCGATTCGCTGCAAATCGTCTTCAACCGCATCGGCTACGAAATCTCGCAGCGCTATTTCCTCCTCCGACGTGACGCTCCGCCCGCGAGCGCGGAGGATTACGTGAACAGCCGGATGCAAGCTCAAGTGTCGATGCAGCAATGACGCGGCGCAGCCGCGTCAGTAAAAGGTGAAAGGCAAAAAGTGAAAGGTCCGGGACAAGCGCAAGGGAGGAGCGACGTGGTAGAGAAATTCGTGAGAATTTCTCCCCGAATTGGGTTTGAAGAACGCTCTGGAGAAATTCTCACGAATTTCTCTACAGGTCGGACCGCTGAAAACTGAACTCTGAAAACTGCCCACTTGATCCAATGTCCATCCACGCGGCGCTCTATCATCGCACCACCTACGAATTCGACCGGGAGATCTCGCTTTTCCCCCACATCGTCCGTCTGAAACCGGCTCCGCATTCGCGCACGCCGATCCGGGCCTATTCGCTGCGGATCGAGCCGGAGACGCATTTCATCAACTGGCAGCAGGATCCCTTCGGCAACTACCTCGCCCGTCTCGTCTTCCCCGAGAAGACGAAGAAGCTGGAGATCGTCGTCGATCTCGTCGCGGACATGACGACGATCAATCCCTTCGACTTCTTCCTCGAAGAGGCTGCGGAGAAATTTCCCTTCGCCTACGAACCCGCCCTCCTCGCCGAACTCGCACCCTATCTCGTGCGCAGCGATCCCGCGCCCGGCCTCGACGAACTCGCCGCCGAACTGAGGCCCTCCGAACCGATACCCACCATCGACTTCCTCGTCTCGGTGAACCAGCGCATCAACGGGCTCGTCGATTACCGCATCCGCATGGAGCCGGGGGTGCAGACCTGCGACGAGACGCTCTCGACCCGCTCCGGCTCGTGCCGCGACTCCGCCTTCCTCCTCGTGCAACTGTTCCGCGCCATGGGGTTGGCGGCGCGTTTCGTCTCGGGCTACCTCGTCCAGCTCGTGCCCGACGAGAAGCCGCTCGAAGGCCCCGAGGGGCCGAAGGAGGACTTCACCGACCTGCACGCTTGGACCGAGGTCTATCTGCCCGGCGCGGGCTGGGTCGGGCTGGACGCGACCTCGGGACTCTTCGCCGGGGAGGGGCACATCCCCCTCGCTTGCACGCCGGAGCCGTCGAGCGCCGCGCCCGTAACCGGATCGGTCGAGCCTTGCGAGACGCGTTTCGACTTCGCCAACGTCGTCACCCGCGTCCACGAGGAGCCGCGCGTGACCAAACCCTATACGGAGGAGGAGTGGACCGTGATCGAGTCCCTCGGCCACGCGGTGGACCGGCGGCTGTTGAAAGGCGACGTGCGCCTGACCATGGGCGGCGAGCCGACCTTCGTCTCCATCGACGACATGGACGGCGACGAGTGGAACACCACCGCCGACGGCGAGGCGAAGCGGACCCGCGCCATCGACCTGACTTGGCGCTTGCGCGACGCCTTCGCCCCCGGCGGGGTGATCTGGTTCGGCGAGGGCAAGTGGTATCCCGGCGAGCCGGTGCCGCGCTGGGCCTACGGCGTCTTTTGGCGGAAGGACGGCTACCCCATGTGGCGCTCCGCCGCGACCCTCGCCGATCCCTCGAAGCCCGGCCCCTACGGCCACGAGGAACCGGGCCTCCTCGCCCGCGGCATCGCCGAGGCGCTCGGCATCCTGCAGGATTGCGTCCTGCCCGCGCTGGAGGATGTCGAATACTACCGCTGGCGGGCCTCGACCCTGCCGCATTTCGAAACCGTGACCGAGGCGGAGGAGGACGACTCGCTGGAGCGCCGCACCCTCGCCGCCTTGGAGAAGCGCGGCCTCGACGTGCCGAGCGGCTTCGTCCTGCCCCTCTACCACCGCAAAACCACGCAACGCTGGACCGGGGTTCGCTGGCAGTTGAAGCGCGGCGACCTCTTCCTCATCCCCGGCTCCTCGGCGATGGGCTTCCGCCTGCCACTCGACTCCATCCGCAAGGCGACGAAGGAGGATCTCCTCGAAGAGCGCCACCCGCTGAAGGACGCCTTCCCCGACCTCGACCCCGATCCGTTGCGGCCCTACGACGCGCCCGCGCCGGATTCCGGCAACGACGACAACGCCGACGACAAGGGCTGGGTGCCGCGCACCGCCCTCTCCGTAGAGACGCGCGAGGGCCGCCTCCACGTCTTCCTCCCGCCGACGGGCACGCTGGAACCCTACCTCGAACTCCTCGCCGCCGTCGAACTGGCCGCGACGCGGGCGAACCTGAAAGTCGTCGTCGAGGGCTACGAAGCTCCCCACGACCCGCGCATCGAACGGCTCAAGGTCACGCCCGACCCCGGCGTCATCGAGGTGAACATCCATCCCTCGGCCTCGTGGGACGAACTCGTCTCGCGCACCACGACCCTCTACGAGCAGGCCCGGCTCGCCCGGCTCGGGGCGGAGAAATTCATGCTCGACGGGCGGCACACCGGCACCGGCGGCGGCAACCACGTCGTCATCGGCGGGCGCACCCCGGCGGACAGCCCCTTCCTGCGGCGCCCCGACCTCCTCGCCAGCCTCGTCGCCTACTGGCAGAACCACCCCGGCCTCTCCTACCTCTTCTCCGGCCTCTTCATCGGCCCGACGAGCCAAGCCCCGCGCGTGGACGAGACGCGCGACGACCGCCTCTTCGAACTCGACATCGCCCTCGCCGCCCTGCGCCGCAAGGTCGATCCGCCTTGGATGGTGGACCGCATCATGCGGCACCTCCTCACCGACCTCACCGGGAACACGCACCGGGCCGAGTTCTGCATCGACAAGCTCGCCTCGCCCGACTCGGCCAGCGGCTCGCTCGGGCTGCTGGAGCTGCGGGCCTTCGAGATGCCGCCGCACCTGCGCATGTCGCTGGTGCAGAGCCTGCTGGTGCGCTCGCTCATCCTGCTTTTCTGGGAGAAGCCCTACCGCCATTCCTCGGTGCGCTGGGGCACGGGGCTGCACGACCGCTTCATGCTGCCGCATTATGTATGGGAGGACGTCGTCGATGTCTGCGAGGATCTCCAAGCCGGAGGGATCGCCTTCGAGAGCGGCTGGCCGCGGCCCTTCCTCGAATTCCGCTTCCCCAAATACGGTGCGGTCCACCACCACGGCGTCGATCTGGAGCTGCGCGCCGCCCTCGAGCCTTGGCACGTCCTCGGCGAGGAATCGACCAGCCAAGGCACGGCCCGCTTCGTCGATTCCTCGCTGGAGCGGCTCCAAGTGCGCGTCTCCGGCCTCGTCGAGGGCCGCCACGCCATCCTCTGCAACGGCCACCGCATCCCCCTGAACCCGGCCGGAGCCAACGGCGAATGGGTCGGCGGGGTGAGGTTCAAGGCTTGGGACCCGCCCTCGGCCCTGCATCCCATGGTCGGGGCGCAGTCGCCCCTCGTCTTCGACATCGTCGATACCTTCAACCGCCGCTCCCTCGGCGGCTGCGTCTATCATGTCAGCCATCCCGGCGGACGCAGCTACGAGACCTTCCCCGTGAACGCCCGCGAGGCCGAGTCGCGCCGCGTCTCCCGATTCTGGAACGAAGGCCACAGCGCCGGGGTCATCGAGGCCGGAGCGGTCGGCCCCGGCCGCCCCCTGCCCGCCGCCACAGTCCGCTTCGAGGGCAGCGCGGGCGGGGCCGAGGTCCTCGTCGTGCCGCCCGAGACCATGAGCTACGAATTTCCCAAAACCCTCGATTTGCGCCGCCCTTCCCATTTGCAAGTGGATGAAATGGAATAGCTTGTTCGATGAACGGGATCACGACCGCGCCCTCCCGCGTCCTCGACGCTCCGCTATCGCCGGAACTCTACCTTCCCGGCGCGGGGCGGCATGACGAGGCCGTCCTGCCCGACGGCAGGATCGCCCCGGCATGGGCCGAGTTCTTCGAATCCTACCGCCGCCACGGGTCCGGCGTGCTGAAGGAATGGCGCGAGGCCGCCCTGCGCATCTCCCGCGACCGGGGCCTCGCCTACCGCCCCGACCGCGGCGGCGGGGCGCACTGGTCGCTCGACCCCATCCCGTGGATCTTCCCGCCCGAGGAATGGGCGCATCTCGAAAACGGCATCTCCCAGATGCTGCGCCTCCACGCCACGATCTTCGCCGACCTCTACGGACCCCAGACCCTGCTCGACCGGGGCCTGCTCCCCGCCTCCATCGTGCTCGGCCATCGCGGCTACCTCCGCGCCCTGCACGACTGCCCTCCCGGCGGCGGCATCATCGGGCTGGGCCTCACCGCCTTCGACCTCGCCCGGGGGCCGGGGGGCAGCACCCACCTGCTCAACAGCCGCTTCGACTGCCCCTACGGCTTCGGCGTCGCCTTGGAGAACCGCACCGTCGTCAACCGCGTCCTCCCGAACCTCTTCCGCCGCTGCCAGATCCGGCGCATCGGCCATTTCTTCAACGACTGGTTCGACTACCTCGCCGAACGCGCCCCCGCCCTCCCCGACGGCGAGCAGCCCCGCATCGTCGTCCTCGACTCCGACCCCGGCAACGAAAGCTCCGAGGTCGGCTTCCTCGCGAACTACTGCGGCATCACCCGCGTCGTGCCCTCCGACCTCACCGTGCGCGGCGCGAAGGTCTCGCTGAAGACCCTGAACGGGCTGAAACCGGTCCACGTCATCTGGAAGGTCACCCACGGGCGCGACCTCGACCCCCTCGAAGCGAACTGGCGCTGGACCGCCGAGGGCGTGCCCGGCCTCTTCGAAGCCCTGCGCGAGGGCCACGTCGCCGTGGCGAGCCATCCCGGCGCCGAGGTGCTGCAAAGCCCCGGCCTTTTCCCCTTCCTCGCCCCGATCTGCCGTGAGCTGCTCGGCGAGGAGCTGATCCTCCCGCCCGTGGAGACGTGGTGGTGCGGCGATCCGGCGGCGAAGCGCCACGTCCTCGACAAGCTCCCGAGCATGGTCGTGAAATCCGTCGGCCACCACAGCGACTTCCACACCCGCTACGGGCAGCGCCTCTCCGCGCAGGAGCTGGCCGAGCTCGCCGCCCGCATCGAGGCCGAGCCCGAGCGCTTCGTGGGGCAGGAGGAGCTGCCAATCTCCACCGTGCCCACCTCGCAGGAGGGCGGGCTCGTCCCGCGCGGCGCGGTCCTGCGGAGCTTCTCCTTCCTCGACACCCGCGGCGGACCCCGCGTCATGCCCGGCGGGCTCGGCCGCGTCAGCACCGCCGGGGGCGTCATCGTCTCGACCCGCGACTCGGGCGAGTCGAAGGACATCTGGGTGCGCTCGCACGCGCCCGAGGCCCCCGTCAGCATCGAGCGCCGCCTCGAACCCTCGCAGGCCATCAGCCCCGAGGTCGTCCCGAGCCGTCGCGGCGAGAACCTCTACTGGGCGGGCCGCTACGGCGAGCGCACCGACTCCATCGTCCGCTTCGCCAACCGCCTCGTCATCGGGCGCACCTCGGGCTTCTCCTACGGACGGGCCATCGAGGCCAAACACGAGGCCACCCTCGTCGAGACCCTGTTCCGCGTCTTCGAGGTCGAGGAGTGGCTCGCCAAGGCCGCGACCCCCGACGAGCGGCTCGCCCTCATCCTCGCCGACCCCGACTGCCCCGTCGGCGTCGAGTCGAACCTCGACCACTTCCACCGCGCCTGCATGGCCGCGCGCGAGGAATGGTCCCTGACCTCCATCCTCGCGATCGAGTCGGCGCGGGCGCTCTGGTTCCCCGGCGCGCCGGGGGCCGCCGCCTCGCCCTACCGCTACGAGCGCGAACTGCAAGGCCTCGCCCTCCACCTCGCCGCCTTCCACGGACTGAGCCTCGACTCCATGACCCGCGACGAGGCGTGGGTTCTCCTCGACGCCGGATGCCGCATCGAGCGCATGAGCATCCTCGCCAGCCTCCTCTCCCGTCTCCTCGAAGCGGGCGAACCCGCGCCCATGGGCACCCTCCTCAACGAATCCGTCCTCTTCGTCTCCGACAGCCTCGGCACCTACCAGAGCAAATTCCACTCCGTGCCGACCACCGGCCTCACCCTGAAGCTGCTCCTCGGCGAGGAGGACTACCCGCGCTCCCTGCGCTACCTCCTCGGACGGGTCGGGGAAGTCCTCCGGAAGCTGAGCGCCCCCGCCCGCAACCCCCATCCCGGCGAGCGCGTCGCCCTGATCGAGGCCGATCTGACGGCCTTCCTCGCCCTCCTCGACACCGGACTCGCCTTCGACGACTCGACCCGCCGCGCCGCGCTGGTTTTTCTCGCGTCAGTGGGCGAGCGACTCGCCGGGCTGCATGATTATCTTACCACGTCCTACTTCAGCCATGCGGGGTATCATGGGTGAAGGGGGTGTTAGACGACAATGAACCCTGTGCCAGAATTAACAGACGAATTTCGCATCGCCCAAGGCTTGCGATCCGAGATAGACAGCTCCACCCACCATGCCAAGCGCCTTAAATTGCGAACCCTTCTCGCAAAGTTCGGATATCAGAAGCGTTCCGATTCGAACACGGGGAAGATCACGGAAGCATTGGGAGCAGTTGGCATTTCCATCAATCCGCCCATCATTCGATTTGGCGAAGAATGGGAAATTTCAGTAGAAGATTGGATCTACCTGTCGGATCCGTCGCATATCCAGCCCCAACGGTCAGGGTCAAAGAAGGTCACTGACCCATTTCAAAACCGTCCAGACCCTTGGTTTGACAAGATTTCAGGAATGAGCCTCCGCACCGAAAAGGAAGTGGAGATCAAGTTCATCGTGCCGCTTCTGTTTCGCTTGGGATACGACGACGACGACCGCTACGACGGCATGCCCGTTCCCGCCGCCCACGGCTCCAGAAACACAACCTTGGTGATTGATTTCGCCCTCTTCAACAGCCAATCCGAATCGCTTCGCCATCAACCTCTGCTGACAGTAGAAGCAAAGAAAGAGGATCGCCTCAAAAAGAGAGAAGAGCTTTTGAAGGCCCATAACCAAGCGAAGAGCTATTGCCTGTGGACCCAGTGCGATTACTATTTGATCAGCGACAGCAAATCCATTCAGGCGTTCCACATCGAACGAGGAAACCTGAACGATTTGAGTCCTATTTTTTCGTGCGAGCGACACGAACTCAAAGAGCAATTCAGCGCTCTTTATTCCCTTATCTCAAAGGAGTCACTCACCAATTACTATCTTTCCAAGTTTTCAACAACCGATGAATCTTTCTAAGCCGGCTGGCGTCGAGCGAGAACCGAAACCATGACCCCCGTCCGCTACCACATCCGGCACCGCACCGCCTACAGCTACACGGGCCGCATCGACCTCTACCACAGCCTCGCCCATCTCCGCCCGCGCGAGGACGAGGGGCAGGAGACCCTCGCCCACCGCATCGAGGTCACCCCCGAGCCGACCGTTCGCTCCCAGCGCCTCGACAGCTTCGGCAACACCGTGGACTACTTCTCCATCGAGCAGTCCCACGACTTCCTCGAAGTCGTCGCCACGACGACCGTTCTCCGCTCCGACACCCCCGCCGTCCTGCCCTCGGCGGGCGTCGCTTGGGACCAGTTCCATGTCCCCGCCAACGAAAAGGACGCCTCCGGGGTGCGCCTCGCCCACTACCTCCTCCCCACCCCCGCCTTTCCCGGCTTCGCCGCCGTGCGCGACTTCCTCGCCCCCTCGCTCGTGCCCGGACGCGACGTCATGGAATTCGTCTCCGAACTGATGGGCCGCATCTACCACGAGTTCCGCTACGCCCCCGGCGCGACCGACACCGGCACCCCGCTGGAGACCGTGATGCAGCAGCGCGAAGGCGTTTGCCAAGACTTCGCCCACGTCATGATCGCCGCCCTGCGCTCCGTCGGCGTGCCCGCCCGCTACGTCAGCGGCTACCTCGAAACCCTGCCCCCGTCCGGACAGCCGAAGCTCCAAGGCGCCGACGCCAGCCACGCATGGGTCGAGGCATGGACCCCCGCGACCGGCTGGGTCGGCTTCGACCCCACCAACAACCTCCTCCCCACCGGAAGGCACGTCAAAATCGCGCACGGGCGCGACTATTTCGACATCCAGCCCCTCAAAGGCATCTTCCTCGGAACGGGGACGCAGATGCTGATGGTGCAGGTGGATGTGGAGCGGATGTGAGTATTGACAGAGTGGCCCCGGTGAGGGTCGCGGCAGACGCCATCGCGCCGGAGCCGGGGCTTGCCGATGGTGGATAGGTCTCGCAGACTCGTTTCCGCCACTTGTCATGAGACCCATCCCCGCCGCATCCTTCGTCGCTCTCTCCGCCTGCCTTCCCTTCCTCTCCGCCTCCGCTGCCGACCCGACCCTGTCTAGGCAGACGGTGGACCCTGTCATGGAAATCCCCGCGAACGAGGCGCCCCGCCTCGGCAAGGGCGACTTCAGCCTCTCGCTCTGGCTCGACGCAGGCGACGGGCCCGGCGGAGACCTCGCGAGCCAGTACGATCCGACGAAGCGCCGCGGCTTCCACCTCTCGCTCAAGAGCAATCCGGGCGTGGTCTCGAACCAGCCGAACTGGCGGCATCTCCAGTTCGGCATCGACGACGGTCGCGACACGGGCTGGACCGACTGCGGCAGGCCGGGCAACGCCCTCCTCGCCTTCGCCTTGGCCGTTCACGAAGGGGCGCTCTACGCTGGCACCTGCGAGCCGGGGGCAGGGGAACGCGGTCGAGTCTACCGCTACGACGAAGGCCGCTGGATCGACTGCGGCGCACCGGACGGATCGAACGCCGTCACCGCCCTCGCGGTCTGCGACGGAGCACTCTACGCCGGCACCGGCAAATACCGGGTCGCTGGCTCGTCCCTGCCCGAGTCGGAGAACGCCGTCCTCGGAGGGCGCATTTTCCGCTACGAGGGCGGGGGACTCTGGACCGACTGTGGCCAGCTTCCCGGAACCGAGGCGGTGGGCGGGATCGTCCTCCACGACGGCAAGCTCCACGCCTCCTCGTTCTACGCCCCCGCCGGATTCTTCCGCCACGAGGGAGGAACGGAATGGACGAGCCTGCCCGTGCCCGTCGGCATCCATGCCAGCACGGGAGAGTCGGGTCCGAGGCGTCTCGTGCCGCTCACGGTCCACAGCGGCCAGCTCTACGCGGGCAGCTACGACAACGGCAACGTCTATCGTCTCGACGGCGATCAGTGGACGGACTGCGACCGCATCGGGGAGAACACGCAGACCTATTCCTTCGCCTCCTTCGGCGGTGCGCTCGTGGCGGGCACATGGCCGAGCGGTCGCGTCTATCGTCTCGACGCACCGGGCCAGTGGGCCGACCTCGGTCGTCTCGGTGAGGAGACGGAGGTGATGGGGATGCTCGTCCACAACGGACGGCTCCTCGGCGGCACCCTGCCGCTGGCTGAGGTCCATCAATACGAGGGCGGCGCCACATGGAAGCGCCTCGCGCAGCTCGACACCACTCCGGATGTGAAATACCGCCGCGCTTGGACGATGGCGGAGCACGACGGACGGGTCTTCTGCTCCACGCTGCCCTCCGGCACGATCCACTCCTTCGCGGCGGGCGAGCAGGTGCAATGGGGACACACCTTTCCTGCGGGGCGGCACCACGTCGTGGCGGTGAAGACCTCGACCGCGCTCGAACTGTACCTCGACGGGAAGCTCGTCGCGACCCGCGAGGCCCCCGACCTCTCCGGATACGACCTCTCGACGGAAGCCCCGCTCCGCCTCGGCAACGGCGTGAACGGCCCCTTCGCCGGCAAGGTGAGCGACCTCCGCATCTACCAGCACCGCCTTTCCGCCGACGAGATCTCCGCCCTTTCCCAGCAGGCTTCCGCCCAATGATACGACTGCTCCCGAGCATCAGGTCCAAGTGCTCAACTGCTTCAAAGCCACCGGTCTCCGGCTCGGCCTCATCGTCAATTTCGGGTATTACCCCAAGGCGGAGATCCAGCGTTTCGTGAGATCGCTGCGGCATAGGGCACCACGAAGCCCCAGCGCGAATCGGCCATTGCGAAGGCATCCCCTCCCCGCTTTCCTTCGCCTCGATGAAAAGGTTCCTCCTCGTCCTCCTGCCTCTGCTAACTTGCCTCTCCCTTCCTGCCGCCGATCCCGCCAAGCCTGTCTTCAAGGCCGGGGCCGCGACGAGCGACGTGACCGCTCCGCTCGGCTCCTCCTTGAACGGCGGCTTCCAAGACCGCCAGGCCGCCTACATCCACGATCCCCAGCTCGCCCGCTGCCTCGCCCTTGACGACGGGAAGACCCGCATCGTCCTCGTCGTCGTCGACAGTTGCGTGATCGGTCGCGACATTTTCGACGAGGCCAAGGCCATGGTGGAGGAGGCCACCGGTCTGCCCGCGTCGCAAATGCTGATGTCGGCGACACATTCCCACACCTGCGGCACGATGCAGGCCGTGGGGCAGAGCGATCCCGATCCGCTCTACCAGCGCTTCGTGGCGAGGCGCATCGCCGACGCGGTGCGCTGCGCGATCCAGAACCTCGAACCCGCCCAGATCGCTTGGGGCGTCGGCAGTGTGCCGCAGCATGTCTTCAACCGCCGCTACGTCATGAAGGAGGGCGGCATCCCCCCGACTCCCCTCGGCGTCACCACCGACCAAGTCCGCACCAATCCCGGAGTCGGCAATCCGCTCGTCGAAAAACCCGCTGGCCCCATCGATCCCGAGGTGCCCTTTCTCTCTGTACGCAGCGTGGAGGGCCGCCCCATCGCCCTCTACGCGAACTACGCCCTCCACTACGTCGGCGGCACCGGGCCGAATCACATCTCCGCCGACTACTTCGGTGCTTTCGCCAAAATGATCGGGCAGCGCCTTGAGGCCGACCGCGTCGAGCCGCCCTTCGTCGGGATGATGTCGAACGGGGCCAGCGGCGACATCAACAACATCAACGTCCTCGGGCAGCAGGAGAAGCAGCCGCCCTACGGCCAGATCAGCCTCGTCGCCGGGGATGTCGCGAACGAGGTCGCGCGGGTCCACGCAGGGCTGACTTGGCACGACCACGTTCCCCTCGCCGCCGCGCAGCGCGAACTGAGCCTCGGCGTGCGCCTGCCCACGGACGAGGAGGTGGCGCAGGCCCGCGAGACGATGCAGCAGTCGAAACTGCTTCCCCGCATGGAGACCATGGAGCAAGTCTATGCCCGCGAAACGGTGCTGCTCTCCGAATTTCCGAAAGAAGTCTCCGCGCCGCTCCAAGTGGTGAAAATCGGGGATATCAGCCTCGCCGCGATGCCCGCCGAGGTCTTCGTCGAAATCGGGCTGGAATTGAAGCGCCTCCATCCCGGCTCCACCGTCGTCGGTCTCGCCAACGCCTACCACGGCTATCTCCCGACGCCCGAGCACCACGCCCTCGGCGGATACGAGACTTGGCGGGCGCGCTCCAGCTACCTCGAACCGGAGGCTTCGACGAAGATGGTGAAGGTGCTGGACGAGATGCTGTCGGAGCTCGCCCCGTGACCCATGGCCGATTTGGCTTCTTACTCTTTACTCCTTACTCTTACTCCATCCCGAGATGCCGGGAGAGTAAGGAGTAAGAGTAAAGAGTATGAGTAAGATGCCCCATGACTCGTGACCCCTGACCCATGTCCAATTCCCCCCTCCGCATCGGCCTCGTCGGCATGGACACCTCCCATGTTCCGGCCTTCACGAAGCTCTTCAACGACCCCGCCGCCAGCGGCGACCTCGCCGGATTCCGTGTCGTCGCCGGATTCCCCGACGGCAGCGACACGCCCATGAGCCGCGACCGCATCGCCGCCTTCACCGAGGAGACGCGGGCGCTCGGCGTCGAGATCGTCGATTCCGTCGAAGCCCTGATCGAACGCAGCGACCGGCTCATGATCCTGAGCGTCGATGGCCGCATCCACCTGCGGCAGGCTCGGGCGCTCCTCGCGGCAGGCAAGCCCCTTTTCGTCGACAAACCCGTCGCCGGCAGCCTCGCCGAGTGCCTCGCCCTCTACGGCCTTGCGGAACGCGACGGGGTGCCCTGTTTCTCCGCCTCCTCGACTCGCTTCGGCACTGAAATCTCCTCCCTCGCGACTCGACCCGATCTCGGCGAAGTCCTCGGCGCGACGAGCTGGGGGCCGCTCGCCTACCAAACCGGCCAGCCCGAGCTCTTCTTCTACGGCATCCACGGGATCGAGGCCCTCTTCACCGCGATGGGGCCTGGCTGCGAATCCGTCGCGCGGGTGAAAGGCCCCGTCCACGATGTCCTTACCGGCGTCTGGAACGGGGGACGCATCGGTGTCTATCGCGGTCTGCTCCAAGGCCACAAGTGCTACGGCCTCGCCGTCCATGGCACGGAGGGCATCGTGAACCTCGCCGAGAAGCCTTCCTACGAAGCCCTCTGCCGCCAGCTCGGCCGCTTCTTCAAGACCGGAGTGCCGCCCGTGACAGCGGAAGAGACTTTGGAAATCTACGCCTTCATGGAGGCGGCGGATGAGAGCGTCAGGCGGGGCGGATCGACGGTGGCCTTGGCCGAGGTGATGGAGCGGGCGCGGGAGAAAGCGTCCGACGCGTGTCGCTAATCGATCCGGCGAAAGGCGCAAGGAGGGCCGACATTCCTGTCGGCCGACTGTTCGGGCCGGGCTTGTTGGCCGACAGGAATGTCGGCCCTCCTTGTCGCCCGGAACCATCTCATCGGGAACGCCGGACGCAAAAAAACCGGACGCGTCTCGCGACGCGCCCGGCCTTTCGATGATTTCCTGAAACGGAAACCAGAGACGGATCACATCATGCCGCCCATGCCGTGGTCGTGGCTGTGCTCGGCACCGGCTTCCTTCTTCTCCGGAACGTCGGAGATGAGGCACTCGGTGGTGAGGAGCAGGCCGGAGATCGAAGCGGCGTTTTGCAGCGCGCTGCGGGTCACCTTGGTCGGATCGACGACGCCGGACTTCACGAGATCTTCGTAAGTGTCGGTGGCGACGTTGTAGCCGGTGTTGCCTTTCTCGTTCTTGACCTTCTCGACGATGAGGGCGCCCTCGCGGCCCGCGTTGGCGGCGAGCTGGCGGAGGGGGGCTTCGATGGCGCGAGCGACGATGGCGGCACCAGTGGCTTCGTCACCGCTCAGGCCGAGGTCGCCGAGACCGGCGTGGGCGCGGATGAGGGCCGTGCCACCGCCGGGGACGATGCCTTCCTCGACCGCCGCGCGGGTGGCGTGGAGGGCGTCTTCGACGCGGGCCTTCTTCTCCTTCATCTCGGTCTCGGTGGCGGCGCCGACATTGATGACGGCCACGCCTCCGGCGAGCTTGGCGAGGCGCTCCTGGAGCTTCTCGCGGTCGTAGTCCGAGGTGGTCTCCTCGATCTGGCGGCGGATTTGCGAAACGCGACCGCTGATGGCCTCGCTCTTGCCTTCGCCTTCGATGATGGTGGTGTCCTCCTTCGTGATCTTGATGGAGCGGGCTTTGCCGAGATCCTCAAGGGTGACGTTCTCCAACTTGATGCCGAGGTCGTCGGTGATGACGCGGCCACCGGTGAGGATGGCGATGTCTTCGAGCATGGCCTTGCGGCGGTCGCCGAAGCCGGGGGCCTTGACGGCGGCGGCGTTGAGGGTGCCGCGGATCTTGTTGACCACGAGGGTGGCGAGGGCTTCGCCTTCCACGTCCTCGGCGATGATGAGGAGGGGCTTGCCGCTCTGCGCGACTTTCTCAAGCAGCGGGAGCATGTCCTTGAGGTTGGAGACCTTCTTCTCGTGGATGAGAATGAGGGCGTTGTCGAGGTCGACGGTCATGGTCTCGGTGTCGGTGACCATGTAGGGCGAGAGGTAGCCCTTGTCGAACTGCATCCCTTCGACGACGTCGAGGGTGGTGTCGATGCCCTTGGCCTCCTCGACGGTGATGGTGCCGTCCTTGCCGACCTTGTCCATCGCGTCGGCGATGATGTTGCCGATCTCGGTGTCCCAGTTGGCGGAGACGGTCGCGACCTGCGCGATCTCCTTGGTGTCGGTGACCTCGGTGGAGATCGCCTTGAGCTGCTCAACCAAAGCGGCGGCGGCCTTGTTGATGCCGCGCTGGAGGCTGATGGGGTTCGCACCGGCGGTGACGTTGCGGAGGCCCTCGCTGAAGATGGCCTCGGCGAGCACGGTCGCGGTGGTGGTGCCGTCGCCAGCGATGTCGGAGGTCTTCGAGGAGACTTCCTTGATGAGCTGGGCACCCATGTTCTCGTAGGGGCAGCCGAGCTCGATCTCCTTGGCGACGGTGACGCCGTCCTTGGTGATCGTGGGGCTGCCGAATTTCTTGTCGAGGATGACGTTGCGGCCGGCCGGCCCGAGGGTCGCCTTGACCGCTTTCGCGAGTTTGCGGACGCCGGCGAGGAGGGCGTGGCGCGCTTCTTCGTCGAAGGTGAGTTGTTTAGCCATAGTGTGGGATGTTCGTTAGATGTATTTTTTCGAGAAGGGTTCAACAGGGTCGGTCGCGGGACCGAACCCTCTTCAGTTTTCAGGAGAGGACGCCGAGGATGTCGCTCTCGTTCACGATGACGTGCTCGCCGCCGTCGATCTTGACTTCGGTGCCGCCGTATTTGGAGATGAGCACTTTGTCGCCGACTTTGACGGAGAACTCGATGATCTTGCCCTCGTCGTTCTTACCGTTGCCGAGCGCGATGACTTCGGCCTCTTGGGGCTTCTCCTTCGCGGTGTCGGGGAGGAAGATGCCGCCTTCGGACTTCTGCTCGGCGGGCTCGATGCGCTTCACGAGGACGCGGGTTCCAAGCGGTGTGATTTTGGATGCCATGGTTTGTTCTGGTTGGTTTTCTTTATGGGTTGGGGTTTGAAATTCCGCAGTTCGCTGGGCACGCCGCCGGAACGGGCGTTTTCACCGGCGGACTGGTAGCGGGCCGACGAACCGCGGATTCCGTCCCCGGCCGCCCCCCCGCGAAGGGAGGAAAGCCGGGGCAAAGCTTGTTCAGGATTTCGTTTCGCCGACCTCCTCGAATTCGGCATCGACGACATCGCCTTGGGCGCGCTTCGGCTCGGGGGCCTCGTCGGCGTCGGGACCGGGGGAGCCCGCCCCGGCTTGAGCGGCCTGTTGCGCGGCGGCGGCGAGCTGGGCGAATTTCGCCTGGAGCCCGTCGGTGGCCTGACGGATGCGATCGGTGTCGTCGGATTTCAGCGCCTCCTCGACTTCGGCGACGGAGGCCTCGATCTCGGATTTGGCGGCGGCGGGAAGCTGCTCGCCGAGTTCGGAAAGCTGCTTCTTCACCGTGTAGACGGCGTTGTCGGCGAGGTTGCGGGCCTCGATGCCTTCGAGGCGTTTCTTGTCGGCCTCGGCGAATTGCTCGGCCTCGCGCTTGGCCTTCTCGATCTCGTCGGGGCTGAGGCCGCTGGAACCCTGAATGGAGATATTTTGCTCCTTCCCGGTTCCCTTGTCCTTGGCCGAGACCTTGAGGATGCCGTTGCGGTCGATGTCGAAGGTGACCTCGATCTGCGGCACGCCTCGGGGCGCGGCGTTGATCCCGTCGAGGCGGAAGTTGCCGAGCACCTTGTTGTCGGAGACGAGCTTGCGCTCGCCCTGGCAGACGACGATATCGACGCTGGGCTGGCTGTCGGCGGCGGTGGAGAAGACCTGCGATTTCTTCGCGGGGATGGTCGTGTTCCGCTCGATCATGGGGGTTGCGATGCCGCCCATGGTCTCGATGGAGAGGGTCAGCGGGGTCACGTCGAGGAGGACGACGTCACCGAGCGAGGGATCCTTCGAAAGGACGCCACCTTGGATGGCCGCGCCGACGGCGACGACTTCGTCGGGGTTGACGCCCTGGTGAGGATCCTTTCCGGCGAGGGATTTCGCGGTCTCGACGACCTTGGGCATGCGGGTCATGCCGCCGACGAGGACGAGTTCGTCGATGTCGCCGGCGCTGACGCCCGCCTCCTTGAGGCAGTCGCGGACGGGACCCTTGGTGCGCTCGAAGAGGTGGTCGGTCATCTGCTCCAGAGCGGCCCGGGTGAGGGTCTTCTGGATGTGCTTGGGACCGGTCTGGTCGGCGGTGACGAAGGGCAGGTTGATCTCGTAGGACTGCGCGGAGGAAAGGGCGATCTTGGCCTTCTCGGCCTCCTCTTTAATCCGCTGGAGGGCGTCGGGCTGGCCGTTCAGGTCGATGCCGCTGTCGGTTTTGAAGCCGTCGACGATCCACTTGATGACGGCGCCGTCCCAGTCGTCGCCGCCGAGGCGGGTGTCGCCGTCGGTGGCGAGCACCTCGAAGAAGCCCTCGTCGATCTCCAGCACGGAGATGTCGAATGTGCCGCCGCCGAGGTCGTAGACGGCGATCTTCTCCTCGCCCTTCTTGTCGAGGCCGTAGGCGAGGGCCGCGGCGGTGGGTTCGTTGACGATGCGCTTCACGTCGAGCCCCGCGATCTCGCCGGCGGCCTTGGTGGCGTTGCGCTGCGAGTCGTTGAAGTAGGCGGGCACGGTGATGACGGCCTCGGTGATGGTCTCGCCAAGGCGGGCTTCGGCGTCGGCCTTCAGCTTCGACAGGACCATCGCGGAGATCTCCTGCGGGCTGTAGGTCTTGGTCGAACCGCCGACCTCGACCTCGATGTGGGCATCGCCGTTGGCGGCTTTGACGATCTTGTAGGGCGTGTTCTTCTCCGAATCGGTCAGTTCGTCGAACTTGCGGCCGATGAGGCGCTTGGCGGAGAAGATGGTGTTGCGCGGGTTGGTGATGGCTTGGCGCTTCGCGGCTTGCCCGACAAGGCGTTCGCCGTCCTTGCTGAAAGCGACGACGGAGGGGGTCGTGCGCGCGCCCTCGGCGTTTTCAAGGACCACCGGCTGGCCGCCTTCCATGACAGCCATGCAGGAGTTGGTGGTGCCGAGGTCGATGCCTAAAATCTTGCTCATTCGATGGGGGTCTCTCTAAGGTGGGGGTTTGTGGGAACGGGTCGCTCCCGGTTTTTCTTAGCCCGCTGCTTTGCATTCGCCGTGCCACATGGAGAGATTTTTTCGCAACTCATTTAAAACAAGCAGGTTAAAAGACATCATCCGATTGCACGCCCCAGAGGACTCAACGGAAATCGCGACAGGATGGCGCTTATTTCCTCCTCTAGTGCGCCAGTTTGGCTCTTCCGAGACAAGCTGGCCCGTGATCCACAAAAACCGCGATCCGTGTCGATTTTGAACGATAAAGCCGAAGCGGCACACCCAGCCATGCTATCTTAAGAAACGGGCGAACACCATCGCGCCCATCCGTGTCACAAAATGCGAGCGACCGGGTATCCTTCGAAAATGCACCCTCTCCGATCCACGGCCACCGCCGCGCTGCTCCTTTGCGGCCCGGCCTCCGCCCTCGACTATCAGAAGGACATCCTCCCCATTCTGAAGGAGCGCTGCTGGAACTGCCACAGCCAGGAGAAGGAGGTGAAAGGCGGCCTCGCCCTCGACGATCTTGAGGAGATGAAGTCCCAGATCGGCGAGATCAGCCTCATCCGTCCCGGAGACCCCGAGAAGAGCGACTTCCTCGCCCGGCTCAAACTCGACGACAAGGAGGACGATTTCATGCCGAAGAACGGGAAGGCCCTGCGGCCCTCCGAGATCTCCAAGATCGGGCAGTGGATCAAGGACGGCGCCATTCTCGACGCGACCAACCCCACCGAGGCCGAACTCGCCCGCATTGAGGACATCAAGTTGAAAAACGCCCGCGCCGGAGGCGAGGAATACTTCTCTTGGACCAGCGCGGAGGGCAAAGCCATCGAGGCCCGCTTCGCCGGGCTCCAAGGCGATGCGGTGAAAATCGTGATGCGCAACCGGCGCGAGTTCGTCGTACCCCTCTCCAAACTCAGCCCCGAGAGCGCCGCCCTCGCGAAGAAGCTTGGAGGGGAGTGAGCCCCCTCTGCGCCCATCCGCGTTTCCTCCGTGGAAATCTGCGTTCCTTTTTTGACGCAGATGGCCGCAAATGCCCGCAAATTTCCGCAGATGGGATGGCTGTTCCAAATCCCGAAAAGGGTAATGCGGAGGCGTCCCTACTTCTCCAGCGGATGCTCCTTCAGCAGATCCTCGGGCTTCGGGAACATCTGCACATCCTTCGTCGCCTCGCGCACGGTCTTCACTTGCTCGGGCGTCACGGCCGGGGCTTCGTTCCCCCAAGTATTGCGCACGAAGGTCAGAACCGCCGCGGTCTCCTTGTCATTCAGGATCGCCTTGAAAGCCGTCATCGGAGGCACGCCCTTTGCGGGATCGTAGACCGTGCCGTTCACTTCCATCGGCCCCCAAAGCCCGTGCAGGGTCAGCTTGACGAGCCGCTCGACGTTGCCGGTGACCCAAGGGCTGCCGACGAGGGGCGGATAGATGTTCGCCATTCCCTGCCCGTTCGGCTGATGGCAGGTGACGCAGTGCGCCTCGCGGTGGAAGACCTCCGACCCCAGCCGATACACCTCGGCCTCGGCCTGGGAAAGATGCGGCGGCACCTTCACCTCGATCTTCTCCTCCTGCTGCTGGATGGGAGCGGTCACCACGTTGAGGACCGGATCGGCCACGTCCCAATGGTATTGCACCGTCTTCGCCGCGAGCGCGGCGTGGGGCTCGGGCGAGCTCAACACGAGATCGAGGAGGTCGCGGTCGCGCACGTTGTGCTGCTGATGCACCCAGAGGGCTTCGAGGAGGAGCCGCGCGTCGTCCTTGCTCTTCAGATCGATCTTGGCGGCCCAGGTCTTCACCGCCGCGATCACCTCGCTAGTTTCGCGTTCGCTCAGTTCGACACGAGTGCGGTGGCGCACGCCGATGGCCGGATGGCGGAAATTCTCCAGCAGCGCCTCGACCGGCTCGCCGTCGATGGCCACGGGCGCTTGCAGGGGGCGGCCTTCGTAGGTCATGCGATAGACGCGGCCGTGGGTCTTGTCCCGGTTGGGGTCGCGGATGTTGTGCTGCATATGGCCGATGATGACGTTCTGCCAGTCGGACATGTAGAGGGCCCCGTCGGCCCCGAAGATCGCGTCGGTGGGGCGGAAGTTCTTGTCGCTGCTCACGAGCAGATCCTCGACCGGGGTGCCCCAGACCTCGCCGAAGGCGAACTCGCGCTCGGCGTCCTTGTAGCCCTCGCGATGGAGCTTGTATTGCTTGATCCCGAGGAAGCCGATGGTGTTGCAGACGAGGAAGTTGCCCTGCATCTCGTCGGGGAAGTGCGGGCTGGAGACGATCTCGTCGGCGGTGACGGGGCGGACCTCCTTCACGAGCATCTCGCGCATCTTGAAGCCCTTCGTCTCCGGATCGGGCAGAACCTGGAAGCTGCGGCCTCCGGTGCCGTCGTTGGCGTAGTGGTAGCCCCATTCGTCGAAGGCCGTCCCGTGCGGGTTCGGCGAGTTCGCCGCGTGGAAGGCGATGGTGTAGCGGCGCGGGTCGAAGCGATACATCGCCGAGGCGGTCGCTTCGAGCGAGGGACCCCAGGGATGCTCGTGGTTGTGCTGCATGAAGACCCCGCTCTGCCAGTAGATGCCGCCGTCGGGTCCGTAGATGAGGTTGTTCGCGGCGTGGTGGGTGTCGGCGGAGTCGGTGCCTTGGAAGAGGACGTAGCGCACGTCGGCGACGTCGTCCCCGTCGGTGTCCTTGAGGAAGAGGATGTCGGGTTGTGAGGTGACGATGACCCCGCCGTTCCAGAACTCGAAGCCGAGGGGGCAATGCACCTTCGCGAATTCGACGACGCGGTCCGCGACGCCGTCGCCGTCGTCGTCGGGCAGGATGAGGAGGGCGTCGTCCATGGGCTTGAGCGGCTCCCACTTCGGATAGGTCTTCCACGCCGCGACCCAGAGGCGGCCCTTGCCGTCGACCTGCATCTGCACGGGGTTGGCGAGGGCGGGGAAGCGCTTCTCGTCGGCGAAGAGGTTCACCTTGAATCCCGGCGGCACCGTCATCTTCGCGATGGCCTCCTCGCCGTCGAGGTAGGTCGGGCTGCCCTCCTTTTCCGCGCTGGAGCTCTTGCTACCGCCGCCCACGTTCGAGACCACGGGGACGGGCGCGGGGACGTTGCCATCGTCCACCGGCGCGTCGCTGCCCTGCGCCCGCGCCCAGATTCTCGGATCGCGGTTCGCGGTCATCACGTCGAGCATGGACAACTCGTGCTGGAGCACCTCGGCGTTGCTCTGGTCGTTGGCGAAGGTCAGGGTCGAGCGCCCGCCCCAGATGTCGTTGCCGTCGGTGGCGCGGTAGCGGTGATGCCAGTGCAGGTTCTTGTCGAGGACGGCCTCGCGCAGCGTCGCGAGTTCGGCTTCGGTGGCCTCGGGCACTTGGCCGGAGAGGGCCTCGGCGATGATCCGGCCGACATGGCGATGGCCGAGGGCGTTGAGATGGATGCCGTTGATCGTGAGCGGTTCGTCGAGCTTGTCGTAGAGAGCCCAGGTCGGCTCGAAGAGGTTCACGAAGGCAACGCCCTCGTGTCCCGCGACCTTCTGCATCGCGGCGGTGTAGAGGGCGAGGCGTTGGTTGTTCTCCGTGCCATCGGGCAGGTTCGGGTCGCCGAGGTTCTCGTGGGCGATGGGGCTGAAGAGGACAAAACGCGGGAAGCTCTCCCCGTTCGGCTTCGCCCCGCGCAGGTCGCGGATCATGCCGGCGAGCTTCTCCTCGAAGGCGGCGAGACCGGCGGCCCCGGCGAAGGATTCGTTGTAGCCGAAGAAGGCGAAGATCACGTCGGCCTTCACTTGGCGGAGATAGTCGGGCATCGCGGTGAAACCCTTCGAGCGCGGATAGCGGCCGGGACGGTCGCCCGTGTGGCTGAGGTTGCGGAAGGTCAGCTCTTTGCCGGGGTTGGCGATCTGGAGGAAGGTCTCGGTCCAGCCGTCGTGTTGCATCCGGTCGGCGAGGCCGTTGCCGAGGATCGCGACGACATCGCCCTGGGCGAAGGCGAAGGGTTCGGGATCGCGGTAGCCGGGCGGGATGGGGGCAGGCGGGACGGGCACGGGCAGCGGCTTGCCATCGTGCGAGGTGATCGAGATCCCGGCCTCGCCCTCGAAACGGAAAGTGATCGACCCGTCCGGCGCGGGATTGTTCTCGCGCGTCCAGACCGCCTTCCGCGCGGCGTCGAGGAGCTCGAGGGTGAAATTCTGGAGCCGCTCGTGGAGAGGGGCTCGGTTCCATATCTGCACGGAGTCGATTCGCTGGACCGAGCCGAGGTCGAGCTCCCACCACGGCGACGGATCCTGTCCCTCGGCGGTGTGGGTCTGGCCGCCCTTGCCCCAATCGACGTCCTTGTTCCCGTCGATGGCCCGTTCCGGGACGCCGCCGATGCCGACCGTGGACTGGCTCGCCTTGCCCGTGGGGGCGATATTTTTCCCGCCACTGACCACCTCGACCTCGGCGAGGGTGAGGACGCGCTTCTCGCCCGACAGGGAAATGCGGACGTAGCGGGCTGACGGCGGCTCGGCGGCGGAAACGGAGACGGCGAGCAGCAGAGCGGGAACAAGAAGTTTCGAAATCATGGAAAGCGGGAGCTTCCCACAGGCTCCACCCCACTGGCAAGCCCCTGATGGCGTGACGTGAGGCTCCGAACCGTCGATTTCCCTTTGCCCTCCTCGCATCCTTCGCGACAATTCCTCCGTCATGTCCACCCCCTTCATCCACGACGACTTCCTGCTGCAATCGACGGCGGCGCGGGAGCTTTACCACCAGTTCGCCAAGGACGAGCCCATCCTCGACTTCCACAACCATCTCCCGCCCGACCAGATCGCCGCCGACCGTGCCTTCGCCGACCTCTACGATATCTGGCTCGCGGGCGACCACTACAAATGGCGGGCGATGCGGGCCAACGGCATCCCCGAGGAGCGCATCACCGGTTCCGCCTCCCCGCGCGACAAGTTCGATGCCTGGGCCGAGACCGTGCCCCACTGCCTCCGCAACGCGCTCTACCACTGGACCCATCTCGAACTGGCCCGCTACTTCGACTTCCCCGATCTCTTCTCGCCGAAAACCGCCGACGCGGTTTGGGAAAAGGGGCTCGAACTCCTCGCGCAACCCTCGCATTCCTGCCGCGGCCTCCTCGTGCAGAGCCAGGTCCGCGCCCTCTGCACCACCGACGATCCCGTCGATTCGCTGGAGCACCACCGCGCCATCGCCGCCGATCCCGATTTCGACGTGCGGGTCTACCCGACCTTCCGCCCCGACCGCGCCCTCTGGGTCCACGAGGCGGAATCCTTCAACGCCTACGCCGACCGCCTCGCCGAGGTGAGCGGGATCGACACCTCGACCCTCGCGGGATTCCAAGGCGCGCTCCGTTCGCGCCACGATTTCTTCCACGAGCTTGGCGGACGCCTCTCCGACCACGGGCTGCACCATGTCTTCGACGCCGATTGCAGCGAGGAGAAAGCCGCCGCCATCTTCGACAAGGTGCGTCGCGGTCAATCCGCCGACGAGGCCGAGACCGAGGCCTTCGGGGCCTACCTGATGCTTTTCTTCGGCGAGCTGAACGCCGCCCGCGGCTGGACCCTGCAACTCCACATCGGGGCCGAGCGGAACAACAGCCAGCGCCTCTTCGAGCGGCTCGGACGCGACATCGGCTGCGACTCCATGGCCGACGTGAACCACGCCGCCGCCGTGCGCCGCTACCTGAACACCCTCGACCAGCGCGGCCACCTGCCCAAGGTGATGCTCTACAACCTGAACCCGAAGGACAACTACGCCCTCGCCACGATGCTCGGCAATTTCCTTGAGGCGAAGCCCGGCGACCCGCCCTGCCGCCTCCAGCTTGGCACGGCCTGGTGGTTCATGGACACGAAGGAGGGCATGGAGTGGCAGATCAACGCCTTCTCCAACGCGAGCCTGCTCTCGCGCTTCAACGGGATGCTCACCGACTCGCGCAGCTTCCTCTCCTTCACCCGCCACGAGTACTTCCGCCGCATCCTCTGCAACCTCGTCGGGGCCGACATCGAGAAGGGCGAGATCCCGCGCGACCTCGAACTCGCCGGCGACATGGTTCGGCGCATCTGCTACCGGAACGCCGCTGGGTTCTTCGGGCTGGAATTGCCCGAGGACGCCTGAACCGCCCCTACCCCCGCGCCGCGTTTGGCGCAGGGGCTTACACATGAATCGTCACAGAAAAAGACTGCGAGCCCTGAATTTCTGAGATTCGCATCAAGCAATGGAAAATCGTGACGTCGCGAGGATGGAGCCTTGTAGCGAAGTTCGTGAGAACTTCGACGAGCGTCCCTTGAGCCTCGGAGGGGAGAAGTTCTCACGAACTTCTCTACGGGCATCGTTGCCCCGCTGTGTCCACATTTCATGCGCAAGCCCTGCATTTGACTAAATTCTAGCAAAAATCGGCTTGGACCGTTCGCGGGAATGGGGCAGGTTCCCCTCCCCTCCCCCATGTCCGAATCCGCGCCGATCTTTTTCGACAGCCACATGCACACCCCTCTCTGCAAGCACGCGGAGGGACACCCCGCCCTCTACATGGAGCACGGCGTGGCGCAGGGGCTCGTGGGCATCATCATGACCTGCCACAGCCCGATGCCGGACGGCTTCTCCAGCCGGGTCCGCATGGCGCCGGAGCAGTTCCGCGAATACCTCGCCCTCGTCAGCGAAGCCGCCGAGGCCGCGCCGGAGGGCTTCGAGGTGCTCCTCGGCATGGAGAGCGACTTCTTCCCCGGCATGGAAGACTGGCTGCGCGAACTGCACGGTCGCGCCGAGTTCCACTACATCCTCGGCTCGGTCCACTGGCACATCGGGGAATACATCGACGCCTTCTGGCACGGCGACCCCTTCGCCTTCCAGAAGCAATATTTCGAGCACCTCGCCGAGTCGGCCGAGAGCGGGCTTTTCGACTGCCTCGCCCACCCCGACCTCGTGAAGAACGCGAGCCCGGCGGACTGGGATTTCGACCGCATCCGGCCCTACGTGAAACGCGCCCTCGACCGCATCGCGGAAACCGGGGTGGCCATGGAGATCAACACCTCGGGGCGGAACAAATCCTTTCCCGAGATGAATCCGGGGCCGGGAATGCTCGCCCTGATGGCCGAGCGCGGCATCCCCGTGGTGATCGGCTCGGACTCCCACACCCCGACCCGCGTCGGCGACGGGTTCCACGATGCGCTCGACTGGTTGGAGGCTGCGGGCTACGAAACCGTTAGCGTCTTCCGGGAACGGCAGCGGCGGGATCTGGACATCGCGGCGGTGCGGGCCAGTGTCGCCCCGGCGGAGGTCTCCGGGGCCTTCGGGCGGGATTGAGCGTCAACGCGCGTTCTCGATGTCGCCGATCTCCTTTGCGAGGTTGGTCATGCGATGGACTTCGCGGCGGTAGCCTTCCTCGTCGTTCTGGAGGTAGAACTCGTCCCGGCGGATGCGGCACTCCTCAAGCTGCACCCGCAGTTCCTCGATACGCCGGAGGTCGCCATTCGCGGGAGCGACGGCGGGTTCCAGTTCCTTCTTGGGAGCTTCGGGAATCACTGGGGAATAGGCAGGACCTTCGGGAGCGCGAACCGGCGGGGCGGGTTCCTCGACGGCCTTCCCGGTCTCCTTGACGACGGGCGCGCGGGCGGCGAGGGAGCGGCGCTCGACGGAGGAATCCTGGGCGCTGCGTTCCGAAGCGGCCACGGAGACGGTCGGCTGGGGACGGCCGGGCTTCGAGAAGCTGGCGTAGAGACGCCCCGCCGCAGGCTCGAAAACGGGCGCGGCGACCTGCACGAGCCGGATCACGGAAAGCGAAAAGGCGACGACCGCACATGCCGCGAGGGCGCGGCGCACGCGAGAGTCACGGAGAAGGCGTCCGGCGAATTCGGAGAGGCCCGCTTTTCCGACGGGTTCCACCTCCTCGTCATCCATCGCGTCGCCAGCATCGCCGAGGATGAGTTCGAAAATCGACTCGCACTCGCAGAGGACGAGGTTCTCGGTGTAGAGCCAGTGGTAGAAATTGAGCAAACCCGTCGCCGTGAACGCACCGGGGCGGGCACCGCAGACCTGCTTGGCGGCCTCCTCGAAACTCGTCTTCCCGTCGAATTTCGAAAGGAGATCGACCTGCCAAGGCTTGAGCGAATATCGCTGCCTCGTCCTCGTTTTCTCCGCCACGAGCGTTCCGCCGACACGGAAGAAGCGCATTTCCTCGCGAAGGCGGAAGCGAAGCGGAAAGATTTCTCCGAGATTCCCTGGTAGTCGGGTGCTCAAGTTTTACAGATTGTCAATATTACGAAAATTATAGAACGAAAGCGACAATCGTCCACTGGAATTTATGAGAATCGGAGAAAATTCCGGTAAAAAAATCAGAATTCCCCGGCGTAGGCGAGGGCCAGCTCAGCGAGGATGGGTTTCACCAGCGCCGGGCTCAATCCCGGCAGGGCGGAGAGGAGGCGGGCGATCTTCCCCGAGACGAGGGGCGCGGCGTAGCTGCTCCCGGTTTCGATCTTGCTCTCCCCGTGGAGCCAAGGCACCTCGACGCGCTCTCCCCGGGCGAGGAAGGAGACCATGCGGCCGCGGCTGTGGTAGAGATCCCCGGACGGGCAGTCGATCCCCCGCACGCTGATCACGCTGGGGAAGTAGGCCGGCCATTCCCGGATCGAGACATCGACGTTGCTGCACGCGGCCACGATCTGGACGCCCTCAAGGTAGGCGCGATCAACCCATTCCTTGTAGTCCATCACGTAGCGCGGCAGGCCCCGGCAGCCGAAGCTGCAATTCACGACCTGGTAGCCGCGGGCGATGGCTTGGTTGACGCATTCGGCGATGACGAAGCTGCGGGAATGGTTGCTGCTGTCGAGGGCGCGGAAGCTCCCGATCTCGACCCCCGGCGCGGCTTGCCGGAGCAGGCTCGCGACTGCGGTGCCGTGGCCGTAGACATCGGTGCCTCCACCCTCTTCGATGCGGAGGTTGACCCCGTCGCATGAGACGGTCACGTCGTCGGCGAGGACGAGCCCGGCGAGGGCGGGATGCGAGGTGTCGATCCCCGAATCGACGACGGCGACTTTCACGCCTTTCCCGTCGCCTTCGGCGAGGGCGCGGCCGGCCCGGTCCAGATCGGGCCAAGGGGTGGGAGCTTCGGACCCCATCGCAGGCTCAGCCCCCGTCGCCGAGGCCGAGGAGGGAAGTTAGGAGGGTTCCGTCGATAAGCCGCTCGACGAGGTTCGCGGCGCGCGCCAGCGTCTCGACATCCGACGAGCGGAAGCCCTCGCGCGATTTGGGGGCCTCGGCCAATTGCACGCAGGAGATCACCCCGCGCAGGCCGAAGCCGAAATAGAAAGGCACCGCGATCATCGCGGTGGTGTGCTTGGCGATCTTGCGGTCGAGGGTGTCGTCGTGTCCCTCGCTCGCCTGGATGCGGTTCTCGCAATAGGGTTGCTGCTGCGCGAAGACCAAGGAGATGATCCCCTGCCCCACCGGCTGGCGGAAGCCGACCAGATTCCCCGCCTCGTCGCCCGAATTGTAGCAGGCGACCAGCTCCCCCGCCCTGCGGTCGATGAGCCAGACCGTCCCCTCGCAACCGCCCGCGTCGTCGAAGGCCTCCCGCAGGAGCGAGAGGGCGCCGGGGTCGATGAGACCGATCAACTGGGCGGGGCTGCTGCCCTCGATCCAAGCTTCGAGATGCTTTTCGACCGCCGGGGCCGACTCGCCCAGCCCGGAGAGCCGGAGGAGCTGGGTGTGTACCGCCGCCATCTCAAGCCTGCGCTTGCAGGGTCTTCACGAGAGTGTGCAGCGCGGTCTCGTTCTCCAGGATGCTGGGTAGCAATTCCTCGCGCTCGGCTGGCCCTAGCTCGCCGGCGGCGAAAAGGCGGATGCGTTCGGCTTGCTCGGCTGTCAGGGGCGAGGCGGAATGGCCGGAAACCTCGGGGCCGAGGCTTTCCAAGAATTGGGCGAGGAGGGCGATTTCGTTGTTCATGGCAGGGAGGTAGGGTTGGGAGTGGAATGGAAAATGGGAATTGTCCTTCTCTCCCGACGAACCAACGCCCTCCATTATGCAAGCTTCCTAAATAAATCCGAGAGAAATTTCCACTCTGCACCCCAATCCAGACTTCGTCCGTTCAAAAATTCATCAAAAAGAGCGAATTTTATGGTTTTTATATTGACTGCCCCTCCGATTTCCCTTATGCTTGTCTCGACTGGGTTTGGTACTCTTTTATTTGATTTGTTGAGGGGTTGAAGCGGCGTTGTTCCTCCGGGGACGGCGCCGCTTCTCTTTTGGTCGCGGCGAAGGGCCGTTCGACCCATGGGAAGGCTCGATTTCAGGGAAGAGCCAAAAAGGAAAACGGCCCGGTACTCGAACTTTCGTCCTCCGCACCGGGCCGCCCCGTTCCGCACAAAAAAAATCGTTTTTCCCTTCCCTCTCGCACTTTCATGCGTCCCGAGGAATGGAAAGCCAGCTAAACCCCTGAGGATCACCGGACGCAGAAAACCTAACACTGCAACCGTCGCCCGCAAATATTTTTTGCGAATTTCCCCATTTTTGTTTCTCGCGTTTAAAAAAATCCACCTGTCCTCCAGCGAGACGCGGACAGGGGTCACGAACGGGCCGATTGGAAATTCGTAAAATTCCGCTCGACAGAATGGGACTTTCCCTCAATATAAGGGAAGATTTATCATTTATGAGAACTAAATTCTCATTTTTGGAAGTCGTTTTCTCCTACCCTTCCCTGCCGTCATGCGCCTGAAATCCTTGGAAATTCACGGATTCAAATCCTTCGCCGACAAGACCAAACTCGAATTCCACGAGGGCGTCACCGGCATCGTCGGGCCGAACGGTTGCGGCAAGTCGAACATCGTCGATTCCATGCGCTGGGTCCTCGGGGAGACTTCGGCGAAGGCCCTCCGCGGCGGCGAGATGGCCGACGTCATCTTCAACGGCACGGACAGGCGCTCCGCCCTCGGCATGGCCGAGGTCACCCTGACCCTCTCGGGCTGCTCCGGCATCCTTGAGACCGACTACGACGAAGTTTCCCTCGGACGGCGCGTCTTCCGCGACGGCAAGGGCGAATATCTCATCAACCAGCAGCCCTGCCGCCTCAAGGACATCCAGAACCTGTTGATGGGGACCGGGATCGGGCGCACCAGCTACTCGATCATGGAGCAGGGCAAGATCGACATGCTCCTCAGCTCCAAGCCCGAGGACCGCCGCGCCGTCTTCGAGGAGGCCGCCGGCATCACGAAATACAAAACGCAGAAGAAGGAGGCCCTGCGCAAGCTCGACTACACCGAGGCGAACCTCGTCCGCATCCGCGACGTCATCGCCGAGAACGAGCGCCAGATCCGCTCCCTCTCCCGCCAAGCCTCGAAGGCGAAGCGCTACCAGTCCCTCTTCGACGACGTTCGCACCCTCGAGCTCCACCTCAGCCACCGGAAATGGCGCGAGATCCGCGCGGAGAGATCCGAACTCTCCAATTCGATCCGGCACTTGCAGAACCAGCAGGACGAACTGGAGGACGCGATCGAGAAACGCCAGGCGGAGATGGCCTCGGCGCGGGTCGAATACCAGGAGATCGAACGCCGCCTGACCGAACTCCAGTCGCTCCTCGCCCGGCTCGAAAACGAGATCGGCGGCGCGGGAGGGCGCATCGAGTTCAACGGCGAACGCGCCCACGAGCTTTCCGTCCTCATCCACAAGAACGAGGAGGACATCGCCCAAGCGACCGACAAGCGGGCGCGTCAGGAGGCCGACCTCGAAAACGCGAACCGCCAGCTCGAAGCCGTCGCCGGGCGCATCGCCGAACAGCAGGCCCAAGTCGCGGCCCTCGAAACCGGGACGCGCGAAGCCCGCGCCCGGCGCGAGGAATTGAACCAGAGCCTGCGCCGCATCGAGGAGGAGCGCGGCGCGTTGAAAAGCCGCATCGCCAGCCTTGAAGCGACCCTCGCCACGAACGAGCGCCAGTCCGAGTCCGACGACCAGCGGGCCGCCCAGCTCGCCGAGGAGGCCGCCCGCCTCCGCGCCGACGAGGACTCGCGCCAAGGCGATGCCGCCGAATTCAAGGACCGCATCGCGGGCCACCAGCTTTCCATCGAGACCTGCGAGGAGAACCTCGTCGAGCTGGAGCAGAAATACCACCGCGCCAAACGCGCCGCCGCCGATTTGCAGGAGCATCTTTCCTCGCTCCACAAACTGCGGGCGGAGAAGCGTTCCCGGCTCGAAGTGCTCCAGCAGCTCATCGCCGACGGCGAGGGCTTCGAGAAAGGCACGCAGGAGGTGTTGAAAGGACTCGACGATCCCGATTTCTTCGGTCCGCGAGTCCACTCCCCTCTCGCGAACCAGATCGAGGTCGAAGCCCGCTTCGCCGAGGCCATCGAAGCCGCCTTGGGACGCCGCCTCCAAGCCGTCGTCGTCTCGGACGCCGAAGTGGCCGAGAGGATCGTCCGCACCCTGCGCGAAGGGAACTTGGGCAAGGCCACTCTCATCGCCGAGACCCATCTGGAGACCTCCGCCCCGCCCGCCCGTGGCCGCGTCCCCCTCGGCGCGATCGGCTGGGCGTCGGACCGGGTGCGTTGTCAAGGCAAGGCCAAAGCGCTCGTCGCGAAACTCCTCGAAGGCGTCCTCCTCGTCGAGGACCTGCCCACCGCCCTGCGCCTCCGCGAGGAAGCCGGGGCCTTCGCCGTGGCGACCTTGGCCGGCGAATACGTGACCCCCGAGGGTATCATCCACGGCGGTCGCTCCGGCGACGGCTCCGTCTCGGTGCTGCGGATGCAGACCGAGATCCGGGAACTGGAGGAGGTCGTCGATGCCCTCGACCGCGAAGTGATCGCGAGGCAGGAGCGCCGCGACGAGCTGAACCAGCGCGTTGACGAGTTCGAGGAGAACCTCCAAGAGGCCCGCGAGCGCTTGCAGCAGAAGCGCGTCGCCTCCTCCACCCTCGAAGGCAAGCTCGCCTTGGTCGAGCGTGATCTGAACCAGCTCCGCAACCGCATCGAAAGCCTCGAATGGGAGCAGCGCGAGATCGAGGAGCGCGGCCAGCGGCTCCGCGCCGAGGTCGCGACGAGACGCTCCGAGCGCGAAACCGCCCTCGCCCGTGTCGCGGAACTCGACAGGGAGGCGGAATCCACCACCGCCGAACTGGCCGCCGCGCGCCTGCGCGAGGAGGAGCAGACCGAGCTCGCCACCGCCGCCCGCACCCAGCTCGCCGTGGAGCAGGGCACGCGGGAGAAGTTCGAGGAGCAGCGCGAGCCCATGCTCGCCCGCCTCGCCGAATTGACCGAACTCCTGCGGCGGCGCGAGGCCGAGATCGTCGAATACCAGGAGCGCATCGAGAACGACGCCGCCGAGACCGCCGCGCTCCAAGGGAAAATCCAAGCTTGGGAAGCCGAGGCCGGGACCGCGACGACCGAGCGCGACCGCATCCGAGGAGAGCGCGAGGGCTACTCCGCCCGCATCGAGGAGGGCGAGACGGAACTCTCCCGCAAACGCCGCGAAGTCCAAAGCGTCGCCGCGCAGCGGGGCAAGGAGGAGGTCAAGGTCGCCCAGTTCGACCTCGCCCTTGAGAACCTCGAACGCCACTGCCGCGACCGCTACCGCACCGATCTCGAATTTTTCGAACCCGACAGCCACGCCCTCCTCCTCGCCATCGAGGAGCGCCGCAAGAACGGGGCCGTTCGGCTCCGCGCCTATTCCGAATCCGACGCCGAGCCCGCCGCGGACGACGAGGAGCCCTTCGTCGAAGCGGCAGCGCCCGACGAGCCCGACGGCGAAGAGCCCGCCTTGGACGACCCCGCCGAACCCGACTGGGACTTCGTCGAGGAAGTCGTGGTCCAGCTCCGCACCAAGCTCGACTCCATGGGCCCCGTCAACATTGACGCCATCGAGGAGTTCGACGAACTGGAGGAGCACTACCGCTTCAACATGGAGCAGCTCGGGGACTTGGAGAACTCGAAGGAGGAACTCCTGCGCATGATCGCCCGTATCAACCGCGACACCCGCAAGATGTTCTCCGAGACCTTCGAGCAGATCCGCCGGAACTTCCGCGACATGTTCCAGGAGCTCTTCGGCGAGAAGGCCAAGGCCGACCTCGTCCTCCTCGACGACAACGACCCGCTCGAATGCGGCATCGACATCATCGCGAAGCCGCCCGGCAAGAAGCTGCAATCCATCAGCCTCCTCTCCGGCGGCGAGCGCTCCATGACGGCGGTGGCCCTGCTCTTCGGCATCTACATGGTGAAGCCCTCGCCCTTCTGCGTCCTCGACGAGCTCGACGCCCCCCTCGACGAGGCGAACATCGCCCGCTTCCTCCGCGTCCTCGACCGCTTCATCGGCGGCAGCCAGTTCGTCATCGTGACCCACAGCAAGCGCACCATGTCCCGCGCCGACGTGATGTACGGCGTCTCCATGGAGGAGTTCGGCGTCTCCAAGACCGTCGGCGTCACCTTCTCGAAAGCCGGCGAGGCCAAGGGAGGGAAGCAGGCCATGGTCGGGGGGTAAGGGCGCGGGGCGGATGGTCAAACGACGCCCGACCGAGGTCAATGACCTCGGCCACAGTTTCCGCCTGTCCACTTGGCTGGCTTGAACACTCGCTGGAAGCCTTCTGAAAAACCGTGCGAAAAAAAGATGATTTCGCGCTTGCTTTTGTAGCGGTTTTTTTCATAAAACCGTTCCAGCCATGGAACCGAAGCTGTCCGAGATGATTTCGATGCGTCGGCTCCTCGCTGTGAATCCGCCTTGGCGAAAATCTGCTTCGGCGCACGACAGTCGATGGTCCCTTGGTCGGACCCATGCCGACCTCCCCGCCACAGCGGGGTCTTCCCTTCGATTTCGTCGTCCGCCTGTTCCCGCGCCAAGCGCTGGTTCCGATCTCGATCACGCGGAATGGAGGCAGTCCTTCCCCCGCACCCATCGCCCGCGAGTCCGGCTTTGCTTCCCCTGTTCCAATTTTTGATCATCCCACACCCTCCTTTCCCAATGCCGACGCCATCGCCCTCCCCGACCCCCATTCCGTCGCCGTCGCCCTCCCCGACCCC
>DDTJ01000028.1 GCA_002344525.1 Akkermansiaceae bacterium UBA2367
AGATGGTCTGGGTCGGACGCTTACCCTTGTACAACCTTCTGGACCTGGTTGTTTTTCCAGCCGCAGCGGGCAACTCATCGGTGGCGTCTGCCGCTTCGGGTTCGGGGGAAATCTCGTCGAGGATTGTTTTGACTTCCAAGGCGGCCTCCAAGTTCCCCTGCTTCGTGTATTCATCGAGCAGCTTCTTCAGTTCGCCCAGATAGGTCTGCTTCAAGGGTTCCGTGGCGTTCTCAACGGCGGCGGCGTATTTCGCGTTCAGTTCCTCGAGCTTGGGCGGCACTTCCGCCTTTGCGGTTCCCAATGAGGCGGCAAGGGTCGAAATGGCGATCAGGACGGACAGTGTCTTCATGGCGGACATTCGAATTGAGGAAGGGTTGGTACAACGGTTTTCAGGAAAACCATCTCCCTCGGGAATCACCCCCAAAACGACAGGTGGCAGGGGGTGCTGAAAAACTGCACAAAGTCAGCCGCTGTGGTCTTTAGCCACAGCGGAGCCGTGGCCTGGACATGCACCACCGCCACCCCCGACCATTGGTCGAGTTGGCGGCGTTGCTTATCGGTGAACGCCATTTACCGCTTTATGCAGGGGCTTTTCAGGACCCCGGTGCCAGTTCTCCTAGCACTGCTGGCAAGCTAGAGGGAGCGGGCGGGTTTGGCAAGCTTCATATGGCGGACGGCTCCGCCTCCTTCCACCCCTCCCGTCGTTTTCGATCTTCCATCCTGTGGATTTTCGAGATTCCCAGCAATCCGATCCTAAGCCCCGCCACCCGCCGGACGTTATCCGAAAAGGAACGTGAAAGATCTTTGCATGAACCGGACGTATCGTTCGTCCGTCTTCCTTGCGTCTTCGCGTTCGACCGCCTTTCCCGACCCATATCCATGAACCCTCCTCGTCTGCTCCCGTCCCTCCGCGGACTCCTCCTCGCGATCCTCCCGTGCTTCCTGACCGCGCTCGTCGCCCAGGACGCCGCTCCCTCCGGCAAGTCCGCTCTGACCTTCGAGCGCCATCCCTACAACTTCAGCTCGTCGAATCCGCTGAAGCCCGACTCCCCCGTGCTGCTGCGCTTCAGCGCCCCCGTCGCTCCCGACGCGGTCGAGGGCGGGGTGCGTCTCTACGACCAGCCGAACGAGCGCTTCGCTGCGGTCTCCGCCTCGCGCCCGACTCTGGACGAGATCGGTGCTTTCCTCGACAATCCGCCGGCCGACCTGCCGTTGGAGCAGTTCGTCCTCATCCGCCCCGCCTCGCCCCTGCCGATCGGAGGCACTTGGTTCCTCAACGCCACCGCCGGGCTCGCCTCCTCCGACGGCGTCCACGCGGTCGTCGAAAGCACCCTCGACTACCTTGGTGACCTCGATCCCTTCGAGATCCACGAGATCATCGCGGCGGGCGAATACGACGAAGCCCGCGAAATCGCCATCCGCCACAACAAAGGGGCCTTGGCTCCCGGGTTCGAGGGCGAGCGCCTCGCCGAATACCTCTCCGTGAAGCCCGCGCCCGCCGGGCTCAAGATCGAGTCCCGCTCCGGCGGCCTCTATCTCACGGGCGAGTTCGACTACGGTGTCGATTACGAGATCACCGTCCGCGACGGCCTCGTCGCCAACGACACGACCCAGCTTGAGCAGGTCATGACGAAAAAAGTCTCGTTCACGCCGAGTCCCGGCTTCATCACCTACCCCACCTTCGCCACGACGCAGAACGCCACGGGCCACCGCAAGTTCGACGTGAAGACCGGCAACCTCACCGGGGTGCGCACGCGGGTGAAGAAGATGGAGGGCAAGGACCTCATCCTCGCCCTGCGCGACTACCAGGACAAATACGAGGGCTGGGGCGAGGAGCAGTCCATCACCTTCGAGTCCGTGCCGGGGCGCACGGTCCATGACCAGTTCCGCGACTCCACGGCGGGCATCGACAAGAGCGAAACCTTCTCCCTCGACTGGAACGAACTGACCGAAGGAGCGGCCACCGGGGCCTTCTACCTCTGCAGCGAGGGCAAGTCCTCGACGCGCGAGAAGCTCGCCGTCGGGGCGCAGTCGCTCGTCCAACTCACCGACATCGGCCTCGCCTGGAAGCAGGGCGAGGACGGCACCACCCTCTACGCCTTCTCCCTGAAATCCGGCGCGCCCCTCGCCGGGCTCGGCCTCGCCCTCCGCGACGAGAACGCCGCCGCCCTCGCCGAGACCAAGACCGACGCCGCCGGGGTCGCCCGCATCGGACGGGACCTCTACAGCGACAACGAGACGCGCCTCTTCCTCGACGCGACTCTCGGGGGCGACCGCCACGTCATCCAGTTCCACGAGGACCTCGAAAACATGGGCTTGTGGAGCTTCGGCATCGACCAGCGCTGGGAGGACGTCCTCCCCGGCGAGCGCCGCACCCTCGTCTTCACCGACCGCGACGTCTACCGCCCCGGCGACGAGGTGAAGGTCAAGGCCATCTCTCGCTTCATCGACGCCGACAGACTGACCGGTCCCGGCGAGGGCGGGGCGCGCCTCCGCGTCTTCGACGCCCGCCACCGCCAGATCTTCGAGCGCGAAATCGCCTTCGGCAAAATCGGCAGTTTCGACGACGCCTTCACCCTCCCCGCCGAGGGGATGGGCTGGCACTCCATCGAGATCGATTTCAACCCCGCCCCCGCCGAAGGCGAGGAGGCGGACCCCGACTGGCGCCTCATCGCCAGACATGCCTTCCAGGTCGAGGACTACCGCGTCAACACCTTCGAGGTCACCGTCGCCGCCGGGGAGGAATACACCCAGGGGGCCGAGCTCAGCATCCCGGTCAGCGCCCGCTACTTCATGGGCAAGCCGCTCTCCAAGGCCGAGCTGAACTGGTATGTCTATGCGGAGAGCGACTTCCCACGCCCTCGCGGCTTCGACGAGTTCGAGTTCGGCAACCTCACCTCGGATGAGGAGACCTTCAGCACCGAGGGCACCGCCGCGCTCAGCTCCAAAGGCGAGGTGACCGTGGCCTTCTCCCTGCCCGATCAGGGCACCCATCCCGGCCCCCGCCGCGTCCGCCTCACCGCCTCCGTCACCGACGCCAACCAGCAGACCCTCTCCGGCTCGAAGCGGTTCACCGTCCACAGTTCCGACTTCTACCTCGGCCTCGGCCGTCCCGACGGCGTCCATCGCGCCGGGGACAAGGCCACCTTCGCCCTCGCCGCCGTGACGACCCGGGGCGAGGCCCACACCGCCTCGGTCGAGACCTCCGTCCTCGTCGAGAAGGAGGAATGGACCACGGTGAAAGTGCTCGGGGCCAACGGCAGGATGACCCACCGCAACGACCTCCGCCTCCGCACCGTTTCCGACGAGCGCATTGCGCTGAAGACCGAGGTCGATCCCGCCACCGGGCTCGTCCGCGCCGCGCCGCACGTCCTCGCCTTCGCCGAGGCCGGGGACTACCGCATCACCCTCACCGCCCGCGACGAGAAGGGCCGCGAGGTCTTGACGAAGGTCGGCTTCACCATCATCGGCGCGGAGGAGCCCTCCTGGTCCTGGCATGACGTCATCCGCATCGACCTCATCCCCGACAAGGAGAGCTACCGGGCCGGCGACACCGCGAAGCTCCTCGCCCGCAGCCCCGTCTTCGGCAACGCCCTCTTCACCGTCGAGCGCGGCGGGGTGCGCGAGACGCGCTCGCTCGTGATCGACCAATACGAAACCGTCATCGAGGTGCCTGTCGGCCAGGACGCCGCGCCGAACCTCTTTGCCTCGCTCCTCATCATCCGCGGCTCCGACGACAGCCCGCACGTCCACCGCGCCGCGGACCACCGCCTCGGCTACACCCAGATCAAGGTGGAGGACCCCGCCGCGCGGCTCGCCGCCGAGGTCTCCGCCGGGGAGGCCGAATCCTACCAGCCCGGCGAGGAGATCGAATTCACCGCCACCGTCCGCGACCACGAGGGCAAGCCCGTCGCCGGGGCCGAAGTGACCTTCTACGCCGTGGACGAAGGCGTCCTCTCCCTCACCGGATACCAACCGCCCAATCCCGTCGAGACCTTCCACGCGCCCTTCCCCCTCGCCGTGTGGACCGGGCAGAGCCTCGGCGCCCTCCTCCCCGAGAACCCGCACGAGCAGGAGTTCGAGAACAAAGGCTACGTCATCGGCGGCGGGAACGGCGGCTTCGGGGTCGATCCCGACCGCATCCGCAAGGACTTCAAAGCCCTCGCCTTCTGGGAGGCCGCGCTCGTCACCGATGCGGACGGCGTCGTCCGTGCCAAGGCGATCGCCCCCGACAACCTGACCACCTTCCGCGTCATGGCCGTCGTCGCCGAGGGCGACCGTTTCGGTAGCGGCTCGGCCCCGGTCGTGATCAACAAGCCCCTCATCATCGAACCCGCCCTGCCCGGCTTCACCAATCTCACCGACCAGATCGACGTCGCCGCCGTGCTGCACAACAACACCGCCTCCGCCCAGGAGGTCGAGGTCACCGTGACGCTCGACGAGCACGCCGTCTTCCTCGGCCGCATCGGCGAGACGATCAACACCAGCTTGGCCCCCGCCCCCGGCGCGGGCGAGAAGGTCGTGAAACTGAACCTCCCCGCCGGGGCCACCGAGACCGTCTCCTTCCCCATCGGCCTCGTCGCCACCGGAGAGGCGAAATGGAACTGGAAGGTCCGCTCCCTCACCGACGAGAAACTGCGCGACGCGACCGAGTCGACGACCGCCGTCGGCTACCCGCTCCCGCTCCTGCGCGAGACGCACACCTTCGCCCTGCGCGACGGGGCCGACCTCGCCGACGCCCTCGCCAAGGTCGATCCGCGCCTCCTCGACGGCGACGGCAGCCTGAAGGTGACGCTGTCCAACTCGCGCCTCATCGAGGCCGCCGACGGATTGGAGTATCTGCTGAAGTATCCCTACGGCTGCGTCGAGCAGACCACCTCCTCCCTCATCCCCTGGCTCAGCACCCAGCAGCTTCGCAAGGTCCTGCCCGATCTGGCGAAATCCGAGGCCGAGGTCGCCGCCATCGTCGGCAGGGGCATCACCCGCATTTTCTCCATGCAGACCGGGGACGGCGGCCTCGCCTACTGGCCCGGCGGGAGCGAGTCCCTCCTCTGGGGCAGCGCCTACGCAGGAGTCGCCGTGGCCCTCGCTCAGCAGCAGGGCATCGAGGTGCCGCAGGAGCAGGCCCAAGCTCTCTGGGACTACCTCTCCCTCCAGCTTCGCGGCACCGCCGAGTTGAACGATCCCTACGCGCTCTCGCAGCGCAGTCTCGCCGCCTACGCCCTCGCCCTCGCCGGGGCCGCCGAGCCCGCCTACCACGAAACGCTCTTCGAGAAGCGCCAGACCCTCTCCGCCGAGGGACGCGCCCTCCTCGCCCTCGCCCTCATCGAGAGCGGCGGCGGCCAGCCCCAACGCATCGAGACCCTGCTCAAGCCCGACGCGAAGGTGCCTGTGGCCGAGGTTTCCTGGTATCGCCAACCCTACCTCGCCGCGACCCGCCTCCTCGCCCAGGTGCGGCACAACCCCTCCAGCCCGGCCGCGGACCAGCTCGTCGACGATCTCATGAAACTGCGCGAGGCCCGCAACGGCTGGGGCAGCACCTACTCGAACGCTTGGCCTCTCATCGCCCTCGCCGCCTACGGCGAAGCCTCCGCCCGCAGCCTCGCCGCGAACGAGATCGAGCTCGCCTTCGCCGGCGGGACGAAGACCGTCTCCCTGCCCGCCGAGCCCGGCAGCGGCGAGGTCGCCTTCGACTTCACCGGCAAAGGCGAAGACCGCAAGCTCTCCATCCAGACCGGAGGCAAAGGCCCTGTCTTCGCGAACGTCTCCCTCGCGACCCGGCCCGCCCTCGCCCCCCTCGACGCGGAGAACCGTGGCTTCGCCATCCAGCGCCGCTACGAGAAGGTCGAGCTCGACGGCAGCATCGCCCCCGCCGAGAACCTCAAGGTCGGCGACCTCGTCCTCGTGACCCTCGACCTCAACCTCCCCAACGAGCGCGAGGCCTACCTCGCCATCGACGACGCCCTGCCCGCGATTTTCGAGGCGGTCAATCCCGAGTTCAAGACCAGCGAGACCCAGAGAGTCAACGCGGCCCGGGCCGCCCGCACCCTCTGGACGAGCCATCGCGAACTGCGCAAGGACCGCGTCCTCTTCTTCGCCGATTACGTCTACGGAGCCGGGGACTACAGCCTGCAATACCTCGCCCGCGTCGTCGCCCCCGGCGAAGTCACCGCCCCGCCCGCGAAGATCGAGGCGATGTACGAGCCGCAGCGCTTCGGCCTCAGCGGCAGCGGACGGATCACCGCGGCACCGCGTCCGCTCGATACGGGCGAAGTCGCCGTGGCGGCCGCGCCGCAGTAAGAGGCGGGAAAGGGAGGGATCGGATTCCGGAAGGTCGCGGCCCTTGGTTGCGTCCATTGACCGGAATCCCCTCCTTCGCCAACTTGCCACGATGAGATTCCCCCTCCACCTCGGCGGCGTCGCGATCTTGGCCCTCGCCTCCGCCCGACCGGAGGCGCAGGCGGAATGGCCCGAGTTCCGAGGCCCGACCCGCGACGGCCTCGTCGACGCCGACCTGCCACTGAAATGGAGCGAGGGCGAGAGGGTGAAGTGGAAGACGGAGATCCACGGGCTCGGCTGGTCCACCCCCCTCGTCTCGGAAGGCAAAATCTGGATCACCACCGCGACGGAGAAAGGGCACGAGATGTCCATCCTCTGCCTCGACGAGAACAGCGGCGAGATCCTCCTCGACCGCGTCGTCGTCACCGTCGACAACCCCGAGCCCCTCGCCAACAACCTCAACACCTACGCCTCGCCCAGCGGCGTGATCGAACCGGGGCGGGTCTGGCTGAGTTTCGGCAGCTACGGCACCTTCTGCCTCGACACGGCGACCTTCGAGATCCTGTGGCAGCGCCGCGACCTCACTTGCAGTCACTGGCGGGGCTCCGCCTCCTCCCTCGCGATGTGGGGGGACAAGCTCATCGTCACCCACGAAGGAGCCGACCAGCAATACAGCGCGGCCCTCGACAAGGGCACCGGAAAGACCCTGTGGCGGCGCGACCGCTCCACCGACTACAAGGACGAAAAGGACGGCGTCCCCGCGAACAGCGGCGACTTCCGCAAGGCCTACAGCACGCCCATTTTCGTCCCCGTCGGCGACACCGTGCAGATGATCCTCAACAGTTCCAAAGCCTGCTGGGCCTACGACGTCGAGACCGGGGAGGAAATCTGGCAGGTGCCCTACGAGACCCATTCGCCCTCCTCGCGCAGCGTCTACAGCGAGGAGACGGGTTTGGTCTACACCAACACCGGCCTCGGCAAAGCCGAGGTCTGGGCGATCCGTCTTGAGCCGGGGATGAAGGGCGACGTCGGGGGCAGCCATGTCGCTTGGAGCTTCTTCCAGCGCACCCCGAAACGCTCCTCGCCCGTGGTCGTGAACGGCCTCATCATCATGGCCAACGACGGCGTCCTCAGTTGCGTCGATGCGAGGACCGGAGCAAGAAAATGGGCCGAGCGAGCCGGAGGCGAGTATTCCGCCTCCTTGCTCGCAACGAAGGATCGTGTCTACTGCTTCGACGAGGATGGCCTCTGCACCGTGGTGAGGGCCGCCCCCGATTTCGAGCGGCTCGCCGAAAACCGTTTCGACGCGGGTTTCATGGCCTCGCCAGCGGTCAGCGGGAAAGCGTTGATCCTGCGGACGAAGACGCATCTTTATCGGGTGGAGTGAACTCATTCTTCCTCCTACTCGTCCTCCTACTCCCCGGATTCGAGTAGGAGTAGGAGGATGAGGACGAGTAGGAGGAAGACCAAACCCGGTTGACTCCCGCGTTCGACCCTGTTAGGTCCGCCTATAGGCTCCTGCGAAACATGATGTTCGGAAATCCCAGCGTCTACGCTATCGAGGCGTATCATGAGTATTCCACGCTTTCCGGTGTTTGGGGGAGGATGTGTCTCCATATCGGGTCTGCGGCCTTTGGCGACATCGCCGAGCCCTACTGCATGCTTGACCATGCCTTCGAGGAGCTTGCCCAGCTCACCGAGCATACGAACCACCTTTGGGATGAGGAATTCGAGGAGCTTTCGGATTCCGATCTGTACGAACTTCTGGACACAAGGCTGTATCGCGATGACGGACGGAGTGTGGAGGAGATGCGATCCGACTGGTGCCAGTATGGGCGTTTCCATTTCCTGACCAACTGGGGCGAGATGTTCGACTCGGCTCCAAAGAGCTTTATCGTCTGCCCTGGCTCCATGATTCGCGTGCTTTGGCGCGACGAAGCCGAAAGGCATCGGTCATCCGAGATTCCCCGCAGCGAGTTCGCTGTGGCCACCGGAGAGGCTTGTTCGTGGTATCGTCGACAAGCTTGCAACGTCTTCTAAGACCCCCCATGCCCCGCACCACCCTCCTCCACGCCAAGCTCTACGGCATCGTCGATCTCGGCTACGCCGCGCCTTCCTCGCTCATCCGCGTGACCGCCGAGATGGTCGAGGGCGGCATCGACGTGATCCAGCTCCGCGCCAAGGGCCACGCGCCCGACGAGATCGAACGCTGGGCCGAGGCCCTGCTGCCGATCTGCCGCGAGGCGGGCGTGCCCTTCTTCGTCAACGACCACGCCGCCATCGCTGTCGCTATCGGAGCCGACGGAGTCCACGTCGGGCAGGACGACGCCTCCATGGACGAAGTCCGCGCCCTCATCGGCCCGGACCTGCTCGTGGGACGATCCACCCACAGCCTCGCCCAGGCCGCCGCCGCCGCGGCCGATCCGCGGACCGACTGCATCGGATTCGGCCCGCTTTTCGCCACCCCGACGAAACCGGACTACGTGCCCATCGGCACGGCCGAGATCCGCGAAGTCCACGAGCGCCATCCCGACCTGCCCATCTTCTGCATCGGCGGCATCAAGAAGGAGAACCTCCCCGACCTCGTCGCCGCCGGGGCAAAACGCGCCGTCATCGTCTCTGGCATCTTGCAAGCGCCCGACATCGCTGCTTATGTCCGGTCCGCGAGGACTCTCCTCCCCTGATCCTGACCTTTTACCTTTCACTTTCTACCTTTTACTCCCGAAAATGAGCGTCCTCGTCTCCGGTTCCATCGCCCTCGACCACGTCAAAACCCAGAAAGCCTCGCAGGAGAACCTCCTCGGCGGCTCCGCCTCCTACGCCGCGATCGCCGCGAGCTACTTCTCCCCGGTGGGCATGGTCGGGGTGGTCGGGCGCGACTTCCCCGCCGAGCATCTCGACCTCTTCAAGGCGCGCAACATCAACCTCGAAGGCGTCGAGTTCTCCGAGGGGGAGACCTTCCGCTGGTCGGGCGAATACATGGAGGACATGAACAACCGCGAGACCCTCGAGGTCGCGCTGAACGTGCTCGAATCCTGGCGGCCCGCCGTGGCCGAGTCGCAGAAGGCGGCGACGACGGTGAACCTCCTCGCCAACGCCCACCCGCTGAACCAGCACAGCGTCGTCGACCAGCTCGGCGGCGGGCCGGGCTTCACCATCGCCGACACGATGGACCTCTGGATCCAGATCTCGCGGCCGGAGCTGGAGCAGCTCCTCGGGCGCGTCGACCTCCTCGTCCTCAACGACAGCGAGGCGAAGCTGATGATGGACACCTCGAACGCCGTCACCGCCGGCCATCGCCTCCGCGAGATGGGGCCGAAATACGTGATCGTCAAGAAAGGCGAGCACGGCGCGATGCTCTTCGGGGAAAGCGACTTCTTCGCCTGCCCCGCCTATCCCTTGAGCGAGGTCTTCGACCCGACCGGGGCGGGGGACAGCTTCATCGGCGGCTTCGCCGGCTACCTCGCGAGCCTCGGACAGGGCTCCTACGACTTCGTCGACCTCACCGGCGCGGTCGCCCGCGGCACCATCCTCGCCAGCTTCACCTGCGAGAGCTTCAGCACGCACGCCCTCGAAAGCCTCACGCCCGAACGCTTCGAGGAGCGGCTCGCCGCCTACCGTCGCTATTGCGGCTTCGCCTGAGGAAAACGCTCGATCCCGGCGTCTTTCCATTCTATCGTCGCCAGCGATGGAATGGTATTACGCCGACGCCTTCGGAAACCAGCACGCCGTGTCCTCCGCGGACCTGTCCGGTCTCGTCGCTACGGGAACGGTGACGCGCGAAACCCTCGTCTGGAACGAGACGATGGACCGTTGGAAGCCAGCTGGCGAGGTGTGCGCCGACTGGTTTTCCAACCAAGCGCCCCCAAGCCTGACTGGCTCGCAGCGCCGCCAAGCCGTCCATGTGCCCAACACCCCCTTCGCCGGGCAGCGGGCGCCCCTCGACGCCCTCGCGGTGGTCTCCCTCGTGCTGGGGTGCCTCGGCATCTTCGGCTGCGGCGGCCCCATCCTCTCGCTTCCCGGGGTCGTCTGCGGCCACATCGCCCGGCACCGCGCGAAAGGGGAAAGCCTCCCCTCCAGCAACGGGGGGCTCGCCCTCGCCGGGCTCATCGTCGGCTACATCGGCCTCGTCATTTCGCTGGCCGCGATCGCGTTCTACGTCGTGGCCATCGTCGCGGGAATGATGTCCGGCATGGAGGGCGGCAGCGGCACGCCTTGAGTGCTGGCAAGGGAGTCCCATGGACGGAGGAAGGAAAGGCAGGCTCGCGACGGCTTCCATGCTGGAGTGGACTGTCCTCTGCCTCCTGCTTGCCGGATTGCTGCTCGCCCTCCGCAACCTTCCCGTCCGGGCCGCGCTGGAGCGGGCCACGCTCTGGATCGAATCGCTGGGCTGGTGGGCTCCGGCGGCCTTCGTCGCGCTCTACGTGATCTGCACCCTGCTGCTCGTTCCGAGGACCGTGCTCACCGTCGCGGCGGGGTTTCTTTTCGGATTCGGCTGGGGGGTCGTCCTCGCGCTCTTCTCCATCAACCTCGGAGCGAACCTCGCCTTTCTCTCGGGACGCCATTTCGTCCGCGCGATGGTGGAGCGTCGCGCCCGCCACCATCCCCGCTTCCTCGCCCTCGACCGGGCCGTGGGACGCGATGGCTGGCGCATCGTCGCCCTGACGCGCCTGACGCCGGTCTTTCCGTATTCGTTGCTCAACTACGCCTTCGGGCTCACCCAGGTCGCATGGCCCCAGTTTGTGGCCGGGTCCTTCCTCGGCATGCTGCCTGGCACCCTGCTCCTCGTCGCTCTCGGCACTCTCACCGACTTCGCGGCGGAGCAGAGCGAGGCGGAGGCGGGGACATGGCTGCGCGTGGCGACCATGGCGGCGATGGCCGCGGCCGTCGTCTCCACCTTCGTCGTGGGCCGCTTCGCCAAGCGGGCGCTGGCGCGCAATGCCGGGACGGAGCTTTCGTGAGGGTTGGCGAAAGGGTTGAAATGGAAAACCGGGCAGCCAGTCCGGAAGGCTTGACCTTCGTCCCGCGTTTTCCATACCATGGCGTCATGCTGCCCATGACCCTCCGCCGCTTCGCCCTGCTCCTGCCGTTGCTGCTGGCCGGGGAGATCCGCGCCCAGAAAAGGTTCGACGTGGAGCGGTTCTTTGCGGACAACTTCATCGTCGATGGTCTGGGTACCTACTACGACGGTCCTGCCGGGGACGCCTTTCCCTACCCTTCCCGAGAAGGCCCTTGGGATTTCAAGCCTCTGAAGCAGGAGACCGGATGCAACATGATCATCATGAGCTACAGGACGCAGCCGAGCTTCGAACTCCAGGCGGATCGGCTAGCCAAGGGCGTCTACAGGAACGCCCGCCTCATCCGCACCTTCGGCGATGTGCGCGACATCCGCACGTCGGGCGAGTTCGGCGTGCTGATGTATGTGCAGATGCCGTATCCGCTCGGCGGAGACGTGAAAAAGCTCGGCGATCTGTACGAGCGCGGTTTGCGGGTTTTTCAGCTCGCCTACGGCGCACAGCAGACCGACCAGGCCCCGGAGGACGTGATCGGCTATGGCAATGACCAGGAAGGCGGCGTGACTCCCTTCGGGGAACGCGTCATCGCCGAACTCAACCGCCTCGGCATGCTCGTGGACATCTCGCACTGCAACGAGCAGACGACGTTGGACGCGTGCCGCCTGTCGAAAGCCCCCGTGGTCTGCACCCATGCCGGCGCGAGATCGCTGACCGACCGCGACCGGAACAAATCCGACCGGGCGATCAAGGCCATCGCCGCCACGGGCGGCATCGTCGGAGTCACGGCCGTGGGATGGATCATCGAGAACCCGAAGACCAAGGAGCGCGGGATCGACGAGTTCTGCGACCATCTGGACCATATGAGGAAGCTCATCGGCGTGGACCAGATCGCGGTCGCCACGGATTCCCCCCTGCGCGGTTGGGATCGGCTGTCCCCGCACCGCACCAGCCCGGAACTGTCCGATATCGGCCATTGGAAGACCGTGGCCACCGAGCTGCACCGCCGCGGCTACACCGAAGACGAGCTGAAAAAAGTCTTCGGTCTCAACTGGGCCACGCTTCTCAGGAAAGTGCTGGAGCCATAGCGGGGATCTGCCCGGTCGGCGGATTCCTTTCCTCCACCGTCCACATCCCCGGAGGGAGAGCCGGAATCCGAAAACATGGCGTCTACCCAAGCAGAGTGATGCCCGCGTCCGGATTTCACAGAATCAACCCGCTCCCGCCGCGATCTGCTTCAACTTCTCGGAGAGGTCGGCCACAGGCCGATACCGGAAGGCCTTTCCGACCTTGGCCTTGGACAGAAGCCCTAAGCTGGAAAGTTCGTCGAGATCGTTCCGGGCGGTCTGCCTGACGACTTGGTGGCTGTTCTGGTGGCTGGCCGCCGTGAAGGAGACGGAGGGGTGTTTCAGGGCGTGCCGCAGCAGGGCGACTTGGCGATGGTTGAAGCCGCCGCGATAGCGGAGGATCGCCTGCATCTCGACGAGCTCGCCGGATTTCCTCCCGATGTAGCGGTGGAGATGGTCGATCGCGCGATGGATGACTTCGAGCTGGTGCAGGATGAAGTAGTTCAGGTCGTTGTCGTCGGTCTCGGTGTGGAGGAAGGCCCGGTAATACTTCGTCGGGGCTTCGAGGATGGTCTGGGAGATGGAGATGAACTCGAAGAGCCAGAATTTGTGGCGCAGCATGGACCAGTAGAAGATCGCCCTCGCCGTCCGTCCGTTTCCATCGACAAAGGGATGATCGTAGGCCAGCCAGAAATGCAGGAGGATGGAACGGATGACCGGGTGGAGGTATCCTTCCATCTTCGTGTCGTTGGCGAAGTCGCACATCGCCTGGAGACGCCCGGACAGCTCGTTTGCCGGAGGAGGGAAATGGACGACTTCGCCCGTTTGGGCATCCTCGACACGGATGGCTTCGTCGGAACGGCGGAGACGGCCCTCCTCGGACGGGTCTCCCAGGGTTTCGCGGGTGATCATCCGGTGCATCTCCAGAATCCGCTCGGGGGTGAGGGCCTCGTCTTTCCATTCCGAGAGCTGCCGCATGGTGAGGAAATTGTTGAGGATCATCCGTTCGCCCGCATCGGTCGGTCGGCGTCCGCTTCGCAGCATCTCCTTCGCGACAGATCGGGTCACGGCGGCCCCTTCGAGCTGGCTTGAGGTGATGGCCTCCTCGACGAGCGAGGAGACGTAGTAGCGGTCCCGGGTGTCCGGATTCGTCACCGGCTCGGGTCCCTCGACCGATCCGCCGCAGCGGAGGTCGATGTCGTGGAGGTGTTCGAACATCCTCGGCGTCAGCCAGAAGGAGAAGGCCTTCCCCTGCCGGTCTCGCAGAGGGACGGACTGGCGCTGCGCCAGACGGCGCATCTTCAGGCCGAACCACCAGTCCTCCACCGTGAGTCCCTCGGGAGGCTGGCGGTGCCGCAATTCGTCCCAATGCAGGTAGCGGTCGCGTCGGGCTGCCTCCACCTCCGCCTTTTCCATCGCTGGGAACATCCGCCTCGGACTCCGAAAGAAGTCTTCCAAGGACGGAGGTGTTTGGGGAATTCTCATTGGAGCCAATCTTCTGCTAATTCAGCCCAAATTAGCAGGTAAGTTCCCCGCTGGAAAGATTTTCCTGCTAATTTTGCCTGAATTAGCAGGAAATTAGCAGAACCCCGCCACATCCTCCCCCGTGCCCGCGTAGAGGTTGAAGCCCCTTTCCCGCAGAAAGCCCACCAGCACCTGCCCGCTCTCCCGCGCCAGCTTCACGGCGAGGCTGCTGGGGGCGGAGATCCCGGCGACGACGGGGATGCGGGCGGCGAGGGCCTTTTGCATCAGCTCGAAGGAGATCCGCCCGCTCACCAGCAGCACGGTTTCGTCGAGGGGCATCCCCCGGAGGAAGGCGTGGCCGATCACCTTGTCGAGGGCGTTGTGGCGGCCCACGTCCTCGCGCAGGTGGAGGAGATGGCCCGCCGCGTCGAACAGAGCCGAGGCGTGGAGTCCGCCGGTGCGGTCGAAGGTCTCCTGCACGGCCCGTAGTTTCGCGGGCAGGCCGAGGAGGAAGTCCGGCGAAGGCGGCATGGCCCGCGAAGCCAAGGGAGGGAACTGACCGAAGACCGCGTCGAGGGTCGCCTTGCCGCAGACGCCGCAGCTCGAACTGGTGAAGACATGCCGGGTGAGCCGGGCGAGGTCGGTTTCGCGCCGAAGACGCACGTCGAGGACATTGCCGGCCCGGTCGGGATCGACCTCGGGGCAGCGGACGATCTCGGCGATGTCGTCGGAGGAGGAGATGAGGCCTTCGGTGAGGAGAAATCCCGCAGCGAGTTCCTCGTCGTGGCCGGGGGTGCGCATGGTGACCGCGACGCTGGTCCCGTTCACGCGGAGTTCGAGAGGCTCCTCGGAGGCGACACGGTCTAGCGTCCGGACAAACCCTCTTTCGACACGGTAGCGGTCGAGGGCGAGGGCTTCGTCATGGGCGCCCTGTTCGAGCGCGGCGAGGTCTTCGGAGGTGTTGAGATTGGCGAAGAGATCGGCGTTCTCCGCGCCGACAGGCACAGGCCGGACGAGGCCCCGCGCCGCCGCCTCGTCGAGGAGGTGCTGGAGCCGCAGATGGTCGGCGGCGATGGCTTCCTCGACGAGGGCGAGCATGGACTCGCGCGGATAGACCGCCACGAGAGGCTCCCAGCCGCGATCGGAACGCGGTGCGGCCCCGCCCTCCTCCGCCAGCAGCGAGGCGAGGAAGGCCGTTTCCATTCGCGGCAGATCGACGGCGAGGACGAGGACCCGCTCCGCTCGGCTCGCGGCGAGGATGGAGCGCAAGCCGCCGAGGGGACCGAGGCCGGGCGGGTCGTCGGCGAGACGGGTCACGCCCTCCAGCACCTCGGGAAAAGGCTGCTCGCTCCGCGTCGAGAGCCAGAGCCGATCCGGCGCGAGGGAGGCGAGTTTGCGGAGCTGGAGGACGTAAAGGGGCAGGCCGCGCCAGTCCAGAAAGGCCTTGTCCCGCCCGAGGCGGCGGGATTGCCCCCCGGCGAGGAGGGCGGCGTCGAAGGCTGGACCGTCGGGCATGGGCCGAGGATCGCATTTCGCCACCGGGATGGCAAGCCGAGGGCGGAAAACCCGCCGGGATGCCGCGAGGTTTTGCTGGCGCGTCGCCGGGTCTAGACTAATCTCGGGGCGATGGAATCGGTCTCGATCCGTGAATTGAAGCAGCAGTCGGGCGAGGTCTTCCGACCGTTCCGCTTCCATGCCCAGCTTGAGCGTCGCCTCGAAAAGACGACGAAGACGGGCAATCCCTTCTACGAGCTGGCCTTCGCCGACGCCGAGGAAAGCCTCGTGCTGCGGGTGTGGAACAACGCGCCCATGTTCGCCACCTGCGGGCAGTTGCGGGCGGGGCAGTTCTTCGAGGTCTCGGGCGAGTTCGGCCTCGGCGGGGACGGGCGCTCCATCGACGGGCGGAACTGGACGGCGAGAGCCCTCGACGAGGCGGAGACGGCCCTCGTCCTCGGCGGTCCGCCCGAACTGTGCCGCAAGCAGGAGGAGGACTACGCCTTTCTCGAAACGACCGCCGCCGCCCTCGGCGACCCGCGGCTGCGGGCGCTCTGCACCACCTTCCTTGAGCGCCACGGCAAGCGCCTCCGCCGCACCGCCGGGGCGCGGGACTACCACCACGCGAGACGCGGCGGCCTCGTCGAGCACGTCGCGCAGATGATGCGCACGGCCATCCAAGTCTGCGTGGCCTACCCCTTCCTCAACCGGGACCTCCTCCTCGCGGGAGTGCTCTTCCACGATGTCGGCAAGCTCTGGGAGAACGCCTACCAGGAGAGGGGCTTTTCCATGCCCTACACGGAGATGAGCGAGCTGCTCAGCCACATCCCCCTCGGCATGGAACTGGTGAACCGGCTCTGGCGCGACCTGATCGAGGACGAAACCCGGGCCGCCGACTGGGCCGGTCTGGAGCCGGCCTCGGAGCGGGTGCGGCTCCACCTCCTCCACCTCATCGCCTCGCACCATGGCGAGCTGGAGTTCGGCGCACCCGTCGTTCCGAAGACGCCCGAAGCCCAAGCGCTGCACTACATCGACAATCTCGACGCGAAAATGGAGATGTTCGAGCGCGGCTACCAAGTCGCCGCCGAATTGGGTGCCCACGTCTACGACCGCGTCCGGCCGCTGCCGGGGCGACTCGTGGCCCCGTTGCCGAAATTCGAGCAGGGGCTGGCCGTGGAGGGGGCGGAATCCGATGAACCCGCTGCGGAGGAGGAGTGAGGGCAGCCCCTCCAAGCAGAGCTGTAGCGAAGTTCGTGAGAACTTCGACGAACGTCCTTGAAACGCTGATCGGGGAGAAGCGCCATCACGTCCCGCAAAAGGTCGTCCTCACCTCCTCGTGCGGCAGGGGCGGGGCCTCGAACTCGGCGGCGTCCGATTGCTCCTCGTACGGCCGCCGTAGCACCTCGCGGAGGCGGTGGAAGGGCGTGAAATCCTTTTCCCTCGCCGCCGCGATCACCTCCTCGATGCGGTGGTTGCGGGGGATGAAGACGGGATTGGCTCTGCGCATCGCCGTGGCCGCCACCTCCGCCGGAACGCCCGCTTCGTCGCGCAGACGCGCACGCCACGTGTCGAGCCAAATCCGGGCGCTTTCGGGACGGGGAAACTGTGCGAGAAACGCTTCGTCGCGCCCCTCCGCCGCCGCATCGCGCAGATGCCGGAAAGCGAGGGTGAAGTCGAGTCCTTGCTCCGCCATCAAGGCGAGCAGGCCCTCCGCCAAATCGCCCGCTTGGCCGTCGGGGAATCCGAGCTTGGCGGAGAACACGTCCGCCCAAGCCGCGCGAAAACGGTCGGGGAACCCCTCCAGCACCACCGTGACCGCGCGAACCGCTTCCCCTTCGTCGTCCGCCACCAGCGGCAGCAGGGCTTCCGCGAGGCGGGCGAGGTTCCAATGCGCGATGTTCGGCTGGTTGCCGTAGGCGTAGCGCCCGCCGCGGTCGATGAAGCTGAATTTCTTCGCCGGATCATAGCGGTCGAGGAAGGCGCAGGGGCCGTAGTCGAGGGTCTCGCCGGAAAGGCTCATGTTGTCCGTGATGACCCCGTGGATGAAGCCGAGGCCCATCCATTGCGCCACGAGGCGGGCTTGCCTCGCGGCCACGCCTTCGAGCAGGGCTAGGGCGGGGTTTTCCACGTCTGCTTGGTCGGGATAGTGGCGTCGCAGCGCGTAATCGACGAGGATCCGGAGGCCGTCGGCGTCGCCGCGCGAGGCGAAGTATTCGCAGGTGCCGATGCGCAGGTGCGAGCGGGCCACGCGGGTGAAGACGCCGCCCGGTTCGACCTCCTCGCGATAGACCTTGTCCCCGCTCCAGATCGCGGCGAGGGCGCGGGTCGTCGGCACGCCGAGGGCGTGCATCGTTTCGGAGACGAGGTATTCGCGCAGCACCGGACCGAGGGCGGAGCGCCCGTCTCCGCGACGGGAGAATGGAGTGGGACCCGAGCCTTTCAACTGGAGGTCGCGATGGAGCCCGTCGCGATGGACGACTTCGCCGAGGAGGATGGTCCGCCCGTCGCCCAGCACCGGCGAGAAGCCGCCGAACTGGTGACCCGAGTAGGCGGCGGCGAGCGGTTCCGCCCCTTCGGGGACGCGGTTGCCTGACAAAAACGCCAATCCCTCGTCCGAATCGAGACGGGCGGGGTCGAGACCGAGTTCGTCGGCGAGATCGCGGTTCAGCGCGATCCATTCCGGCGCGGAAACCGGGGTGGGATCGACGCGGGCGGAGAAGGAGGCCGGAAGGCGGGCGTAGGTGTTGTCGAAGCGGAAGGGCATTTCCGGCAAGCCTACGTCCGATCTTGGCGGAAGAAGAGCGGAAATCGAGATAGCAGAGGGCGGCCAAACCGGTCGTTCCGCCGGTAGGGGAGCCCGTCTGCGGCATCCTCCGCGAATCCTCCCTTTCCTTCCCCGGAACCCGCGCGAGATTGGCCACGCCTTCTCCCTGCCTTCGACCATGCCTTTCCAGCTCCGTTCCTCCGCCATCGACCGGCTCCGCCTCGCCTCCATCCTCGACGGGATCTCCTACCTCGTCCTCCTCGGCATCGCGATGCCGCTGAAGTATCTCGCGGACCTGCCGCTCGCCGTCCGCATCGTCGGCTCAGTCCACGGATTGCTCTTCCTTGTGCTCTGCGCCTGTCTCCTCGAAGTCCTGCTGCGGAAACGGCTCTCCTTCGCTTGGTGCCTCGCGGTCTTCCTCTGCGCCCTCGTCCCTTTCGCGCCTTTCGTCCTGGATCGGAAGTTGCGGAGTTTCCGGGGCGGGCCGAGCTTCAACGGCAAATGAGCTTTCGGATTTCGCCCCTCCTCGCAGGATTCGCCACCGCCCTCGCGCTCGTGCCCTCCGCCTCGACCGAAGAAACCCGCGCCCCCGCCGACAAGCGCCCCATGCCCAAGATCACCGGATCGGGCGCTCTGCCGCCCTTGCCCGAGGGGGCCTTCACCCTCGTCGTCATCCCCGACACGCAGCACTACACCGGTCTCGGCTGCAAGGGCCGGCTCGCCTCCGACGGTCCGGTGGAGAACCGGGGCCTCGCCGCGCAGGTCGATTGGATCCTCGAAAACCGCGAGGCGCAGAACATCGTCTTCGTCACCCATGTCGGCGACATCGTCGAGCAGGACAGGCCCGAGGAATGGACCGTGGCCAAAGCCCATCTCGACCGGCTCCGAGGCGTCGTGCCCTTCAGCTTGACCGTGGGCAACCATGACATGAGTCCGAAGGGGGATGCCCGGCTCTTCCAGGAGCATTTCCCGGCGGCCAGCTTCGCGGACTACCCTTGGTATCTCGGCAGCTATTCCCACGGTCGCCCCGACCAGCACGTCTCCGCGAACAACGTGAACAGCGCCCAAGTCTTCCGCGCGGACGGTGTCGACTTCCTCCACCTCAGCCTCGAATGCAACGCGCCCGACGACGTTCTCGCCTGGGCCGACGCCTTGCTGAAGCGGCATCCCGGCCACCGCGTCCTCGTCACCACGCACATGGACCTCGGCGTCGTCGAGAAGCCCAAGACTGTGGAAGGCTACATCCACGACCCTAAAGGGCGGATGCGCTGGTCGAAAATCCACGGCAAGCGCGGCAACAGCGGCGAGGCGCTGTGGGAGAAGCTCTTCCGCCACCAGCCGAATCTCGACTTCATCCTCTGCGGCGACCAGAGCCGCGCCACCGCCCTGCGCCTCGACACGGTCGCGGACGACGGCCACACCGTGACCTCGCTGCTGAGCGACTACATGAGCGAGCCGGTCCTGCGCCTGATGCGCTTCCTCCCCTCGGAGAACCGCATCGACGCGATCACTTGGCACGTCCCCGGCCGCTTTCTCGTCGAAGCGACGAACTATGTAAAGGAGCGCGGGCAGCACCAGTTCTCGCTGGAGTTCGAGATGGTGAAGTAACCTCACGCGGCTGCGACCGGAAGGCCAAGGAGGGCCGACATTCCTGTCGGCCGTCAAGCCGGGTTGTGGCAGGACCAGCCGGCCGACAGGAATGTCGGCCCTCTTGGACAAGTGGATGCGGAGAAGTAGATTGACGAACCCGCAAGCCCATGGACCAAGACCCAAGCACCAAACAAGTCTCCCTCTTGGATCTGGTCGGGATCGGCTACGCCGTTTTCCTGTTGGCGGCGATCCTCCTGATCATGGCTTCCTCCGTGTTCCTGTGGCGGACCTCGCTGGACCGGCCGAAGTTCATCGACCGCATGTTGACCCATGCGATGGTCGGCCTCGCGCTGTGGGCCTTGGCCATGGCCATCGCCAAGTATGGGTTGATGGTTTACAGCGCAAAGGTGAGCCAGTTCGGCATCCATGTTGACATCAACGAATTGAATCACCAGGATGCGCGCGCCTCCGGGAGGGAGATGCTCGCCCACTTCCTCCTGTTCCTGACGACCTTCCTCGTCGCTTTCATCGGCATCGTCGCTCAGGCGCGGCGACGGCGGAGCGCCAAAGCAGGGCAGGAACCCGTGTAAACCCTCGCCTCATGGACCAAAATTCCGAAGACACCTACCGGGTCCCTCTCTTGGATTATCTCGGGAGCGGCTACGCCATTTTCTTGTTGGTGGCAGCCATTCTGATTGTGGCCTCCTCCGTGTTCCTGTGGCGGGCTTCGCTGGATCGATCCAAGTTCATCGACCGCATCGTGATCCATCTGATGATCGGCCTCTCGCTGTGGGCCATCGCCTTGGCCGTCGTCAAGTTTTGGGTGATGGCCTACTACGATATGCTGAGGCTGATCGGTGGCCAAGATGATTTCCACTTGATGAAATCCCATCAAGCGGTGGTCGCCGCGATGGAAATGCTCGCCCACTCCCTCCTGTTCCTGACAGCCTCTCTCGCCGCTTTCATCAGCATTGTCGCGCAAAGACGGCGACGGCGAGCCTCCATCACAGAACCCAAGTAAATCAGCGCCCATCAGCGGTCCCCCACCCCCTCACAAAGCCAGCAGCTCCAACACCCCCGGCAAAGTCTGTGCGTGGGTGCGGTTGCGGCCAGCGCGGTTGAGGATGTCGGCGACGAGGGAGGCGTCGTGGAGACGGCGGGCGGGCAGCCAGTCCTCCTCGATCGCGGCGCCTTCGCGTTTTGTCAGGGTGCGGAGGAAGTCGCGGGTCTGGCAGCGGCTGATCTCGATCCGCGTCCCGCCGAGGATGAAATCGACTTCGACCCTGCCGCGCCGCTGCGGGTCCAGTTCGTCGAGGCGGATGCGGAAGCCGTTGCGGGCGCCCTTCCGGCCAGGTCGGCAGACAACCTCGCCGGGCGAGGACGCGGCCCCGTCGATGGCCGCCTCCAGCCTCCCCGCAACCCAAGCGGCGAGGTAGAGGCTGCTGAGACGATGGCCTTTCGCATGGCGGATCACCACCTCGGTAAGCGAGTCCAGCTCCCGCGCGACGAGGGGCCGGTCGAAGGCGTTCGCCACGGCGTGCCGGATCGAGTTGAGCCGGGTGAAGGCGAGGTCGTGCATCACGAAGGACGAGGGAGCCTCGCGCTGGCATTCGAGAAGGCGAAGGAAGGGGTTCCGCGGCGACTCCCAGCCCTCGCTGTCGTAGAGGAGCCGGTCGATGCGCGAGTAAAGCCGCTCCTCGAAGGCGTCGGAAAGCTCCCCGCGCCACCAGAAGGCGAGCGGCAGATCGGAGTCGAGGTTCGCGAGGACCACGTTGCGCAGCAGGCCCGGCGAGCGGCCCGCGAGGAGGAAGCTGATCTGCTCGGTGCAGACGGTCTTCGCCCCGTTGCGGTCGATCTGGCAGTGGGCCTGCACCCAAGCCCGCACCCCGGTCCCGGCGGAGCGCGTGTCGGCGTGGATGAGGAGGGAGCGGCAGGCCGTCTCGCTCGTGAGCTCGGCGAGGACGGAGGCGTCGCGCTCCAGTTCGGCGGGGTTCTCGTTGTAGAGGGCGAGGTTGATGAGCGAAGCCCGCGCGATGCCGCTCTGCTCGACCGCGCCGTCCCCTCCGCCCCCGAAGAGCGCCTGGAGGGCCTTCTCGATGCGGCTCAGCTCGACCTCCTCCCCGAGCAGGGCGAAGGCGGGATGCGGGGTGGGTGGCGCGGCGGTGGTCATGCTCCGCGAGGATAGCCCCGTTTTTCCCGGTGGAAAAGGGAATCGGACTGGAGAAAAGTGCCTCTCCCGCGCCCACCGCCCCTTCCCCCGAAATCCCCGATGTCCCCCAGCACCCGCGTCCACCGCTTCGACAACGGCGTCCGTCTCGCCACTATCTCGATGCCGCACATGGCCAGCGTCGCGATGGGGATCTGGGCCGGGGGCGGCAGCCGCCACGAGACCCCGCGCGAGCACGGCATGGCCCACTTCGTCGAGCACCTGCTCTTCAAGGGCACGGCGGAGCGCTCCGCCGAGGAGATCTCGCGCCACATCGAAAGCCTCGGGGCCTCCATCGACGGCTTCACCGTCGAGGACCACACCGCCTACCAGGTGAAGGGGCCGGCGGAGAAATTCGACCGCCTTTTCGAAGTCCTCACCGACCTCTACCGGAATCCCGTCTTCGACCCGACCGAGATCGATTCGGAGAAACAGGTCATCCGCGAGGAGATCGCGATGGTGCGCGACCAGCCCTCGCAATACCTCGACGACCTCATCAGCGAGGCCGCGTGGGGGAGCGACCACCCCCTCGGACGCTCCATCACCGGGACGGAGGAAAGCCTCGAGCGCTTCCGCCGCGCCGAAGTCGAGGATTTCCATTCGCGCGTCTACCGCGGACGCCACACCGTCGTCTCCATCGCGGGCAAGATCGACCACGACACCGTCGCCGCAGCCGTGGCGGAGCGCCTCGGCGACCTGCCCCGTGGCGCGGCGCTCGCGTGCGAACCGGCCGGACCACCGCAGGCGCGGCACTGCTTCCACGAGGACGGCGGGCAGGAGCAGACGCACCTCGCCCTCTCCTTCCGCAACGTCCACCGCCACGATCCGTCGCGCTACGCCCACAAGCTCCTCAACGTCGTCCTCGGCGAGAACATGAGCTCGCGCCTCTTCCAAGCCGTCCGCGAGCAGCTCGGCCTCTGCTACGAGGTGCAGAGCGACCTCGTCAGCTTCGCCGACGCCGGGGCGCTGCAAATCTACCTTGCCCTCAGCCCCGAGAACCTCGCCGAGGCGCTCCGCGCCATCTCCAGCATCCTCGACGACCTCCGCACGCGCGGGGTGCGCGGGAGCGAGTTGGAGGAGGCGAAGTCCTTCGTCATCGGGCAGAACCGCATCAGCTTGGAAAACACCTCCTCGCAGATGATGTGGGCGGGCGAGTCGCTGCTCTACTTCGACGACTGGATCGATCCCGAGGACGCCCACCGCCAGCTCGAAAAGGTCACTCTCGATGACGTTCGCGCCGCCGCCCGAGACGCCTTCGACCCCGACGCCCTCTGCTCCGCTGTGATCGGCCCCGCCGAGTCCCGCAGCGCCCTCGCGCAGTGGCTGGGGAGGTGAACCCGACACTGTCTCCCCGCCCGCCGAAGGGGGTCCAACAGGGGGTCAAAAATCGAGCAACACCTCGGCCCGGCGGTTTTCGGAGCGTCCGGTGGGGTTGTCCGAGCCGTCGGGGAGGAAGTTCGGCTTGCGCGGCTTCGCGGAGCCGAAAGCCTCGGTCACGACTTGGGAGGGCTTCGCCCCGTTACGGATCAGGGCTTGGCGGATCGACTCGGCGCGGCGGTCGCTGAGCCCGACGTTGTAGGCGGCGTTGCCAAGGGCGTCGGCATGGCCGTTGATGCGGATGACGCGCTCTTCGCTCTGGGCGAGGATCCCGGCGACGATGGCGAGCTGCCGCTCCGACCGGGGGCTGAGCGAGGCGTCGTCGAACTCGAAGTAGAGCACGAGGGAGTCTCCGCCTTCCGGATTCTCGACGATGGGGCTGTAGGCGACATCCCCGCCGCCCGCCGCCTCGGAGAGGGCGGACAGCACTTTCGAGAAAGTGAGCCCGTTCACTTTCCAAGCTTGGTCGATCTTGCCCAGCTCGACGGCGAATTCCGAGGACGAGGCGTCCGACTCGACGCGGGCGAGCACCCATGTCAGGTCGTCGCGAGCGAGGGTGACGACGAAGGGGCGCTCCTTCTTGAGGGCGAATTTGCCCTCCTCCACCGCGATCATGAGGGCGGCGACGCGCTCGTCGGTCACGGTGCCCGGATCGGCAAGCCCGCGGGCGGTCTTGAAATCCCTCCGAACCACGGCTTCGGAAAAGGCTTGGGCGACGGTGAGGGCGTCGGAGGCTTCGACCGCTTGGGCGATCTCGGGAGCGGCGGCGGCAGGCTCACCGGAAGCCGACTCGGACGCGCCGCCACGGGTCGGATTGGAACTGAGCGGCAGGCTGACCTTCGCGATGTCGATCCCTTGGTCGGGCAGCTCCGTCAAATCGGCGTATAGCTGCCTCGGCGCCCCCTCCCCGACGGCGGGAACGAAGTTGAAAGCCCAGCGGAGGCCCCCGGCCGACTTCGAGATTTCGACATGGGGTTTGCCGGGGTCGAGCTTGAGGCTAGGGCTCTCGATGAGTTCCCGGACGGTTTCCCGGATCGGGTCGGCGATGGTCCCGGGGCCGACGATTTCGACGAAGCCCTCGTAATCCTTCGCGTCGATCTTCCCGGCGAGGGCGGCCACGGCGGCGGCGGGGGATTTGAAAAGCGCCGGAGCGGGTGCGGCGGAGGGTTCCGGGGCCGACGATTTTTCTTCGGCGACCGGCTTTCCTGTAGCGGAAGGCTCCTTCGCCGGGGCCGGGGCTTCCTTCGGAGCCGTCCCGGCCTCCTGTGGCGGGATCGAGGCGATCCCGGTCGGGACCGCGTCCTCTGGACCCGCCGTCGTTTTACCGAAGCGGTCCTTGAAGGTGTACAGGGAAATCCCGAGCCCGACGAGAATGATTCCGAAAAAGATGATGGCGGACGTCTTGTTCATGGCGCGTGTGGTCCGATTCCCAGCGGACTCCTCAAGTGTAGCAGAATGCGCCTCCTCCGAAACCGAAAACTCCCCTTTCCCGTTAGTCCGTTCGGGCTAAGCTGGGAATTCCCTTCCCAGCTCTCGCGCCCGTTTGGAGCCAGGGGCAGAGGTCCGAGCGGTGGTGGCGGCCGCATGGGGCCCTCACCCCAAAAACTTCCCCGGATTCAAAATCCTCTTCGGATCGAGCGCTTCCTTCAGTCTGCGGTGGACCTCGACGGAGACGGGCGAGACGGCGTCCGCGAACCACCGCTTCTTCGCCAGCCCGACGCCGTGCTCGCCGGTGATCTGGCCGTCGTTGGCGATGACCCATTTGAAGAGCAGGTCGAGGGCGGCGTCGGCCTTGGCCTTTTCGTCAGGGTCGGTTTCGTAGTCCTTCACCATCAGGTTGGTGTGGATGTTGCCGTCGCCAGCGTGGCCGAAGCAGGCCACGGGGATGCCGGTGTCCTGCTCCAACTGCCGCGCGAAGCGGACGAGATCGACGAGCTTCGAGCGCGGCACGACGATGTCCTCGTTCAGCTTGATCAGGCCGGTGGCGCGGAGGGAGTAGGAGAACTCGCGGCGCAGCTTCCAGATGGCCTCGCAGGACTCGGGATCGCGGGCCTCCTCGACGAAGACGGCTCCGAGGGAATCGACGAGCTCGCGCAGCCGGGCGAGGTCCTGGAGGACGGTCTCGCGCCGTCCGTCGAGCTCGACGATGAGGTGGGCGTCGCCGTCGGGCAGCATCTCGGGCCCGAGGTAGTCGCGGGCTGCCTGAAGGGTGAAGCCGTCGGTGATTTCGAGGCCGGAGGGTTGCCAGCCCTGGTTCAGGATCGCCTGCACCGCCTCCGCCGCGGTCTCGAAATCGGGGAAGGTCGCGGTGAGCATGGCCCGCGCCTCGGGATGGGGGATGAGCCGCAGGGTCGCCTTGGTGATGACGCCGAGGAGGCCCTCGGACCCGACGAACATGCCGATGAGGTCGAGACCGGTTTTGTTCTTGTGGCAGCGTCCGCCGGTTTCGAGGATCTGGCCGTCGGGCAGGACGATTTCGAGCCCGAGCACGTAGTGGCGAGTGACGCCGTATTTCACGCAGCGCGGGCCGCCCGCGTTCGTCGCGAGGGTGCCGCCGACGGAGCATTCCTTGAGGCTGGCGGGATCGGGCGGGTAGTACCAGCCGACGCGCCGCGCCGCCTCCTGCAGGTCGTCGAGGATCAGTCCCGGCTCGACCACGGCGACGCCGTCGGCGGGATTGAGTTCGAGGAGGTGGTTCATCTTCCGCACGGAGAGGAGGATGCCGCCTTTCACTGGGACGCAGCCGCCCACGTAGCCGACACCCGCGCCGCGCGTCGTGACGGGGATGCCGTGTTCGTTCGCGTAGCGCAGCGTGGCTGCGACTTCGTCGCGGCAGGTCGCCTGGACCACGGCGTCGGGCAGGGCGGCGGCGTGCCAACGGTCCGTGCCGAACTCGCGGCGCGTTTCCTCCGCCGTCGAGACCCGCGTCTCGCCGACTGCCTCGACCAAGCCCGTCAGCCAAGCCGGGGGCGTTTCCGTTTTCACCCTGTCGTCAACCAAGCCCATGCTTTCGGGAGGAAGATGATAGCCCCCGCCACCGCTGCCGCAACCGCCGCGATGAGGACTCCGGCGGCGGCGGCGTCCTTTGCCATGCCGACGCCACGGTCCGCCTCGGGATGGACGGCGTCGGCGAGGTATTCGAGGGCGGTGTTGAAAACCTCGGCCATGAAGACCATCCCCGCGCTGAGGACGACGGTGATCCATTCCCCCGCGCTGATCTTGAAGACGAGGCCCGCCACCGCCGCGAGCACGGCGATGACGGCGTGGATGCGGAAATTCCACTCCGTCCGCAGCACCGTGGCGACGCCCCGCCCGGCGTCCACGAAACTCTGCATCCCGCGATAACGATGCGCCCTCTCTCTCATAAATTCACTTGGCTGGATGGGAAATTCTGATACACCTAGCAAACTGGCAACACTCCACCGATTCCGAACATGAGCAAAAAACAACCCGCGAAAAAATCCTCTCCGAAAGCCTCCGCCTCGAAAAGCCGCATCGGTTTCGTCGGCGTCGGTCGCATGGGGGCCAACATGGCACGCCGCCTCAACGATCTCAAATACAAGGTCACGGCCGTCTACGACGTGAACGCCGAGGCCGCCGAATCCCTCGCCAAGGAGATCGGGGCGACCGTCTGCAAGAAGCTCGCCGACGTCACCGCGCAGTCCGACATCGTCTTCACCGTCGTCACGAACGACGCGGCGATGAAGAAGATCTTCCTCGGCAAGGGCGACAACCTCCTCGAAGGCGCGGCCGGTCGCACCTTCGTCAACTGCGCGACCCTCAGCCCCGGCATCCAGCAGAAGGTCGCTGCCGCGGCGTCCAAGGCCAAGGCCGACAGCATCGAGGCCTGCATGGCGAGCAGCATCAGCCACGCCCGCAACGGCCAGCTCTACCTCATGATCGGGGCGGAGAAGGCGGTCTTCGACAAGAATCTCAAGCTCCTCCAGGACCTTTCCGTCAGCCTGCGCCACATCGGCGAGGTCGGCAAGGCCGCCGAGGTCAAGGCCCTCGTCAACATGGTCATGAACATCAACACCGCCGGCCTCGCCGAAGGTCTCGGCCTCGCCGCCGCGTTGGGCCATGATCTCGGGATGATCCGCGAGGTCTTCTCCCAGACCGGGGCGAACTCCCGCGTCCTCGAGACCGACGCCGCCGACATGGTGGACCGCGAGCACGACTGCTGGTTCTCCGCCGAGCACGCCGCGAAGGACTCCGGCATCGCCGCCGGGCTCGCCAAGTCGGTGAAGCTCAATCTGCCCCTTAACGCCGCGACCCAGGCGCAGTACGACCGCATGGTCGAACTCGGCATCGGCGGCCTCGACAAGTCGGGCATCGCCGAACTGACCTTCCCCGGTCGCACCGGAGCGTCGAAGAAGAAAGGGAAGAAGGCGGACAAGAAGAAGTAAACTCCCTCGCGGCCCGCCTGTCCCCGCGCCCTGTGGCGCGGGGAAGCCTCAGGCTTGGTAGAACAGCGCTCCGCAGAGCGAGTGGTCGTGCCGGAAGTTGACTCCGGCGACGGGGGAGAACTCCCCGTTCCCAAAGAAGCCGGCCAAGGGGACGGGTCCGAAATGCTCGTTCAGGATCGCGCTGTCGCGGTCCGGCTCGCCGTAGAGCCGACGCCCGCGTCCGCGCCCGGCGCAGACGAAGCCTGCGAAGGGCCGCCCGCGCTCGGCCACGAGGGCTTCGCAATCCTTTTTCAGCGCCGCTTCGGCCACCGCCGCGTCGCGCAGTTGGAATTGCAGGGTCTGCCCGACGCGCGGCGGCGAGGTCAGGACCAGCTTGCCTTCGCTCAGGTCGGTGCCGACGATGTGGCGGATGACGAAATCGCCTGTGGCGAAGTCCTCCACCTCCTCCCGCACGGCGAGTCCGGCGAAAATGTTGCCCTCGGCGGAGAGGCGCAGGGCTTCGTCGAGGGAGGCGAAGGTCTCCGCGAGAACGGCGTAGGGCGGCTTCCCGGCGATGGCTTGGACCGTGTTGGACCGGCTCCGGGTCACGACGAGGGGTTCGCCTATAGGGCGGCAGCTCTGCGCCACCAGCGGCGCGATCCGGATGCCGCCGCCAAAGCCGGCCGCGACGAAATCCTCCCGCGCGAGCCCCGTCTCGGTGAAGAGAAAGAGGTCCTCCTCCTCCGGGCCGCCCGAGACGAAGCCCCCGACGGCGGGCACACCGGGGAAGAGAGTGTTGAAGTCGCGCAGGGGGCCTTGGATGCCGCAGCGCAGAGGGTCGGCGAGGACGAGGAAGCCGCCGGGATCGGTGTCGAGGAGGGGGCTTTTCTCCAGATCCGCCCGGCTGCGGAAGGTCTCGACCGGCGCGCCCGGCAACGCGAGGAAGAGGAGCGACAAGCCGCAGGCGTTTTCGATCTCCCGACCGACTCCGAAGAGCCCCTCGGCCGACCCGCCGAGGATGCGTATGGCTTGTCCGTCGAGGCGGAGGGCCTCGATCAAGCCCGCGAGACGGGGTCGGTAGTCGGAACTGGCGAAAGCGAGAACGAGGTCGGGGCGCACCCCGAGACGCTCGCGGCAGCCTGCGGCGGCGCGGCGCACCGCGTCCTCGTCCCAGGGCGAGGCGAGCAGGCAGGAGACGGCGCGATTGGCGGTGGATGGGGAGGCGGGCTGGCTCATCGGCGGGCAGTGTCGGAAGGCGTCTGTATGGGTTGGACGCATCAAGAGCCCGCGCGAGGCAGAGGAAAATCGGCGAATTTTTGTAAAAAAGTTACATATCCCTCCCTTTCGGCTCGTCTCCCTTGCGATTTCTTTGCTACATTTCCCCCACTTGGACCTGTCATGAACTTTTCCCGTATCCTGCCCATCCTGACGATCTCCCTCCTGGCATCCCCGTCCTTCCTCTTCGGCGAGGATCTCGCCGAGAAAGTGAAAGCCCTCTTCGAGAGCAAGTGCAAGGATTGCCACCACCCCGACACCAATGACGACTATCCCTACCTCCACAAGGAGCTCGACCTCGCCGGGCTGATCGAGGAGGAAATGCTCGTCGAAGGCAATCCCGAGGAGTCGCCCATCTTCCGCCGCGTCGCGCTGGAGCCGACCTCGAAGAAACGCATGCCGAAGAGCAGCGGGGCCGAGGGCGATGAAGGCTACCGTCCGCCTCTCACCGCCGAGGAGCAGGGTCTCATCCGCGATTGGATCGCCCAGCTCGGCGGTGCTGCGCCTGAACCCGCGAAAACGAACACCGCCACCGCCTCCGCGAAACTGATGACCGGGGGGGCGGCGGGGGAACCGGACCGCGGCAAGCCGGAGAAGGTCGCGACCGCCGAGGAGAAGAAAGAAGCGCCGAAGAAAGAGGAAGCCAAAAAGGAGGAGCCTAAAAAGGAGGAACCGAAAACCCCCGCCGTCGTCGCCTCGACTTCCGACAACGATGACGAGCTCCCCGCCGGTCTCGACGCCGCTGCCAAGGCGCAATGGATCTTCGCGAAGCGCTGCGCCCAATGCCACCAGGACGTCCACGGGGGGGACTATCCTCCCGAGCTCCACGGCTCGGTGAACCTCGCCGCCCTCTTCAGCGAGTCCGGCAGGTCCGGCACCCCCTATGCCGAATCCATCATCGACCGCGTCATGCGTGACGACTCCGAACGGATGCCCAAATCGAAAGGCAAGGAGCACGACAAAGGCTACCGCCCGCCGCTCTCCGACGCCGAGAAAGCCGCGCTCAAGGAATGGATCGCCGACGGCAAGCCGGCCGACATCCGGCGCGAGTTCATTTCGCAGAATGACGTGATCAAGGCGATCTACCAGGATATCGACCAAGCCACCGAGACCCAGCGGAAATTCTATCGCTACCTGACCCTGACGAACCTCTACAACCAAGCCGACGAAAACGGCGTCGCCGTCATCCCCGACCTCGATCCCCACCGCGCCGCCGTCGGGAAGCTGATCAACAGCCTCTCGATGAACGCCAAGATCGTCACGCCGACCGCCATCGACGAGGCCAAGACCATTTACCGTATCGACTTGCGCGACTACAAGTGGACCGCCGCGCAATGGGACGAGGTGGTCGCCTTCTACCCCTACGGCATCGTCGGGGTGGACCGGCAGAAGGAGCAACTCATCGAGCGCCACACCGGGTCGAAACTGGCCTTCCTGCGGGCCGACTGGTTCGTCTTCGCCGCCGCCCAGCCTCCCCTCTACGACAAGATCATGGACAAGCTCCTCGGCTTCGAGTCTTCGGGTGGGGAGGACGACGTCCTCGCCAAGATCGACAGTGCCCTCGACGTGGACCGCTTCCACAACCTGCGCGAGGGCCGGGCCATCCGCGCCGGCTTCAAGCGCTCCGGCGTCTCCGGCGCGAACCGGTTGATCGAGCGCCACGAGATCGGCTCCTGGCAGGGCGCCTACTGGGTCAGCTACGATTTCACCCCGCAGGCGGCCAACCGCACCCAGGATCTCACCCTCGCTCCGCTCGGGCCGGTCGGAGCCGGGCTCAGCGACGACAGCGACCACATCTTCCACCACGACGGCGGCGAGATGGTCTACAATTTGCCCAACGGCCTCCAAGGCTACGCCCTCACCACCTCCAAAGGGAAACGTCTCGACCGCGCCCCCATCGAGATCGTCCAAGACAACAACCGGCCGGACAAAGTCATCCTCAACGGCATCTCCTGCATGGCCTGCCATGACAAGGGGATCAAAGCCCCCATCGCCGCGCCCGAGCCGAGGAACACCCTCAAGACGATGGAGGACGAAATCCGCCCCATCGTCGAAAGCGCGGGCATCCTCGACTTCTCCGAGCGCAAGCTGCTTGAGAAGCTCTATCCCGAGCCCGCCGTGCTCCAAGCTGCGGTGCAGGAGGACTTCGACCGCTTCATTGCCGCCGAGACCGAGGCTACCGGCGGGCTCGGCAGTGCCGAGGAGCCCGTCTACGGCCTTTACAAGGAGTTCCGCAACGAGATCACTGCGAGGAAGCTCTCGGCGGAGCTCGGGATCGAATACGACGAGCTGCTCAAACAGCTCAAGGAGGAAAGCCACCGCAGCGAGACCCTCAGCGTCATCTTCACTTCGTTGGAGCGCGGCTTGTCGATTCCGCGCGACAGCTTCCTCCGCGAATACATCTCCATCGTCTACGCCTTGGGATATGAGCTGAAGTCCTTCACCCCCCTCGGCTACGAGGAGTTCGGCGGACAGAAATACGCCGACCTCGTCGCGAACTCCGACCAGTATCTCGGGTTCATCGCCTCCGAGGGCAAGCCCCTCTCCGAAACCAAGAAAGTCCTCACCACCTCCGCCACTTCGACCGAGGGCCTCGCCACGGAGTCCGTCCTCCTCCAAGGCGGCGGCAAGCTGAAGCTCTCCATCCAGCCCAACCTCAAGGTGGGCGACCAGGCCAAGCTCGAAGTCGTCGCCACCGACGACGTCCACGTCCTCGTCTACCACTTCAGCTCCGACCAGCACGTCACCGAGCTTTTCCCCGGCAACAGCGGCAAGCGTGCCTCCCTGTCGAAGAACAAGAAGCTCACCATCACTTGGACCACCACCGCGCCCGGCGGGGCGGAGCATGTCATCGTCTTCGCCTCCAAAGCAGAACTGAAAACCATCGCGAAGGGCGAAGTCGCGGGCGAGTTCGTCGTCTACGAGAAGGACACCCTCCTCTCCTCGCGCGGCGTTCCCACCGGGATCAAAGTCAGCGAGTCCGACGCCGGCATCGGCACCCCCGCCCAAGTCACCAAAGCCCGCATCGGCTACCAGCTTAAGGAATAATCCCATTCGTACCCCTGCCGAACCTATCCAGCCATCATGAAAACGCTTCCGACCCTCGCTGTCGTCCTGAGCCTCGCCACCCTCTCCTGCGCATCCCTTGCGGCGCAGGAGGAGAGCCAGGAGGATCTCATCAGAAAACTCAAAGGCCAAGCCGGCCAAACCCCTGCCAGGGGCTTGAACACCCGCGGCCTCCAGACGCGCGGCGGTATTTCGGCGACCGCCGTGGCACCCGAGGTCGCGACGCGCTCCGTCCTCGTGCCCGCCGGTGCCCGCGGCGTGCCCCAGTCCGTCCAAGTGGCGGTCGAGGAGAACAAAGTGGAGGCCAAGGAGACCGCCACGGGGGCGGTGGAGATCACGTACACGGTCGATCCCAAGTCGGAAGTCTCGCGGGACAACATCTTCTTCCGCAAAGGCTCGGCCGACTTCGCCGACGATGCCTCGGTCGCTGTCGTCGTGACCCTCGCCGACGCGCTCAAGCACCCTGACCTGAAAGGCCTGAAATACGTGGTCGAGGGCCATGCCTCCGCCGAGGGGAACGACCTCTCCAACCTCATCCTCTCGCAGCAGCGCGCCGAAGCCATCGTCTCCGTCTTGGCGAGCCTCGGGGTCGAGAGGGACCGTCTCGTCCCCGTCGGCTTTGGCGAATCGAAGTCCCGCTTCCCCGAGACTTCGCCCGATGCCCTCCTCAAGCAGGACCGCCGGGTGTTGATCTTCCGGCTGGAGAAGTGAGGTTGGTTTTTTCTCTTACTCGTCCTCATTCTCCTACTCCTACTCCTACTCCTANNTACTCCTACTCCTACTCCTACTCTCCGGTTTTGAGTAGGAGTAAGAGGAAGAGTAAGGAGTAGGAATCAGTAACCCCAAACCCCTCGCTTCGCCTTCCTCGTCTCGCGCTCGACCACTTCGAGTCGGTCCCGCGCTTGGAAAAACGACTCGCCCTTTGGCGTCGGCACTGGCTTCGCCTTCGATCCCGGCCCCTTCGTGTGGATGCGGGCGAGGCCCTGCTCGACGAGGCGCGAGCCGAGGTCGCTTCCATCCGGCAGTTCGACGAAGCCGTAGTAGCGGTCGCCGTCGTAGACTTGCTCCCAATAGGTGTAGACGGTGAAGGCGCGACCGCCAAGCTGCTGCCTCGTGAAGGCCTTGGCCCGCTTGCCCGCCTCGACCGCCTCCTCGGGGGTGATCCCACCCAGCTCGCGGGCCTGCTCGGCGACGCGGCGACGCTGGTCGGCGTGGCGATCGCTGAGGTAGCTCTCCGGCGCGTCGACGAAGTAGAGCCGCAGCTCGAACTCGCGCCCGCCCGCGCGCACGAGGAAGCTGTCGCCGTCGTTGCCCTCGCGATCCACAAGGCGGGCATCGGGAAGCCGGTCGTAAACGCCGACTTTCGTCGCTTGCGCCACTTTCTCCGGTTTCGCCTCCTTCACCGGATCGATCCCTGGGATGGGGCCTTCCTTGAGAACGGCGGAGCCTTTTTCGCGCGGCGATCCGGCCTCCCTGCCAGATTCGAGGGGTAGTTTGCCGCGCTGCCAGTAGGCCACCCCGAGCACGACGAGGAGGATCGCGTAGCGGAGGAGCAATCGTTTGACGTTCATCGCGGATTCCGCGCCGTTGGTTCCGGCGTCACGCTTTCTTCTCCTTCGCCGTCGATTGGATGTAAAGTTCGCGCAGTTGCTTGAAATCGACTTCGCCCGGACTCGCCGACATCAGATCGATTCCCTTGTTGTTCTTGGGGAAGGCGATGACCTCGCGGATGCTCTCCTCGCGACAGGCGAGCATGACGAGGCGGTCGAGGCCGAGGGCGATGCCACCGTGGGGCGGAGCGCCGTAGGAGAAGGCGGTGAGGATGTGGCCGAACTTCGAGCGCTGCTCCTCGTCATCGATCCCGAGCACGCTGAAGAGGCGCGACTGGAGGTCGCTCTCGTGGATCCGCAGGCTGCCGCCGCCAAGTTCGTAGCCGTTCAGGACCACGTCGTAGGCCACGGCGCGGATTTGGTCCCACTGCGACTCGTCGTCGAGCAGGGGCTGGTCCTCCGCGCGAGGACGGGTGAAGGGGTGGTGGACGGCGTTCCACTTGGCCTCCTCGGCGTCGTAGGCGAGCAGGGGGAAATCGACGACCCAGAGGAAGTCGAGGACGTCGTCCATGTCCTTCGTCAGTTCGCACATCGAGGAGGCTTCCAAGCGCAAGCGCCCCAGCACCTCGCAGCAGACGCTCCACTGGTCGCAGCCGAAGAGGATCAGGTCGCCCTCCTCGATGCCGAGGCGCTCGGTCAGGGCGGCTTTCTCCGCGTCGGTGAAGAACTTCACGATAGGCGACTTCCACTCGCCGCCCTCGACCTTGATGTAGGCGAGGCCGCCCGCGCCCGCCTCCTTCGCGACCTCCTCAAGGCGCTTGATCTGGCCGGTCGTGACCGAGGCGAAGCCCTTCGCGTTGATGGCGCGGACCTTGCCGCCTTTTTCGAGGGTCCCGGCGAAGACCTTGAAGGCCGACGACGCGAACACATCGGAGAGATCGACGATCTCCATGCCGAAACGGCGGTCGGGCTTGTCGCTGCCGTATTTGTCCATCGCCTCCTGATAGGTGAGTCGGGGGAAGGGCGTGGGCACGTCCACTCCGCGCGAGGCTTTGAAGGCGGCGGCGAGGAGATCCTCGACGAGGGCGAAGAGATCCTCCTCGGTGACGAAGCTGGCCTCGATGTCCACCTGGGTGAACTCGGGCTGTCGGTCGGCGCGGAGGTCCTCGTCGCGGAAGCAGCGGGCGATCTGGAAATACTTCTCCAAGCCCGCGACCATCATCATCTGCTTGTATTGCTGCGGCGCTTGGGGCAGGGCATAGAAGCGACCGGGGCTGAGCCGCGAGGGCACGAGGAAGTCGCGCGCGCCTTCGGGCGTCGATTTCGACAAAATAGGCGTCTCCACCTCGATGTAGCCCGCCGCGTCGAGGCGGTCGCGGATCGCCTTGGTGATGACGTGACGCTGGCGCAGGTTGCGGGCCATGCGGGGACGGCGCAGGTCGAGGTAGCGGTGCTTCATCCGCAAATCCTCGTTGCTCAATTCCTTGTCGAGCTGGAAGGGCAGGACCTCGGCCTTGTTCAGCACCTTCAACTCCGTCGCGACGAGTTCGATCTCGCCGGTGGCGATGGCGGCGTTGGCGGTGCTTTTCCCCTCGATGTCGGGGCGCGCATCGACCCGGCCCGTCACCTGCACCACGTCCTCGGCGCGGAGCTGGTGGCTCAGGGCGGCGGCTTCGGCGTTCTCCTCCGAGCGGAAGACGCATTGCGTCACCCCCTCGCGGTCGCGGATGTCCATGAAGATGACCCCGTGGTGGTCCCGCACGGTATTCACCCAACCCACCAAGGTCGCCGTCGCGCCGGCGTGGGATTTGCGGAGTTCGTTGCAGTGATGGGTCCGGTACATGGGGGTGGATGGAGTTGGGGAAATCCCGCGAAACAAGCGGGTCGAGACACTACAACCCATCGGCGGGGGCGCAAGCGTCCGCAGGGGTGCGCCGCCGGGTTTCTTGGGGGCGGTCCCTCAATCCGCCGCGCCGCGCCATTCGGGCGGCATCCGCTGCGGGCGTCCCTCGGGCATCCGCACGAGGGTGACGGTTTGCACCGCCTCGGCGACATGCCTCGGCTCGCCTCCGGGCGCGGTGGCGTCGAGGCGGAAGACGCAGGTGGCGCGGACCTTCTCCACCGAGGCGAGGCGGGCGGAGACGCGGATGCCGTCGCCGAGCCGCGCGGGAGAGCGGTAGTCGATTTCGGTGCGGACCACGACGGGGAAAAGTCCGGTCCCCATCATCGCGGCCGGCTCCATCCCGAGCGCGGCGAAGAGGGCGGTACGTGCCTTTTCGACGTAGCGGAGGTAGGCGATGTTCGAGACGACCCCTCCGCAGTCGGTGTCGTAGAAGGGGACGGTCTCGGCGATTTCGACTTCGCCGGGGAAAGGGGCTTGTTCTTCCATCCTCCACCCATGGCGCGGTCCGGGCGTCCTCGCAAGCCCTGCCCGGCGTGGGCGGGAGGATCTCACCATCCGCCCCGGCCGAGTTGCTCGGCCCATTGCGCCCACTCGCGCTGCTCGTATTCCTTCGCGACTTCCTCGTCCTCTTTCGCAAACTCGTCCCACGAGGACTCGAAGTAGCGCATCGAGCGTTCGTCGCCATCGGCCAGCCGCCGCAACCAGACGGAATCGGCGAGACCGTATTCGAGCGCGGCCTGTTCCGCATTTTCGCGATAGGCCTCGCGGAAGGCGGGCTTGGCGATGCGGCCCATCAGGGCGCGTTGGTAGCCGCGCAGGCCCGCGTAGTCCTCCGCGAGCGGGTCGGGGGCGGGGATGCCGTCGGCAATGGGCGGGAGGTCTTCGCGGAAGGGCGCTGCGAGGGGGCGGTGGGAGTAGAAGATCTCGCGGGCTTTGCGGAGGTCGTCCATCACCGAGTCGAAAGGCTGCAGGCTGCTGTCGCGTTCGAGGATGATGGCGCGGACGTTGACGGCGCGGCGCACGGCCTCGTCGAAGAGGGGCCAGACCTCGTCCATGACGGGGGCGGAGTGGCTGTCCTCCCATCGTCCGTTGGGATGCTGGAAGCCGCCGGCGAGGTGCATCTGCGAGACGCGCTCCATGGGGAGCCGCTCGAAGAACTCGACGGGGTCGTAGCCGTGGTTGCGGGAGTTGTTGAAGACGTTGGTGACGTCGAGGAGGAGGGTGCAGTCGGTCTCCTCGCAGACGCGGCGCAGGAAGCCGGCCTCGTCGAGGGGGCAGTGCGGCACGGGGAAGGGGTAGGTGACGTTCTCAAGGGCGAAGGGCCGCCCGAGGCGGCTCCTGACAAAACGATAATTCTCGGCGACCCATTTTACTGCGGCCTCCTCGAAGGGGATCGCGAGGAACATGGTGAGGTCGTCCCCGTCGACGCGGTGGAAGGCGAGGTGCTCGCTGAAGACCTCCATCCCGGTCTCGGCGAGGAGGCGGTTCGTCGCGTCGAGATAGTGGCCGGGCGGTTCGCCGACGGTGCCGATGGAGAGGCTGAGGCCGTGGGCGACGCAGGGGAAGGCGGAGAGGGCTTCGCGCAGGAGGCGTTCGTCGGGGTCGGCGTAGGTGCGGCGCTCGCGCACGATGTAGTCCTCGGTCGAGATTTCGAGCAGGTCGATCTCGTCGCGGTGCGCGAGAGCCTCGCGGTGGACGGTGAAACGGTAGGCAAGCCCGACGCCGTAGGGGTCGCGATGGCGGGAGGCGGGAGGCGGCGCTGCCGGGGCGGACAGGGTCATGCCTGGGAGCGGACAGGGTTGGATAGGGAAACGGGGAAATCCCCCGGTCCGCCGGACGCCGCTTTCGCGGGCGCTCCGGCGTCCGGGGGACCGTGCCGGGGATTACCAGCGGTAGCCGCCGCCGTAGCCGTTGCGCCAGCAGTTGCGACGCCAGTAGTTGGAGAAGCAGTTGCGACGCCAGCAGTAGCCGTGGGCCTCGACCTCGTCCCCCGCGCCTTCGGCGGCGGCCCCTTCGGGCGCCCCGGCGTCGCCGGCGGAGGTGTAGATCTGGATCACGACTTGGCCCGCCGCGCCGGGGACCGACAGTTGCGGGCCGTGGCCGACCGGTCCCTCGGCGGGACCGACGCCGACGGCGTCGAGTTTCTCTTTGATTTGCTCGGCGGGGATGAGTTTCCCCTCGAGTTGGTCGTCGGCGAGCTCGTAGAACTTGCCATCGGTGCTTCTGAGGATAGCCATGGTGTTGTTTTTGGTTTGGATTTTGGTTTTCGTTTCGGATTTCTCGGATCCGCGCTGGCGGATCCGGAAAAGGGTCGGAAAGGGGGCTCTCGCCCGATCCACCGGACCCGCCGATGCGGCGGGCCCGGCGATCCCGGGGCGGGGATCAATAGCCGTAGCCGCCGTAGCCGTTGCGCCAGCAGTTGCGGCGCCAGTAGTTGGAGAAGTAGTTGCGGCGCCAGCAGTAGCCGTGGGCCTCGACTTCGCCTCCGTCGCCTTCGGGGGCCGCCCCTTCGGGTGCGCCGGCGTCGCCGGCGGAGGTGTAGATCTGGATCACGACCTGGCCGCCCGCGCCGGGGACCACCATCTGCGGGCCGGGGCCGACCGGACCCTCGGCGGGGCCGGCGCCGACGGCGTCGAGTTTCTCTTTGATTTGCTCGGCGGGGATGAGTTTCCCTTCGAGTTGGTCGTCGGCGACATCATAGAATCTGCCGTCGGTGCTTCTGAGGATAGCCATAGGATTGTTTCTTTCTTTGGTTGGATTTTCACTTCGGGTTTCGCGGGCCCGCGCCAACGGGTCCGAAAAGGGATGGGAAGGGCATCAAGTCGGGGTCATGCCGCGCTGGGCCGGGCGGCGCAGGCTTGGGGAGCCTCCGGTCGGGGCGCACGCGGCCCCGCCGCCTCCGGTCCCGTCGCGATGGGCGGGATAGTGGCGGTGATGCCGAGTTCGTTTTCGAGATCCTCGAGCACGATGCGCATGGGGATCTGCACGGTGGAGACGCACTGCCGCGTCCGGGTGGAGTCGAAGCTGCCGTTCTCGTAGTATTTGTTCGAGGGCGAGGCCCCGCCGCAGTATTGGTAGAACTGGCAGGTCTCGGCACACTTGCGGTTGCCCGCCTCGATGTCGGCGAGGACGCGCTGGAAGGACTCGTTTTTCGTCGCGTCGAAGACGTTGCCGGAAAGGAGGCTGCCGAAGGTGAAGGAGCCGTATTTCTCGGTGGGCTGGCCGAGGAGCTCGGGGGAGAAGGAGGAGAAGTTTCCGAAACAGTCGACGTTGATCATGCCGAAGGGGTCAGCCTCCAGATTGTAGTAGTCGCCGTCGGGGCGGGAGGACCAGCCGGGTTCGAGGATGTTGCGCTCGGCGTTCTGGAACTCGCGCACGTTGATGGGGAATCCGTCGGCCTTGTTGCGCTCGTAGAAGCGCTTCATGAAGGAGTGGATGCGACCGACAGCTCCGTTGCGGTCGAGGGAGGAGCTTTGGTTGGCCCCCTCGATCTCCTCGATATTGAAGCCGACGCCGTCGATGCCGTGCTCGCGGTAGAATTCGTAGATCTCGTCGGGATGGTCCACGGAGATGTCGGAGATGACGCTGACGACGCCGAAGGGCACCCCGTTGCGCTTGAGGCACTCCAGCCCGCGGATGGCCTTGTCGAAGGTGCCTTGGCCGGAGCGGGTCTTGCGGTGGTGGTCGTGGATCTCCTGCGGCCCGTCGAGGCTGAGGCCGACCTCGACTTGGTGCCGTTTGAAGAAATCGCACCAGTTGTCGTTGATGAGGGTGCCGTTGGTCTGGACGGAGTGGACGACGAAGTCCTTCGCTTTGGGGTGGCGGTTGATGATGTCGAACGCCTTCTCATACCACGCGATCGGCACGGCGAGCGGCTCTCCCGCATGCCAGAGGAGGCTGAAAGGCCCGACGACGAGGCCGCTTGCCCAGATCCTGTCCATGACCCGCTCGAGCACGGCGTGGTCCATGCGGCGGGTGTCGGTGCGGTTGGGCAGGTAGCAGTAGTCGCAGTTGATGTTGCAGAAGGGGCTCGGCTGGATCACGAGCAGACCCATGCCGAGGCGCTCGGAATTCTGCGGGGTGAGGCGCGGCATGGGCGCGGCGTCTGCGGGCAGGGGGCGCTGCGGGGCGATGTCGGTAGTCGTCATAGGAGGGCTTCGTCTGGGGTGGAAGGGTTGGCTCAGCGGTCGAGGTGGACGGCGAGGACGCGCGGCTCGGTGGAGCGGGAGTTCTTGCGGAGAAGTTCGCGATGGCGGGCGCGGACGAGGTCGATGCGCTGTTGCAGGGGCTGGCGGGCGCGGATGCCGCGGCGAACCGCAAGGATTCTTTCTTGGAATGTGAGTGCGTCCTTCATGCGCGATCAGTTTGCAGGGAATCGGTTTCGGGGTCGAGAAAATTCATAAAAAGTCTTTGGCACGGATTCGGGCTTGTTTTCGGCGGCGATCCGAGCAAGGCTCCCCGGAGAGACGAATGCGGGCGGGACTCTATGCACACCCGCCGGAACTTTTTTCCCCACGTCCATGAGCAAGGCCCCCGACATCGACACCCCGGACGATGGATTCGACGGGCCGGACGGACCCGGTGAACTTGGGCCGGACCTCCGCGAGACGCGGCGGCATTCCCTGCGCCTCATCCGCGAGATCACGGGCCGCCTCGGGTGGAAATACAAGCTGTGGATCCCTGCCGCGATCCTCCTCTCGGGGGTGCATCTGCTGCCGCCGCGCTTCCTCCAGTTCTTCACCGAGGGCACGCAGACCCTCGCGGAGACGCCGGCGACGGATTTCCTGAAGCTGCTCGTCTTCTTCGGGCTCGCCGTGGGCGTGGTGCAATGGATCGGGATCGTCCTCGACGGCATCCTCAGCGAGTGGCTCCGGCTCATCGTGAGCATCGGGCTGAAGCGCGACGCGGTCCACTCGCTTACGGGGATGCGCCTCGACGCCCTCGACACGGCGAAGCGCGGCGACTGGATGACGCGCCTCACCGGCGACCTCTTCACGGCCGAGGACTTCCTCACCCAGTCGATCCCCCAGCAGATCACCCAGGTGACGATGTTCGTGGGCACGGCGGTGTTCTTCTTCTACTACAGCGGGATGATCGCCTTCATCCCTCTGGTCGCCGCCTTCGCCTTGGCTTGGCTCAACATCGCGGTGCAGCGCCGCATGGCACCGACCCTAGGGCAGGCCCGCGAGATCGAGGGCGGGGTCTTCCAGTCGATGATCGAGACCTTCGAGGGCCTGCGCACCATCCGCACATACGGGAGCGAGGGTTTCTCCCTCTCCCGGCTCGACCGCCAACTCGGCGGCCTCTACACCGCCGGGATGCGCGTCACGAAGTCCATGGCCGCCTTGCTCGGGACGAACGAGCTGGTCAGCCAGCTCGTCATCACCGGCGTGCTTACCCTCGTCGCCTACCAGATCCGCGGCGGGGCCCTCACCGCCGAGGAGGCGCTCGTCTACCCCTTCTACATCACCCTCTTCCTCGGCTCGGCCAAGACCTTGGTGGGGGCGGCCTACGACTGGAACCGCTTCTTCATCGAGGGCGGACGCCTCGCCGCCCTGCTCTACGACGACTCCACGAAAGAGGCCGACCGCACCGAGCGCTTCGGCGATTTCCAGCAGAAAGTGCCGCAGGTGACGCGCCTCTCGGCCGAGGGCGTGACCATCGCCTACGGGGACAACCCGCCGGTGGTGTGGGACCGGTCGCTGGCGCTGTCCCGTGGCGAGATCGTCGCCCTGATGGGGCCGTCGGGCTGCGGGAAGTCGACGCTGACGGAGAGCTTCGCCGGCCTGCGCCTCGCCAACGCGGGCACCTTCACCGCGACGCTGGAGGACGGCTCGACGCGATCCTTCCCCCAAGCTCCGCCCTTCCTCGCCGCCTTCGTCGAGCAACAGCCCTACCTGTTCGTCGGCACGATCCGGGAGAACATCGCCCTCGGGTCGGAGGAGATCCCCGACGCGGAGGTATGGCGGGCGCTGGACGAAGTCGCCCTGCGCGAGGTGGTGGAGCGGCGCGGCGGGCTCGACCACGTCCTCTCGGACCGCGGGCGCAACCTCAGCGTCGGCCAGCAATACCGCCTCGCCCTTTGCCGCGCTCTGGTCTGCGGGCGGCCCTTCCTGCTGATGGACGAGCCCTTCGCCGCCCTCGACGTCGAGTCGGTGGACCGAGTCGTGGAGACGCTGAAGGCGGAGCGGGCTGCGGGGAAGGGCGTCCTCCTCATCACCCATCTCCTCCCGGCCAACCTCGAGGCTGACCGCATCGTTGAGCTGCAGCCCGCTTTCGAGTTCGGCGGCCAAGGGGAAGGTGGGCCACAAGACTGATCACGAGGGTCGGCTCAACGCCTTGATGGGCGGGGTACCGCTTATTTGATGCGGTGCCGGGTTGAAGCAGGAAGCCGTCGGCGCTAGGGTCGCGGATGCAAACGCCGCGCGAATACACCGCTGGATACAGCCTGCAGCCTCGCCTCCGCGTCTTCGGAGGGCGGCAGTTAGTGCTCGGCTGGGGCAAGATCCTGCTTTTGGAGCAGATCCGCGACACTGGCAGCATCGCCGAGGCGGCGCAGCGGATGGGGATCTCCTACAACCACGCGTGGACCTCGGTGCGGACCATGAACTCAAGTTTCCAGCAGCCGCTGGTGGCCACCGCACGCGGCGGGAGGAGCAAAGGCGGTGCCACGCTCACGCCGACCGGCGAGGAGGTGGTCGATCTCTATGGCGAGATGATTGCCGAGAGCCAAAAAGCCACCCTCAAGTCGTGGGCCAAGCTGAGCAAGCTGCTCCGCCCGGTGGAAGGGCTGCCCTCGGGCGGGGAGGATGGCTGCTAGAGAACATACTGTCCAAGGGGAAATCCGGGCGGAACGAAGCCGGGGCGAGCCGCAGCAAGTCGCAGCAGAAAAAGTGTGAGAAATGCGGGCTAGGGGCAGGAGGAAGGCGGGCGATGCCCGCCGGAACGGGGAGGATCACACCTACTCCTCCAGCCCCATCTCCTTCAGCTTCCGGTGCATCGTCCGCCGGGAGATACCGAGGCGCTTGGCGGCTTCGGTGCGGTTGCCGCCGGTGCGGTCGAGGGCGAGACGGATGAGACGCTCCTCCATCTTCGCGAGATTGAGATCCTCCGGCTCGACGGAGACTGCGGCCACCCCCGACAAAGCGACGCGCTTCCCGGACCCGGATCGCAGCCCGCCGAGCGAACCGTCGCGGAGGAAATGCGGCAGATGGCGCAGGCCGATCTTGCCGGTGTTCGACATCACCACGCCGTGCTCGATCACGGTGCGCAACTCGCGCACGTTGCCGGGCCAGTCGTAGTCGAGCAGCATTTGCATGGCCTCGGCGGTCAGCTCCATGGGCGGCTTGCCGTTCTCCTCGGCGAACTCCTTGAGGAAGGCATCGACGAGCAGCACGATGTCCTCCTTGCGTTCGCGCAGGGGAGGCATGCGGATGGAGACGACGTTGAGACGGAAATAGAGATCGTCGCGGAATGTCCCCTCGCGCACCATCTCGCCGAGGTCCTTGTTCGTCGCGGCGACGACGCGCACATCGACATTGACGGGCTTGTTGGAGCCGAGCCGCTCGATGGTGCGCTCGCCGAGGGCGCGGAGCAGTTTCACTTGGATGTTGGCGTCGATCTCGCCGATCTCGTCGAGGAAGAGGGTGCCGCCGTCGGCCTCCTCGAAGCGCCCGATGCGGCGCTCCACCGCTCCGGTGAAGGCGCCGCGCTCGTGGCCGAAGAGTTCGCTCTCAAGAAGCTGCTCGCTGAGGGCGGCGCAATGCACCGTGACGAGCTTCGACTTGGGTCGTCCGCTGAGGTGGTGGATGGCGCGGCCGACGAGCTCCTTCCCCGTGCCGCTCTCGCCCTCGATCAGCACGGTGGCCCGAGTCGGCGCGACTTGGCGGACGGTCTCGAAGACGGGCCGCATCACGACGGAGCGCCCGATCAGGTTCTCGAGCCCGTAGCGGTCGGAGACCTGCGCTTTCAACGCCACGTTCTCCCTCTCGACGGCGCGGCTTCGGATCGCCCGTTTGATGACGATCTCCAGCTCGTCGATGTTGAGCGGTTTGCTCACGTAGTCGTAGGCACCCTTTTTCATCGCCTCGACCGCGACATCGACCGAGCCGTAGGCGGTCATGAGGATGCAGACGGGCGGCTGCGGCTGGGCGAGGGCGCGGTCGATGAGGTCGAGGCCGCTCTCCCCGCCGAGGCGCAGGTCGGTGAGCATCACATCGATGGATTCACTCTTCAGGACCTCCTCGGCCTCGACAAGGTTCGCCGCGACATAGACGTCGAACTCGTCCTCCAGCGAGAGCCGCAGCCCTTCGCGGGTGTTCTTCTCGTCATCGACGATGAGCAGGGTGTGGTCGGGCAGGTGCATCGTTCAAGTCTCCACATCGACATCGATCACCGCCGCCTCGGACTTGGCGGGGAGGAAGCGCATCAATTTCTCGGCTCGTGGCAGATGCACGGTGACCTCGGTGCCGACGCCCTCGCGGCTGCGAAACTCGACCTCGCCGCCGTGGTCGTGGACGATGCGGTGGACGATGAGCAGGCCGAGACCCGACCCGGTCTTCTTGGTCGTGTAATAGGGTTCGAAGACGCGGCTGACTTGGTCGGCGGGCACGCCGGGGCCGCTGTCGGCGAAGGTCACGAAGACGCTCTTGTCGCTGCCGCCGGTGCGCACCACGATCCCGCCGTCGGAGCCCATCGCCTGGCAACTGTTGCGGACGAGGTTGTGGAAGACCTGCTTCATCTGGTCGGGATCGACATGGAGCAGGGGCAGGCCCTCGGCGAGGTCGAGGGTCACGGCGATGCGGCGGTCGGCGATCTCTGGTCCGAGGAAGGTCATCGCTTCCTCGATCAGCGCATTCAGGTCGGTGGGCTGCGGGTTCGGGCGCACCGGGCGCACCGCGTTGAGGAATTTCTCGACGATGCCGTCGAGGCGTTTGATCTCGCCACGCGCGACTTCGAGCGAGTCGAGCAACTCGCGGGCGAGACCGGGATCGGCGCGTTTTTTGATCTTCCGCTCGACGACTTGGAGGTGGATGTTCAGCGAATTGAGCGGATTGCCGATCTCGTGGGCCACCCCGGCGGCGAGGCTGGTGACGGCTTCGAGCTTGCCCGATTCGATCTCCTGCCGCTGCCGCGCCACGGTCCGGGTCCGGTCGCGCAGGATGATGACGTGCCCACCGAGATCCTCGCCCGCCTCGCGGTTGTCGAAAGGGGCGACGTAGAAATTGAGCAGACGCGGCTCGGGATAGCGCACAACGAGGTCGCGGTTGACCACCCCGCCCGAAGCGGCGACCTTCTCCCAGTCGAGGCCGGGGAAGAGCGTGCCCACTTCGCCCCGGATCGCCTCCTTCGGGTCGAGCCCGAAGAAGTCGCAGGCGGCTTGGTTGATGTAGTGGATCGAACCCCTCGGCCCGGTCACGACGACGCCCTCGCGCAGCACCTCGAAGACTTTTTCGAGGAAGCCTTTCTCCTGCACGATCTTGAGGACGAGACGCTGGACCTCCTCCGGCTCCAGTTTGTCGAGCCGTTCGATCAGCCGGTCGATCATTCCGGGGTTCATGGCAGGTCAACCCATAGCAGGGCTTGCGCGGCCTGGCCATGCAAAAGAAATGCGACTTGGATCAGGCGGGTCGGTGCCACATGATCCCGCCGCGTCCGCGCCCTTATTTTCCGTTGCCGCACCCTTCCGGGTTGGCTAGGGTGGTCCCACTTTGAACGCGACCTCCACCCCCGTCTCTGGAATGGGCTTGACCCGTTGGCTCATCTGCATCATCGCCTCGATCGGCTTCGCCTTCGACATCTACGAGCTGCTCATGCTTCCGCTGATCATCAAACCGGTGATCGCTTCGCTGAGCGCCCCGCTCGTGCAGGAACTCATCGCCGGCGGCATGGCCCCGGGCGAGGCGGCGCAGTTATGGGCGCCCGGTGGCGAGATGTACATCAAATGGGCGCGCACCCTTTTCTTCGTGCCCGCCCTCGCCGGGGGCGTCTTCGGCCTGCTCGGCGGCTACCTCACCGACAAGCTGGGTCGCCGTCGCGTCCTCACCTTCTCCATCCTCCTCTACGCCTTCGCCGCCTTCGCCGCGGGTTCCTTCGCGCAGACCCTGCCGCAGCTTCTCTTCTTCCGCTGCCTCGTCTTCATCGGGGTCTGCGTCGAGTTCGTCGCCGCCGTCGCGTGGCTCGCGGAGCTGTTCCCCGAGGCGAAGCGGCGCGAGAAAGTCCTCGGCTACACCCAGGCATTCTCCTCCATCGGCGGCCTCCTCGTGGCGCTGGCGAACTACTACGCCGCGACCTACGCGCAGAGCTTCCCCGCGATCCACGGCGGGCACGAGGCTTGGCGCTACACCCTCATCTCCGGCGTGATCCCGGCGATCCCGCTCATCCTCATCCGCCCCTTCCTCCCCGAATCCCCGGCTTGGGCGAAGAAGAAGGCCGAGGGCAAGCTCAAGCGGCCCAGCATCCGCGAGCTTTTCAGCCCCGCCCTGATCCGTACCACCGTGGTCACGACCCTGATCTTCGCCGCGAGCTACGGCATCGCCTTCGGCGCGATCCAGCAACTGCCGCAAATCCTCGCTTGGCCGCGCGGCCACGTCGAGGTCAAGGCGGTCGCGACTCAAGCCGAGGAGAGCGCCAAAACCGCTGCCATCGAGGCCGCCGCCGCGAAGGGAGAAGCCGCCCCGGCCGATCCTGTGCTGACCCGCATCGGCAAACAGGCCGCCGGCAACGCGAGCGACAAGCAGACCTCCACGGTCACGAAATGGCAGGAGATCGGGGGGCTCGTCGGACGCGTCCTCTTCGCCGTACTCGCTGTCTGGATCGTGAGCCGCCGCGCTCTGTTGCGCCTCTTCCTCATCCCCGCGATGCTTTTCGTGCCGGCCTACTTCTGGTGGGTCGCCGGTTCGCTGGAGACGGAGGGCAGCCTTGCCCTGATCAAATGGGGCATCTTCCTCGCCGGTGTTCTCACCATCGCCCAGTTCAGCTTCTGGGGGAACTACATCCCCCTCGTCTTCCCCGTCCACCTGCGCGGCACGGGCGAGAGCTTCGCGGCGAACATCGGCGGCCGCGTCCTCGGCACCGCCGCCGCCTTCATCACCCTCAGCCTCTCCGCCGGACAGCCCGTGACCGCCCTCGCGAAGAACGGGGCCATCGTCGCGGGAGTCTACGCCCTGATCGGGGTGATCCTCTCCTTCTGGCTCCCCGAGCCGAAGGAGGAGGAGATCGAGCATTGAACTCCTCCTACTCATACTCCTGCTCCCCGGTTTTGAGCGGGAGCGCGGGCACTCCTGCCCGCATCTTTGAATCTCAGCGGGTCGGATTCCCCGCTGCTTGCAGCGAGTAGACTTTTTCGCGGATCGATCCTTCGATCTGCGCCGGGCCAATACCCCGCGGCTTGCCGCGGGGATGCTTTATTGTTACGCGGCTGCGCCGCCATGATTCAACGGCGGGCAGGAGTGCCCGCGCTCCCTTTTGCCACCGCCTCACACCTCCAGCCGCGCGAGCAGGTCGTCGGTCGAGACTGCATCGCCCTTTTTCACGAGTAGCTCCGTCACGGTCCCGTCGGCGTTCGCCGAAATGGTCGTGAGCATCTTCATGGCTTCGAGGGTCAGGATCGGGTCGCCGGCTTTCACCTTGGTGCCGATGCCCACGGCGAGGTCGGTGACCATGCCGGGCATGGGGGCGACGGCTTGGAGGGGATCCTTCGGGTCGCCCTTGGGTTTCGCGGAGGTGTTCTTCGGGGCGAGGGCCTTGTCGAGGACTTGCGACTCGCGGGGCATGCCGTTGAGTTCGTAGAAGACGTTGCGGTGTCCCTCCTCGTCGGCCTCGCCGATGCCGATGAGCTTGATGAAAAGCAGCTTGCCGCGATCGATCTGCACTTGGATCTCCTCGCCGACGGAGAGGCCGTAGAAGAAGGCCGGGGTCGGCAGTCCCGAGACTTCGTCGTAGCTCGCGAGGAACTGGTCGAAGTCGGCGAAGACCTGCGGATACATGAGGTGGCTGTAGAGGTCGTCGTCGTTGGCGGGGCGTCCGAGCTTCTCCGCGAGCGCGGCGCGGGTCGCCTCCAGATCGACGGGCGCGGCGAGTTCGCCGGGGCGCTTCGTCGTGGCGGGGCGGTCGCCGAGGATGGCCTTTTGCACGTCGGCGGGCCAGCCGCCGTCGGGCTGGCCGAGACCGCCGGAGAGCATGTCGATGACGGACTCGGGGAAGTCGTGCGAACCGGGGGCGAGGGAGGGCACGTCCTGCGGGCGGATGCCCCGAGTGACGAGATACATGCACATGTCGCCGACGACCTTCGAGCTGGGCGTGACCTTGATGATGTCGCCGAAGAGCTGGTTGACCTCGGCGTAGGTGCGGGCGATCTCGCGCCAGCGGTGGCCGAGGCCCATGGCGTTGGCCTGCTCGCGGAGGTTGGTGTACTGGCCGCCGGGCATTTCGTGCTCGTAAACCTCGGCGGTGCCGGAGCGCGGGGCGGAGTCGAAGGGCTTGTAGTAGCCGAGGACTTCCTCCCAATAGTCGGAGAGTTCGTTGAGCGCGCCGAGATCGAGACCGGGATCCTGTTCCGAACTGGCGAGAGCGGCGCAGACGGAGTTGAGGTTCGGCTGCGAGGTGGAGCCGGACATGGAGGCGATGGCGAGGTCCGCAATGTCCACTCCGGCGCGGGCCGCGGCGATGACGGAGGCGGCGTTGAGGCCGGAGGTGTCGTGCGTGTGGAAATGGATGGGGATGCCGATTTCCTCCTTGAGCGCTTTGACAAGATTGTAGGCGGCCTGGGGTTTGCAGAGTCCGGCCATGTCCTTGATGGCGAGGATGTGCGCTCCCATCTTTTCGACCTCCTTGGCTTTGGCGATGTAGTATTTCAGCGAATACTTGTCGCGTTTCTCGTCGAGGATGTCGCCGGTGTAGCAGATCGCGGCTTCGCAGAGGGCATGGGATTGCTCGCGCACCGCCTCCATCGCCACGGTCATGTTGGGGAGGTAGTTGAGAGAGTCGAAGATGCGGAAGAGGTCCATGCCCGACTCGGCGGCGTGCTTCACGAACCCGGCCACGACGTTGTCGGGGTAGTTCGAGTAGCCGACAGCGTTGGAGCCACGGAAGAGCATCTGGAAGCAGATGTTGGGAACCCGTTCCCGCAGTTCGCGGAGACGGTCCCACGGCGACTCCTTGAGGAAACGCATCGCCGTGTCGAAGGTCGCGCCGCCCCACATTTCGAGGCTGAAGAGCTGCGGGGTGCGGTGGGCCACGACCTCGGCCACGTTCAGCATATCGACGGTGCGCATGCGCGTGGCGATGAGCGACTGGTGGGCGTCGCGCATCGTCGTGTCGGTGATGAGGAGCGGCTTCTGATCGCGAATCCAAGCGGCGAATTTCTCCGGCCCCAGTTCGAGGAGGCGGTCGCGCGAGCCCTTGGGCAAGTCGCCTTTCACGTCGAACTCGGGCACGCGGGCGGGCGGGAGGACCTCGGCGGGGCGGTAGCCCTTGGCCGTACTGTTGCCGTTGACGGTGACGTCGCTGAGGTAGGAGAGCAGCTTCGTGGCCCGGTCGCGGCGGGGCTGGAATTTGAAAAGGTCGGGATTCGTGTCGATGAGGCGCGTCGTGGCCCCGCCCGTGCGGAAGGTCTCGTCGAGAACGACGTTTTCGAGGAAGGGGATGTTCGTCTTCACCCCCCGGATGCGGAACTCGCGCAGGGCGCGGTGCATGCGCTGGAGGGCGATGTCGAAGCGCGGGCCGTAGGCGGTCAGCTTCACGAGCATCGAGTCGTAGTAGGGCGTCACCACCGAACCCGCATCGCCCGCGCCCGCGTCGAGACGGATGCCGAAGCCGGCGGCGGAGCGGTAGTTGAGGATCTTGCCGTAGTCGGGGGCGAATCCATTGGCCGGGTCCTCGGTGGTGATGCGCGCCTGCACCGCGTAGCCGTTGCGCGGGATGTCGTCCTGCTGCGGCAGGTCGATCTCGTGGCTGAACAACTCGTGCCCCTGCGCCACGAGGATTTGCGAGCGGACGAGGTCGATGCTGGTGATGACCTCGGTCACGGTGTGCTCGACTTGGATGCGGGGGTTCATCTCGATGAAGAACCACTCCGTCGTGTCGAGGTCGTAGAGGAACTCGACGGTGCCGGCGTTGTTGTAGCCGATGGCCTTGGCGATCTGGACCGAGGCCTCGCAAAGCTCGCGCCGCACGGTCTCGTCGAGCCCGACGGAGGGGGCGATCTCGATAACCTTCTGGTGGCGTCGCTGCACGGAGCAGTCGCGCTCGTGGAGGTGGACGATGTTGCCGTGCTTGTCGCCGAGGATCTGCACCTCGATGTGCTTGGCGCGTCCCACGAAGCGTTCGAGGAAGACGGCGGGGTTGCCGAAGGCCTTCTCCGCCTCGGCTTGGGCTTGGTCGAGGAGGCCGTCGAGTTCGGACTCCTTCTGCACCACGCGCATCCCCCGTCCGCCGCCGCCGAAGGCCGCCTTGATGATGAGGGGGAAGCCGATCTCGCGGGCGATCTTGAGCGCCTCGGCGCGGTCGGTGACCGGCTCCTCGGTGCCGGGGAGGGTGGGGACGTTCGCTTGCTTCGCGAGGGCGCGGGCCGAAACTTTGTCGCCCATGGCGTCGAGCATCTCGGGATCGGGTCCGATGAAGGTCAGCCCGGCCTCGCGACAGGCGCGGGCGAAGTTCGCGTTCTCGGAGAGGAAGCCGTAGCCGGGGTGGATGAGGGTCGCGCCCTTCTCCTTCGCGAGGTGGACGATGCCCTCGATGTCGAGGTAGGCCCCGACGGGCCCCTTCTCCTTGCGCAGGCGGTAGGCCTCGTCCGCCTTGAAGCGGTGGCGTGAGAAGCGGTCCTCCTCGGCGTAGATCGCGACGGTGCGCAATCCGAGTTCGGTGGCGGCTCGGAAGATCCGGATGGCGATCTCGCCCCGGTTCACGGCCATCAGTTTCACGGCTTCAACGGGTTCCTGCTTTTCGGTTTCGGACATGGCGGGCGCACTATAATGCGCCCCTTCGCGTCGGAAAGACCGATTTTCGCGGAATGTCGCCAGCCGAAATTCAGAACCGCTTCGCGGGACCGCTGATCGGCGGTCGCCGGAGGCCCAACTCGAGGCCCGAAGGAACGGGATCGGTTCCCCTTGTAACAAGGAGGAATTTCTGATACTCGTTCCATGCCGATCCGGCATCGATGGACCTCCGTCACCTCCGTTATTTCCACGCCGTCGCCGAGGAGCTGAGCTTTTCGAAGGCGGCGCGACGTCTTCGTATCGCCCAGCCCGCCTTGAGCCGGGCGGTGCAGGAGCTGGAGGCGGAGATCGGCTCCCTCCTCCTCGACCGGAAGCGCCGCGCCATGCGCCTGACTCCGGGCGGGGAGGCGCTGCTGCGGGAGACCGGATTCCTCTTCGAGCGCCTCGACGAGGCGGTGCGCCGGGTGCGTCGCGCCGCCGCCGGGGAGGTCGGGGAGCTGCGCCTCGGCTACATCGGGCCGCCGACGCGGGCCTTCCTCGGAAACCTCCTGAAGGCCTACCACCACCGCTATCCGGGCGTGACCATCGTCCTGGAGGAGCGCACCCCCGAGCGGGTCTGGGAGATGGTCTCGAAAGGGCGGCTCTCCGTCGGCCTGACCCGGCCCGTCCTCGCCCACGAGGCCCTCGGGTTGCAATCCTTGCTGCTCTGCCAAGAGCGCCTCTGCGCCGCCGTTCCTTCGGACCACCGCCTCGCCGCCGCCAAGACGATCGCATGGAAGGAGTTGGCAGGGGAACCCGTCGTGCTCCTCGCGCGGCGCGAGGGGGCGGGCTCGCACGACACCATCCTCGCCGCCTGCGCCGCCGCCGGCTTCGCCCCGCGCATCGTCCACACCCCGAGCGTGATCGGCACGATCCTGCGCTATGTCGAAGCCGGGTCCGGCATCGGGATCGTGCCCGAGAGCGTCACCCCCGAGACCCCGGAGGCGAAGCTGATCCCGCTGACGCCGGAGGAGACCCTTCCGGTCGTGATGGTCTGGTCGCGCGAGGGCGACGACCCGGCGGTGACGGCCTTCCGCGGGATCGTGGAGGAGTGGTTGGAGGCGCAAGAGGGGCGCGGGGGCGCGGACAGGTAGTGCCGCGTTCCTTTTCGTTGGGGTTCGACGGAACACGAAAAAGCCCGGAACCGCTCGTCGCGGAACCGGGCTTGCATCGGGAAAGATCGGGAAAGGGAACCGATGGCCTCCCCTTATTCGCCCGACACGGTGATGGCGTCGTTGCCGCGTTCGCCGGTACGGATGCGGACGGCGTCCTCGATCGCGGAGACGAAGACCTTGCCGTCGCCGATCTTGTTGGTGGAGGCGGCCTTCACGATCGTGTCGACGATCTTGGCGGCGTCGCCGTCCTCGACGACGATCTCAAGCTTCACCTTGGGCAGGAAGTCCACGGTGTACTCCGACCCGCGGTAGATTTCGGTGTGGCCCTTCTGGCGGCCGAAACCTTTCACTTCGCTGACGGTGAGGCCGTGGACCCCGGCTTCAGTGAGGGCTTCTTTGACTTCTTCGAGTTTGAAGGGTTTGATGATGGCTTCGATTTTTTTCATGTTTTTTTGAGGTGACAGGGTTGGGCCATTCACTAAAGCATCTAGCGTGCCAAGGTTCGTAAACGGCTCGTGGAGAGGCGTTGGAACGGGTTTTTGGCGGGAAACGCTGGGCAATCGCGGCGGAACGTGGTAAGTGTCTTACCAGCGGTCGGAAAATCCTCGACCGTTTTTCCGCTTTTCCGCCATGGCGACGTCGAACGTCCCCTCCCTCCTCGTGGTCGATGCCGACGCGGAAACTGTCCGCGCCGCCAGCGAGGCTTTTCAGGACATGGACCTACGCCTCGTCACGGTGCCGGACGCGGAGGCGGCGGTGGAGGAGCTGGAGGGCCGGGGGTTCGACGCGATCCTCTGCGATCTCTCGGGCGAATCCTTCAAAGGTTTCGAGTGGCTCAAGTCGCTGCGTCGCTCCCATCCGCTGCTGCCCTTCATCGGCATGGCGCGCGCCGCGGGGAGCGGCTCGGCGATCGAAGCGGTGAAGGCGGGGGCCTTCGATTTCCTTGCGAAGCCTCTCGATCCCGCCGAGGTGAGGCGCGTCGTCCGCGAGGCGATCGACTGCTCCAGGAAGGGTTCCGAGCCCGTGGCCATCGATCCGCGCAACGAACTGGCCGAGGAGAGCGACACGCTCGTCGGCAACAGCCGCGCCATGCTCGACGTCTACAAGGCGCTGGGCCGCCTTTCCCCCACCCCGGTCACGGTCCTGATCCGAGGCGAGACGGGCACGGGCAAGGAACTCGTCGCCCGCGCCCTATACCAGCATGGCCACCGCGCCCACCGGCCCTTCGTCACGGTGAACTGCGCGGCCATCCCCGAGAACCTGCTGGAATCGGAGCTTTTCGGCCACGAGAGAGGCGCTTTCACCGGGGCGACGGCGACGCGGATCGGGAAATTCGAGCAGGCGAACAACGCGACCCTTTTCCTCGACGAGATCGGCGACCTCGATCTCGACCTCCAGGCGAAGCTGCTCCGCGTGCTCCAGGAGAAGCGCTTCCAGCGCGTCGGCGGCAACGAGGAGATCGCCGTCGATGTCCGCATCATCGCCGCGACCCACCGTCCACTGGAGCGCATGATCGCCGAGGGGCGGTTCCGCGAGGACCTCTTCTATCGCCTCAACGTGGCCACGATCAAGCTGCCGCCCCTGCGCGACCGCACCGGGGACATTCCGCTGCTGGCGCATTTCTTCCTGCGGCGGCTCGCCCGCGAGCTCGGGCTGCCTCCGGTGGCGATGGAGCGCGGGGCGATCGCCTGCCTCGAATCGGCGCGACTCCCCGGCAACGTGCGCCAACTCCAGAACCTCGTGCGCAAGGCGCTCCTCCGCAGCCGCGGCTACCCCATCGACCGGACTCTCGTCGAGGAGCTGCTGCGCGAGACGGACGGGGGCGAGGCCGAGGCCGGAGCCGGGCGGGACCCCCTGCGCGAATGGTGCGCCCGCCTCATCGACGAGGCCGCCGCGCCGGGCGGGACGACGGCCCATCGCCGCGCCGTCGAGGCGCTGGAGGAGGCTCTCGTGGGCGAGGCCCTGCGGAAAAGCGGCGGCAACATCTCCCGCGCCGCCGACTGGCTCGGGCTGTCCCGCCTCACGGTGCGGGAAAAGATCAAGAAGCACGGGTTGTGAGTCCCCCTCCCGAGACGGGCCGTCGTCGCAAGCTGAGTGGAATTTCGCTCAAGGGGGCTTCTGGAAACCTCAATCCTTTTTCATGCAAAACGCGCATCGCTGGCTAATATGCTCCCATGGCCTCCGAACTGACCCCTGAATACATCGCCACTCTGCGGCGCATGTCGGGTGAGCAAAAACTGCGCACGGCGTTCCAGTTGTACTGGGGCGCCCGGAAGCTCAAGGCCGCTCGCTTGCGTCAGCAGCACCCGGATTGGACCGAGGAGCAGGTCCAGCAGCATGTGAAGGAGATTTTTATGTATGCCGCCACCTGAGCCATACTTGATCTTCATCCAGAAGCTGAATGCGCTGGACGTCCGCCACATGGTCAGCGGCAGTGTTGCGGCCATTTTCTATGGCGAGCCGCGCCTGACCAACGACGTGGACATCATCGTCTTCCTGCGCCGGGAGGATGCCGGGCGACTCGTGAAGGCGTTCCCGCCGGAAGAGTTCTATTGCCCTCCCTTGGAGATTATCGAATCCGAGCGCGTTCGAGACCAACGCGGCCACTTCAATCTCATCCACCATGAGACGGGTTTCAAAGCCGACATGTACATGGCGGGCCGCGACGAGCTCCACGAGTGGGGTCTTTCCCGTGCCGCAAAAGTTGACATCGAGGGCTGCCAAGTCGTCTTCGCGCCGCCCGAGTATGTGATCGTCCGCAAACTCCAGTTCTTCCGCGAAGGAGGCTCCCCCAAGCATCTCCGGGACATCGGCCGCATGCTGATCGGCTTGGGGGACGAATGGAACCGGGGGGAACTCATCGGCATGATCCAGAAGCATCGCCTGCAAGAGGAGTGGCAGATGGCGCTCGATCATATGGACTGAACAACGGGATCGGGGTCCACCAAGGGAAAACGGCGCGCTCCGTCGGGTCAACTGCCGATCTCGGGCGATCCACCCACCCCGGTTGACGCCCCAATCCACGACCGCCCCTCCGCAAGCCCCCGCGTGTGGCGCAATCGATGCGGAGCTCCGGACAGTTCCACCTTGACCTGTGGAAGCGCCTCCGTAAAGTTGCCGCCCCGTTGCCGGGACGCCGCATCGCTTCATGAACATCCACGAATACCAGGCCAAAGAACTCTTCGAGAAATTCGGCGTCCCCACGCCCAAGGGACGCGTCGCCGGGACGCCCGAGGAGGCCAAGGCCGCCGCCGCCGAAATCGGCTCGAATATCGTCGTGAAGGCCCAGGTCCACGCGGGCGGACGGGGCAAGGGCACCTTCAAGAACGGCTTCCAAGGCGGGGTCCATCTCGTCCAGACCGCCGACGAGGCCGCCGACATCGCCGGGAAGATGATCGGGCAGGTGCTCGTCACCCACCAGACCGGCGAGGAGGGCAAGCTCGTGAACAAAATCATGGTCGCCGACGCTGTGGACATCGAGAAGGAATACTACCTCGCCATCCTCATGGACCGCGAGAGCCGCTCGCCCGTCATCGTCGCCAGCACCGAGGGCGGGGTGAACATCGAGGAAGTTGCCGCCGAGACGCCCGAACGCATCTTCCACCAAGCCGTCCATCCGCTCCTCGGCCTTCAGGCCTACGAGGTGCGCAAGCTCTCCGCCAAGCTCGGCTTCGGCGGCGACCAGGCGAAGCAGTTCGGCAAGCTCCTCTCCGCGCTCTACCGACTCTTCATCGAGTGCGACTGCTCCATGGTCGAGATCAACCCGCTCGTGACCACGCCCGACGGCCGCGTCCTCGCCCTCGACGCGAAGTTCGACTTCGACGACAACGCCCTCTACCGCCATCCCGAGATCGCCGCCCTCCACGACCCCACGGAGGAGGACCCCCGCGAGGTCGAGGCCGCGAAATACCATCTCAACTACATCGGCCTCGACGGCAACATCGCCTGCCTCGTCAACGGCGCCGGCCTCGCCATGGCGACGATGGACATCATCAAGCACTGCGGCGGCGAACCCGCCAACTTCCTCGACGTGGGCGGCGGCGCCACGCAGGAGCAGGTCACCAACGCCTTCAAGATCATCCTCGGCGACCCGAAGGTGAAGGCCATCCTCGTGAACATCTTCGGCGGCATCATGGACTGCGACGTGATCGCCAAAGGCATCGTCGCCGCTTGCAAGGAGGTGGACCTGAACATCCCCCTCGTCGTCCGCCTCGAAGGCAACAACGTCGAGGCCGGCAAGCGCACCCTCGCCGAATCCGACGTCGCCCTCATTTCCGCCGACACCCTCGCCGATGCCGCCGAGAAAGCGGTCGCCGCCATCGCCGCCTGATCATCGAACCCTGACACTTTCCCATGTCCATTCTCGTTGACGAAAACACCAAGATCCTCGTGCAGGGGATCACCGGCTCCTTCGGCGGACGCCACGCCCAGCTCAGCCTCGACTACGGCACGAAGCTTGTCGCCGGAGTCACTCCGGGCAAAGGCGGGCAGAAGTTCGCCGACCAAGTCCCGATCTTCGACACCGTCGCCGAAGCCGTCGCCGAGACCGGAGCGACCGTGTCCGCCATCTTCGTGCCGCCGCCCTTCGCGGGCGACGCCATCCTTGAGGCGGTCGACGCCGGTTGCGACCTCGTCGTCGCCATCACCGAAGGCATTCCCGTGATCGACATGATGCGCGTCCGCGCCGCGATGCAGGGCAAGAAAACCCGCCTCATCGGACCGAACTGCCCCGGCATCGTCACGCCCGGATTGGGCAAGGACTCCCACGGAGGCTGCCGCATCGGCATCGCCCCCGGCTACATCCACAAGCGCGGCAAGGTCGGCGTCGTCTCCCGCAGCGGCACCCTCACCTACGAGGCCGTCTGGCAGCTCACCAACCTCGGCCTCGGCCAGAGCACCTGCGTCGGCATCGGCGGCGACCCCATCAACGGCACCACCCACCTCGACGTCTTGAAAATGTTCAACGACGATCCCGAGACCGAAGCCATCATCATGATCGGCGAGATCGGCGGCTCGAACGAGGAGGCCGCAGCCGCTTGGGCGAAGAAGAACTGCAAAAAACCCATCGCCGCCTTCATCGCCGGGGCGACCGCGCCTCCGGGACGCCGCATGGGCCACGCCGGGGCCATCGTCTCAGGCGGAAAAGGCACCGCCGCCGCCAAGATCGAGGCCCTGCGCGACGCGGGCATCGAGGTGGCGAAGAACCCCTCCGACATGGGCCAAGCCCTCGTCCGCGCCATGGGTTGAGGAGGGAAGCGGCACAACATTCGCTTCCCCGATGGACCGGGAAGCCTCGATTTTATCATAGAAGGAGCATCTTATGTCGGACAAACCGGAATATTCGAAGGGACTCGAGGGAGTCATCGCAAACGAATCCTGCCTCAGCGACGTGCAGGGCCAAGCCGGGGTGCTCCGCTATCTCGGATACAACATCCAGGATCTCGTCGAGTCCTGCACCTTCGAGGAGGTGATGTTCCTCCTCCACCGTCGCCGCCTCCCGTCGCAAGCGGAACTCGACGCCTTCACCAAGAACCTCCGCTCCCACCGCCACCTGCCGCAGGGAGTCGTCGATTTCCTGAAATCCGCCCCGAAGGACGCTGCGCCCATGGACGTGCTCCGCACCGGCGTCAGCATGCTCGGCCTCTACGACCACCGCGGCGGCGACCAGGACCGCGTCCTCAACGAGGACCGCGCCATGGCCATCTGCGCGACCATGCCGCTGATGGTCGCCCACTTCCACCGCGCCCGCCAGGGGCTCGACCTCGTGCCCGTGCGCGACGACCTTTCCGAGGCCGCCCATTTCCTCTACCTCGTCAACGGGCAGGAGCCGGGCGAGGAGGCGACGCGCACCCTCGACGCCGCCTACATCCTCCACGCCGACCACGGTATGAACGCCTCGACCTTCAGCGCCCGCGTCACCGTGGCGACGCTGTCGGACCTCTACTCCGCGATCACCTCGGCGGTCGGCACCCTCAAGGGCCCCCTCCACGGGGGAGCCAACGAAGGCGTCATCCACATGCTGCAGGAGATCGGCAGCCTCGACAAGGTCGACGCCTACGTCGAAGATGCCCTCGCGAACAAGCGCAAGATCATGGGCATCGGCCACCGCGTCTACCGCACCCTCGACCCCCGCGCCCCCTTCCTCCGCAAGATGGCGGTGAAGCTGACCAAGGAGCTTGGCGAGACCAAGTGGATCGACATGTCCGAGCGCATCGCCGGACTGATGAAGGAACGGAAGAACCTGAACGCCAACGTCGATTTCTACTCCGCCACGGTCTACTACTCCCTCGGCATCCCGACCGACCTATTCACGCCCATCTTCGCGATCTCCCGTGCCGCCGGTTGGACCGCCCAAGTCCTCGAACAGCTCGACGACAACCGTCTCTATCGCCCCCTCACCCTCTACACCGGCCCCACCGAGGACCAACCCATCTCGCCGATCGCGGAGCGTGGGTGAGCTAGGGGCGTTTTGTTTGCGCCTGTCGGATTCTTGGCCCAACCCTATCGAATTAGAGCGGAGCCTGGTTTCGGGGCTGCGAAGCCATTTGCTATAGGATGGACTCCGATGAGCAGGGAATTTGGGAAATGGGGTCAGGAACGAATGGCACTGCATTAGAGCATTTTGCGTTAAGTTGTGGTCGCTGTTATCCCTTTGAAGCCTTGTAACTCTTGGGATCTGCGAAAGAATTGGCTATCGCTTCGGCTACAGTTTAACGCAAAATGCTCTAAGAGGGCCTGATCGGACTCGATGGCTCGGGAGCACAACATCTTGTGGTTTTTGGAAGTTTTAAGGAAGGCAATCGCCGCTCGCGCGGTCGAAGGATGGCCTTAATGCAGTGCCATTCGGGTCATGCGACAATTCTTGACGGTTTTTGAAAAATCACATTGCAGCGAACGGACGGAAGGAGATTTGTCAAGAATTGTCGCATGACCCCGGAAACGGAATTCGGAAACCTTGGCGAACCTCGCGTCGGCTAGGTCGTCGAGGGCCTTCAGCTTGGTGGCGTGCTTGGCCTTGCTCCCGGGGATGACGGTGGTGGCGACCTCGAAGGCGATGGCCCCCATGACGATGCCCTGCTCGGGCGTCTGTGGAGCGTCCCCCTCAAGGTATGGACAAGCAACAAGAATGGCGAGCGATTAAGTTCTCGCAGGAGCGCCCGGCGAGAATGGGCCCCGCCCAGGCTCGTCGGAGCCGGGCGCGGTCGTTTCCGGTGCGCCGGCTCCCGCGTTGAACCCCAACCCGCCTGTCCACCGCGATGAGCAACGAACCCGGCGACATCAAACGGTGGACGGCCCGCCGCAAGGCCGCCGCCGTCATGGACATCCTCAAGGGCAAAACCACTGCCTCCGAACTGGCCCGCTCCCACGGCCTGGCGGTGGCCGAGGTCGAGCAATGGTTCGAGGACTTCGTCTCCATGGGGACGGTGGCCCTGCGTTCCCATCCCCGGGACGCGGAGGCCCGACACAAAGCCGAGAGGAAGGAGCTGCTCGCCAAGATCGGGGAGCTCGCCATGGAGAAGGAGGTTTGGGCGATCGCCAGGGACATCCTGGGAAAGCCCCTGCCCGACGCGAACTCATGAACCGGGTTCAGCAACGCCTGCTCGCGTCGGGGAAGACGGTTCCCGTCAGCCGCCTCTGCCAGTGGCTCGGCCTGCCCCGCTCCACGGCCTACTACCAGCCGGGGGAACGCAAGGCCCGCCCCCTCGACGAGGTTCTCGCCGCGAGGATCAGGCGCATCCATCGGGAGGAGCCCGCCTGCGGGGTGCGCGGCACGTGGAGCCGTCTGCGTTTCGGTGAGGGCATCCGGGTCAACCGCAAGAAGGTCCACCTCCTCATGAAGCTCAAAGGCTGGACCCTGCCGAAGCGACGGACCGGCAGCCGGCCCCGGGTGGAGGCATCTTGCCCGGTCGCCCCGTCGCCCAACCAGCGCAGGGCGACAGACTTGGCCTTGGTTCACTGCGGCAAGGACGGTTGGTGCGTCTTCGTGCCCGTCATCGACTGCCGCACCCGCGAGATCCTCGGCCACGCCCTGGAACCAACGGGCCGGGCCAAAACCGCGGAGCGGGCCTTGGAGGAGGCGCTTCTCAACCGCTTCGGAGCGCTGCGCAACGCCCCGGCGAGCATGCTCCTGCGCCACGACAACGGCCTGGTCTTCGGATCGCGCCAGTACCGGGCCGTGGTCAAAGACTACGGGCTCGCCCAGGAATACATCACGCCTACACGCCCCCGGCAGAACGGTCTTTGCGAGCGCTTCATCAAGACCTTCAAGGGGGAGCTCTGCTGGACGCGGCGCTTCCAGTCCATCGACCACGCCCGCCTCGCCGTGCGGGCTTGGATCGAGCACCACAACACACGACGGCCCCATCAATCCCTCAACTACCTCACCCCCACCCAATACCACGAAAGACAATGCAAACTGGCAGCCTGAATAAGATCAAAGGTTGTCCAAATCACAGGGGAGCACTACACTTGTTCCTCAAAAGACGCAGGAAGGCCCCTCAATTCCATCCACGCGCCGCGTCGGAGCTCAAGGGTAGCCCCGAGCGGGCCGCTCGGCCCCACCCTTGCCTCGCGGCAAGCCTTTCTTTCGCAGACCTCTCCCCTACGGATGGGAAACTACCGGACAGGCCACCCCTCGAAAGTCTCCCCGGCAGCGCCGGGGCTTTCCCTGTTGGAGAATGATGAGACCGCTCGGGGAGGACGCAGACACGGCCCTTGGGAGGAACGGCGTTTTCCGCTACCGTTCCCCACGGATGTCCCGACTCCACGCCATCGCCTCCGCCTCCGCTGCGGTCGCCCTTCTCCCCACCCTCCTCGCGGCGCAGGAGGCGAAGCTCGATTTCAACCGCGACATCCGGCCCATCCTCTCCGACAAGTGCTTCCACTGCCACGGTCCCGACGACAAGACCCTCGAAGGCGACCTGCGCCTCGACCAGCGCGACTCGGCCGTGAAGGCGGAGGCCATCGTCCCCGGAAAACCGGAACTCAGCGAAGCCCTCGCCCGCGTCCTCAGCGACGACCCCGACGAGGTCATGCCCCCGGTGAAATCGAAGAAGACCGTCACCGCCGCCGAAGCCGAGAAGCTGCGCCGTTGGATCGCCGAAGGTGCCGAATACCAAGGCCACTGGGCCTTCGAACCGGTCGCCGCACCGGAGCCGCCCGTGGTGAAAGACGGGACCATCGCCAAAAACCCCATCGACCGCTTTGTCCTCGCCGAACTCGAAGCCCGCAGCCTCGTTCCTTCGCCCGAGGCCGATCCCGCGACCCTCATCCGGCGGATGCACCTCGACCTGACCGGGTTGCTCCCCGCACCCGACCGGGTCGAGCGCTTCCTGACCGAACATCAAAAAGATCCCGACACCGCCGTCGCCGCGCTCGCCGACGAACTCCTCGCCTCGCCCCACTACGGAGAGCGCTGGGGCCGCCACTGGCTCGACCAAGCCCGCTACGCCGACTCCAGCGGCTACAGCATCGACGCGGACCGCTCTCAGTGGCCCTACCGTGACTGGGTCCTCCGCGCCATCAACGAGGACCTGCCTTTCGACCGCTTCACCATCGAGCAGATCGCCGGAGACCTCCTCCCGGACGCGACCAAGGCCCAGCTCGTCGCCTCCGGCTTCCATCGCAACACCCTCATCAATCAGGAAGGCGGCACCGACGCCGAGCAGTTCCGCAACGAGGAGGTCGTGGATCGCGTCAACACCACCGGGGCCGTCTGGCTCGGGCTGACCCTCGGCTGCGCCCAGTGCCACACCCACAAATACGACCCCGTCAGCCATCGCGAGTATTTCGAGCTCTTCGCCTTCTTCAACCACGGCACCGACGTGAACAACACCGGAGCCACCGTCGAGGTCTTCGAGGGCGAACTCCTCCTCGACGAACCCGATCCCGCGAAACGGCAGGCGGTCGAGGAGGCGAAAAAGACCTTCACCGCCACCGTCGCCTCCACCGCGAAACGCCAGACCGCGTGGGAACAGGCCGAACTCGACAACACCCACCCCGAGACGACGGAAACCCCGCTCCTCGCCGCCCTCCGCACCGATCCCGCCAAACGCAACGCCGCTCAGAAGCAGCTCCTCTCCGCCGAGTTCGCCAAGGTGGACGAGGAGAAAAAGGCCGCCGAGAAAGCCATCCGCGCCCTCGGCCTCGGCCTGCCCGTGGCGACCATGGTCATGCGCGACCTGCCCGAGCCGCGCGAGACCTACATCCACCTGCGCGGCAGCTTCCTCGACCACGACCGCGAGGCCGGACCCCTGCGCCCCGGCGTGCCTGCGGTGCTGCCGCCCCTGCCCGGCGACGCAGGGCAGAAGGCCCGGCCCGACCGCCTCGACCTCGCCCATTGGCTCGTCCGCCCCGACCATCCCCTCGTCCCGCGCGTCACCGTCAACCGCGTCTGGATGCGCTACTTCGGCAAGGGCCTCGTCGAGACCGAGAACGACTTCGGCACCCAAGGGGCTTACCCCACCCATCCCGCCCTGCTCGACTGGCTCGCCCGCGACTTCGTCGAAAACGGCTGGTCGATGAAACGGCTCCACAAGCTCATTGTCACCACCGCGACCTATCGCCAGTCCTCGCACGCGCGACCCGACCTCGCCGAGACCGATCCGCTCAACCAGCTCCTCGCCCGGCAGAACCGCCTCCGCGTCGAGGGCGAACTCGTGCGCGACGCCGCCCTCTCCGCGAGCGGGTTGCTCCATCCGAAGATCGGCGGACCCGGCGTGCGCCCGCCCCAGCCCGAGGGCGTCTTCGCCTTCACCCAGACGAAGAAGAGCTGGACCGCCGCGACCGGGCCCAACCGCTATCGGCGCGGACTCTACATCCACTTCTACCGCAGCGCCCCCTACCCGCTGCTGACCACCTTCGACTCGCCCGACTTCCAGAGCGTCTGCACCGCGCGGGTTCGGTCGAACACGCCGCTCCAGTCGCTGACCCTCGCGAATGACGAAGCCCTCTACGAACTGGCTCAAGGCCTCGGCGCACGATTGCTCCGCGAGGCCGCCAATGACGGCGAACGGCTCGAACGCGCCTTCCTGCTTTGCTACTCGCGCCCGCCCTCCGAGGCCGAGCGCAACGCCGTCGCCTCCTTCCGCGAGACGCAGCTGGCGTCCTTCCGCAACGATCCCGCCGCCGCCGAGGCCGCCGCGCCGAAGGATCGACCGGCAAACGTCGATCCCGCCATCGCAGCGGCTTGGACCACCGTGGCGAGGGCGCTGATGAATACGGACGAGTTTATTACGAGGGAATGAGTGGCCGATTGAAACAGCAACTTTTGATGAGCCGCTTCTTCATTTGCGGCCATTCGCGTCCTATTCGCGCCAATTCGCGTTCCTCTTTTTCAACGCGAATGGCCACAAATGGCCGCGAATTTGCGCAAATCGGATTCTCCGAAGGCATGCGGCCTCCATGGCTCCCTGACGTTCACTCTCGATGAACTCCCCCCTCCACCCCATCCACCATGCCACGCGCCGCCACTTCTTCGAGCGCTGCGGCATCGGGCTTGGCTCCATCGCCCTCGGGGACATGCTCGCCCGCGAGACGCAGGCCGCCGCTCCCGCCGCCGACCCCATGGCCCCGCGCCGCTCCCACCACGGCGCGAAGGCGAAGAACGTCATCTTCCTCTTCATGGCCGGGGGTCCGAGCCAACTCGAACTCTTCGAGGACAAGCCCCGTCTGCGCGAATTCCACGGCCAGCTCCCGCCCGAGTCCCTCGTCGCGGGCAAACGCTTCGCCTTCATCGGGCAGGACGCCAAGCTTCTCGGCGGGCAGCGCCAATTCGGCACCTACGGCGAGTCGCGCATGGAACTCAGCGACCTCCTCCCCCACCACCGCAAGATCGTCGACGAGGTCTGCTGGCTGCGCGGGATGAAGACCGACGTCTTCAACCACGGTCCCGCCAAGCTCTTCATGAACACTGGCTTCCAAGTGCCCGGCCGCCCCTGCCTCGGCTCGTGGGTCACCTACGGCATCGGGAGCGAATCCCGCGACCTGCCCGGCTTCGTCGTCCTCCAGTCCGGCCCCCGCGGACCCCGTGCCGGGAACGCGCTCTGGTCGGCGGGTTTCCTTCCCTCTTCCTATCAAGGCGTTCCCTTTCGCGGCAGCGGCGACCCCATCCTCAACCTCGCCAATCCGAAAGGCATCTCGCCGCAGCGTCAGCGCGACTTCGTCGATCTCGTCGGCACGCTCAACCGCGAGCGCCTCGACCTCACTGGCGATCCCGAGATCGCGACCCGCCTCGCCGCCTACGAGATGGCCTACCGCATGCAGAGCAGCGCGCCGGAATTGATGGATCTGTCAGGGGAGAGCCAAGCCACCCTCGACCTCTACGGCGCGACGCCCGGCGGCAGCTCCTACGCCAACAACTGCCTCCTCGCCCGCCGCCTCGTCGAGCGCGGGGTGCGCTTCGTGCAGCTCTACCACACCAATTGGGACCACCACGGCGGCCCCACCGAGAACCTCGACAAGCACCTCCCCGAGATCTGCCGCGAGATCGACCAAGCCTCCGCCGCCCTCGTCCTCGATCTGAAGCAGCGCGGCCTCCTCGAGGACACCATCGTGATCTGGGGCGGCGAGTTCGGACGCACTCCCATGGGCGAGGTGCGCGACGGCGGCGCGGGCGGGCGCGACCACCACGTCGATGCCTTCACCATGTGGGTCGCAGGAGGCGGCTTCAAGCCCGGCTGCATCCACGGAGCCAGCGACGACTTCGGGTATGAGGTCGTCGAGGGCGCGGTGCATGTGCATGACCTGCACGCCACGATTTTGCATCAGCTAGGCTTCGACCACGAGCGCTTGACCTTCCGGTTTCAGGGGAGGGATTTCCGGCTCACCGACGTGCATGGACGGGTGGTGAAAGAAGTATTGGTGTGAGAGTCCAGTTTGAAGGCTGCTCCGGTCGAAGTTTTCGCGAGACGTTCGCAATTACTCCTTTTGCTGGGATGGATTCGCGAAAATTCGCGGCCATTTGCGGCCATTCGCGTTGAAAAAGAGAAGGGACGCGAATCGCCACGAATGACGGAGTTTTCGCTGCGCCCTCCGCCATCGCGCCTCCCCCAGCCTTTGACAAACCCCTCTCCCATCCGGCATTAAAGAGAGTCATGTCCCCCATCCAACCCTCTTTGCTCCTCGGCCTCGGTCTCGCCTTGTCCCTCCACGCGCAGGAACCAGCCGCTCCGCTCCCGTCGCCCGTTGAACTGAACGCCGCCGACTTCCCCTCGCTCCAAGCCGCGTTCGACGCCCTGCCGGAATCGGGAGGTCTCCTGCGTCTGCCGCCGGGAACGGTCGAACTCCGCGAGCCGCTCGTGCTTTCCACGCCCGAGACGCGGATCGAGGGCAGCGGCGCTTCGACCCATCTCAAAAACCTGAACGAGGAGGGCCAACCCGCCTTCGTCATCCGCCCCAAGGCCCTCGACCAGAATCCCAAGGCCCGTCTCTGGCGCGTCCAGCTTGGGAACTTCCGCCTCTCCGGCAATCCGAAGAGCGGCGACGGCGTCCTTGCCGAGAACATCGACGAAATCTTCATCCACGGCCTCTCCGTCGACCGCCACGGCGGCCACGGCATCGCCTTGATCAACTGCTACGAAGACCCTCGGGTCTCCGACTCCATCCTCACCTACAACAAGAAGGCCGGACTCTTCATCGACGCGGGACACGACATCGTCGTCAGCGCGAACCACTTCGAAGAGAACCAGGACGCCGTCGTCTGCGTCGATGCCTACAACCTCTGCATGACCGGCAACAACCTCGACGACCACCTCGGCCACGGCGTCGTCATCGAGAACACCTACGGCTCCGTCGTCTCGGGCAATATGATCGAGGAATGCAACGGCATCGGCATCATCCTCGACCGCGACTGCTACGGCATCACCCTCTCGGCCAACGTCATCGCCCACGACATGGGCGGCGGCATCGACCTGCGCGACGCCCACGGCATCACCGTCTCGGCGAACACCTTCACCCTCGTGCATCATTTCGGCGTCCGCGTCTCGGAGCATAGCGGCCGCATCGCGATCTCGGCGAACAACTTCTGCAACAGCCACATCGGCGAGGGCAAGGAGAAGCGTCTCCTCGAACACGAGAATCCCGTGCAACTCGACATCGGCCACGGCGTCGTCCTCGAAAGCACGAGGAGCGTCGTCATCTCCGGCAACCAGTTCTCCGGCCTCGACGGCCCGGCCGTCCGCGCGACGGGCACCTGCGAGAAGATCCTCATCAACGGAAACATTGTCACCGACATCGACCGACGCGCCAAGGACCCGAAAGGCCCCTTCGACCTCTCCCCTGAAACCAAGGCGACTCTCTCCAACAACCTCACGGACTGACAGAACTTCAAACTTGAAACCTGAAACGTTGAACTCATGAATCCTTCCCGCCGTCGCTTCCTCAAAACCGCCTCCGCCCTCGCCGCCCCTTGGATCGGCTGGAAAACGACCGCCTCGGGCGCTCCGAGCGGAAACCTGCGCTTCGCCAACTTCGGAGCTGCCGGTCGCGCCTGGGGAGACCTGACCGAAATGCTGCAAGCGCCGAACACCACGCTCGTCGCCGTCGCCGAGGTGGATCTGGCCCGCTGCGACAAATTGAATGAGGCCCATCCCGGCACGGAGGTCTTCCAGGACTGGCGCGAGCTTCTCGACAAGAGGCACAAGGAGATCGACGCCGTCGTCATCGGCACGCCCGACCACATGCACGCGCCCATCGCGATGGCGGCGATGCAACTCGGCAAGCACGTCTACTGCGAGAAGCCGCTCACCCGCACCCTGCACGAGTCGCGCCGCCTCCGTGCGTTCGCGGCGGAGAAGGGGCTGATGACGCAGATGGGCATCCAAGTCGCCTCGGGTTCGGGCAACCAGACCGCGGTGAGGCTCCTCCAATCGGGCATCGTCGGCAAGGTGAAGGAGGTCCACAGCTCCTGCCCGAAATCCTGGGGCGCGATGACCCCGCTGCTCGACAGCGACGAAGCGCCGCCAGAGACGCTCAACTGGGACCAGTGGATCGGCGTCGGAAAAATGCGGAAATTCATCCCGCGCGAATTCCACCCCAGCAACTGGCGCAAGCGCATCGGCTACGGCACCGGTACCCTCGGCGACATGGGCTGCCACATCTATCACACCTGGTTCATGGGACTCGGGATGCCGACGACGCTCTCGGTCACCTCGCACGGTCCCGCCCCCGTCGATGGCGACAGTTGGCCTCTCGACGGCAAGGTACATCACCGCATGAAGGGCAACGCGCTCACGGACGGCGATTTCGACTTCACTTGGTATGACGGAGAACAGCGCGTTCCGGCCGAGGTGCTGGCCCTGCTCGGTCCCGAGGAGAAAAATGCCGAGGGCAAGATCGTCGAGAAAGCGCCCTCCACCGGGACCCTCGTCGTCGGCACCTCCGGCGTGCTCGTCATCCCCCACGGTGGACTGCCGACGGTCTATCGCGACGGGAAGAAATCGGACGAAGTCATCGAAGCGGTCGAGGCGGGGCACCACCACAAGAACTTCGCCGACGCGATCCGGGGCGACATTCCCGGGAAACCGCTCACGAATTTCGACTACTCGGGTCCGATGACCGAAGCCGTGCTCCTCGGCACGGTCGCGATGCGTCTGCCCGGCGAAACCCTGAAATGGGACGAAGCCGCAGGGAAATTCGTCGGCTCCGACGCGGCCAACGCGATGATCCACGAGACCTACCGCGAAGGCTGGGAGGTGGCTGGGATTTGACGGGGCCGGAGCGGACTCACAACGCCCTCCCCATAAACTCCCACAAAGCGGTCTGCACGTCGCGGAAGCCTCGTCCTTGCGGGACGAGATAGAGCGGCGAAAGCACCAGCTTCCCCGAACGGAAATCGCTCGGCACTGGCACGGGATCGAGTCCGACAGCCCGCGCCTCGGCCAGTGCGCGGGCGAGATGCGAGGCCGAGGTGCAGAGACCGAGTCGCTTCCACTCGGGATGCGTTTCGACGAGCTTCGCGACAGCGGCAAGCTCCTCTCGGGTGTTGCGCGGCTCGGGAATCTCGACGATGGCCGCAGCGGGAATGCCGAGTCCTTGCCATAGCTCGGCTGTCTCGCGCGAGAGGAGGCGGTCTTCCCCAGCCTCGGTGACGCTGCGCCCCGTGGTCACGAGCGTGCCAACGAGCCCTTCATGATGGAGGATCGCAGGGCGAGTGATGCGGTCGCCATGCAGCCCGAGCGCTGGCCGCCCGCCGGGGGAAAGGCCTGTGCCTCCACCGAGGAGGACGAGGGCGTCGAGACGCTCTGTCGGTTGTTCGTGAGGATAGTAAGGCGCTTCCAGAATCCGCAGCAAAGCCACCCCCATGTAGGGGCTGCCGGCGAGGGTGTAGAGCAACCAGAAACCGAAGGCCGCCAATCGCGCCCAGCGGCCAAGACCCGGCCAAACCATCACGGCCCCCGCCGCGAGCCAGAGTAGTCCGGCGGGCAGAATGAGATGGGCGACGACTTTCTTCGCGATGAGCAGGTTCCCGCTCAAGCCAACGAGGGCAACGGACAGGAGCGCTACGAAGATCGCGGGACGGAGGCGGACGAGGAGGGATTTCATCGGATCGAGAGACGAAACGCTGGAATCTACACAAATCTATCGTGCATTTCATCGGAGCCTAGATTGGAACGCTTCCCCCCTGACCACGCGACAGCGCCTGTAGCCGGCCCCACTGAGGCCGGATGACGCTCGACCGAGGCCACTGGCCTCGGCTACAGATCCTCCGAGGAGGCGCCAGCGCGGACTACCGCGAAAACACGAACTCGCTCCCGCTCACGCCGACGCGGATCGTGTCGCCCTCTTTGAACTTCCCATCCAGCAAATCGAGGCTGAGGGGATCGAGGAGGCGGTGCTGGATGACACGCTTCAAGGGGCGCGCCCCGTAGGCCGGGTCGTAGCCCTCCGTCGCGAGCCGCTCGATCGCCTCGGGCGAAAGCTCGATCTCAAGCCCCTGTGCCCGCAGCCGCTTCACGACTCGTTCGAGCTGGATCTTCACGATGGCGGCGAGATCGCCCTCGCCGAGGCGGTCGAAGATGAGGGTCTCGTCGATGCGGTTGAGGAACTCGGGCCGGAAATGCCCGCGCAAGGCGGCGAGGACGAGGGCCTCGCGCTGCTCGGGATTGCTCTCCGTCATGATGTATTCCGACCCGATGTTGCTGGTCATAATGATGACGGTGTTGCGGAAATCCACGGTGCGGCCCTGCCCATCGGTGATGCGACCGTCGTCGAGCACTTGCAGGAGCACGTTGAAGACGTCGGGATGGGCCTTCTCCACCTCGTCCAGCAGAACCACGGAGTAGGGCTTGCGCCGCACCGCCTCGGAAAGCTGGCCGCCCTCCTCGTAGCCGACGTAGCCGGGAGGCGCGCCGATGAGCCGCGAGACGGAGTGCTTTTCCATGTATTCACTCATGTCGATGCGGACCATGGCGTTCTCGTCGTCGAAGAGGAATTCGGCGAGGGCACGGGAAAGCTCCGTCTTTCCGACGCCGGTGGGACCGAGGAAGAGGAAGGAGCCGATGGGACGGTTCTCGTCCTGCAATCCCGCGCGGGCGCGGCGCACCGCGTTGGCCACGGCGGCGATGGCCTTGCGCTGGCCGATGACACGCTCGCCGAGGCGCTGCTCCATGCTCACGAGCTTGGAGCGCTCGCCCTCCTGCAAGCGCGAGACGGGGATGCCGGTCCAGGAGCTGACGACCTCGGCGATGTCCTCCTCGGTGACCTCCTCCTTCAGCAGACGCGAGGCGTGCTGCATCGTGTGGAGCTGGGCCTGGGCCTCCTGCAAGGCCGCTTCCTTGCCGGGGAGGAGGCCATATTGAATCTCGCTGGCGCGTCCGAGGTTGCCCTCGCGCTGGCGGCGTTCGAGTTCGGTCTTGAGCTGCTCGATCTCCTCCTGCACCGCGTTGGCGCGGTCGATCATGGATTTCTCGTTCTGCCATTGGGCGCGGAGGGCGTCGGATTTCTCCTTCAAATCGGCGATCTCCCTTTCGACCTTGACGAGACGATCCTTGCTCGCCTCGTCTTTCTCCTTGGCGAGGGCCTGGCGCTCCATCTCGAGCTGCATGCCTTGGCGGTCGAGCTGGTCGATCTCGGTGGGCAGGGAGTCGAGCTCGATCTTCAGCCGCGAGGCGGCCTCGTCGATGAGATCGACGGCCTTGTCGGGAAGGAAGCGGTCGGAGATGTAGCGGTCACTGAGAGTCGCGGCGGCGACGATGGCGGAGTCCTGGATGCGCACCCCGTGGTGAACCTCGTAGCGCTCCTTGATCCCGCGCAAGATCGCGATGGTGTCCTCGGGCGAAGGCTCGTTCACCATCACCGGCTGGAAACGCCGCTCCAAGGCCGCGTCCTTCTCGATGTACTTGCGGTATTCGTCGAGCGTGGTCGCGCCGATGGTGCGCAGTTCGCCGCGGGCGAGCTGGGGTTTCAGCATGTTCGAGGCATCGACCGCGCCCTCGCTGGCACCGGCCCCGACGATGGTGTGGAGCTCGTCGATGAAGAGAATGATCTCGCCGTTGCTCGACGTCACCTCTTTCAAGAAGGCCTTGAGCCGATCCTCGAACTCGCCGCGATACTTCGCCCCGGCGATCATCGAACCGATGTCCATGGCGATGAGTCGCTTGTTTTTCAGCGAATCCGGCACGTCGCCGCTGACGATGCGGCGGGCGAGGCCCTCGGCGATGGCGGTCTTGCCGACGCCGGGTTCGCCGATGAGGACGGGGTTGTTCTTCGTGCGGCGCGAGAGGATCTGCATGACGCGCCGGATCTCCTCGTCGCGGCCGATGATGGGGTCGATCTTGCCCTGCCGCGCGATGGCGGTGAGGTCGGTGCCGTATTTTTCGAGGGACTGGTATTTCCCCTCGGGGTCCTGGTCCACGACCCGGCTGCTCCCGCGGATCGTCGCGACCGCTTCGGAGAGCGCCGCCTCGGTGATGCCGTTCTCTTTGAAAATCGCCTTCACGTCGGGCGAACCCTCTTTGACGAGAGCGAGCAGGACGTGCTCCACGCTCGTGAACTCGTCCTTCATCTGCGCCTTCACCTTTTCGGCGGTGTTGAGCACGGCGCGGAGGTCCTGGCCGAGATAGACCTGCTGGCCCGCGTTGCCTTGGACGGAGGGAAGTCGATCAAGAATCCGGTCGAGGGCGGATTCGATAGCGCGGGCATTGGCCCCCAATTTCTCCAAGACCGGACGAGCGATCCCCTCCTCCTGCCCGAGCAGGGCGGCGAAGAGGTGGGCGGAGCTCAGTTCGGCGTGGTTTTTCCCCTCGGCGAGCGACTGCGCCGCTTGGAGGGCTTCTTGGAGTTTATGGGTGAACTGGTTCGGGTTCATAGGCAAGTTCCGTGGAGGAAAATGGGGGCTTTTCAGTGATCTCGGCAAGATCAGATAATCATTGCATGTTTTTGTTCAAAAAATATTTTGCCTTCTTGCGCCCCCGCGCCGCCCGCGCGATCCTCGGTTCCATGGACTGCACTCAAAGCGACACCGAAGAACTCATCCGCCTCTACTACGAAGCCTTCAACGCGGGAGGCCGCGCCGCGATGCTGCGGCTCCTCGACCGGGACGTGGTCCACGACATCAACCAGGGCGCGAGCGTCGGAGGCGTCGAGGCCTTCGAGAGCTTCCTCGGGCACATGGATCGCTGCTATGCGGAGCAGGTCGAGGATCTCGTGGTGATGGTGGACGTGAGCGGCACCCGTGCCGCCGCCGAGTTCTTCATCCGGGGGGAATACCTCGCCACCGACGAGGGGCTGCCCGAGGCCACCGGGCAAACCTACCACCTCCGTGTCGGGGCCTTTTTCGAAATCGCCGGAGGCCGCATCCGTCGGGTCACGAACTACTACAACCTGCCGGATTGGATCCGTCAGGTCGGGGGGTGAGGGCGGATGGGCATCTGTAGGGCGACCGCTCCGGTTTCGGAAGATTGGCATCTTCCGCCACGTTCGACCGATACCGCTTTTTCATTTGCGGCGATTCGCGTCCCATTCGCGGTCATTTGCGTTCCCATTCTTTTTGACGCGAATGGCCGAAAATCTCCGCGAATTTCCACGAATCCAGACTGGCGGAAGGATGAAACGCTCGTGGTCAATCCCCGTGCCGTTATCCATCCCCAGAAGCTGCTAAAGACTCAACAAGAGCAGCGACGCCATCCCAAGCGCTAATCCCAAAACTTCACGAGCGGAGAGATGTTCGCCGAAGAAGATCACGCCGCACACGGCAAGGCAGACGCTCCACAGGACGGAGAAGATTACGCCGGAGATAGCGAGCTTGGCGGTCTTCAAAACGATCACCCAACTGAAGCCGCAAAGACCGTAGATCAATGACCCCGCGATGAAACTGCCAGACAACCAAGGTTGCGGTTGTAGGGCGGCGCGTTTGAACAAGAGATCGCCCACGGTGCAAATCGCAATCAACCAGAGCAGATGAAGCCACACGGTTGCGCTCATTTGCTGCGAAAAGCGTATCCAAACTGGTTGTAATCCACGGTAATCTCCTCCCCTGACTGAATGTCCCGGATGGCGGCAATCAAGTCGCCGTGGTCGAACGCATTGGGAGTGTCCGAGTGGTTCATAAAGCGGTCGTCGTCCCCGGTGAGCAAGTAGCATCCGTGCTGCTTCTCGAACGACGAATAGTAGAGCGCTTGCTGACGGGCCGGAGGAGGCAGCGCCCGAAGCTGGTCCTCGGTGAAACGAACATCGAACGGAGGATCAAACGCCCAGATCACGTCCCCCTCTTTGATGAACTGACGTGGGTGTCGGACATGGAACTGCTCTACCTCGCCAAAGCGTTGAAAGTCACCGTGCCGGAGCTGTTTCCGAAGAACGCCCAGCGTTGGTTCAAGACCTCGTAGAGCCGACGGAGTCTGCGAAGCCGCTTCAGCGAGGCGGCGTCCCTTTGCCCCCTCCCTTCAACCCCTTCCCCGCCTTGGATTCGAGCTTCTTGATACTCTCCGCCGGCGGCAGTTCCTCGGGCATGGTGCCACCGAGCTCTTGGATGGTCTGCCTCACTTTGGCACCCACCTCCCGGTGCGCCCGGTTGGCCTTTTCCTTCCCCGCGATCCTCTCGCGCCGCAGCTTCTCCTCGGCTTGGGTGGCGCGGAAGAGATTGGCGGCGAGTTCGGTGCTGCCCATGTGGTCGAGGATCTGCTGGCTCTTTTTGAGTCCCTTCCGGCGATGGATGTCCTGCGCCCCGAGACCGCCGTACAGGCCCATGTAGCCGTGGTTCTGGAAGATCGCGTAATCCCTCGGCTCGATCACGCCCGCATCCCTAGCCGCGTCGGCGAGCTGGCTGTTGTGCTTCCGCTACTCCGCGCGGATCGTGAGGCGGCGCTCGGTCTCCATCTCCTCGTCGCTCAGTTCCTGCCGCCGCGTCTGGATGGCGAAGTAGGTTTGCCCGTGGGCGACGATCTCCTTGGACGGGTCGGCATTCTGGATGGCGAGGTAGCAGGCGTAGCGGGACATCATCACCGTCTTCACCGCGCGCTGCCCGCCCTTGCCGATTTCGATCATATCGGTGACCTCACCGAAATGATCCTCCACCCGCTGCCCGCTGTTGGAACAGGCGATGCGGGCGGATTCGATGACGGACTGGAAATTGCGGTAGTCCGAGTAACCGAGTACTTTGGCGAAGTCCCGGCTGGACCAATATTCACCGCCCGCCGGGTCCATCCGGCGGATTCCTTCGAAGGGCGTGATCTCGTTCGGTATGTGTTTTTATGAACATAATTCCCGAAGCTTGGCCGCAGCGCAAGTCTTTTCGATCCCCTTCCGGCACTCGGCCCCCACCGATTTCCCCCGGACGCCGGACCCATTTGGCCCTGTCCGGCGCTGGAACCCGGCCACGGAATCTCTCCATCCGCGATTTTTCGTCTTGCCTTGGATGGCCATTTCCGTCACACTCACATTGTAAATACAACCCCGCCCCATCCTATGAGCGACGTCGAGGCCTCCGGAATCCAATTCTCCATTCTGAAACGAGGCGAGCGCGATCCGCGCGGCCCCTACAACCAGGACGAGCTGCTCCAGCTCCTCAACGCTGACGAGATCGGAGTGAACGACCTCGTCTACTACGACGGCATCGGCGAGTGGAAGCCCATCCACGAAGTCTTCGAGGTGCAAGAGCAGATCTCGCACTTCGTGGACGACGGGCAGGATACCCAGCGCGTCGGCGTCGCCTTCCGCGAAGTCTCCAACGTCGTCGGCCCCGGCGAGAGCATCTACTACATCGCGGTCCAGGCCAAGGTCGGGCTGCTCAGCAAGACGAAGTTGTGCGTCATCGTCACCGACCGGCATCTCTTCCTCATGACCGAGAACCGCAGGGGCTACGAGCTGGAGGCGCATCCGTGGCCCTCCGTCACCAACACCCTCATGCGCGACGAGGGCAAGGGTCTCGGCACCTTCTCCATCCTCCTCGGTGCGGAGCGCCGCGTCGATGTTTCCCACATCCCGCTGAAACAGGTCCACCGCCTCTTCCAGCTCTCGCAGGAGATGAAGGAGGGCGTCGCGCCCTGAGCGATCTCAAGGCGCACCCAAATACTTCGTCATCGAGCGCAGCAGCGCCTCGGCGAGGTCGGGATGGGCGGCGAAGAGGCCGTGGAGCGACGGCTGCGGGATCGAAAGGCATTTCGAAGGGGCCGCGATCCGCACCGTCGCCGTCGCCGGGATGAAGGAGACGGCGCTGATCTGGCCGACGACCTCGCCGGGACGCGAGAGATGGTTCACCGGGGCACCGTGGACGAGGATGTCCAGCTCCCCCTCGATCAGGATCCAGACGTGACGGCCCGGCTCGCCCTGCCGGATGATGTCCGAGCCCACGGCCGGCTCGACGACGGACCCGGCCCCGATCAACCCCGTGAGCGCACCCGCCCCGACCCCGGCGAAGTCGGCGGTGCCTTGGAGGATTCTGACCAGATCGGATTCGTTCATGCGACGGTGTCTCTTAACACCCTCCCGCGACAGGATTCAATCCGCATTTTCCAGATTCGGATTTCGGGTTTCGAGCTTCGGATTTCCCTTCCGCGACCGGGAAAGCGCCCCTATCTTCCCGCTCCCATGTCCGACGACCCCGACCACGCGGCGGCCAACGAGCCGATCGAGATCCACTGCCTTTTCGTGCGGGAGCGCAATGCCCTCCTCGTGCGCGGCGACTTCTCGGCTATCTATACCGACTACTACCTCCATCTGATGCAGCACGGCATCCGGCACGCGCCGGAGCAAGACGGGCTCCTCAAGGACGGCCTCGCCGCCCTCGCCCTGCACCTCGCCTCGCGCCCGCGGAACGAGGCCATCGCCTGGACCCTGAGCTGGCAAGATCCGCGGCAGAACGCCTTCGTCACCGGCAGCAACCGCCTCGGCAACCTCGTCGGCCGCCTCTTCACCGAGGATGTGCGCGAGCGCGACCGTGACCTCTTCGTCTCCCAGGTCACCGTCTCGGGCCACGAGCCGCGCCAGAGCGTCATCGAGGCCGGAGCCCTCGACTTTTTCGCCGTCGCCGAGGACTACTACCGCCAGAGCGAGCAGAGGCCTGGCCGCTATTTCCGGCTCGGCGGCGACGCCTTCGCCCTCGTCACCGCCCAGCCCGGCTACGACCTCGCATGGTTCGCCGACCTCGATGACGAAGCGGTCCGCGCCATCGACGGGACCGAGACCCTGAGCCTGCTGGAGACCCGCGTCTGCCGCTTCGACTGCGGCTGCGGGCCGGATCGCATCCTCCCCATCGTCGCGAACCTCAGCGAAAGCGCCCTCGATTCCGTCTTCGGCGGCGGCGAGGTGATCGCGGCGAACTGTCCGCGATGCGGGGCGCGCTACACCATCACCAACGAGGCCCTCGAAGCCTACCGCCGCGACCACACCCGATGAAACCCTCGAAAAAAGACGAGAGCCGCCGCCGCGAGCAGGAGCTGGCTTGGATCGGCGACACCATCCTGGACCTGTTCGCCCGCACTTGGATCCTGCGCGAGCGCGGTACGGTCTGCGGCGAGACGCAGCGGCGCATGACCTCGAACCAGTTCCTCGCCTGTCTCGGCAACCCCACCGCGGTCGAGGCCAAGATCGGCACCCTCTACCGCGACGAGGGTATGGACGCCGCCTTCGCTTGGATCGAAGCCGAGCTGCTGCCCCTCTTCGAGAAGCAGGAGCGCAAGCGGCGCTGAGCCGGGGGCCGGATGACCGCAAAGGGGGGCAAAAGGCGCCTCACCCCCGTGCCGTCGGGTCCTTCACCTCCAGCACCCCGGCGACCGACTCCAGCAGGCGTTCGATGCGGATCGGCTTGCTCAGCACGTCCTTGACCCGCACATCGCGGGCGAGGGAATCGGGGAGCTTGGGATCGTCCTTTTCCCGCACGAAGACCACGGCGGGGGCGAGGAGCCGGGGACCGCGCCCAGCGGTGCAGGCCTTCGAAACGAGTTCGTAGAGCATTGGGCCGGAGAGCTCGCCCACCCGCATGGCGAAGAAAAAGAGGCCATAGGGCCGTTGCAGGGCCAGTTCGAAGGCGCGGAGCGGATCGGCGGTGGAAAAGACCTGCGCCCCGGTGAATTGCTCTAGCGTCTCGCGGATGAGACGCGAGGTGGAGGCGACGGGATGGGCCACGAGGATGGCGGAGGGACTGGTCGGCTTGGGCGGCGCGGACTCGACCGGGTCGGGCGCAGGACCGGACAGGGTCTCCGCCGCCGCAGGAACCTTCCCTTGCGGCGGGGCGATCTTCCTCAATGTTGTCCACTTCCGTTCCGGAGATCCTGCCATATGCGTGAGAAGGGCGACGACGCGACGATTCGTATTCAGAGTGCCCGACAGCATAACCTGAAAAACCTGAATTTGGAAATCCCGAGATGTTCCGCTTCCTGATCGGATTTGCGTTCATCGGTGTCCATTCGCGGTTCAAACCCTTTCCCCATCCGAATCGCCATCCTTGACGATATGCACGATTCCCGATTTATTCATACGCATGAAAACTCGTGTCACCATCACGCTGGAACCGGAAGTGCATCGCCTCGCCAAGAAGGTCGCCCGGCGGCGGCAGACGACGGTGTCCGGGCTCTTCGCCTCGCTCGTGGAGGCGGAGGAGGCGGCCCGTTCGAAAGGAGGCATCGTCGCGACGATGGTCGGCAGCGCCCGACTACGCGAACCCGCCCCGGGCAGCGATCCCCGCCATGAAGCCCTTCGCTCAAAGTACCTCCGGTGATGCGCATTCTGATCGATACGGATGTCCTTCTGGACGTGGCCTTGGCGAGGACTCCCCATCTCTCCGACAGCGTGGGCGTGCTCGAATGGGCCGAGGCCGGAGGGTGCGCCGCCGTCGCGTGGCATTCGCTCTGCAACTGCTCCTACCTGCTCAAGGGCGGCCGCGTCTTTTTGAAGCGGCTCCTTCAAATCGTCGAAGTCCCCGAGGTGGGCACGCAGGACGCCCGTTGGGCGGTCGGCTCGCCGATGGCCGATCTTGAGGACGCCTTCCAAGCGGCGGTCGCGCTGGCGTGGAAGGCGGACTTCATCGTCACCCGCAACGTCGCCGACTACCGGAGGTCTCCGGTCGCCGCCATTTCCCCGTCCGGCTTTCTGGCAAAGGCGGCGGAGTGAGAGCGCAACACCGCATCCGGCTTCGACATGGGCGACGACGCGACGATTCGTATTCAGGGTGCCCGACAGCATAACCTGAAAAACCTCAATTTGGAAATCCCGAGAAACCGCTTCGTCGTCATCACCGGCGTCTCGGGCTCGGGCAAGTCCTCGCTGGCCTTCGACACGCTCTACGCCGAGGGCCAGCGCCGCTACGTGGAGTCGCTCTCGGCCTACGCGCGGCAGTTCCTTGACCGTCTCGAAAAGCCGGAGGTCGATTTCATCGAGGGCCTCACCCCGGCCATCGCCATCGAGCAGCGCAGCTCGCAGCCGAACCCGCGCTCGACCATCGCCACGGCCACGGAGATCTACGACTACCTGCGCATCCTCTACGCCGCCCTCGGGCGTCCCCACGATCCGGTCACGGGCGCGCCGCTGGTGCGGCACACGATCAAGGACATCGTCGATGCGCTCGTCGCCTTTCCCGCAGGCACGCGGCTCGTCCTCGTCGCCCAGGTGAAGCTCGAAAAGGGCGAGCCGCTCCGCGAAGCGCTCGAACGCTACCGCGTCCAAGGCTTCCTGCGCGCCCGCCTCGACGGGCAGTTCGTCGAGATCGAGGAGATCCCGGAAAAGGCGAAGGCCAAGACCGTCGAGATCGTGATCGACCGTCTCGTCGTGCGCGAGGACCTGCGCAGCCGTCTCGCCGATTCGCTGGAGACGGCGCAGAAGCTCTCGGAGAACCGCGTCGCCTCCCTCGTCCAGACGCCGGACGCGGAAGACTACGAGCGGCACGATTTCACCTTCCAATACACCAACCCCGAGACCGGATTCTCCCTTCCGAAGCTGACGCCGAAGCATTTCTCCTTCAACAGCCACGCCGGGGCCTGCCCGACCTGCCACGGCCTCGGCTCGCGCCTCGTCCCCGATCCTGAACTGATCGTGCCCGATCCCGGCAAAAGCCTGTGCGAGGGCGGGGTCAAGACTTGGTGGAGCGGCTCGAAGTCGCGCAAAGGCTACCACCAACGGGCCATCGACGACCTCGCCAAGCACTACCAAGCCGACCCCGACGCGCCCATCCGCAGTCTGCCGCGCGAATTCAAGAAGGCCCTGCTCCACGGCGACGAGCGTTTCGAGGGCCTCGCCACCCAGGCGGCGCGACTTCTCGAAACGAGCGACAGCGAGATGACGAAGCGCAACGTACGGCGCTTCATGTCGGCGAAGCCCTGCCCGGATTGCAACGGCAAGCGGCTCAAGGACGAAATCCTCGCCGTGACCCTCTCCCATCGCGAGCGGCCCCTCTCCATTGAGGGCTTCACCGCGCTGAACATCGCCGAGGCCATCGTCTGGCTCGACGGGGTGGAACTGACCGAGACGCAGGCGACCTACGCCACCGAAGTGCTTGCGGAGGTGCGCAAGCGCCTCGCCTTCCTCGACACCGTGGGCCTCGGCTACCTCACCCTCGACCGCGAGAGCGGCACCCTCTCGGGCGGGGAGAGCCAGCGCATCCGCCTCGCCACCCAGCTTGGGGCGGGTCTCGCGGGCGTGCTCTACGTGCTCGACGAGCCCAGCATCGGCCTGCACCAGTCGGACAACGAAAAGCTCATCGCCACCCTGCGCGACCTGCGCGACGCGGGCAACACCGTGATCGTCGTCGAGCACGACGAGGACACGATCCGCGCCGCCGACCAGCTCCTCGACCTCGGCCCCGGCGCAGGGGCGCACGGCGGCGAGCTCCTCGCCCAGGGCACGCCCGAGGAGGTCGCGGCGAATCCGAAGTCCATCACCGGAGCGTATCTGTCAGGACGGAAAGGCATCGACATTCCTGACAAAACCCTCATCGCCGGCGAGGCGACGCGCGAGCTCGTCGTGCGCGGCGCGCGCGAGCACAACCTGAAGAACCTCGACGTGTGCTTTCCCCTCGGGCGCTTCATCTGCGTGACCGGACTCTCCGGCAGCGGCAAATCGACCCTCGTCGACGACATCCTGCGCCGCGCCCTCTTCCGCCATTTCCATGGCAGCAAGGACAAGCCCGGCGAGCACGACGCCATCGAGGGCCTGGAGCATCTCGACAAGGCCATCGTCATCGACCAGGCCCCCATCGGGCGCAGCCCCCGCTCGAATCCCGCGACCTACGTCGGCGTCTTCTCGCCGATCCGCGACCTCTTCTCCCAGCTTCCCGCCTCGCGGACGCGAGGCTACGGGCCGGGGCGCTTCAGCTTCAACGTCGAGGGCGGGCGCTGCGAGACCTGCCAAGGCGACGGGGCCATCCGCATCGACATGCACTTCCTCACCGACGTCTATGTCACCTGCGAATCCTGCAACGGACGCCGCTACAACCGCGAGACCCTCGACGTGACCTATCGCGGCAAGAGCATCGCCGACGTCCTCGACCTGACCGTGGAGGAGGCTCTCGACTTCTTCCAGAAAGTCCCCAAGATCGCCCAGCCCCTCCGCGCCCTCCGCGATGTCGGGCTCGATTATCTCGCCCTCGGGCAATCCGCCACGACCCTCTCCGGCGGCGAGGCCCAGCGCATCAAGCTCGCGGGCGAACTGGGCAAAAGCGCGACCGGCAAGACCGTCTATCTCCTCGACGAACCGACCACGGGTTTGCACTTCGCCGACATCGCGACCCTGCTGGAGGTCTTCTACCGCCTCCGCGACCAAGGCAATACGCTGATCGTGATCGAGCACAACCTCGACGTGATCAAATGCGCCGACTGGGTCATCGACCTCGGACCCGGAGGAGGCGGGGCGGGCGGGCAGATCGTCGCACAGGGAACGCCCGAGCAGGTGGCGAAGGCGGAGGGATCGTTAACGGGGCGGTATTTGCGGCGGATGGTGTGAACAGGGAGCGGGACTTTCCAAGTCCCGTTTGGATAGCGGGGACTTGGGAAAGTCCCCCTCCTTGACAAAGACGCGCTGATCGGTGCATAAAGAACCACCACCATTCGTCTCCCATCCACTCCCGCCGCCCCGTGACTCCCCCTCGTGACTCGTGACCCATGACCGCCGCCACCCACCGCTTCCTTCTCCCCGCGTGCCTCCTTTTGGCGGCGTCCTCCCTCCCCGCCGCCGAACCGTCCACCGATCCCGTCCTCCGCATCGACGCCGGGATGCACACGGCGGTGATCAAGCGCCTCTCCACCGCCGCCGCCGGCACCCTCGCCCTGACCGTCTCCGAGGACAAGACCGCCCGGCTCTGGTCGCTGAAAAAAGGGCAGGAAGGCAGGCTCCTGCGCGTCCTGCGCCCGCCGCTCGGCGAAGGCGAGGAGGGGATGCTCTTCAGCGGAGCGCTCAGCCCGGACGGTTCCCTGGCCGCCGTGGGAGGGTGGACGGGGTACGAATGGGACAAGGCTATCAGCATCTCCCTCTTCGACACGGCCAGCGGGCGGCTGGTGCGCCGCTTGGGCGACCTGCCCGATGTCGTTCTCGATCTCGCCTTCTCCCCCGGCGGCACCCGCCTCGCCGCCGGGCTGTTCGGGCAGAACGGCATCCGCGTCTGGGATCCGGCCACGGGCCGCCTCCTCGGCGAGGACGCCGACTACGGGGATCTTGTCAACGACCTCGACTGGCAGGGAGAAGACCGCCTCGCCGCGTCCTGTTTCGACGGCCAGGTGCGGCTCTACGAGATCGTCGGAGCGGGCTTGCGGAAACTCCGCTCCGTCGCTACCGACTCCGGCAAGCAACCTTCCTCCCTCCGCTTCTCGCCCGACGGTGCCCGCCTCGCCATCGGGTTCGAGGACGCCGCCGCCGTGGAGGTGCGCGACGCCCACGACCTCTCCTTGCTCTTCGCCCCCGACACCTCCGGCGTGGACGATGGCGCGCTCAACAGCGTTGCTTGGAGCGCCGACGGCCGGACTCTCGCCGCCGGGGGACGGTGGCAGATCGAGGGTTCCCGCCCCGTCCGCCTGTGGAGCCAGGCCGGGCGCGGTCCTTTCCGCGACGTTCCCGCCTCACGAGACTCCCTTCTCGACCTCCATCCCCTTCCCGGCGGCGCTTTCCTCTTCGCCTCGGGCGATCCCGCTTGGGGTGTTCTTTCCGAATCGGGCGTCGAGACCCTCGGCGCTCCGCCCGTCGCGGACTACCGGGAGTTGCACGCCACCTTCCTCCTCGCCCCGGACGGTTCGTCCGTCGCCTTCGAATACGAACCCTTCGGAAAATCCCCCGCCGTCTTCCACCTCCTCCAAACCAAGCTCGCGCCGGGGCAAGCCGCCCCTGCCGACGGCCTCCGCCCGCCCCGTACCGAAGGCTTGCCCGTCACCGATTGGTTCAACACCACCGAACCCAAGCTCGGCGGCAAGGCCCTCCCCTTGCAAGAACGCGAAATCTCACGCAGCCTCGCCATCGCCCCGGACGCCTCCTGCTTCCTCCTCGGCACGGAGTGGGCTCTGCGTTGTTTCGAAGCCGACGGACAAGAGCGCTGGAGCGTGCCCGTACCGGGCACGGCATGGGCGGTGAACCTCACCCAGGACGGTCGCTACGCCGTCGCCGCCTACCACGACGGCTCGATCCGTTGGCACGACATGGCCAACAAAGGCCGGGAACTCCTCGCCTTCTTCCCCCACGCCGATCAGAAACGCTGGGCGCTCTGGACGCCAGGAGGCTACTTCGTCAGCTCCGAGGGCGGGCAGGATCTCATTGGCTGGCACGTCAACCGGGGCAAGGCCGAGGAGGCGACCTTCTTCTCCGTCGACCAGCTCTGGGACGCCTTCCGCCGTCCCGACATCGTCCAGCGAGTCTTCGCCGAAGCCAAAACCAGCGAGGAGGTCGCCAAGGAACTGGGCATCGTCTTCGACCTCGAGAGCGCCCTGCGCCAGACCCCGCAGCTCTCCATCGTCGGTGTGGACGACGGGGCCACCGTCCCCACCGGAACCTTGCGCGTCACCGTCGAGGCGCTGAACGTCGGCGGCGGACTCAACGAACTCGCCTTCTACCACAACGGCAAGCGCCTCCCTCCCGAGGGCGAAGCCAGAGGCGGACGGCGCGACGGACGGCTCCTCGTCGCGGAGAGCTACGTGGTCACCCTCGAACCCGGCGAGAACCTGCTCAAGGCCCAGGCCGCCAACGACGCCAAGACCCTCGGCCACCCCGCCCAAACCCTCGTCCACTTCCACGGCGAGGAAGCCCATGCCAACCTGCACGTCTTCGCCATCGGCCTGAACCAATACCTGAACCCGGCCTTGAACCTCAGCTACTGCGTGCCGGACGCCGAAGCCACCTCTACCGCCTTCCGGCAACGGAGCGAGGGACTCTTCGCCGAGGTCCATGTCCACCAACTCCTCGACGCCGAAGCAACCAGGCCGAGGATCGAGGCGAAATTCGCCGAATTGGCCTCCAGCGCCAAGCCCCAGGACGTCTTCGTCTTCATCTACGCCGGGCACGGGGCCATGGGCGAAGCAGTGGAGGACGGCGGCGATCCAACCTTCTACCTTGTGCCGCACGACGTCACCCAGATCTACGGCAACCCTGAACGGCTTGCGGAAAAGGCCGTGTCCCGAGGCGACTTGGAGGACTGGTGCGCCAAGGTGCCGGCTCGCAAGCAGCTCATGCTGCTCGACACTTGCCAGAGCGGCGGCTTGGTCGATAGCTTCGCGATGCGCGGAGCGGCCGAGCAAAAGGCCATCGCCCAGCTCGCCCGCGCCACGGGCACGGTGGTGATCGCGAGCACGGGAGCGGAGGCCTTCGCCCGCGAGAGCGCGGAGATCGGCCACGGCATCTTCACCAAAGCCCTGCTCGACGGCCTCACCGGAGCCAAGGCCGACGCCAACAAAGACGGACGGATCACGGTGAAGGAGCTGGAGCTGCACATCAACGAAGCCGTGCCCGAACTGAGCCGCGAGCTGACCGGAGCGCCGCAGTTCCCGACGAGCTACAGCCGGGGACAGGATTTCCCGGTCGGGGTGGTGAGGTAAATCCGAAATCCGAAGCTTGGACGACCGCTGATCTTTTTTGGTCTTGAAAAAATCAGCGCGGATCAGCGCCAATCAGCGGTCCCGCGTTCCCCTCAATAGTCCCTGTCGAGGAGGTAGTCGGCGATCTCGTGCAGCCTTTCCGCCTTTTTCGCGAAGGGTTTCAAGGCGTCGTGAGCTTGCTTTGTCAGTTTTGCGGCCTCCTTGCGGCTTTTTTCGAGCCCGTAGAGGGCGGGGTAGGTCGATTTCGCGGTGGCCTCGTCCTTGCCCACGCTCTTGCCGAGCTTCTCCGGGGTGGAGGTGACGTCGAGGATGTCGTCGATGATCTGGAAGGCGAGGCCGAGGGAGCGGCCATAGGTCGAGAGCGCCGCGAGCTTCGCGGGCGTGGCGTTCGCGGTCATGGCCCCGAGGCGGATCGAGGTGGTGAGCAGGGCCGCCGTCTTGCTCTCGTGGATGTATCGTAGCTGGGCGGGGCTGAGGAGGATGTCGCTCCCTTCCCCTTCGAGGTCGAGGACCTGCCCGCCGATGAGGTGCCGACTGCCCGAGGCCACGGCCAGTTCGGAAACGTAGCCGGCGACTCCATGGCGGCGCGAGGGCGCGGTTTGCGCGAGGATTTCGAAGGCGAGGGTGAGGAGGGCGTCACCCGCGAGCACGGCGATGCCCTCGCCGTATTTCACATGGCAGGTCGGTCGACCGCGCCGCAGGTCGTCGTCGTCCATGCAGGGCAGGTCGTCGTGGATGAGGGAGTAGGTGTGGATGCACTCCACCGCCGCCGCCGGGGGCAGGGCGGCCTCGACCGAACCTCCGCAGGCCTCGGTCGAGGCGAGGCAGAGCACGGGGCGCAGCCGTTTGCCTCCGGCGAAGAGGCTGTAGCGCATCGCCTCGTGGATCGTCGCGGGGCGGGTCTTCGCCTTCGGCAGAAAACGGTCGAGGGCCGCGTCGACGAGGCGGCAGCGGGCTTCGAGATAGGCGGCGTCCATGCCCTTTACAGCAGTTCCGCGATCTGCACCGCGTTCAGCGCCGCGCCCTTGCGCACCTGGTCGCCGACGACCCAGAAAGTGAGGGCGTTCTCCAGCACGAGGTCCTCGCGGAGGCGGCCGACGAGGCAGTCGTCGCCGTCGGTCGAGTCGAGCGGGGTCGGGTAGAGGGGGATGTCGGCGGCGGGATCGTCGATGACGTGGACGCCGGGCGCGGCGGCGATGGCGGCGCGGGCCGCCTCGACCGTGGGCTTTTCGTTGAAGACGGCGGTGACGGCCACGGAATGCGAGCGGTAGACCGGCACGCGGACGCAGGTGACGGAGGCCTTCAGGTCGGGAGCGTGGAGGATCTTGCGGCCTTCGTGGTGCATCTTCATCTCCTCCTTGGTGTAGCCGTTCTCAAGGAAGACATCGACTTGGGGGATGACGTTGAAGGCGATCTGGCGCGAGTAGACCTTGCGCTCGGGGAGCGGCTCCCCCTTGGCGATGGCGTTGACTTGGCCCTCCAGCTCCACGATGCCCTGCGCCCCGCTGCCGGAAACGGCCTGGTAGCTGGACGCGATCACGGACCTCACCCCGCCGAAGGCCCGGTGGAGCGGGTTCAGCGCCATGAGGGTGACGATGGTGGTGCAGTTCGGGTTCGCGATGATGCCGGGGTGGGTCTGCGCGTCCTCCGGGTTGATCTCGGGCACGACGAGGGGGACGCTTTCATCCATGCGGAAGGCCGAGGAATTGTCCACGACGACGGCCCCGGCGGCGACCGCGTGGGGCGCGAAAGCCTTGGAAATCCCTCCTCCGGCGCTGAAGAGGGCGATATCGACACCGGCGAAGGAGTCGGGGGTCAGCTCCTTGATCACGACTTCCTTGCCGCGGAACGAGACGGTCTTCCCGGCGGAGCGGGCGGAGGCGAGGAGGGTGAGTTCGCTGACGGGAAAATCGCGCTGTTCGAGGCACTTGAGGATCTCGACCCCCACGGCCCCGGTCGCGCCCGCCACGGCGAGGTGTTTTGGCTGACGACTCATGGGTTGCTTTTTTTTTGAAGTGCGCGAGTCTACGGTCTTCCAACCCGAATGCAACCGTTTGGCGTTCCGGGCCCGGCTGGGTTCGGCCACGCTGCCGCGTTTTATTTGGATCCAACACAAACCTGCATACAACCACATCATGAAGAGCATCATCCTCATCGCCATCGTCGCCGTCGGCACCCTTTCCCTCGGCGCCTGCAAGCACAAGTGCTGCCCCAAAAAGGCTTGCGTTTCGCATTGCAAGTGAACGGCCATGGATGAGGGATGCCGGGCCACGGCCCGCGCCCCGATCCCAACGCCTTTCAAAAACGGCTGCTCCGCAAAGGGCAGCCGTTTTTTTATGCCCGCGACTCGTGACCCATGACCCGTGACCCGTGGCCCACGACACCCATGCGGTCCCCCATGCGGGCATAAAGCTCGATGCCCGAGGCGGACTGCCCGGCGAGGTCGGGATCGGGCACGAAGGCCCCGGCGGGAAAGAGGCTCATCACCATCGACCCGCCGAAGCGGAAGAACCCTTTCTCCTCTCCTTTCGCGACTGTTTTTCCGGGAGTGGTGGTGTCGATGATGCTGCCCACGTTCGTCGCCCCGATCTCCAGAAAGAGATAGCTCCCGATGCGGGGCTGCCGCACCTCGGTGGCCCTCCGCTTGTTTTCGAGGAGATGGCGCAGGGAACGGGCGAGGGCGATGGGATTGACGGAATAGAGATGGCCATTGATCAGACGGGGCGCGCCGCATTCCCCGTCGAGGGGGAAATGGAAACGGTGGTAGTCCGTCGGGCAGAGCCGCGAGAGGACCGCGCTGCCGCCTGCGAAACGCTCCGCAAGAGTCGCGTCGCCGAGGAGCTGGGCGAGGTCGAATCGTCGGCCCTTCGCGTAGATCGTCGACTCGGCGGAAAGGTCCGGGACGAGAAGGTGCCGCCCGTCGGCGGGAAAAAGCACGCTGTCCTCCCCCGGCGCAAGGGGCCTGGCACCGGGGCGAAGACGGCGGGAGAAGAACTCGTTGAAGCTGCGGAGGGATTCGGGCGGGTCGAGAAACTCGCCAGGATCGATCCCGAAACGGGCGATGAAGGGGGCGATCTCCTTGGCCGAGGCGCGGCTGTCGGCCCAGAGGCCGTAGAGGCGGGAGAACCAGCGGCGCTTGATCGCACCCTCCAGGCAGAGGCGGCCCAAGGCGGTCCCGTAGGCCCAGCGCAGCGCCTTTTCCCCATAGATCGCCTCGGAGCGGAGCCGCCCCTCGTAACGGTCGTAGAAAAGGATCTCTTGCGTCTCGGCCACGGCGCATGGATAGACCTGCGCGACGGATGAAGCAATCCCGCATTTTCCCATAGCGCCCATGAGGACCGTCCTGCTCAGCAACGACGACGGCATCGACGCCGCCGGGCTCGCCGCGCTCCGCTCCGTGGCGGGCGGGCTGTTCGACGAGGTCTGGATCGTGGCCCCGGCGACGCAGCGTTCGCAGGTGGGGCACCGCGTCACCACCGACACGCCGATCCGCTACGAAAGGCGAGGGGAGCGGACCTTCGCCATCGACGGGACCCCGGCCGACTGCGTGCGCGTCGCCCTCGCCCATCTGATGCCCTCGCCTCCCGACTGGGTGCTTTCGGGCATCAACCACGGTGGCAATCTGGGGCGGCACGACTTCGCCATCTCCGGCACGGTCGCGGTCGTGAGGGAGGCGGCTTTCGCGGGGATCCCCGGGGTCGCGGTCTCCCATTACCTGCGGCGCGGGCTCGAAGTGGATTGGGAAAAAGCCGCCTCCCGCGCCCGGCGCGCGCTGGAGGAACTCGTCGCCGAGCCGCCGGGGTCGGGTCGGTTCTGGAACGTGAACCTGCCCCATCCCGCCCCCGGCGATTCCGAGCCCCGCCTCGTCCGTTGCGAACAGGAGCGGCATTCCCTCCACGTCCGCTACGAGGAGGACGAGCCGGGTCGGCTCCGCTACGCGGGCGACTACCACGAGCGCCCGCGGGTGCCGGGCAGCGACGTGGACGTCTGTTTTCGCGGGGACATCGCGGTGACGCGGGCGGAGATTTGAGGGGTTGAAGCGGGGCGTCACCGAATGGATTTTGCGCCCGCTTGGTCTGGTGTGACGACAAGGCGCAGCGGCTTGCCTGTGACGAAGATTCGGGGTAGCTTCTGGCAATGGCCAATGGCTTGAACAGAAGCGTGGATTGCTCGCAAACCGGACTCGGATCCCGTGGAGGGTTGCGTTTCGGTACTCTCGTCAATCGTCTGGCCGCCGCCTGCTCTTAAGGGAGCCGGGAATTTTCCTCCGATCCCGGCTCCCCTTTTCCCGGCTTCTTGAGTGCCTGGGAACGTCTTCCCGGGTTCGTCATGGCGGTTGCGGCTGTCCCGCCCGCCTCTCTTTCTATGTTCCAATCCCCCCAGAAATATCATGACTTTGCCTATTCACCTCACTGAAAACGACCTCCGGAAACTCCGCGAACTCATCCGCGTCAGCGCTTCGCAACGAGGCCCGGACGGCGAAAACCTGAAACGCCTTCAAGCCGAGCTCGACCGGGCCACGGTCGTGCCCGAAAACCAGTTGCCCGACAACGTCATCACCATGAACTCGACCGTCGAACTGGAAAACCTCGGCGGCGGCCTCTCCACCTACACCTTGGTCTATCCCGAGATGGCCGATATCGACGAGGGGCGCATCTCCGTCCTCGCCCCGCTCGGCGCGGCGATGATCGGCTACCGGACGGGAGACGAATTCGAATGGCCCGCCCCCGGAGGGATGATTCGCTTCCGCGTGCGGCGGCTGCTCGGTCGTATCGCATGATTCGGCGCGGTATCGCCTTCCGCCTTTCGGGGCCGGGAGACGACTGGCGGCCCATGGCGCAGGGCCGGGCTTGCGTGGCCCCGGTCGCGCGTCGTAGAGTTCCCGCCATGTCGTCCTCCCGCCTCGTTTCCTTGGCCTTCGTCCTTGGCCTTTCCCCGGTCTCGGGGAACGAGGCGGCGAACCCGCTCGCCTTCGCCGACCTCGCCGCGCCGGAGCACGACTACTGGAATCGCACGCCGAAGGATCCCTTCACTCGGATCAAGGACGATCTTGAGCAAGGGCGGCTCAACCTCGACGAGTCGTCGGAGCAGGGCTATCTCGTGAGCCTGCTCAAGGCGCTGAAGATCCCCGTCGAAACGCAGATGCTGGTCTACTCGACGACAAGCCTCCAGCTCAGCTTGATCTCGCCGAGAAGCCCCCGGGCGCTCTATTTCAACGACGACATCTACCTCGGCTATGTGCCCGGCGGGAAGATCGAGATCGTCTCCATCGACCCGGAACTGGGCGCGATCTTCTACATCTTCGACATTCCGAAGGCCGGGACGCGCCCGGTCGCGGAGCGCTCGCGACGCTGCATGAACTGCCACTCCGACGAGGACACGCGGGAGGTGCCGGGCATCGTCATCAAGTCGGTCATCCCCGGCCCGACTGGCGGCAGCCTCGAATCCTACCGACGCGGCCTCTCGGGTCATGAGATCCCGCTTTCGGACCGTTTCGGCGGCTGGCATGTGACCGGGGCGGAGGAGATCGGCCCGCACTGGGGCAATCTCACGGGCCGCTTCACCCCGCAGGGCATCGTCACGACGCCGCTGCCGCCGGGCGAGCGCTTCGACTGGTCGATCTTTCCCGTGGCCACGAGCGACCTCCTCGCCCACCTCCTCCACGAGCATCAGGCGGGCTTCGTGAACCGCGTCGTCGAGAGCCACTACCGCCTCCGCACCGCCCTCGCGCGGGGGAAGGGCAAGCTCCTCGAAACGGATCGCGCCGACATGGAGCGCCAAGTCGAGGAACTGGTCCGCTACCTCCTCTTCGCCGACGAGGCCCCCTTGCCGAAGGGCGGCATGGTGGGTGATCCCGCTTTGAAAGAGGCTTTCCTCGCGGACCGTCGCGCCGCCGCGAGCGGGGAGTCGCTGCGTGACTTCGACCTGAAGACGCACCTTTTCCGCAACCGCTGCAGCTACATGATCCACACCCCGCTCTTCCAGGCGCTGCCCGAGGGTTTCCGCCGTCGCCTCTACCAGCGCATGGACCGCGCCCTCGCGGCGAGCCCGGCGGACCGGGACTACGCGCATCTGCCTCCCGACGAGAAGGCGAGGATCCGCGCGATCCTCAAGGAGACGGTGCCGGGCGTGCCTTGGTGAGAGGACGGTAACCCGCCGGGCCGCTCAATTCCGCTCCGGCTCGACCCGCAAGCCCTATGATATGGGCCTCCGGCGACCGCTGATCTTCGCTGATCTTTTGGTTTGGGAAAATCAGCGTAGATCAGCGCCAATCAGCGGTCCTTCGAAGAAGCGAGCGCCAGTCAGTCGATCCATCCGAAAAGCCGGAAGATCTCCACGAAGAAGTAACCCGCCAGCCCGGCGGCGGGCAGGGTCAGGACCCAAGCCCAGAGGATGCGCTCGACGAGGCGTAGCTTCAGCGCGTTGAAGCGTTTCGCGCAGCCGACGCCCATGATCGCGGTGGTGACGCTGTGGGTCGTGGAGACGGTCATCCCGAGCGCTCCGGTCGCGGCCAGCAGGGTGGCGGCGGTGGTCTCGGCGGCGAAGCCGTGGACGGGTTGCAGCTTCACCATCTTGTGCCCGAGGGTCTTGATGATGCGCCAGCCCCCGGCCATGGTCCCGGCGGCCATGGTGAGGGAGCAGATGATCTTGATCCACACGGGCACGTCGGGGGAGAGGTCCCGCACCTGCGCGGCGGCGGCGGGGAGGGGGGCGGTGCCGCCCTGTCGGGCGGCGTCCATGGCCCGGTCGAGGACGGTGTCCCAATGGGTGTGCTTCCCGGCGACCATCGGCCCGAGGAGCGGGAGCTTCGGAAGGAGGCGGGCCTCCTCTGCTGCGAGGGCCTCCTCGTGCGTGGCGGAGGCGAGCGCCCCGGTGCGCGAGGCGGCTTCGTCGTCTCCGAGGGCGGCGAAGGCCTTGGCCGAGAGCGTGAGGAAGGCCTCGCGAAACTCGCCGCGCGGGAGCTTCGCGCCTTCCGCTTCGAGAGTGAGGGCGGCGTCGCGCAACGCTTCGGGTTTCGCGGCGGGGTCGAGGAGGAGGCGCAGGCCCTGTTCGGACTCCGGCGACTTGCCCATTTTGAGGAAGCCGAGCCATCCGGGGGTCTCGGCGAAGGTGCCCGCCGCCGTCGCGCTGACGAGGGCGAGGGTGATCACTCCCATGGTCTTCTGCGCGTCGGCGAGGCCGTGGGCGAATCCCATGAAGCCGGCGCTGGCGATTTGCGCCTTTCCGAAGAAGCGGTTCACGAAGCGGGGGCGGGCCGAGCGCAGGAGGAAATAGAAGAGTCCCATGACGAGGAAGCCCCCGGTAAATCCGACGAGGGGCGAGGCGACCATGGGGATGACCACTTTGTGCAGCACGCCCTCCAGCACGACCTTGCCGTCCTTGACCTTTTCGACGGACCATTGGATCGCGCTGAAATTGTTGCCGGCCGCGGCGACGACGGCTCCGCAGATGCCGCCGACGAGGGCGTGGGTCGAGCTGGAGGGCAGACCGAACCACCAGGTGATCAGGTTCCAGACGATTCCGCCGAGGAGGGCGCAGACGATGACGAGGGGGGAGACGAACTGGGCGTCGACCAGCCCGGAGGAGACTGTCTTGGCCACGGCGTGCCCGGAGAGGGCCCCAATCAGGTTGGTGACGGTGGCGAGGAGGATGGCTTGCCGGGGAGTCAGCACCTTGGTTCCGACGACGGTGGCGATGGAGTTCGCGGTGTCGTGGAATCCGTTGATGTACTCAAAGGCCAGCGCGATGAAGACGACGAGGAAGATGATCCCGAGAGTCATGGCGGGCCTGCCTCACGAATTCTTGAGGACGATGTGGGAAACCGTGGCGCAGGCGTCGCGGCAGCGGTCGATGACCTTCTCAAGCAGGTCGTAGAGGTCGCGCAGGGCCATGGCGCGGAAGGGGTCCATTGAGCCGGAGTAGATCTCCTTCAGGTAACCGACGACGAGCTGGTCAGCGCGACCCTCCAGCTCCTGCATCCGGTCGTTCTCAGCTTTGATCGCCTCCAGCTTCGGGCTTTTCGGGAGCATGTCGACCATGCGCACCACCACGGAGGCGGCTTCCTGGGCGATGGCCATCTGCGAGGTGAAGTCGCCCGGCTTCACGAGATGATGCATGATCTCGTAGCGCTCGCCGAATTTCTCGACGGTCTTCGGGATGCGGTAGAGGGCGTGGGAGAGGGTTTCGATGTCCTCGCGCTCCAGCGCCGTCACGAAGACGCGAACGAGTTCCTCGCTGATGATCCCGGCGATCTTCTTCTCGTGACGCCGGGCCACCGCGAGGTCGGCGAGGGGGACGCTGCCGTCGGCTTCGACGAGGAGCCGGGCGAGAGCCTCGATGCTCTGATGCGCCGACTTCGCGCTTTCGGAGAGAAGCTCGAAGAAGGGGTCGGATTTTCCGAAAAGTCTGGCGAGGGAGAACACGCCCCGAATCTGGCCGGGATCGCCGGCTTTTCAAATCCTCTCTGCGGGAAAGTCGCGGTCTGTCCGCGAGGGAGGGGTCAGGGGCGCGACAGCGGCTGGACTTTCCGGGCTTTTTGAAGCGGCGGCACCATTGGCGCTTCGATGTGTTCGCTGCCGGAGGGCGGCGCGGGCACGGGCTCCGCCCGGTAGGGTCCCGCCGGGGCTGCGGGCCGCGCCACGGGGGCGGCGGGGAGGCGCGTCCTCTGCGTTCCCTCGGCGGGCGGGGGGGAGGGGACGGTGGTCTTCCGGTCCGTCCGGCCTTTCCGGTCGATGGGGGCGTCGTGCTGTCTCAGATTGGGGTGGTAGGCGAGGGCGTCCTGGTAGTTCAGCCACATCGAGCTCTTCATGGCGAGGAGTCCGAGCAGGATCGTGGCGATGGAGAGCCAGAAGCCGATGCGGTTCCGGTGGATGCCGATCATCAGGGTGGCGAAGGCGCAGAGGACGAGCAGGCGGAACTGCCAGGCGGCGGCGATCCAAGCCTCGGTGTTTTCGGAAAACCCCTTCACCCGTGCGGGCGAGCTGATTTTGTAGACCTGCTCCATGCGCGGTTCGGCGGCGAGGCGCGCCTCCTTGTAGGGGAAATGGGCCATCGCGGCGACACCGATCACGACGAGGGCGGAAATCTGGAGCCTCGGGGCCTTGGCGCAGAACCCAGCCACGAGCATCCCGACCCCGGCGAGGAGGCCGTAGGAGATGATGGGCTCCAGCAGTAGGTAGCGATACTCCGGATCGCCGATGGCTCTCAGCAGATTTTCGATTTGGATGATGAACTCGCTCATGGCGGCTCGAGTGGAGGATGGGACGGGCCCGGTTCAGAAAAGCGTGGGCTGGTCGCCCCCGGCCGAGGCGGGCGGGACGAGGCCGAGCTTGCGCCACGCGAGGGGCAGGGCGCTGCGGCCGCGCGGGGTGCGCTTGAGATAGCCTTTCAGGATCAGGTAGGGTTCGTAAACCTCGTTGATGGTGGCCTCGTCCTCGCCCACGGCCACGGCGATGGAATTGATGCCGACGGGGCCGCCGTGGTATTTGTGGACCACGGCTTCGAGGATGCGCTTGTCCATTTCGTCGAGACCGTCCTCGTCGATGTCGAGCATGGCGAGGGCGGCGCGGGCGACGTCGCGGGTGATGGCGTTGTCCGCCCGGACTTGGGCGTAGTCGCGCACCCAGCGGAGGAGGCCGTTGGCGATACGCGGGGTGCCGCGGCTGCGCGCACCGATCTCAAGCGCCCCGGCCTCCTCGATGGGCACGCCGAGGAGGGAGGCGGAGCGGCGGATGATGACGACGAGCTCCTCCGGCGAGTAGTAGTCGAGCCGGTTCGTGATCCCGAAGCGCGAGAGCAGCGGGCGCGTGAGCATCCCGGCCTTGGTCGTGGCCCCGACGAGGGTGAACTTCGGCAGGGAGAGGGAGATGGAGCGGGCGCTAGGTCCCTGGTCGATGATGATGTCGAGTTTGAAGTCCTCCATCGCCGGGTAGAGATACTCTTCGATGGCGGGGTGAAGACGGTGGATCTCGTCGATGAAGAGGAAGTCGCCGTGCTGGAGGTTCGTGAGGATGCCCGCCAAGTCGCCCGCCTTCTCGATCTGGGGGCCGCTGGTGAGGTGGATCTCCGTCCCGAACGCCCGCGCGAGGATGTGGGCGAGGGTTGTCTTGCCCAAGCCCGGCGGGCCGCAGAGGAGGACGTGGTCGAGCGCGTCCTGCCGCCCCTTCGCCGCCTCGACCATCAGCATGAGACGCTCCTTCACCTTCGCCTGGCCACAGAACTCCTCGAAATCCGGCGGACGCAGGCTTTGTTCGAACTCCCGCGCGGGCTGGGCCGCCGGGTCGCTGGAGGAGGAAGGCACGGTTGGAACAAGGGTTTATCTTAAAATATTAAATGATCAATATTTCCAGAAAATAAAGATAACATAAAAATTATAAAAGTCGATAGGATTCGCTTGCGACCTCTCCGATTTGCGATAATCGATTGCGGAACGCGGGAATCGGTCGTTTAGTTGGCACGAATCCCGCCTCTCCCGTAGGGAGCCGGAGGCAAATTCCGACTTGACGTAGAGCTTGGCAGTTCTACTTAGTTTGGTTTGTTCCGCGCCTTCGCGGGATTCGCACGAACACCGCCCACCGCCGCACGGAACAGATTTCCCCCCCCCAGATGAATTTCCCGAGAACCGCCCGAGTCCGAACGCCCCTACCGTCCCTCGCCGCGCTCCTGTGCGGAGCCTTCCTCGCTTTCGCGGGTTTGGCTGACCTCGTCGCCCGTGAGGGTGCGACGGTGAAATCCATCGATGTGCGTTACGTCGGCAGCCAGACCGTCTCCCCCGAGCGCCTCCTCTCCCACATTTCCACCCGGGTCGGGGACAGGCTCTCCGTCGCCCAGATCGATGAGGACGTGAAAAGCCTCTACGCCAGCGGCGATGTCGAGAACGTCCGCATCCTCGCCGAGGAGACGGGCGGCGGAGTCGCCCTCATCGTCGTCGCCCAGACCCGCGCCGTCTACGGCGGGGCCGAGTTCGTCGGTAACACCCTCGTCGAAACCTCCAAGCTGGCCAAGAAAGTCGAGTTGAAGCTCAATAAGCCCATCGACGAGGCCGCCCTGCGCACCGCCCGCCAAGACATTCAAGAGATCTACCGCAAGAAAGGCTTCTCGGAGGCGACCGTAAGCTACCGCATCGGTGCCCCCAGTGCAGAGGGCTACTCGAAGGTCGTCTTCACTATCGACGAGGGCACTCAAGGCGTTCTGCGCAACGTCGAGTTCGTCGGCAACACCTCCTTCACCGCCAGTCAGCTCAAGGAGAAGATGTCGCAGAAGGAGAAGGGCATCAAGACAATCTTCGGCAAGTCCGGGGCCACCGATCCCGAGACCCTCGCCCAGGACGTGATCTCCATCGAGGACCACTACCGTGACCACGGCTACCTCAACGCCCGCGTCGTCAACGTGTCCCGCGTCCGCGTCGATGCGAAGCACGTCGACGTGGTCTTCACCGTCGATGAGGGCCAGACCTACGTCGTCGACAGCATCGCGGTGAGAGGCGTCACCACGCTGAACATGCAGGAGGATGTCCTCCCTTACCTCAAGACCGAGGCCGGAAGCGCTTTCGCGGGTAACAAGCTCAAGGACGACATCAAGCTCATCACCGACCAGTATGGGAGGCGCGGCTACGCCGAGGCCCGGGTCGTCCCCCGCCTCGACGATGCCGGCGGTGGTGCCGTGCGCGTCGTCCTCGACGTCACCGAAGGCCGTGCCTACAAGGTCGGCCAAGTCCACATCGAGGGGAACGACAAGACCAAGGACCACGTCATCCGCCGCGAGCTCCCGCTGGAGCCGGGTGAGCCCTACAACACGGCCAAGACCGACGTGACCCGCCGCCGTCTTGAGAATATGAACTACTTCTCCAGCGTCGAGGTGATGCCGGTGGACACCAGCTACATCGACGAGAAGGATCTCCTCATCCGCGTGGTTGAGAAGCCCACCGGCTCCATCAACTTCGGGGCGGGCTTCAGCTCCATCGACAGCCTCACCGGCTTCTTCGAGCTGACCCAGTCCAACTTCGATCTTTTCGATTGGCCGCATCTCACTGGTGGAGGCCAGCGCTTCCGCCTCAACGTCCGGGCCGGTTCCGAGCGCACGGACGCCAGCATCTCCATCACCGAGCCTTGGTTCCTCGGTCAGCGCCTCGCCCTCACCACCGAGGCCTACTACCGCGACCTCCAGTTCCTGAGCACCCAGTATGACCAGACCAATGTCGGGGGGCTGATCTCCCTGCGCAAGTCCGTTGGCGAGCACACTTACGTCGTGGGCGATTTCCGCGTCGAGCAGATCGAGATCGACGCCGCACCGACCGCCACTGCCCTCTTCTTGGCCGAGGAAGGCGAGTTCATCAAGAGTTCGTTCGAGGCCAGGATCGTGCATGACACGCGCGACAACGTCTTCCTGCCGCGCGAAGGACACAAGGTCTCCGCCGGCTTCGAATTCGTCGGACTCGGCGGCGATGTCGACGACACCATCGTGTCGATCAGCGGGGCGCAGTACTTCACCCTGCCCCGCGACATCATCCTCAGCTTCAGCGGCGAGTTCAACCACTCCACCGACGGCAATCACATCTTCACCCGCCACCACCTCGGCGGAGCCAACAACCTGCGAGGCTTCGACTACCGTGACGTGGGTCCGCGCGATCCGGGGAGCAACGAGACCCTCGGTGGCAGGACCTCGTGGTATGGCACGGCCGAGGTCACTGTACCCATCGTCGAGAAGATCCGGGCAGCCCTCTTCTACGATGTCGGCGAAGTCAGCGACGGCCCCGCTGGTTCTGTTGGTGGCGGGATCAATTCCGACTGGGGTATCGGCCTTCGCCTCTTCGTGCTAGGCAGCGCACCGGTCCGTCTCGACTACGCCTTCCCCGTTCAAGCGGACGCCTTCAACGACGGCGGTGGTCGCTTCCAGTTCACGATGGGGGCGACGTTCTGATCCAGTTGGGGGCTTCGGGGACTTTTTCTAAGATTCCCCGGCTCCGCTTCGTTTGATCAAGTGCCGCCGAGGCGAACGACGTATTTCCACGCATCGTCCCGGTCGATTCAACCTTTCCGAAACCAACCCCATGAAACGCCATCTGCCCTGCCTGCTCGCCATCCTCCTGCCCTTCGCCGTCAACGCGCAGGAGTTGAAGATCGCCGTCGTCGATATGCAGGAGGCGCTGAACAAATACTACAAGACCGAGATCCAAGTGAAGCAGATCAACGATCTCGCCGATGAGAAGCGCAAGAACCTCGACGAGCGTTCCGCGGCTTACCAGCAGATGACCAACCAAGCGGCCGAGCTGGATGCCGTCTACAAGGATACTCTGTTGGCCGAACCCAAACGCAAGGAGGCTCTTGAGAAACTTCAAGTGCTGTTGCAAGAACGCGCCGCCAAGGGCAAGGAGATCAGCGACGCCCAGCGGAAGGCCTCGACTGAGGTGATGACCGCCCGTCAAGAGATGGAGGAGACCCTCGTCGGCGAGATCAAGAAGACCGTCGACGCCCTCGTGCAGGCGCAGGGTCTCGATCTCGTCTTCGACAAATCCTTCCTGCCCAAGGCGAACAAGGCGATCCTCTACACCTCTCCCAACGTGAAGGATCTCACCGAGGAGGTGGTGGCCACTCTCAATGCGGACGCTCCCGCCGGTGCGACGACCTCGGCGAAACCGGCCACTGAGACTTCCGGGACGAACTGAGGCCCTGCCCCAAGGCGCACCCCGCCTGACCGGGGGATGTCGGTCCTGCTTCGATGAAAACCACGGTCGGAGAGGTCGCGTCGATGGTCGACGGTGTGCTGTTGCGGGGCGCCGCCGACCGCGAGTTGAACAACTTCGCCGCCCTCGACCAAGCCGACGCCTCTTGCGTCAGCTTCTACGGCAATCCGAAATATCGCGAGCAGCTCGCCCGTACCCGCGCCGGGCTCGTCCTCGTGCCAGATGGCGACCACGAGGCTCCGCACGCTGCGGCCCTCGTCCGCGTCACCAATCCGGTCATTGCCTTCGACCGGATCGTCCGGGCCTACGGCACCCTGCCGCCGCCCTTCGAGCCGGGTGTTTCCCCCGCCGCCTTCGTCCATCCCGAGGCCGTGCTCGACCCTGCCCTCGTCTCGGTGGGGCCAAACGCTTCGGTGTTGCGGGGGGCCAAGGTCGGGAAAGGAACCCGTATCGGCGTCGGCGCGGTGATCGGGGAAGGGGCGGAGATCGGGGCGGACTGCGTCATCGCCCCGAATGCGACGATCTGCCAAGGCTGTGTGGTCGGGAACCGCGTCATCCTCCATCCGGGCGTCGTGATCGGGGCGGATGGATTCGGCTTCGAATTCGTCGACGGTCGCCATCGCAAGATCGAGCAGCTCGGCATCGTACGCATCGGCGACGATGTCGAGATCGGGGCCTCGACCACGGTGGACCGGGCCCGCTTCGGCGAGACCGTGATCGGCGGGGGCACCAAGATCGACAACCAAGTCCAGATCGGTCACAACTGCCTGATCGGGAAGCACTGCATCATCGTCGCACAGACCGGCATCTCCGGCAGCACCCGCATCGGGGACTACGTCGTGCTCGCGGCCCAATGTGGGGTGGCGGGGCATCTCGTTATCGCCGACCGCATCACCTTTGGAGGGCGCAGCGGAGTCATTTCCTCGATCGAAGAGCCGGGAGGCACCTACTTCGGCTATCCCGCGCGGACGCTGAAGGAGGACCGCCGCGACGCGATGCGCGTCAAGCAGCTCGGCAGCCTGCTGAAGCGGGTCAAGGATATCGAAGCGCGTCTCGGAGACGGGGTGGATTAGGAGGCGTCCTCCAACCTTGGAGTTGAAGCGTCGCATGGAAGTTTCCAGTATATATCAACTCTCAACCCGCCAGCGGCGGAGTTGACACCATGGCCCGAGGAGGCGATAGGAATCCTCCCGGTCACATGGATCGAAGGCAGTTTATCGTCCGCTCATTGGGAAGCTCCGCCGCGTGTGGTCTTCCGGGAGCGGGATTTGGATCGGACGAGGCTGCGTCTCCGCCAGACGCCTTGCGTGTCGACGCCGATTTCCCCGGTGGCAACGTGAGGCTTGGGGGAATCCGGAAGGATGGGATCGAAGTCGCCCCGGACCTCCGAGACACGAAGGGAAATTGGTTCTACTGGAATTTCCGCGTGCGGGGCGCTGGAGGGCGGACTCTGCGCTTCGAGTTCCCGAACGAGCGTTTGATCGGGGCGAGGGGACCCGCGATCAGCGTCGATGGCGGGCGCACATGGCGTTGGCAGGGGGAGGCGTTTCCCGCCTCGGCCTCGTTCGAGCACGCCTTCGACGGCATGGTGGCCGAAACGCGTTTTGCGATGACTTTCCCCTACACGGTTGCCGACTTGGACGAGTTCCTGCGCGGTCGCGAGGGAAAGGGGAATCTCGAACGCCAGGTCCTGTGCCGCAGCCGGAAGGGGAGGGAGATACCCCTGCTCAAGCTGGGGCGGCTCGACGACGGTTTCTCCTGCTCCCTGCTCGTCACCGCCCGCCAGCACGCCTGTGAAACGATGGCCAGTTTCGTGGTCGAGGGCCTGATCGACGCGGTCTTGGCGGACGACGCGACGGGACAGTGGCTTCGCGAGCATGCGAGGATCCATGTGGTGCCGCTGACGGACTTCGACGGAGTGGAGGACGGGGACCAAGGCAAGAACCGCACCCCCTACGACCACAACCGCGACTACGGGGAAGGGGAGGATCCCCTCTACCCGGAAGTCGGGGAGATCCGTCGGCTGGCGCCCATCTGGAGCGGAAGCCGTCCGTGGGTGTTCATGGACATGCATTGCCCCTATATCCGAGGGGGGATCAACGAGGTCGTCTATCAGGTGGGGAGCGTGGATCCGAAGCACTGGGAAAGACAGCAGGTGTTCGCCCGCCTCGTCGAAGCCGAGAGGCGCGGTGCGTTGCTCTATTCCCCGTCGGACGATCTGCCATTCGGAGTCTCTTGGAATGTCGCCGCCGCCGGTCTTGCCAAAACCGCCGCGAGCTGGATGTCCCGGCAGGCGGGCAACGAGCTTTCCACCACTTGGGAGATTCCCTACGCCAATGCAGGAGGGGCCGAGGTAAACGTCACGTCGTGCCGGGATTTCGGCGCGGGCTTGGCGGCGGCGGTGCGACGGTATCTCGGCGAGAGGGTTCTGCGGGAGGGGGCATGACGCGGAGGCATCGGCAGGCGTGGAAGGCGCAAAGCCTCGGGCAATTCCTTGGCGAGACCCTATGAAACCCGAGGAACAGGAGCCGCCCCGCCAAACGCCACCGCCGGAGCCGGAGGGTCCCGGTCGTCGCGTGCTGGCCTTCCTGTTCTGCTTGGCTTGGCTGACGCCACTGTTTCTCTGCTTGGAGTTCTGGCTCGCCTTTCCGTGGCTTCTCCTCCTGCTGCTCCCCGCCGTTTGGTTCGCCTCCGGGTTGCGGCGCAAGGCGTGGCTCCGCTTCGTCATCGCGACCGGCACCCTGCTGGGTTCGCTGTTCGGACGCGCCATGGAGGGTTGGGAAGGGGCTGTCTGGGGCGCGCTGATCGGCCTTGTCGGCGGATTCCTAGTCGCTTGGTATTCGCTCTGGCTGCTTCGACGAATTCCAGACCGTTGGGGGTCGTTGGTCGGCTGGTCCCTCCTCGGCGTCGCCTTCACCCTGCTCCCCCTGCTCTTCGCCATCCGGATGTCCGCAGGTCGGTTCGACGACGACGACAGCCCTTTCGTGATCCTCGCCGTCGCTTACGGCCTGTTCCATGCCAAGGCCAAGGGGTGGTGGCGCTTCCCCTTCGTCGCGGAGCAAGTGAGGCCCGTGGTCGTCTCCTGGTTCCGCTTTTGGACGGGGCGGGGCGTCCTGCCTTGGGTGGTCGCCTTCCTCGTCGCGGGGATCGTCGCCGGACCGGCCGGGAGCCATTTCACAACGAGCGCCGGGGAGGGGCGGCTTTCCATCGTATTGGATCGTATTTCATACCTCTGGCCCGGCCTCTTCGTTCTGGCCGCCGCCGCAAGCTGGGTCTGTTCCCGGAAAGATCCGCCGAACCCCCTCCATCGCGTCCTTTGCGCCTTCGTCTTTTGGGCGGGCCTCGCCGTGATTGTCTCCCATCTCCGCCATCACGCGGAGATCACGCCGGAGCATTTGCATCTGCGCCACGGCCTCTGGCGGTCCGTCAGCGTGTCTCGGGAGGATGTCGCCACCCTCGAAACAGGAACCTACCGCGGTCGCCGGACCTCGGGCACGTTCCCGATTCTCGTGACCCGCTCCGGCAAGCGACATTCCCTTCGATCGCCCTACGATCATGTCCTTCGCGACCATCTCGTGGAACACTGGGGGCTGCCCGTCCTCCCGGACTCCCGCTGAGGGGATGAGGAGGCGGGAGGGAGGAAAGATTGGGGAACGAAGCTTTCAGGCTGGCATCGGGAGGCGGGATAGGGTTCAATCTGGACATCTCCGAGTTCCCCTGCTTCCCCCCACCCTCACGCGACCCTCCTCATGAAACTGTCGAAATCAGCCGCCGTCCTCGCCTTGCCCTTCGCGTTTTCAGCTTTCCTCTCCGCCGAGGAGGCGGACAAGGCATCGGTCTGGAAAATCTCCGACGCGGACTCGACGGTCTTCCTCGCCGGGTCGGTCCATCTCCTGCGCGAGAAGGACCTGCCCATTCCCGAGGTCTTCGACCGGGTCTACGCCGAGGTCGATGAGCTGGTCTTCGAAGTCGATATGGGGGAGATGACGCGACCGGAGACGGCGCTGGAGATGCGCCGTCTCGGGGCGCTGCCGGAAGGGGAGGCTCTCAAGGACCGTTTCAAGCCGGAGACGATGGAGCGTCTGCGGGCATACTTGAAGGAGTTGGGGCTGCCGGAGGGGACCTTCGACTCCGTGAATCCCGGAATGGTCTTCATGATGTTCTCGTCCATGGAAGCCCTGCGGCAGGGGGCCAGACCGGACCTCGGGCTGGAGATGGTGTTTTACACGAAGAGCACCGGGGACGGCAAACCGAGCCGAGGTTTGGAAACCCTCGCCTACCAGATATCCTTGTTCACCGGACTGAAGGACTCCGACGTCGAGGAGTGGATCCATCGGTCCCTCGACGAAAGGGATCAGGCGGGAGAGATTTTCGACGCGCTGCTGGCGGCGTGGCGGAAGGGCGACGAGAAGGCCCTCGTGGCGGAGATCGAGAAGGACGCGAGCTTGTGGGGGCCGCTCCGCGAGGTGCTGCTGACGCAGCGCAACCGCAACTGGATTCCCGAGATCGAGAAGGCCCTCGCCACGGATCGCGATGTGATGTTCCTCGTCGGTGCAGCCCATCTCGTCGGCGAAGGCAGCGTCGTCGAGCTGCTCCGCGAGAAGGGGCTGGAGGTGACGCAACTCGAGGGGCGAAAAGGCACGGAGTGAGCCGACCTCGATGACGGCCGGATCGGGCGTCCCGTTCCCTCCTTCGACCGTGGCGTCTCATGCAAGCTTGGCAGCGACTCCCCAAACGCCCTGTGCTCACCGTCGCTCTCGGTCTTGCCACGCTCGGTCTCTTGGCCCTCCCCTACGCGCTCACGGAGACGCGCTCCGAAAACGATGCCTTCGCCTTCACGCGTTGCGCCGATGCGACGGTGCTCGTCGGGATGGCCCGCGACCTTGAACCCGCCGCAAAGACGCCGCTTTTGGGCATCGACGACCCCGGCCTTCTCAAGGACGCGAGGGAAATCTTCGACCGGGCGACGGAGCGGGGTCGCTTTCCGAAAGAGGCCGGACGCCACTGGGCGCTGCTTTTCCACCAGCTCGGCGACACGACGAGGGCGGAGGCGGCCTTGGCGCTCGCCACGGAGGGGGAGGACGCCGACCCCGGCGCGACCCTCCTCGCTCAGCTTCTCGCCGGCGGTCCGGACCTCTCCGAGGACGAACTCGCCCGGCTCGCCGCCAAATACGAGAGCGACGATGGCGAGACCTTCCTGCCGGATTGGTATCTCCTGGCGACGCGCGGCGGGGACGCGTATCTCCTCGACTGGCTCGTGGAGCGAGGCCAACGCCTCATCCGGCGCGGAGCGGCGGCGCATCTGATCGCCGTGGCCGCCTGTCTCGCCTCCCTCGGTTGCTGCCTCTGGTTCCTGCTCCATCGGGACCGTTTCCCTTCCCCGGCCAAAAGCCGCAATCGGCTGGAGCGGAGCTGGGGCATGTGGCGCTTCTTCCAGGAGTGGTTTGTTGCCGGAGCCCTCGCCCTCCTCGCCGCCGTCCTTCTCTTTTGGCCTCTATACGCCGCAGGGGCCTACGACTTGGGAAATTTCGCGATGTGGACCGTCGCGATGCTCCTTCCAGCGGGTTGGATGTTGCGCCGCCTGACCCCTGGCCTCCGACATGGGCTTGCCCATTTCCTCCCGGAACTGCGCAAGGGCAAAGAGGGAATCCCGAAGCGGAGCGCGGCCATCGGTTTCGCGTTCGGGATGCTGGGCTTCGGGGGGCTCGTGCTGGTCGGTCTGCCGCTGCACTGGAGCGGCCTCGGTTCCGACAGCCTCGGCGACGCGATCACGGCGGACCTCCTCGACCGCCGCCCCGGCATCCTCGTCGGATTTTTCGCCGCCGTGGTCCTCGCCCCGGTCTGCGAGGAGATCCTCTTCCGCGGCTTCCTCTTCGGGGCGCTCCGGTCGAGGCTCGGTTCGCTCTTCGCGGCGGTCGTCTCTTCGGCGGTCTTCGCGGTCCTGCACGGCTACTCGGTCGCCGGGCTCGGCGCGGTCTTCCTCTATGGCTTGGTCTTCGTTTGGCTCTACCAGCGCAGCGGGTCGCTGCTCCCCGGCATGGTCGCCCACGCGGTCTTCAATTTCACGGTGACTTGCCAGACCGTCGGGTGGTTCAGCCTGCATGATTAATTCCGCATGGTCAAATGGAGGGCCGGATGTTAACTTTCATCAGACTCGCCACCCAACCCTCTCTCGTCATGAAACCGACCCTCTTTGCCCTCCTCGCCTCCGCCGCCCTCCTGCCCGCGACCCTCTCCGCCGCCGTTGTGGGCAAGGTCATCGAATACCCCATCGGAGAAGTCCTCTGCGAGGGCTGGCACGCCTACGACGACGCTGTCGAGGGGAAACGCCCCTCCATCCTCGTCGTCCACCAGTGGACCGGGCTCTCGGACTACGAGAAGATGCGGGCCGAACAGCTCGTCGCCCTCGGCTACAACGTCTTCGTTCTCGACATCTACGGCAAGGGCATCCGTCCCCAGCCGCCCGAATCGGGCAAGGAGGCGGGCAAATACAAGGAGGACCGCGCCCTTTTCCGCAAGCGCCTTGAGGCCGGGTTGCAAGTCCTGCGCGGCCTGCCGCAGACCGATTCCGGAAAGATCGCGGCGATCGGCTACTGCTTCGGCGGCACTGGCGTGCTCGAGCTCGCCCGCGCCGGGGCGGCTATCGCGGGCGTCGTGAGCTTCCACGGCGGCCTCGGCACCCCGACGCCGGACGATGCGAAGAACATCACCTGCGAAGTGCTCGTCCTGCACGGGGCTGACGACCCCTACGTTCCCCCGGCGGAGGTCGAGGCCTTCCACGGCGAGATGAAGGCGGCGGAGGTGAAATACGAGTTCGTCGCCTATCCCGGCGCGGTCCATTCCTTCACCCAGAAGAAGGCGGGCGACGATCCCTCGAAGGGGGTCGCCTATCAAGCTGAGGCCGACGCGAAGTCGTGGGAGGCGATGAAGGCCTTTTTCGCGAAGGTCTTCGGGAGCTGAGGAGAAACTTGCCACGGGCGCGGTTTCCGTCTATGGTCCCGCCCCGGTCCAAAAAGGGGCATTAGCTCAGTTGGTAGAGCGTCTCGTTCGCAATGAGAAGGTCAGCGGTTCGAATCCGCTATGCTCCATTTCCTTTTTCCTCGAATTTCGTCAAACAACGTCCGAGTTCTTGCCATCCCCTTGGTGCTTGACGGGCGATAGCAACGATAGCAGATTGTTCCATGGCTCAATTGCTGGTGCGCGACCTCGAAGAGTCGCTGGTGGACAAACTCAAACGCCGCGCCCACTCCCACGGGGTCTCGGCCGAGGAGGAGCATCGCCGCATTCTCCGTGACGTGTTGTCGAGGCCATTGGCTGGGAAAGTCTCCCTGATCGAATTCCTCCTCTCCTCTGAAGGGGAGGCCGCGTCAGAAGTCGAACTTGATCTATCGAGGAGTCGTGATTTGGAGACCCGGCAGACCGGATTTTGATGGCCTACCTGCTCGACACCAACGTTCTGAGTGAGTTGAGGAAGGGCGCGAGAGGCGATCCAAGGGTGAGGCGATGGGCCAAGGAGACGGTTCGGGAGCGTCATTACCTCAGCGTGCTTTCCCTTGGCGAGATCCGAAAGGGGATCGAGATCCTGCGCCGGAAGGCTCCCGACCAATGCCCGGTCTTCGAGCGGTGGTTGGCCCGGCTCGAAACGGATTACGAAAATGACATCCTTCCGGTCGGGGAGGCGGTCGCCGACCGCTGGGGGTGTCTTATGGCCGTGCGCAGCCTGCCGGTGATCGACGGATTGCTCGCTGCCACCGCGTTGGAACATCGCTTGACCGTGGTGACCCGCAACACCGACGATTTCGAGGGGACTGGCGTCGACCTCCTCAATCCCTTCGCGGGTTGAAGGCTGCCTCCATTCCGGTCAGCAGCCTCCGCAACCTCGCCCGCGTGAAGCGCTGCAAGAGCAGGCAGGGCAGGTTCGACAGCAGGGCGTAGGCGATCATCACGCCCGCCGCGACGGGCCAGGGATTCCAGAGCAGGGTCAGGAGCAGTCCGGGGATTTGCGCGTAGTGGGCGGCCTCGCCGCGGCAGGTCTCGGCGATGAAGAGGCGGAGGTAGGCGGGATCCCTGCCGCCGAGTCTCCCCTTGGCGAAACCGTCGAACCAGGGGGCGGCGTCGGGGATGAGGTGCTTCCACGCATGGATGCGGAAAAGGCGGCGGTAGAGGCGGCCGCCATGCTCCCGGGAACGCTCGCGGAAAAGCCATGATTCGGGATCGAAACGGGACCGCGCCAGCTTCGTGAACCACCACGAGACGCCGAGATGGATCGCGGGGATGGCCACGGCGTTGAGGACGACGATCCAGACATTGGGGAGGTCAAACCACATCGCGTCCTTTCCAGTTCACCTTGCCCCCTGCCTTCCTCCGTCGCAAGGCGCGGAAGAAGACGACTTGATAGAAAAGCAGCGACACAGGGAAGAGCAGGGCGTTGAGCCATCCGAAATTCCCCGCGAGGCGGAAGACGTGGAGGCACTGCGCCACGCCGAGCAGGTAGAGCAGCCCGATGCCGAGGCGCTGAGCGGAATCGGCGACGGGCAGGAAGCTCAAGGCGATCACCGCCATGATCAGTCCCGAGAGCCAGGAGGAGATGCCGACCATGGCCCCTCGCGGGGTGTTGCCCGCTCCGGAGACGAAGCCCTTGCTCCAGCCCGCGACGAGGTCACGGAAGCCGCCGGGGAACATCCGCATCGTCAGCGCGCCCTGACCGAGGTAGCAGCGGCAGGGGATCCCGGCCTCGCGAAAATGGCGGGCGAGATGGAAGTTCTCCAGCACCTGTGCCTTGACCCGGCGATGCCCGTCCACGGCGGCGTAGCTCTCGCGCGACAGGAGCATGGCTTGGCCGAAGAGGCCGACCTCCTTCGCGGCGGGGCCTTTGAGGGTGAAGGCGTTCATCCCGAGGATCATGATCGCGTTGAAGAAGGCGGAGAGCTCCTCGTCGGGCCGTTCGATGCGGTGCCAGGGGCAGAGGGAATGGACGGCACCTGGTTCCCCGGCGGCGAGGGCGGCGAGACGGCGCAAGCCGCCGGGTTCGACGACGAGGTCGGCGTCGAGGAAGAGAAGCCAGTCGCCCGTGGCCGCGTCGGCTCCCTGCTGGCAGGCCCAGGGCTTGCCATACCAGCCCTCGGGCAGGTCCGCGCCGGGGATCACGGTGGCTCCGTGCTCTTGCGCGACGGCGGCGGTGCGGTCGCTGGAATGGTCGTCGACGACGAGGATTTCGTGCGGAGGAAAGGAAGGGTCGCGCAACGAAGGAAGCAGCCTCGCGAGATTGTCCTCCTCGTCGCGGGCGGGGATGACGACGGAGAGCTTCACCCCCGGCTCCGGCGCGGAGGAGTCGGTCACCGGGACCTCGCGAAAGCGGAGGAAAACGCTCCAGCCGCCCAGCCAGAGGAGGAAGGCGAGGCTGAGAAATGTCCAAAGGAAGGCGTCCATGCGGTCGGCGGTCGGGCGGTTCCGGCTTCTGGTGGCTCCCGTCCCGCGTCGGACCGGGGATCAAGGATCGTGGGGGAGGGGAGCGGGATGGGGAACCCTCACTCCTCCCGCCCCTTCCACTCCCAGCCCTCGCCGAAGAAGCCGGCCGCCACGATTTTCCCGGCGAAGCGGCTGTTCGGCGGCGTGTCGAGGTCGAAGATGGCCCAGTCGGGCAGCTTCGGCGTCTGGCGGGCGTTGTTGAGGTAGTCGTAGTCGCGGAAGGTGAAGCTGCTGTTGATGACCACGTATTTCTCCGGGTTCAGCGGATTCGGATGGATCGCGGCGAGCGCGTGATGCGAGGTGGGAAAGGATTCCTCCCCCGCTTTGATCTCCCCGGCGGTCCATCGGATCGGGAGCTGGTCCGCGATCTTGGCGAGGAGGACGTTCGAGGACGGATCGCCCCAGAGGATGAGGTGGGAATCCCTGTAGTCGTCCTCGGTGACTTGCGTGTCGTCCTTCACGCGCACGTCGCCGCGATAGTGCCGCCGCCAATGTTCGATGGCGCGTTCCAGTTCCGCCACCGCCCAAGCGCCAGCCTTTTCGTTCGCCGTCTGCCCGGTGGGCCGCACGAAAAGGAAGCGGTCCATGAAGGCGTCGTCGATCGGACCTTGGAGGCTGGGCTTTTTGCGAAGGCCCTCCTCCGGGAGCGGTCCGGTCTTCCACACGCCGCCCTCCCGGTGGAGTTGGACCGAGGCCCAGCCGTCCGAGCCCAGCGTCAGGGGGAAGGGAGTGGAGGCCTCGCCTCCGGCCTCTTGGACGGTCAGACCGACTGGCGTGGCTCCGCCGACGAGATGGCGCGGCAGACGGACCTCGATGGCGGCGATGTTTTCGACCGTCAGAGCGGGCGAGGGGGCGGTCGCGAGGGTGGCCTTCGCCGCCTTCCAGTGCTCTTGCAGCCCTTGGATCGTCAGGTAGGCCGAGCGGTTGTATTTGAGGGTCCAAGTCGTCAGGGTCTCCGCCGTTCGCGGGAAGGGTTGGCCCTCGACCAAGGCGTCGATCCGGCGGTTGAGCTCCGCCTTGGCGCCGGACTCGTAGGAATGCGCCGTCTGCGGTCCGATGAGGTGCGTCAGCGCGATGCCTTCCTTTTCCAGCGCCTTGGCCATCGCGTCGGCGGCCTGCTTCTGCTTGTCGATCTCGCCGGAGTAGGCCACAAGGGGGAGGTTGTGGAAGTTCGCGGCGACGGCGGGGGTGTCGTGGAGGTTCCACAGCTTCCGCTCCCAGCCGCTCGGTTGGAGCGTCTCGCCTTGGAAGAAATTGAGGAACTCCTCCGTCTCGGAAAAGCCCGCGCCCGGCGCGGCGGCGCGCCATCGCCAGGCGTGGTGGGCGGCGATGTGCCAACAGGCCGCTCCGCCGAGCGAGAAGCCGCGCACCACGATGCGGTCCTCGTCGACGCGGTAGTCGCGCTGCACCGTGTCGAGCGCCTCGAAGAAGTCGGTCTCGCCGGCGAAACGCTGGCCGTTGCAATAGCGGCCGTAGGGATGCAGCACGATGGCGTCCTGCGGGGTGAACTCGCCGGGCTTGGTCCGGCGTCCTTGGATGAAGTCGAGTTCGCTCAGCTTTTCGCCGCGTCCATGGAACCACACGTCCAGCCGCCAGCGGTGCGGGGAGTCCGGGCGGAAGGACGACGGCACGACTAGGCCGAAGGGCTGCACGGAGTCGTCGATCCGGGAGCGGTAGCCGCGCACGACGAGGCCGGTCTGCGCGAGCCAAGGGAATTCGTTCTTCGCGAGCGAGGCGAGTCGCGCCTCGCCCTCTGCGAGCTGCTCGCCCGCCCAAGCGGTCTGCTTGGCGTCGTGGAATTCGTCGTAGCGCAGCGCCCAATCGACGGCCTTCCAGAAGACCTCGACATCGGGCAGGAAGTCGATCCGGCGGGCGGCGGCTTTGTCCTTTTCCATAGCTTGCCGCCACTCCGTCGCGCGGGCGTCGATGGCCTCGCGCAGGGCGGCGGCGCGGGCGGTGAGTTCGGCACGGACCTCGTCGGGAATGGCCACGCCGGGCGGGGGGATGCGGCGGACGTTGTCGGGGAGGTTGTCCTTCGGGCCGTCGGCAAGGACGGGGACGGCGGGCAGCAGGGCCAGCCAGGCGAGCGCGGCAAGGCGGGGTTTCATGAGGGTTCGGGGAGAGTGGCCGTTCGGGTCACCCGTCAGTGGTTCCATCATCCCGTTGCCGTATCAAGGAAAGATCGCTTGATGATGGTGCCCACGATGGGACGGGCGGCTTGACCCTCTTTGGTCCTCGATACGACCCTGTTGGCCGTGGCGTTTTTACAACTTCCTTACGAGCGTGGCCTCCGGCCCCGCATATCGTGAAGGCATGAACGCGATCAAAGCCGCTCTGGTACTGTCTTCAGCCGTCCTCCTCCTGTCGTCGCCTGCGCAAGACATCCAGTTGGTGCAATTCTCCGACGAGAAGCGCTTCCTCTTCTTCGCCGTTCTCGAGGGTCTCTACAACGACGGCCTGTCCGAAGAGTCGGTGTCTAGCGTGATGGGCGAGAACATAACAGACCATTTCATCATCGCTTGCCCGATCTGTCTCACGGCCTACGAAGCGCTCGAAGCCTATCGGGATGCTCCGGCCTTCACCAGCAAGACATACAGGGTCAAAGGCTTTGGACCGGGGCTCGCGGTGGAGGAGCGGAAGGCTCTCGCGGGCGACCTGGAAGAACGGAGGCAACAGATCCGCGCCCTGATCCACCGCTGGGTCGAGGCCCGCTTCGTGGAGATGGATTGGCCGGAGGAACGCGAGGCCACCATGCGCGAAGCGATCCGCCGGATGAGCGAGAAAGGCGCGGCGGCCTTGGAGCACCTGAAGAAAGGGGGGGCGGGCGAGGACCTCGCGAACATTTACGCGGATTGGGAATTCTGCCCCTCCTGCAGCGGGGCGACTTGGCACGATGCGCCCGCAAGGGAGCCTCAGTGACGGACAGGGATTCCCTTTCCCGGCCGCTCCGTTCGATCCGCAGTTGGCGCGATCCCGTGAGCGGGCTGGAGGCGTCTCGCGCGGCGCGACCGGGGCATTCGTGGTATTGGTTTCCACAGCCCTCCCAACCTGCCTGACGCCATGTCGACCGTTCCCGTTTCTCGCCTGTCGCTTTTGCTCCTTGTAGGGTTCCTAGTCGCCGCCGCTGCCGCGCAAGCCTCGTGGCCCTCTTGGCGGGGCGATGCCTCCGGCTCCGGGATCGTCGCGGAGACGACAGGGCTGCCCATCGAGTGGAAAAAAGACAAAAATGTGCGTTGGCGGGTGGCTTTGCCGGAAGCGGGTAATTCGACCCCTGCGGTCCACGGAGATCGCGTTTTCGTGACCCAGGCGGTCACGACGGAGCATTGGCGTGGCTTGATGTGCTTCGACAAGGCCAGCGGGAAGCTGCTCTGGAAAAACGGGGTCCGCTACGAGAAGGAGGAGCGGACCCACCGGGACAATCCCCATTGCTCCGCCTCCCCGGCCACGGACGGCAGCCTCGTGATCGCCTCCTACGGTTCGGCGGGGCTGGCGGCCTACGATTTCGAGGGCAAGCAGCTTTGGCATCGCGATTTCGGCGCCATCGACCACATCTGGGGAAACTCCACTTCCCCCGTGCTCCACGGCGATCTCGTGATCCACTACCACGGCCCCGCCAAGAACGCGGTGCTCTACGGACTCGACAAGCGTACCGGCGAGACGGTGTGGCAATGGCAGGAACCGGTCTGGGAGCCGGGGGAACGGACGGACGGTTTCCGCGAAAAAAGCGACGAAGGGGTGATCGGCTCCTTCAGCACCCCCATCATCGTCCCGGCGGAGGACCGCGAGGAACTGGTGATGAGCTTCCCGATGGAGATGAAAGCCTTCGATCCCGCCACTGGCGCTGTCTTGTGGACTTGCGGCGGTCTCAATCCGCTGGTCTACACTTCGCCGGTCCATAGCGACGGCATCGTGGTGGCCATGGGCGGCTACCACGGCAACTCCATCGGGGTCAGGACGGGCGGCAACGGCGACGTGACGGAGACCCACCGCCTGTGGCAGCAGATCCGCCACAACGGAGGCATCGGGACCGGCGTGGCCAAGGACGGATACTACTACTACCAGAACGCCGGCGGCGTGGTTTATTGCGACCGCATGGCGACGGGGGAGACGGTCTGGCGGGACCGCCTGCCGGGCGCGGGCAAATCGTGGGGTTCCTTCATCCTGTCCGGCGACCGGATCTATTCGCTCAGCCAGGCGGGCGACACGGTGGTTTTCAAAGCGACGCTGGACGGGTTCCAAGCGCTCTCCCAATGCGATGTGGGCGAGCACACCAATTCCTCGCTGGCCGTGTCCGGCAAAGAGATTTTCCTGCGCACCTATGAGGCGCTCTGGTGCATCTCGGAGTGAGTTGGGGCGGTTAGTGATCGGCATCCGGCAGGGACGAGGGCAGGGCTTGCGCATGAAATGTGGGCAAGGCGTGTCGCAGGTGTTGGCAGAGAATACGCGAAGCGGATAACCGAAGACAATTTCCGGAGGGCGCTCGGCGTTCCGCCCCGCTTGCCCCTTGTGCGAGCCGCAAACCCGTCCGATGGTCGAGGCGAAACCCAAATGGAGAACTCGATGAAAAGACACGCGCCCCTGCCGACCCTTCGCCATTTCACGGTCGCCCTTCTAGCCTTTCACTTGATCGCCGACGGAGCGAGTCGTGTGTTCGCGGAACTTCCCCGCCTCAAGGTTTCGGAGAATCGGCGCTTTCTGATCCATGAGGACGGGACTCCGTTCTTCTGGCTGGGCGACACCGCTTGGGAGCTGTTCCATCGGCTCGACCGCGAGGAGGCCGACCGCTACTTGGAGACACGGGCCAAGCAGGGATACACGGTGATCCAAGCCGTGGCGCTGGCTGAACTCAACGGGCACTCCGACCCGAATCCCTACGGCCATCTGCCGCTGACCGATCTGGACCCCGCGCGTCCCGCGGTCGTGGATGGCCCGGACAACGACTACTGGGACCATGTGGACTACATCGTGGACAAGGCCAACTCGCTCGGCCTCTACATCGGCTTCCTCCCAACTTGGGGACGCTACTGGCGCGACGACATCCGAAACGGGAAGCCGCTCTTCACCGTTGAGAACTCCGCGACCTACGGCGAATGGCTGGGGCGGCGCTACCGGGGCAAGGGGATTGTCTGGATCACTGGCGGCGATCGCGTGATCGATGACGACACGCAGAAGGAAATGATGCGAGCCATGGCCCGGGGAATCCGCCAGGGCGACGGAGGTGGTCATCTCATCACCTATCATCCGCGCGGAGGGCAGGGTTCGGCCCAATACTTCCACGACGAGGACTGGCTCGATTTCAACATGCGGCAGAACGGGCACATCGTGGAGTTCAACGGAGGCTACCACAACACGCGGATCGACTACGACCGCACGCCGCTCAAGCCGATCCTCGACGTCGAGCCCCTTTACGAGGACCACCCGGTCGTGTTCCGGGCCAAGGAGTCCGGGCACTCCATCTCGTCCGACGTCCGGCGTGCGCTCTATTGGAATCTTTTTACCGGAGCCTTCGGCCATACCTACGGCCACCACTCGGTCTGGCAGATGTGGCGGCCGGGCCGGAATCCGATCAACGCCCCCCTGATGCCTTGGTTCGAGGCGATCAACCAGCCCGGTGCCGAACAGATGCGGCATGGCCGTCGGCTCCTCGAATCGCGTCCCTTCCTGACGCGCGTCCCGGACGACTCGGTCATCGTCGCCGACGCGGTGCCGACCAGCGTCCCCGGCGCGGGCCGATATCGCTTCGTGGCGACGCGCGACACCGACGGAACCTATGCGATGGTCTATGCCCCGGTCGGACGCGCCTTCAAGGTGCGGATGGACGCGATCCAAGGTCCGAAGGTCAAGGCTTGGTGGTACAATCCCCGCAACGGCCAAGCCACCGTGATCGGCGAATTCCCCAACACTGGCGAGCGGGAGTTCCTGCCGCCCGACAAGGGGGAGATGATCGACTGGATTCTGGTCTTGGACGACGAGGCCAAGGGCTACCCGGCTCCCGGCGCGTCCGAGTGACGGTTCCTGTTCCCGGCATGAGGCGGGACGGGGAATTCCAGCAATCAACATGAAAGCCTCCGAAGAACCGAGCCGCTTTTGGATCATTTGGATGCTTTTCGGGCTATTGCTTCCTTTGTTCGCCATCTTTTTGCGAGTGCGACACCCGCCGCCGCCGCCCGATGCGGATCCGTCGGGTGAGCATGTCGTCGAAAATCCTCAGAATCGGGATGTCGTGATCACGACGGATCGGGAGGAGTCGGTAGACCTAGGAGACTGTTGAAAAACCCCGCAATGAAAAATCTGGCGATGTTTTTGTCTGGGAAGTCAGCGGCTTCGCCGGTTGCGTCGTGGATCGACCCTGCGGGCTGCGGCCCTTTTCCCGCCTGGCTTCGTTGCTCCTCAGTCGTGGAGCCCGCTCCACTCCTTCGTCGCGCCTCACCAAGCGGGAAAATGTCTCGCAGTTTTTCATCACGGGGTTTTTCAACAGTCTCCTAGCCTTGGAAGCAATCCTCGAGGAGGCGCTTTCCCTCGACGAAAACGGCATCGAGTCGTTCTTGCGAACCGACTACGAGCCGCTTGTGAAATGGCTGGACGAGCGATTTGAAGTGGAGCTGACCGCCATGACTCCATCGCAGATTTTCGATGCCGTTCCCCTGAATGACGTCAACTACGAGTTGAGAATCGATCCCGCGAGAGCAACCAAAGCAAATTTCCAAGCTTCGAGTATTTCTCGTCGTGAGCTTCTCAAGAGCATCTCCGACCACTGGGGCTTGCACCTCGAGATCAAATATGACGACGGTGGGCTTCCGACCGCAGTTCAAGTCACAAGTCGATAGGATGGGAGTCATACGAAATCCTGAAAAGCTCTGGACGATTGCGGAGCGGAGTCCGGATCGGAGGTGGGGTCACTTCCGAGCCGTCTTCTGTCGGGAAACGCTCTCCCTTGCTGCTTCGCTGCGGCTCACCGGGACGGTTCGCCCTACCTGACTGCCGACGGATGGCTGGAGTAGGAAAATGGCACAACCAGCATGCAGGGTTGTCTCCGGTTACGGTAGAGACAAGGGAGGTTCGACATGCTTCCACAGCACGTTTTTCCACGCCTCGTATCCTTCCCGGCTTAGGTGGACGCCGTCTGTGCTGAGTGCCGCAGGAAGATAGCCTTCGGAGTCCGCAAGTGATGCAAAGGAGTCTATCAGGGCATAGTCGTTTTTCCGAGCGATCTCCCGAATGACGTCGTTCATGACGTGGATTTTATCGACATCAAAATATGACGAACCCAGCCCCTTTTTTTCGACGGCATCATTCACAACCGGGAGCACCGTAGAGACGAAGACCTTTGCTCCCGTTTCCTTGCCCGATGCGCACAGCGCCGCATATTGTTCCGAGAATGCTTCGCGCGAAAATCCAGCATGTGCGTTGTTTACGCCAATGGCGACAATGACGGCTTTGGGCTGCATGCCCTTCAGAAATTTTTTCGCAAAGGGAAGATAGCTGCTTGTGGTGCTGCCGCCAATGCCTGCATTGATTACAGGGACTTTTGGATCCACAAACAAAAGCCCGTCGGTGATGCTGTCCCCAAAAAGCACAAGGCCATCATTGGGGAATTGCGATTTCTGCATGGCAATCATCGATTCGCGCGTTGGGGCGTAGAGATGTCCCTGTGGCCGCGTTTCTGTGGCGCTTGGCTGAAATAGCGTTGTAGCGATGTACGCCACGAATGCGCCGACCCAGAAACTTGCGATGATTTTTTTCATGGTGGCCCCGTATTCTATACCTATCCTGATAGGTCTTGTCGGTCAAAGGGAATCAATTCCAACTCTCGGCGACAGGCAATTTGTCAGGCCCGCGCAGCATCCAAGATGGATTCGGTTCCCCTACTCGTCCTCCTCCTCATACTCCTACTCCCCGGATTTCGAGTAGGAGTATGAGGAGGAGGACGAGTAGGAGGCTCGGCCCTCACCCCCGCAACAAAACTGCCTTCAGCACTTCATCGACCGTCTCCATCGGCAGGATCTTGAGCCTCTTCCGGGCCGAGGCGGGGATGTCAGCGACGTCCTTCATATTCAGCTTCGGGACGAGGATGGTACGGATGCCGGCTTGGAGGGCACCGAGGGCTTTCTCCTTCAACCCGCCGATGGGGAGGACGGAGCCGCGCAGGTTGATCTCTCCGGTCATGGCGATGTCCTTGTTCACGCGGCGGTCGGCGAAGAGGGAGGCGAGGGCGGTGTACATGGCGCAGCCGGCCGAGGGGCCGTCCTTGGGCACGGCCCCGGCGGGGACGTGGACGTGGACGTCGTATTTTTCGAAGTCCTTCGGGTCGATGCCGAGGCTCGCGGCGCGTTCGCGCACGAGGCTCCAAGCGGCCTCCATCGACTCCTTCATGACCTCGCCGATCTGCCCGGTGAGCTTGATGCTGCCCTTTCCGGGATAGCGGATCGCCTCGATGTTCAGCACCTCGCCGCCGACAGGGGTGTAGGCGAGGCCGTTGACGACGCCGGGGCGGCTCGCGAACATCTTCGACTCGCGGGCGTAGCGCGGCGCGCCGAGCACCTCCTCGACGAAGGCGGGGGTGATCTCGACGGAGACGCTGTCGTCGAGGGCGGCGCGGGCGGCGACGGCTCGGCAGACGGCACCGATCTCGCGCTCCAGATGGCGCACACCGGCCTCGCGGGTGTAGTCCTCGATGAGCCGGTCGATGGCCTTCGCCGACCAGCGGGCTTGGCGGACCTTGAGCCCGTTCTCTTTGAGCTGCCGTTTCACGAGGTAGCGCTTCGCGATCTGGAACTTCTCCTCGGCGGTGTAGCCGGGGATGTCGATGACCTCCATGCGGTCGCGCAGGGGCGCGGGCACGGGGTGGATGGTGTTCGCGGTGGTGATGAAGATGACCTGGCTGAGGTCGAAGGGCACGTCGAGGTAGCGGTCGACGAAGGCGTCGTTCTGCCGGGGGTCGAGCACTTCGAGGAGGGCGCTGGCCGGGTCGCCGCGGAAGTCGGCCCCGATCTTGTCCACCTCGTCGAGCATGATGACGGGGTTGCGCGTCCCGGCGCGGCGGATCTCATGGATGAGGCGGCCGGGCATGGCCCCGATGTAGGTGCGGCGGTGGCCGCGGATCTCGGCCTCGTCGCGGATGCCGCCGACGCTGATGCGGGCGAAGGAGCGGCCGAGGGCGTCGGCGATGGAGTGGCCGAGGCTGGTCTTGCCGACGCCGGGAGGGCCGACGAGGCAGAGGATGGGGCCGCGACCCTCGGGGTTGAGCTTGCGCACGGCGAGGTACTCGATGAGACGGCGCTTCACTTTCTCCAAGCCGAAATGGTCGCGGTCGAGGATTTTGCGGGCGAGGGCGAGGTCGTAGTGGTCTTCGCTGAGCTCGTTCCAAGGCAGCTCGGCGACGGTCTCAAGGTAGCTGGTGATGACGGAATGCTCGGGGCTGGCGGGGGGAACGAGGTCGAGCCGCTTCAGTTCGCGGTCGGTCTGTCTTTTGACTCCCTCGGGCAGGCCGATGGCTTCGAGGCGGGTGCGGAGGTCCTCGATCTGCTCCTCGCCGCCCTCGCCCTCGCCGAGCTCGCGCTGGATCGCGCGGAGCTGCTCGCGCAGGTAGGCGCGGCGTTGGGCGTCGGAGAACTCGTCCTCGACATCGGCCCGCAGCTTCTGCTGGAGTTCGGCGATGTGGAGCTGGTTGTTCAGGGTGTGCTGGACTTTCTCGGCGCGTTTTTTCACGTCGATCTCTTCGAGGAGCCGCTGCTTTTGGATGAGGTCGAGGCTGAGATTGGTCGCGAGGAAGTCGGTGAGGATGGAGGGCGAGTCGATCGCGGCGAGGGCTTGGTGGGCCTCGTCGGGGATGTTGGGATTGAGGTTGATGAAATTCTGCGCCGACTCGCGCAGGTTGCGCAGGGCCGCCTCCCAGCGGTCGCCGGGCTTGGGGAATTTGTTTTCCAGAATCTCGAAGCGGGCCTTCAGGTAGGGTTTCGCCGAGGTGAACTCGGTCAGGCGGATGCGCTCGACGATCTGGATGAGGACGAGGGTGCGCTCGTCGCTTTGCCGCACCATGCGGAGGATGTTGCCGAGCACGCCGATCTCGTAGAGGTCGCCGGGGCCGGGCACGTCGAGGTCGGCGTCCCGCTGGGTGGCGAGGCCGAGAAGCCGCCCGGTGGGCAGCAGTTCGTCGAGGAGGCGTCGGCTGGCGGCCCGCTCGACGGTGAGGGGCGCGACGGTGCCGGGGAAGAGGACGACGCCGCGCAGGGGCATCACGGGGATGACGCCGGGCAGGTCGGAGCGCCATTCCGGCATCTTCGCGTCGGGGCGGCTCGTCGAGATCTCGATGATTTCGCCGGAGGATTCGTTGAGAAGCTGTTCAAAATCTTCCATTCCAAGGAAAGGGGCAAAAAGGCATGGCCGGGGCCGCGGAGGTCGGGGGGGGACCGCGTCCGGGCCTCGTGGGTCAGGCTAGCGGCAGGACGAGGCGGAGGAGGCCGTTCTCCTGCTTCGCGGTGACGCGGTGGGGGGCGATCTCGGCGGGCAGGACGATCTCGCGGGCGAAGCGCCCGCATTCGATCTCCATGGTCAGGACCTGGCGACATCGGCTCGACGTGTCCCGCGCGGGCAGGGGCGGCTTGCGCTCGCCGGAGACGCGGATGCGGTCGGAGAGGGCGTCCACGCTGATGTCGCCTTTCTCCACCCCGGCGAGATCGACCCAGATCTCGATGCGGTCGTCGTAGCGGTAGGCGGTGATGTCAGGCTCCCAGCCCCCGGGGGAGCGGAAACTGGAGAAATGGAGCCGGTTCAAATCGTGGGCGACATCGCCCATGCGACCGATCATGCGGGTGAGTCGGACCTTCCGTGGCATAGAGGGGAAGGGTAAGGGGAAATGCGGGGAATTTCAATGGCGGTTGACGGGCGGCGACGGACGCGGGCACGTCACTTCACCCGATAGACCGCCCCGTAGGCGTCCGCGTTTTGGCCGACCTCCAAGGCTTTGTCGCCGAAGGTCGCGGGAGCGACGCAGGCGCCGGCGATGGCCAGCCGCCCGTCGGGATGCCAAGCCATGGTGTAGGCGTTGTCGCCCTTGGCCCCGCCGTCGTGGAGGAGCCACAGCAGATCGCCCTTGTCGTCGAGCGCGGCGGTGAGGATGTCCGTGCCGCCCCGCGAGACGAGTTCCCGCCCGCAGAAGGTCGCCGTGGCGGAGAACTCGCCGGTGACGAAGCAGCCGCCGGAGCCGTCGGTCGCGACCCCTAGGCAGTAGTCGGTGGCGCCGGGGCTTTGCAGGACGCGGGTCCATCGCAGCGCGCCATTGGCGGCGAAGCTGGCGAGGAAGCCGTCGTTGTCCTTGGCATCCTGCGAGGAAACCGTCCCGTCCGGGAGCTGGAGTTCACCCTTGAACATTCCCGCGCCCCAGACTCGCCCCTCGGCATCGACCGCGATCTCGTGGAATCCCGCGCTCGGCGTTCCCCCGACGGCGGCGAACCACAGGCCGTTGCCCTCGGGGTCCAGCTTCAGCACCACGGCGGACTGGGTCTTGCCCGCATCGATGGCGAGCGTGCCCATCGTTCCCGAGCCGCTGCCACTGCCGCCGATGTAGATGCAGTCCTGCGCATCGACCCCGACGCCGTGGCCGCTGCCGCTGAAGGAGCCGGAGCTCGTCTTCACCCACCGCAGCTCGCCCGACGGGCTGTATTTGGCGCAGAAGAGCGGACGGCCTGTCCCGCCCACGCTCACGGTCTGGTCGCCGAACTTCGCCTCTCCGACGACGGCCCCTGACACGATCAGGTCGCCCCGGCTGTCGATGGCGATGGCGTGGCCGTAGTCGTAGCCCTTACCGCCCGCGGTCCTCAGCCAGAGCAGGTCGCCGTCGGGGGAGTATTTGGCCACGAAGATGTCGTATTCGCCCTGATTGGAAACGGTCGCACCATCCGCCTGCGCGTCGGTGCTCTCGTAATGACCGGTCGTATAGAGATTGCCGTCGGCGTCCGCCACCACTCCGTAGGCGCGGTCCACCAAGCTGCCGCCGAAGCTGCGCACCCAGAGGAAGCGGCCGTCCTTGGACAGCTTCGCGAGGAAGGAATCCATTTTTCCGAGGCCAGTGCGCTTCACTTCGCCGAAGGTGCCGTCGTCCGTCGTTTCTCCGGCGAGGAGGACATTGCCCTCGCGGTCGAAGGCCACGGCCCGCGTCTTGTCGCCCAAAGCGCCTCCGCCTCCCGAGACCCATTCGACGAGCGGATCGGCGGCATGGGTGGCGGCGAGCGGGACAAGGAGCAGGGCGGCGAGCAAAGAGGGTCGGGTCGGGGATCTCATAGGGTTTCGTGAAACACCGCCAAGATGCCGCGTTTATCAACCCCGCCCCGCGTTTGCGCCGGACGCGCACGGCGGAACCCAGTCGATCGTGTCCATTGCGCCGCCTGTGCGAATCGCGTATCCTTGCAAGTCCGTATGAAGCTGCGCTCCCTTTCCCCCGCCCCCCTCGCCCTCCTCTTTCCTTTGCTGGCGCTTCCGGCGGCGGCGCAGGAGAAGCTGAACGTCCTCTTCATCCTCGCCGACGACCTCGGATACCGCGACGTGGGCTTCAACCATCCCGAGACCTTCTACGAGACGCCGAACCTCGACAACCTCGCCGCGAGCGGGATGGTCTTCACCGACTTCTACGCGGCCTCTCCGGTCTGCTCGCCGACCCGCGCGAGCATCCTCACCGGGAAACACCCCGCCCGCCTCGGGACGACGAACTACTTCACGGGCCAGCGCGCCGGCAAGTTCGACCCGGCGGATTTCGCGAACGAGCTCGCGCCTGCCGAGATCACCCTCGCCGAGGCCTTCAAAGAGGCCGGCTACCGCACCGCCCACATCGGCAAATGGCATCTCGGCGGGGCGGGCGCGCTGCCGACGGACCAAGGATTCGACCTGAACCGGGGCGGGGGCGAGAACGGCCATCCCCGCAGCTATTTCTCGCCCTACAAGAACATCGAGAACCTCGCCTCCGGACCCGAGGGCGAATACCTCACCTCGCGCCTCGCCGAGGAGTCCGCCGCTTTCCTCGACGAGGTGGCGAAAAGCGGCCAGCCCTTCTTCCTCCACCTCTCCTTCTACGCTCCCCACACCCCCTTGCAGGCCCCGCAGGAGCTGATCGAGAAATACCAAAAGAAGGCCGCCGCCCTCGGTCTCGGCGACGAGGAGGGCGCCCTCGAACCGGGCCGCGAACGCCAGGTCTGGCCCGACACGGAGGAGCCGCGGAAAGTCCGCATCCGCCAAGACCACGCCGTCTACGCCGCGATGATCGAGAGCCTCGACAGCGCCGTCGGGCGCGTCCTCGCCAAGCTCGATGCCCTGAACCTGCGCGACAACACCGCCATCGTCTTCACCTCGGACAACGGGGGCCTTTCCACCGACGAGGGCCATCCCACCTCGAACCTGCCCTACCGCGCGGGCAAGGGCTGGATCTACGAGGGCGGCCTGCGCGTTCCCCTCGCGATCCGCTGGCCCGGCGTCGCCTCGGCGGGCAAGGTCTGCAACGTGCCGGCCACGAGCACGGATTTCTATCCCACCCTGCTTGAGATGGCCGGCCTCCCCGCGAAGCCGGAGCAGCATCTCGACGGGGTCAGCTTCGTGCCTCTGTTGCGCAACCCCTTCGCCAAGTTCGACCGCGGGCCGATTTTCTTCCACTACCCGCACTACTCCAACCAAGGCGGCTTCCCCGCGAGCGCGGTGCGCAAAGGCAACCACAAGCTCATCCAGGATCTCGAGGACGGGGCCTACGAACTCTACGACCTGCCCACCGATTCGCAGGAGCACAACAACCTCGAGCAGCTCGAAGGCGAGTTGCTCAAGGAGTTTTCGGCGTTGCTGGACGAGTGGCGGAAGGAGGTCGGGGCGAAGCCGCTGAAGAAAAGCGCGGCGAACGGAGCCGAGCCTCCGGGCTTGTGGTGATTTTCCTCTTACTCGATACTCTTACCTCCTTACTCTTACTCGGGGGAGGAGTAAGAGGTAAGAGTAAGGAGGTAAGAGTATCGAGTATCGACCCTTACGAAAGGAAAACCCTAGCGCCGCCGTTCCGTGCGCTCTCGTAGATCGCGCAGATGAGGGCGACGGCCCGCCGCGCTTCGCGCCCGTCGACGCGCGGGGAACGGCCCTCGCGGATGGCGCGGACGACATCTTCGAAATTGCGCTGGTGCCCGTCGAAATTGATCGCCTTCGGATCGTTCGCCCCGAGGCCCTTGCCGACGCTCCCCTGCATCAATTCGGCGCGGACGGTCTCGTCCTGCGGGGCCGGCTCGGCGAAGTCCCAGACGCGGAATTTCTCGTCCACGAGGAAGACCGAGCCCTTGTCGCCGCAGAGCTGCACCTCGGCGGGATGCCCGGTCGAGGACCAGCAGGCGGTCGAGCCTTGGATGACGCCCCGCGCCCCGCTCTTGAATTCGAGGATGGCCACGGCGGTGTCCTCCACCTCGATGCCGGTGTGGGCGAGGCAGGCGGTCGAGGCCGAGACCGAGGCGACGTCCCCGGCGAGGTAAAGGAGCTGGTCGACGAGGTGGATGGACTGGTTCATCAGCGCCCCGCCGCCGTCGAGCGCCCAAGTGCCGCGCCACGCGCCGGAGTCGTAGTATTCCTGGCTGCGCCACCATTTCACATAGGCGTCGCACAGGGTCAGCTTGCCGAAGCGCCCCTCTTCGACCGCTCGCTTGAAGTGGTCCATGGCCGGGTGGAAGCGGCGGTTGAAGATGCCCGAGAGCGTCACCCCGGCCTCGTCGCAGGCGGCGATCATCTGGTCGACGCGTTCGGGGGTGATTTCGAGGGGTTTTTCGCAGATGACGTGCTTGCCCGCCTTGGCGGCGGCGAGGGCGGGCTCGAGGTGGGCTCCGCTCGGAGTGGCGATAGTCACGATCTCCAGCTCGGGATCGGCGAGGAAGGCGTCGAGGTCGGTGTAGCCTTTTCCGCCGTGCTCGGCGACGAGGGCCTCCACTGCATCGGCGCGGCGACCGTAGAAGGAATGCAGCTCGCCGTCCTCCATGGCGAGGATCGCTTTGGCGTGGAAATTGGCGATCATGCCGGCTCCGATGATTCCGAATTTCATGGTGGGAAGAGTAAGAGGATGGGGTGGGGGATCGGGTCGAAAGCGCCACCCTAGCCCGCCGCGTCAGGGCGTCAAGGCGGGGCTGCCGGCAATTGAGGGATCGATGCGCTCGCGGAAATCACAAAAAACCGCTTGCCCGTTCCGGCGACCGGTGGCAACTTTCCCGCCCTCCAACCAAGGAAGAGAGCCATGGCCTACGCAATTATCAAGACCGGTGGAAAGCAATACCGTGTCGCCGCCGGCGACAAGATCGACGTCGAGAAACTCGACGCCTCGGTCGGTGACACCGTGACCCTCGGTGAAGTCCTCGCCTCGGGCGAAGGCGATTCCCTCACTATCGGCTCGCCCTTCATTGACGGTGCCAAGGTCGTCGCCAAGGTCGTGGACCAGTTCCGCGACAAGAAGGTGATCGCTTTCAAGTTCAAGCGCCGCAAAGGCTTCCACAAGACCAAGGGCCATCGCCGCCATCTCACCCGCCTTGAGATCGTCTCGATCTGATCCAGGCACAGCACCCCTCCCCACACCATGGCCCACAAGAAAGGACAAGGCAGCGTCAAGAACGGTCGCGACAGCCAGAGCAAGCGGCGCGGCGTGAAGAAATTCGGCGGCGAACGCGTCGTCCCCGGCAACATCATCCTGCGCCAGTGCGGCACGAAGTGGCATCCCGGCAAGAATGTGGGCCTCGGTCGTGACTACACGATCTACTCGCTCGTCGAGGGCGCGGTGCGCTTCGACCAGAACGGTCGTCGCGTCAACGTCGATCCCGCAGCCGTTTGACGCGCGCGACGCTCGCGCCGCGCGAAATCCAAAGACCGAAATCCGAAGCGCGAACTTCGGGTTTCGGCTTTTTTGTTTTCGGCCCTTGAGCTTCGGATTTCGGGTTTCGAGCTTCGGATTTCCTGCCCCGGATCTCCCAAAGTGGCATTTTCGTGGGAAATCGTGCCCTTTTCCCTTGTCGCGATTTTTAAAAAACGATAGGAAAGCCGTTGGCCATCACTGCGGTCCGCGTTTTCACGACTTTTCCAAACCCCCAGATCCCCGAGCCACGACATGACAGAGCCCCGCCCGAACTACGGCATCACCCGGATCGACCAGCCGGAGAAGAAGAACCACGGTTTCTACGTCCGCATCACCCATCGAGGCAAGGGCTTCCAGAAATACTTTCCTGACAAGTCCCTCGGCGGCAAGCCGAAGGCCCTCAAAGCCGCCCGCGCCTGGCGCGACTCCCTCCTCGACAAGATGCCGAAATACAAGCAGGAGGCCGCCGCGAAGAAAAAACGCCGCATCAAGCAGTCCGGCGTCGTCGGCGTCACCCATGTCGTCTCCAAGTCGTCCAAGGGCACGGTCTACGAATACTGGCAGGCCGCATGGACCGACGGGGACGGTCGCCGCCGCACCGCGAAATTCTCTATCTCCCGCTACGGCGACGAGAAGGCCGCGGACCTCGCGAAGAAGGCGCGCCGCTCCGGAGTCCGGGGCAAGGCTCCCGCGCCGAAGAGGAAATCCTGAGGCGGCTCCCCTCCTCCGCGAAAAAAGACTCGTCGGCGGCGGGAAGCCGGGGCATGGTTCCCGCGTGCCAACGCCTTCCATGCCCTCCCCCGATCCAGACGCCGCCGTCTCCGCCCGCGGACTCGTCCGCACCTTCCACATCGGCGAGAACGACATCGAAGTCCTCAAAGGCGTCTCCCTCGACGTGCGGCGGGGCGAGACCCTCTTCCTCGTCGGTCCCTCCGGCGCGGGCAAGACCTCGCTGCTCTACACCCTCGCCGGGCTCGAAAAGCCGAACGAGGGCGAAGTCTTCATCGACGGGCAGTCGCTCTACAAGCTGAGCCGTCGCGAGCAGGCCCGCGTGCGCAACGCCAGCCTCGGCTACGTCTTCCAGAGCTTCTTCCTCCTGCCCGAACTCACCGCGCTGGAGAATGTGATGGTCCCCGCCCTCATCCGCAACCGGCAGGGGAAGGCCCGCGCCCGCGAGCTGCTGGAGCGCGTCGGCCTCGGCGCCCGCACCGCCCATCTCCCCGTCGAGCTCTCCGGCGGCGAGCAGCAGCGCGTCGCCATCGCCCGCGCCCTGATGAACGACCCCGCCATCCTCTTCGCCGACGAGCCCACGGGCAACCTCGACACGGCCACGGGCGCCTCGGTCATGGCCCTGCTCATGGAATTGGTCAACGAACACAAGCGCACCCTCGTCGTCGTCACCCACGACCAGGGCCTCGCCCAGATCGGCGACCGCACTGTGACCCTCGTCGATGGCCGAATCGTCGATTGAACCGGGTATGGCGGGGGATCGGACAGGGTTGGGTGTCGTCGCCGGGCTCCTCTCCCTCCTCGCCGCCCCGGTCGCCCACGCCCACCCCGCCCACGCCAAGCCGGTCAACTACCCTTTCGTCGTCGGGTTCGAGCGCTTCCACAGCGGTCTCGACGACGAGGACTACCTCGCCGAGGGCGGGTTCCTCCTCCTCAACGAACTGAACTGCGTCGCCTGCCATGCCCCGCCCGAGGCGCTCGCGGAGCAACTCGCCGGATTCGTCGCGACGGACCTCGCCGGCGTCGCCTCGCGTCTCGCCCCGCTGGAGATCGAGCTCCTCGTGCGCAATCCGCGCTTCGTGAAGCGCGACACCGTCATGCCCAGCCTCTTCGCCGGACCCGACCGCGATCTGGAGGAGGTCGCCGCGCTCCGGGCCTGGCTCGGCACGCTCGTCGCGGAGGTCCCCGACCATCCCGTCGGCGACATCGAGCGCGGTCGCGCCCTCTACCACCGCATCGGCTGCGTCGCCTGCCACGCCCCCGAGGCCGGCTACCGCCCTCCCGGCGTCCCCGAAAACGCCGAGATCGAAATGGCGGGCCTCGCGAGCGTGCCGATGAACCTCGCCGATCTCTACGATCTCGCCGCCCTGACCGAGTTCCTCTTGAAACCCAACGAGCACCGCCCCTCGGGACGGATGCCCGATTTCGACTTGGACGTGGCCGAGGCCAGCGACCTCGCCGCCTACCTCAAGGCCGGACCCGATTTGGTGCTGCCGCCGAACCTCTCCGAGGCGCTCGCCGCCGCCGCCCCGACTCCCGACGCCGCCCTCGTCGAAAAAGGGCGCGAGCTGTTCCTTGGCAAACGCTGCCACGCCTGCCATGCGATGCCCGGCGGGGAGGACGGGACGCTCGCTGGTCCCTCCTCGAAACCCCTCGCCGAACTCGATCCCGGCACGGCGGGTGGTTGTTTCTCCGAGCGGCCCGTGGGTGGCGCGGTGCCTTTCTACGGACTCGACTTGGTGCAGCGGCGGGCTCTCGCCGCCGCCCTGCGGAGGCTCGGTGGTCGTGAGCCCCTCGATCCCGCCCGCGAGATCGACTGGCGCATGAAGCAGCTCAATTGCCATGCCTGCCACGAGCGCGACGGCGTCGGCGGACCGGAAACGGCGCGCGAGGTCTATTTCGGCTTCAGGGATGGAGCGGCCCTCGCCTTGGGGCGCGACGGGCATCTGCCTCCGGCCCTCGACGGGAGCGGGGCGACGCTGACGCCGGAACGGCTCGCGCAGGTTCTTTTCGGGAACGCCGCCGAAGGGTCGGGCCGTCCCCATCTGCTCGTCCCCATGCCGAAGTTCCGCCGGGCGGTGGTGGAACCTTTCGAGAAGCTGCTTCCGGCGGTGGATCGGGCGTCGTTTGGCCGTCCGATCCGGCCTCAGTGAGGCTGGCTTGCACTGGCGCGTCCTTCGGAAGGTCATCGACCTCGGTCGAGCGTTGAAAGGACGTTCGATCTGCCTTCGATGCAGATCGTTCAATCCCTGAACCCCTCGTCCACGATCAGCCCGCCCCGTTTTCCGTCGGCGGCCTCGGTCGCGAGTTGGTCGCAGCGCTCGTTCATCTCGTGCCCGTCGTGACCTTTCACCCAGACCCATTCGATCCGGTGCGAGGCGGCGGCCCGTTCGAGGCGCATCCAGAGATCGACGTTCTTCACCGCCGACTTGTCGGCCTTGCGCCAGCCGCGCGCCTTCCAGCTCCCGACCCAGCCTTTGCTCTGCGCGTCGACGAGATAGCGCGAGTCGGAGTGGACGGTGACGTGGCAGGGCTCTTTCAAGATTTCGAGCCCCGCGATGGCCGCGAGGATCTCCATGCGGTTGTTCGTCGTCTTCACGAAGCCTTGGGCCAGTTCGCGGAGATGCGCCCCGTAGCGGACCACCGTGCCGTAGCCGCCGGGTCCGGGATTGCCGCGCGAAGAGCCGTCGGTGTAGATGTGGACCTGCTTCATGCGGTCGGACCCGGTTCGGCGGAGCGATCACCGACGGGGCGGCATGTCATTTGCCGAGGGAGAGGCGGTGCGCCAGCATCTCGGGCAGTCCGGCGTCGATGATCTTGTCCTGCGCCGTCTCGATGTCGTAGTCGATGCGGTGGATCACGATCGTCTGGCTCGGGACGTCGTAGGTGGCGTAGGAGGCATGCCAGTCGCCGTCGCGAGGCTGGCCCGTGCTGCCGACGTTGATGAAGTACTTTCGCCCCATCTCCAGCTTCACCGACATCGTATCCTCCAGCGACTCGACGGTGTTGCCCTTCACGTAGATGCGGGGCGTGTGGGTGTGGCCATAGAAGCAGAGTTGGGTGAACTGGTAGCTGAAGCTCGCCATCGCGTCGAACTTGTTCGTCACGTAGGTCCAGCTCCCCGGCGTGTCGAGGGTGGCGTGGACGATGGTGAAGTCGCGCACCTGGCGCACCAGCTTGAGGCCCTTGAGGAAGGCGCGGTCGTCGGGATCCAGTTGTGCCCGGGTCCATTCCATCGCCTGTTTGGCGAGGGGGTTGAGACCGTCCAAGGAGGTGTCCTGTACCGCCTCCTCGTCGTGGTTGCCCTTGACCACGGGCCAGCCCATCTGCCGGACGATGTCGAGGCATTCCCTCGGATTGGCGCCGTAGCCGACGATGTCGCCGACGCAGACGTGGTCGGTGCATCCCTGCTGCTCCGCGTGCGCGAGGACCGCTTGGAAGGCCTCGAGGTTGGCGTGGATGTCTCCGAAGATGGCGTACTTCATTCTTCTCTGCGTCCCCGAGGGGGAGCGGGAACTAACCATAGATAGGGGTTTTCGCAATCCGGGGGAAGAAAAAGCGAGGGATCGGCCCTCCGTGATGCCGTCTTTCCGGAGCCGACTCGGGGGAGATTCAAGGCACCACGATCCCTCCTGGGAGCACGTTCGAAGACCGTCTCGGGGCTTGGTTCGGGCGCGGGCGGTCGGGGTCGGCTTCGGGGATGCGCTGCGGCACGGGGATGCCAAGTTTCTTTTCGAGATCCTGGATCTCCTTGATGAGGGTCGGCTTGCGCTGCGATTTGCCTTCGCGGTAGAGGGCCGTCAGGTAGGCGTAGGCCTCCTTCTCCCGGCCGGGGCAGCGGGCCATGTAGTAGCCGTGGAAGCGCCGGACGAAGCCGGGCGCGCCGGGCAGGCCGATGGTGTCGCCGTAGACGCGGGAGGCGGCGCAGTCGTCCTTCAGCTTCTCGCGGTAGACCTCGACAAGCTGGAGACGGATGGCGGCCGACTCGGGCAGTTGCGCGATGCCCCGTTCGGCGAAATCGATGGCTTGGAAGGCGTACTCCTTGAAGCGCCGTTCGCGTTCGAAGGCGGGGAGGCGACCGTCGATCTCCATGTTCGCCGTCGCGTTGATGCCGAGATGCCACACGACCGCGACCCAGTGCGTTTCGTCGCGCGGTTCGAGGCTGGTGACGATCTCGTAGGACCGGCGCAGGTCGTCCCAGGACTTCGTGCTGAAATGGTCGAAGGCTTCGAGGGAGAGGTAGGTGGCGGCGAGCGGGCGGAGCCCTCCGAGGGTGGCCATCAGGACGGACTGCCGCATCTGCTCGAAGGCGCTCTGCGCCGGGGGCGGGACGAGGAGGTTCGCCGCGACAAGGCGGGCGCGCAGCCCCTCCTCGATCGGGCCGCGGGCGAGGCCGAAGGCCGCGAGCAGGGCGAGCACGGGGACGGTCCGGGGGAGTCGCTGGAAAAGCCGCTTCACGGGGGACGGAGAGGGTTCAGAATTCCTTGTCGACGAAGACGAGCAGGGAAAGGAGGAGGAAGACGGCGAGGTAGGCGAGGGTGAGCCCACCCATCTGCCAGACGAGGGGCCAGACCACCGCCTCGCCCAGCACGACGCCCTCGCTGAAGGCGAAAAGCTGGAAGTCGGGGATGAGGATTTTCACCACTTTCACCAGCATCCGCACGAAGGCGCTGTTGCCCGACTCGTGGAGCCAAAAGCTCGACGCCATGGTGTGGGCGTGGCCGACGAGGAAGACGAGGATGCTGACGATGATGGTGAAGAGCGAACTGGAGGCGAAGGTGGAGAGGAAGATCGTCACCGCCGCGACGACAGCGGCTTTGAGGAAGAAGGCCAGCACCGCGATCGCCAGTTCCGGTCGCAGGCCCTGCTGCCGGATCAGGCCGACCTGCCCGGCGATGTCCTCCTCCGAGTAGCGTCCGTCGGCCTGCATTGCCTCGACTTCGGCGGCGACGAAGAGGCTTTCCCGGACCCCGATCATCGTGGCGCAGATCGCGTACATCGCCACCAGCGAAACCCCGACCACGACGAGAACGCCGCCGAGCTTGCCCAGCAGATACTCGACACGGCGCACCGGCTTCGAGAGGATGGTGTAGAGGGTGCGGTCCTCCTGGTCGCGGGGGATCAGCAGCGCCGTCGCGACGATGGCGAAGAGCCAGGCGAAAAGGTCCATCGTGCCGAAGGAGACCTTCTTGATCATCGACAGCTCCTGCGCCGGGGTCGCGGGCAGGTTGAAGTTCCCCGCCGCCACGACGACGAGGGCGAAGGCGAGGAGGAAGTAGAAGGTCTTCATCCGGATGAGCTGCGTCACGGTGCCCGAGGCGATGGTGGCGACGCGACCGGGGGAGAAGAGGGGGACGGGCCGCATCGCGGCCGACGGGGAGGAGGGGGCTTCGCTCATGAGGGCTGGTTTTCTTCGCCGCCGCGCTCGGCGATCTGGATGAAGAGCTGTTCCAAGCTCGTGCGGGGATGGCCCTCGGCGAGGACCTCGGCCCCTTCCTCCGCGACGGTGGCGCGGAGTCGCTCCAGCAGGGCGGGGGAGGCCCCTTCGAGAGTCAGGGTGGTTTGGCCTTCGATGGCGATCAGTTCGTCGAGCGTGCCTTCGCGTCTCATGCGGCCGCGGAAGAGGATGCCGACGCGGTCGCAGACCTCCTGCACCTGTTCGAGCAGGTGGGAGCAGAGGAAGACGGTGTAGCCCTCGTCGCGCAGGCGCAGGATGAGGTCGCGGATTTGGCGCGAGCCGATGGGATCGACCCCGGCGGTGGGTTCGTCGAGAATGACGAGGCGGGGATGTTGGACGAGGGCCTGGGCGAGGCCGATGCGCTGGAGCATGCCCTTCGAGTAGCCGCCGAGGCGGCGGTTCGCCGCGCCCTCCAGATCGACGAGTTTCAGCAGTTCGGCGGTCCGTTTCGCGAGCGCCGCCCCGCGCATCCCGCAGAGTTTGCCGTAGAAGCGCAGCGTCTCCGCTCCGGTGAGATGCTTGTAAAAATAGGGATTCTCCGGGAGGAAGCCGATCTCGTTGCGCGCCCGGATGTCGCCCGAGTCGAGGCCGAAGACCTTGGCCGATCCCTTGCTCGCGGCCATCAGTCCGAGGACGACCTTCATCGTCGTCGACTTGCCCGAGCCGTTCGGGCCGATGAGGCCGTAGACCTCGCCCGCCTCGACGCGGAAGGAGAGGTTGTCCACCGCCACGACGTATTCCTTCCTCAGCCCGAGGCTGAAGACTTTCGTGAGATTCGAGACTTCGACGGCTGGCGTGCTCATGCGTTCCTTCATTCCCGAATCGTGAATCCCGACACCTCTTCGAGGAGCGGCACGCGGCGTTCGGTTTGTTCCTGGATGTGGCGTCCGATGGGGCTGTCGTGCAGGTCGCTGAGAAAGTCGTCCACTTCCTCCTCCTCCCCCATCACTTGCAGCTCGACGCGCCCGTCCGGCAGGTTGCGCACCCAGCCGAGGACGTCGAAGCCCTTGGCGAGCTGCTTCGTGGCGTAGCGGAAGCCGACCCCCTGGACCCGGCCCGCGAAAAGGTATTGCCGCGCGATCATCGCCATAGTGAAGCAAAGGACGCGGACCAATGCCAGCGGAAAGGGCGACTGGGAAGTCCGAAATCTGAGAAACGCTTCGCTTGGACCGCTGATTCCCGCTGATCAGCGCTGATGCCCATCCCTTGAAAAATCAGCGGAAATCAGCGCCAATCAGCGGTCGCCGAAGGCCAACCCGAAATTCGAAGGGGAGTCTTGGGCGAGGATTCGAGGTTGCGTAACGGCCCGATTTCGCGACAGGGTTGCGTTGCGGACCCAACCCTGTCGAATGTCCTCCCCCTTCCAGTCCCTTTGCGTCTTCTGCGGCTCCCGCAGCGGGTCGAACCCCGCCTTCGAGGCGGCGGCGCGGGCCACGGGGCGGCTTCTCGCAGAGCGCGGCATCCGGCTCGTCTACGGGGGCGGCAGCCTCGGGCTCATGGGCGCGGTCGCCGACGCTTGTCTTGAGGCGGGCGGCGAGGTGGTCGGAGTGATCCCCGGCTTCCTCATGGACTTGGAACTCGGCCACCGGGGTGTGACCCGGCTGGAGGTCGTGTCCGACATGCTCTCGCGAAAGCAGCGCATGGCCGAACTCAGCGACGGCTTCCTCTCCCTGCCCGGCGGCATCGGGACGCTGGACGAACTTTTCGAAATGCTCACTTGGGTGCGCCTCGGCGTGCATGAGAAACCGAACGGCCTCCTCAATGTCGATGGTTTCTACGACGATCTCCTCTCCTTCTGCCACCGCACCCAAGTCGAGGGCGGCTTCATCAGCGCGGAGAACGCGGCGAACCTGATCGCCTCGGACTCAGTCGAAGACCTCCTCGACCGCCTCGAAGACGCGGCCCGGCGCGGTCCCTCGACCTACCATTGTTCTTTATGAAGGCCTACCTCGACCTCCTCCGGCACGTCCTCGAACACGGCGCGGAACGCGACGACCGCACCGGCGTCGGCACGATCGGCGTCTTCGGGGCGCAGGCGCGCTTCGACCTGAGCGAAGGCTTCCCCTGCCTCACGACGAAGAAACTGCACTTGCGCTCCATCATCCACGAGCTGCTCTGGTTCCTCAAAGGCGACACGAACATCGGCTACTTGAAAGAGAACGGGGTCACGATCTGGGACGAATGGGCCGATGCCGACGGGAACCTCGGCCCGGTCTACGGCAAGCAATGGCGCTCTTGGGCCGCGCCTTCCGGTGAAACCATCGACCAGATCGCCCGCGTCGTGGAGTCCGTCCGTACGAACCCGGCGAGCCGCCGCCATCTCGTCAGCGCGTGGAATCCCGCCGACGTGGACAAGATGGCCCTGCCGCCCTGCCACGCGCTCTTCCAGTTCTACGTGAACACGACTACGAACGAGCTGAGCTGCCAACTCTACCAGCGCAGCGCCGACCTTTTCCTCGGGGTGCCTTTCAACATCGCCTCCTACGCCCTCTTCACGTTGATGATGGCGCAGGTCTGCGATTTGAAGCCGGGCGAATTCGTCCACACCTTCGGCGACCTCCACCTCTACAAGAACCATCTCGACCAGGCCCGCGAGCAACTGACCCGCGAACCGAGGCCGCTCCCGACGATGAAGCTGAACCTGGCGGTGCGGGAGATCGACGCTTTCCGCTACGAGGACTTCGAGCTCATCGGCTACGATCCCCATCCCGCGATCAAAGCGCCCATCGCCATATGAGCGGACCCACGAAGCTGAAAGCGGTCGTGGCGATGGCCTCGAACCGAGTCATCGGGAAGGACGGCGGCCTGCCGTGGCGGTTGTCCGAGGATTTGAAGTGGTTCAAGCGGCTCACCCTCGGGCATCCGGTGATCATGGGACGCAAAACGATGGACTCGATCGGCCGTCCCCTGCCGGGAAGACGCAACCTCGTGATCTCGTCGAGCCTCGCCGCTGCTCCCGAGGGTTTCGAATTGGCATCGACTTGCGAAGCCGCTCTCGCTCTCGTCGCGGAGGAGGCGGAGGCTTCGGTCATCGGCGGGGCGCAGATCTACCGCGAGCTGATGCCGAGCTGCGACGAAGTGCTGCTGAGCTACGTCTTCCATCCCTACGAAGGCGACACGGTCCTGCCGGAGTTCGAGGAGGATTTCGAGTTGGTCGAGGTGCTGCACCGCGATGCGGATTTCGAGTTGAGGCGCTATGTGAGGAAGCGGTGAGGAAATCGCCTCACCCGCCCAAACTCCGCACCAGCTCCCGCAACTGCGGATCGCCCGGCGCGAGGGCGAGGGCCTCCCTCGCGTATTTCAGCGCCAAGTCGACCCTCCCCGCGTCGCGGCAGACCGTGGCGAGGCCGACGAGGTATTCGAGGTGGTTCGGCGCGAGGGCTCGGGCTTTCTCCAGATAGGGCAGGGCCTCGGGAAAACGCCCTAGCGAATTCAAAGCCACGCCGTAGAAGTACTGCGTTTCGGCGCTGTCCGGCAGCAGTTCCGTCGCCGCCCGCAATTCCTCGACCCCCTCCTCGTATCGTTTCAGACGGATGAGGAAGCGGGCGAGGCTCTCGCGGGCGATGCCGCGATCGTTGTCCGTCATCGCGGCGGTGACGGCGGCGCGGAATTCGGTCTCGGCCTCGGCGGGACGGTTCCTCGAATACAGCATCTCCGCGAAATTCACGCGGACGGGGATGAATTCCGGTTCCACCCGTTGCGCGAGACGGTAGGCAGCCTCGGCTCTCTCGAAATCGCCGAGGTCGGAGTGGAAGTCCGCGAGCAGCATGTGCCCGGCGGCGCGGTCGGCGATGGCCATCTGCTTGTTCACGAACTCGGTCGAGGCCTTGGCGAAAGCCGCCTTTTGCGTCTCGTCGAAACCCGCGTGCGCCGCCGCGAGGACTCGCGCGGCCTCGGCTCGCACGGCTCGCGAGGGATCGGAGAGCGCGTCCCCGGCGAGGGCGAGGCGCTGCTCGGGCGGGTAGGCGAGCAGGGCGGCGAGGGCCTCGCTGCGTACGCTCGCGTCCGGGTCGGCGAGACAACCTGCGATCACCCGCGTCGTTTCCGGCGAAGGACCGCGGAAGGCGGCGGTCTCCACGGCGGCGGCGCGGACGAGGGCGGGACGCGAAAGGTCGGCGGCGAGGGCGGCGAGCTTTTCGAAGGAGTCCGGTTCGTTCCGCCGCGCCGAGGCGAGGATCTCGCCGTAGTGGGCGTTGCGCGGCCCCGGCCCCCACCATTGCCGGAACCAGTCGGCGGCCCAGTCCTGCGTCTGGTCGCTGTGGCATTTCGTGCAGGCGTCAGGCGCACCGAGGGACTTTGCGAGGTCGGGGCGCGGGACTCGCAGGCTGTGGTCGCGGCGGGCGTCGATACCCATGTAGGTCGTCGCAGGCATGTGGCATTCGACGCAGCTCGCCCCGGTGCTGCCGACAGGATGGAAGTGGTGCTCCGGGGTGTCGTAGGGATCGGCCTGGTGGCAGCGCACGCAGAGGGCGTTGCCGGGCGCGACGAGTTTCATCGAATGGGGGTTGTGACAGTCGGTGCAACGCACTCCGGCGTGGAACATCTTGCTCTGGACGAAGGAGCCGTAGACGTAGGTCTCCTCCTTCAACTGTCCGTCGTGGTGGTAGAGCCGTTCGCTCAAGATCGAGGGCGCGTGGGTGTCGTGGTAGGGTTGGCCGGGCGTCCACTTCGCTTCGAGGAGGGTGCGGTGCGAATGGCAGGGGGCGCAGGTCTCGACCTGCACGTTCGAGGCGAGGGGACGGACGCGTTTCGGCTGGCCGGTGGCGGGGTCGATGGTCCAAGGAAACTCCGAGGGGTCCGCATCGGGTTCCTTCAAGGTGACGACGAGGCCTTTCGACCCGATGTATTCCTTCAGCGCCGCGAACTCCGCTTTCGCGACCGCGTCGCCGGGGTTCGCCTCCGTCTTGGTCCAGGCTTCGGCCCACTTCACGTGCTCCGAACCCGGGCCGTGGCAGGATTCGCAACTCACGTTCATCTCCGACCAAGTCGTGTGGTAGGTGAGCGTCTCCGCGTCGAAACCCTTGTCGAGGTTCGTCGAGTGGCAGTCGGCGCACATGTAGTTCCAGTTGAAGTGTCGCCGTGTCCAGTGGAGCACGTCGTCGGGCGGCACGGGCTCGTCGGGGTAGAGGTGGTACCAGCGCTGCCCGCCCTCCTCCTCCGGGCGCGAATCCCAGCAGACCTGGAGCGCCTGGTAACGTCCGCCGGGGAAGGGGATGAGGTATTGCTGTAGCGGATGGTGGCCGAAGGTGTAGTCGATCTTCATGTCCCGCGCGACGCCGCTCTCGTCGGGCGCGTTGACCCAGTATCCGCCGTCCTTGCGGAAGAATCGGAAGACTTGGCCGAAATGCTCGAAAACGGCGTCGTCGAAATCGCCGAGGACGAACTCCTCCGTCGCCGGGTTCATCGCCTTGTGATGGTCGCTTTCAAGCCATTCCCGGAACTCCGCCTCGTGGCAGGTCTTGCAGCTTTCGTGGCCGACATGGGTCGCACTGGGAATGCCGTGGTAGGGGGATCGCGGTGTGACCGGGGCGTCCCCGTCCCCGTTTCGCCCGCAGGAGATGAGGGCGCAGGCGGCGAGGAGGGCGGCGGAGGGACGGCGGGGCTTCACGGTTTGCCTGAATTTATCGCCGATCCAAGCCGCTGCCCATCCTTTTCGTGCTCTTTGGCCGGGTGTCCGGGCACCCATCTGCGAAAATTTGCGGCTATCTGCGTCAAAAGAAATGGGGAACGCAGATGGCCGCGGATGAAACGCGGATTTTCGCAGATGGGGAAGCTTTCGCGAGGGGCTTCACTATGCCTGCCGCAAGATCCTCGCAAAATCCGAAAATACGAGGCGGCATGAATAAAAATCACAAAAATTATTGAAATTATAATAAAGATGAATTAAACTCCTGCAAAACCCACTTCCCGGACGATGACGCTTGAGTCTGCCTTGTTCCTGACGACCTTCTCCTTCTGCCACGTCTTCTTCCCCGGACACCCGACGCCGCTGCTGCTGGCGACGGGCGGGATGGGGATGAGGAAGGCTTGGATGTTCACCTTGGGAATGGCCATCGCCCACGGGTTGCTCATGGCCCTCGCTCTCGGGGTGGGGCAGTTCCTCTTGAAATTGCTCGTGGCGGCTTGGCCAGCGGGCAAATTCTGGATCAGTCACGTCGACATCCCCATCCTCCTCGTCCTCGGCTGCCTCCTCCTCCGCGAAGCCGTCCGCCGGGGCGGCGAGGTCGAGCGCGCCCGGAAGATGCTCGACCCGAAGCGCCCCTTCCTCACCGGAGCGGCCATCGGCTTCATCCCTTGCCCCGACACCATCGGCTACGCCATGATCGGGGGCGCCATCGGGATGAATGGCCTCGCCCATACCGCCCTCGCCACCTCCATCGTCTTCCTCGGCACGGCCCTCGGCTTCTGCAGCGTCACGGCGGTGGCCTCCTTCATGCCGAAGCTCGTGAAAAGCCCGAAGCTCGGTCCCGCCATCTGCCTCGCCACCGCCCTGCTCTGTTTCGCCAGCGTGACTTGGCGCACTTGGAACACATGGAACGACTGGGCCTGAACCCCGTCCCCCGCCCGCCGTCATGGAACGCCTCCTCCCCCTGCTGCTCGCCCTCGTCCTCGCCTCCTGTTCGGGTGGGGGGAAGACTGACTCCACCGCCGCGGTGGACTGGCTGCCCGAGGACGCGAGCGTGGCCCGGCACATCACGAGCGTGCATCATTTCGTGATCGGCCCCGCCGAGGAGGCGCATCTCCGCGTCGGCAAGGATCCGGCCACCGGCAAGATCACGGGCGAGTTCCGCAAGGATGTCCTCGAAACCCTCGGCGGGGAGAAGGCGCTCTATGTCCTCGGGCTGAGCGGCAATCCCAGCGAGGTCTCGCGGCACGAATACCTCTTCTTCCTTGAGGCGCTCCACGCCTATCTCGTCCTGAACCATCCCGAATGGGACGGGGGCGAGGGCGGGTCGGAGGCACCCGCCGAAGCCGCGAAGCTGACCGACGCGGGCGGATGAAACCCGTATCGCTCACCGCTTCGGCAGCATCTTGTCGAGGGCTTCGTTGAAGAGCTTGCCGCGCTCCTCCCACGACATTTCGGGATTCTGCTCGCGCATCTCCCGCATTTTTTCGAAAAGCTGGCGGCGCTGGTCCTCGGAGAGCTGCCCCATTTTCTCGCGGACCTCCGGAGACGGGCCGAATCGCCGTCCGGAGCCTTCGCCCCCGCCCTGTCCTCCTCCGAAGCCGCGCCGCCGCGCCGCGATGATCGCCGTCGGCCCGCCGTTCGGCTCGGTCGAGGGACCCGCCGCCGGCTTCGACTCGCCAGATTTCACCGCGATGTTCGCGTAGCGCACCGTGACCACCTCGCCGTCATCGACCGAGATTTTCACGGCGACCTTCTCCAAATCCTCGTCCGCCCTCAGGTCGACCATCTTCCAGCCCTGCGAGTTGAGCTGGCCGGAGACGACGTAGGTCTCCTTCGTCTCCTTGTTCATGATCGTCGCGACGCGCTCGCCCCCGACATCGGCGAATCCGGTGAGGACGAGCGAATCGCTGAGGTTGAGCGAGCGGAGGAAGGGTGACTGGCCCCGCAAAGCACGGAAATCCTCCTCCGCGACGACGGGTGCCGGGAGGAAGCCGTCGGTCGGCGGAGCCTCCTGCGCCGGAAGGGGCGCGAGCAACGCGAAGACGAGCAGGGGGAGGAGGAGTTTCATCACCGCTTTCAAGATAACACCGGAACATCCGGCAAGTTGCAAATACGACAGCTTCCGCACCTTCCTGGAAATCAGCACAGATCAGCGAAAATCAGCGGTCCCCAACCCGGAACACCTCCGGCACGAAAGCGAGGTCGCTGGCCTCCTTCACCGCGAGGCCGATCTGGAAACGCATCGTCTCCTCGGGAACGGGGTTCTGGTATTCGTCGAGACAGTCGCGCAAGGCGGCGAGCGCGTCACTCCCTTCCCCCACCGTGCGGACTTGGCGGTAGAGCTTGATCGAGATGGACTCCGCCGACCCCGGCGTGACGAGATCGGGGATCAGCGGAAGCAGGTCGGGCGGGCATTCCTTGGGCAGGTCGAGGCGGTGCTTTTTCGCCAGCGCCCGGATCAGGGCGTAGCCCTCCGCCGCGTCGAGGGCGGGGAAGAGCGGGAATTTCACATCGACGCGTCCGGGGCGCTTCAAATCCACCTCGATCAGATCCGGCCGGCTCGAGGCGAGAATCCAGAGGATGCGCCCGCGGTTCGAGGTGTCGCTCATCTCCTTCGCCATCATCGAATAGACCCGGCCCGAAAGCCCCGAGTCGCCCGAGCCCGCGTCCCGGCTGCCGAGGGCTTGGTCCGCCTCGTCGACGAAGACGATGCAGCGCCCGAGAGCGTGGAGGAGGCCGAAAATCTTTTCGAGATTGCCCTCGGTGCTGCCGACCCAGCGGTCGCGGAAATTCTTCATCTTCACCACCGGCGCCCCCGCCTCGCCCGCGAGGCATTCGATGAGGTAGGTCTTGCCCGTGCCCACGGGGCCGCAGAGGAGGTAGCCCATGGGCATCGCAGCGAGGTCGCCTTCGCGCCAGAGGGCGAGGTCCTGTCGCATCCATGCCTTCACCGCCTCGCTCCCGTGGACGTCGTCGAGGGTGCGGGTCGGTTCGAGGAATTCGATCAACCCCTGCGCGTCCTTTTCGACGAGCGACTTCTTCAACTCCGTGAGAGCCTTTTCGTCGAGCGCTGCGCCCTCGTATTCGCGTTGTTTCAGGAGCGACTCGATGGAACCCAGCGTCGCGCCCGCGAGCCGCGACGCGGGGAAGGCGGGACGGCCCGCGAAGTTGGCGAGGGCCTTCGGATAGCGCGTCTCGAAATGGCCGAAAGCCTCGACCAGCTCCGCCTCGCCCGGCAGGGGGATCTCGACGAGGGCGGCGCGGGGATTCTGCGAGAGGAGGTGGTTCAGGTCGTTGAGGTGTTCTGTCAGGAGAAAGACCGCGAGGTTCTGCTCAAGGAAATGGCCCTCGTGCGACCACGAGCGCACCACCGCCGCCATCGAGTTCAGCGCGTAGTCGCGCACCTGCTTGGCCACGGGGAAGAGCAGCTCGGCACCTCCGATGACGATGGCGACGTGGTGGTTCCGCCCCGCCACCGCCTGCCCGCCGGGAGACGAAGGAGCGAGGGCGCGGAGATTGACGACGACGCGGAGGAGATGGTCGAGCCATCCGATGGCTCCCGCCGGATCGCGCGGAGGATCGCCCGGCGGCGCGATCTGGCGGAAGAGCGCCTCGCCCGCGAGGACGCGCAGGCCCGCGCCCAGCTCGTAGCCGAGGACGAGGTCGAAGCGGCGCAGTTGCTCGTGCGTCAGGAAGTCGACGAGATTCCCGATCTTCGCCCCCACCGTTTCCGGGATGAGAAGGCGGTCCGCGACGTTGCCGTGGAGGACGAACTGGTTCGCCGCGCCGGAGAGGTAGAGGCGGCGGATCTTGTCGGACCAAGGGGGAGTGGGCATGGCGCTTCGCGCAGTAAAAGGTAAAAAATGAAAGGTAAAAGGTAAAAAGTGAGAGATGGAGAGGGCAGGGGACGAAAGAGAGGGTCTGTCGAACTTCGGATTTCGAGCTTCGGGTTTCGGATTTTCCCCTCCCGGACTTGCGGCATTGCCCCGCACCCCGCCTTTGGAGTAAAATGCGGTGCTCATGATCCTCCGTCCCCATCGCGTCCTCGCTCTGCTCGGCTTCACGCCCGTCCTTTCCGTGGCCGCGCCGGTGCCGAGTTTCAATCGCGACATCCGGCCCATCCTCTCGGAGAACTGCTTCGCCTGCCACGGCTTCGACGCGAAGACGCGGGAGGCCGATCTGCGGCTCGACACGGCCGAAGGGGCTCTCGCCGACCTCGGCGGCTACCGGGCCATCGTGCCCGGCGACTTGGAGAAGAGCGAGGCTTGGCAACGTATCCTCTCGACCGATCCCGACGAGATCATGCCCCCGCCGAAGTCGCACAAGACCTTGTCAGACGCTCAGAAGGACACTCTCAAGCGCTGGATCGAAGGGGGTGCGGTCTACGAGGCGCACTGGTCCCTCGAAACGCCCACCCTGCCCGCGCCTCCGGTCGCGGAAGGCCGCCCCATCGACGCCTTCCTCGAAGCGCGCCTCACGGGGGAGAAGCTGGCCTTCCAGCCCGAGACCGACCGCGCCACCCTCATCCGCCGCGTCGCCTTCACCCTCACGGGATTGCCGCCGACCCTGGCGGAGGTGGAGGCTTTCGAGAAGGATGCCTCACCAACGGCCTACGAGACCATGATCGACCGCTACCTCGCCTCGCCCCGCTACGGCGAGGAGATGGCGCGGCATTGGCTCGACGTGGCCCGCTACGGCGACACCCACGGCCTGCACCTCGACAACGAGCGCCACATGTGGGCCTACCGCGACTGGGTCGTGAGGGCCTTCAACGAGAACCTGTCTTTCGACCAGTTCACTCTCTGGCAGCTCGCGGGCGACCTCCTCCCCGAGGCCACTACCGACCAGCTCGTGGCGACCGGGTTCATCCGCTGCAACGTGACCACGAGCGAGGGCGGGGCCATCGACGAGGAATACCGCCACCTCTACGCCGTCGATCGCGCCTCTACCGTGACGACCGCTTGGCTCGGCCTCACCGGAGGCTGCGCCCAATGCCACGACCACAAATACGATCCGCTGAGCACGAAGGATTTCTACTCGATCTACGCCTTCTTCTACAGCGCCGCCGATCCCGCGATGGACGGCAACATCGCGAGGACCACGCCCATTCTGAAGCTACCCGGCCCCGGCCAGCAGGAGGCCCTTGAGGCGGCGCAGAAGGAGGAGACCGCCCGACTCGCGGCCCTCGCCGCCACCGCCCCGCCCGTCTACACCGAACCCGCGCCCGACGCCGCCCCGGTGGCGCGGACGCAGGTGATCTTCGACGATCTCTTCCTCCCCGGAGCCACCCTGCGGAACACCTCGCGCAACGCCCCCGTCTGGCTCGACCGTCCCGAGTCCGGCGCTCCCTCGGGGCGGCGGGTGCTGGAACAAGCGAATGGCCAATTCTTCGAGCAGATTGTCACCCCCGAATGGATTCCGGTGACGGTCCCGGAGAAAAACGCCCGTTTCGAGATCGCGGTGCGGCCCGATCCGCTCAGTCCCCCGCGCGTCCTCTCCATTGTGCTGAACGGACGCCGCGCCTACTGGGGCGATCCCGCCGGATTCGAAGTCTTCAACGCGGGCAACCCGGCCAAAGTAGTGGCGATGGGCGAAATGCCGAAGCCGGGCGAGTGGACGACCCTGTCCTTCGACCCCGCCGTGCTCGACCTCGCCCCCGGTTCGCGAATCGCGACGATCTCGGTGCAGCAGGTCGGCGGTCGCGTCGCTTGGGAGCGCTGCGTCGTGAAAGGCGAACTAAGCCCGGCGAAGGATCCCCTCGCCTCCTTCGCGCTCTGGTGGAAGAGCCACGGCGCGAAGAAACCGGGCGACCTGCCCGAGCCCCTCACCGCGACCCTCATCGCCGGTCCTGACAAAACCACCGATGCGGGTGCCCGCGAGGCCCTGCTCGCCTTCTATCTCCGCCGCGTCGCCCATGCCGACGGCTCTATCTCCGCTCCCCGCCTCGCCTGGGAGCAAGCCCGCGTCGCCAGCGCCGCCGCCGACGAGGCGATCCCGACGACCTTCATCTACCGAGACCTGCCCGAGCCGCGCGAAACCTTCGTGGCCGAGCGGGGCGAATACACCAAGCTCGGGGAAAAGGTCGAGCCGGCTATCCCGGCGAATTTCGGCCCCTTCACCCCGCCTGCGGAGCCGCGTCGGCTCACCCGCCTCGACCTCGCGCAGTGGCTCGTCGCGCCGGAGCATCCCCTCGCCGCCCGCGTCACCGTGAACCGTTTCTGGCAGCAGGTCTTCGGCACCGGGCTGGTGAAAACGAGCCACGACCTTGGTTCGCAAGGCGAGCCACCGAGCCACCCTGAGTTGCTTGACTGGCTCGCGGTGAGCTTTCAAGAAAAAGGCTGGGATGTGAGGTGGCTCGTGCGGGAGCTGCTCCTTTCCCGCGCCTTCCGCCAGAGCTACCGCGCCGACGGCGATCTTCTCGCCCGCGATCCCGAAAACCGCTTCCTCGCGCGAGCGCCGCGCATCCGCCTCGACGCCGAGCAGATCCGGGACAACGCCCTCTTCGTCAGTGGCCTCATCAACCTCCGCATCGGCGGCCGCGGCGCGCTCACCTACCAGCCGCCGAACATCTGGGAGCCGGTCGGCTACGGCGACAGCAACACGCGCTACTACTTGCAGGACCACGGCTCCGCCCTCTATCGGCGCAGCCTCTACAGCTTCCTCAAGCGCACCGCCCCGCCGCCCTTCATGACGAATTTCGACGCGCCCAACCGCGAGCAGAGCTGCACCCGCCGCGAGCGCACCAACACGCCTATGCAGGCCCTGCAACTGCTCAACGACACGCAGCATTTCGAGGCCGCTCGTGCCCTCGCCGAGCGCGTCCTCGCCGAAGGCGGTGCCGACGACGCCTCGCGCCTGCGCTGGCTCTTCCGCACCGTGCTGAGCCGTGCGCCGGACGAAAAGGAGACAGGTCTCCTCACTGACGCCCTCGCCCAGCAGCGCTACCATGCGCAGTCCGACGCGAAGGCGGCGGAGCAGGTCGTCGGGGCCGGAGAATCCAAGCCGAAGCGGCTCTCTCCCGCGCCCGAGACGGCGGCGTGGACGCTGGTGGCGAATCTCGTGCTGAACTTGGACGAGACGGTGACGCGGAATTGAAAAGGGATGGTCCCGAATGGCACGGAATTAAGCGATTTTTTCGATGAAGCGGGCGGATCGCAGGGACGGGGGAACGAAGCCCGGATCCTCCGCGCCAAAGGCGCGATCCATCGCAGCCTGGGCCAAGGCCCAGGTCTGCGGGGTTCAACATGACGAAGGGCTGAAGGCCCGATCTATCTTGCTCGGCATCCACGCGGATGGGTCGGGCCTTCAGCCCTCGTCCGTGTTTCGGATCCGGTTTCCCAGGCCCTTGGCCTGGGCTGCGATGGACCGCGCCTTCAGCACTGGGTTTGGGGGTGGCTCTCAGTCGGGATGCCGATAACAGGTCTTATAAGTCCTTGCCATTCGGGATGGCCCCCTTTTGCCGATCCATGTGGCGGGATTTTCAGGCGTCGCCCATGGATCGCGAGGCTTGCGTGAAATCGAAGCGGCAGCAGCCGAGGTCGAGAGTCCCGGGAGCCTTCCCACCCTGTCGGCTCTTCCGCCAAGCGGGAGCGATGAAGATGCGCTTGCATCTGCCCTCGCGGACGACGCAGACCAAGCCCGCCTCGCTGAGGATGCGGACGTGGCGCGAGGCGTTGTAGTCCGACAGCCCGAGCGAGCGGGCGATTTCGCCGAGCTTGGGAGGCTCGGATGCGTTCGCGAGAAAGCGTATGATCTCCCAGCGGGTCTCGTCGGAGAGGGCCTTCAGGTAGGCGACGCAGCCGCTATCTTCGGAATGGATCATCGAACTCGCTTGCCGGGGAAGTTCGCCGTCCGGGCGGGCCGCTTCAACCGGAAATGCTGGATTTCCGCCGGAAGTGCGCCAAGGCGGGTGCCCCCCCGCGACTGGCGCGTTCATGGAGGGTGTCGAAAGCGCTTGCATGAAGGGGCTTTCTGTGATTTTGCAAAATTGCGCATTAATGCAACTATCGATGAAACCCGTCTGCCGCTTCGCCCTTGCCGCCCTCTTCCCGCTCTTCCCCGCCGTGTCCCTCCGTGCGCAGGAGACCGGAGAGGAACTGCCCCCTACGGAAGTCTCCGGCGCCGCCCCGGCCGAATCCCCGTCCTACCGTCCTCCGGTGCGGCACCGCCGTCCCGCCCCCGCTCCTGAGTCCGCTGCGGTGGAGCCGCTCGTGCTCGACGACCTCCTTCCCGGGGCGGCTGCGGAGAGCGTCAATTCGACCTTCCTCACGCCCTCGGGCTTGGAGCTGCTGGGCGTGCGCGAGCCGCAAGATGTCGTCCGCTACGCCGTGAACCAGTCGGCGACGGATTCGGGTTCTCGCTCCTTCGGCGATGTCTATTCAGTACGCGGTCTGACGAACACAGTCTTCTTCGGCGCTCCCTCGACGACGATCTATGTCGATGACGTGCCCTTCGGCGAGACTTTCACCTACGCGCAGGATCTCGGGCCGATCCACGGCATCGAAGTGTTGCGCGGCCCACAGCCGACAGCGGTGGGGCGCAATGTCTACGGCGGCCTCATCAACGTGACGACGCGCCGTCCCGGCGACAGGCTGGAGGGCAGCGTCGGCTACCAGTATGGCTCCTACGACCGTCACGGGCTGGACGCGTGGGTGATGGGTCCGCTCGGCGGGGCGGCCTCCTTCCGCTTCGGCGGCGGCTACGACACGCACGGCGGCTACCTGACGGACGTCAACACGGGCCGGAAGGTCGACCACCAAGAGAGCTACCATTTCGGCGGAGCCCTCTATTTCGACATCGCTCCCGGCTGGGAGGTGGGCGTGATCGCGGGCTACGCCGAGTCGAACGACGGCGCCCCGCGCCTCACCTCCTTGGAGCGGACCACGGGCTTCTATACGGTGGGGTCGGAGGTCGCCGGCGAGCAGCATCGCGAGTCGAACTACCAAGCCATCCGCATCGCCCATGAGAACGACCGCTTCAAATTCCTCAGCGTCACCTCGCATCGCGGGTTCAAGCTGGACCCCTACACCATCGACCTCGACTTCACCCCCGTCCCCATCGGATCCACCACTTTGAGCCAGTCGCAAGAGCTGTGGAGCCAGGAGTTCCGCTTCTCCGACAACGACCCCGACGCCGACTGGGGCTGGAACGCGGGGCTCTATGGATCGACCAGCCGCATCGAGGGCGCGGGCTTGCGGCGGTACTTTCTTCCTCCATTTCCTGGATGGGAGAACACCACCCATATGATCGACGAGGAGAGCTTCGCCGTCTACGGTGGGCTTGAATACCGGGCGGTCGAAGACGTCACCCTCCGCTTCGGGGCAAGGCTGGATTGGATCGGCAGATCCCTTGTCCGCGACAAGGTGGCGGATTTCGGGTTTCCCCTCCCTCCAATTCCGACCATCGCCGCGAGCGACGACTGGGTCCATCTGACGCCCACGGCGGGGATCGACTGGCAGGTGGCCGATGACCACCTCCTCTACGCGAAAACGACACGGGCCTTCAAGCCCGGCGGCTTCAGCGCCTACGTCGATCCAGGCCCGACACCTTTCGCTTTTGGCGAGGAGACGGCGTGGACGAGCGAGGCCGGGCTGCGTTCGCGCTGGTTCGGCGGACGGGTCAACACGAACCTCGCCGCCTTCTACAGCGCGGTGGACGACTACCAAGTCGAGCGGAACATTGCTGCTGGGAACCCCGACTATACCGTCTTCAACGCGGAGGAGGCGGAGATTTACGGGGTGGAGTTCGAGACCACGGTGGAGATCACCCCGAACTTGGATTTCCTCGGCTCCATCGGCTGGACCCATGCTAGGCTCACCCGCTACATCGACCCCTTGGGGAATAACCTCAGCGGGGTGGACGCGCCCTTCGTGCCCGAGTTCGACGCCGTCGCCGCGTTCGACTACCACCTTGAGAACGGCTTCTTCGCGCGGGTCGAGTTGCTGGCCCTCGGCAGGACGACCTTCGACGATTTCAACCGCCCTCCCTTTGAGCAAGGGGCCTATGCCCTACTCAACGGTGCCATCGGCTACCGGAAGGACGGCTGGTCCGTCGCCCTCTACGGCAGCAACCTCGCCGACAAGGAATATTACACGAACATGAACCCTGCTATTCCCTCCACCACAGGCGGCACCGGCGGAGCCGGTGCGGTGGGCATCCCGCGCGAGTTCGGGGTGCGGGTGGGGATGGAATTCTGAGCGGCGGCTGTTCGGAGACAAGGAGCGGGACTTTCCCAAGTCCCGGTTTTCGACGAGGGGGGCTTGGAAAAGTCCCCCTCTTTGGTTCTGCCTGTTTTCCGGTTTTGCTCGAATGAATTCCCCCGGCCAAACTCCGACTTCGAAGCCCGACCGCCGCCACGTCTACACGAACGTGGTCCTCGGCGCCCTCCTCATGGTCGCGACCCTGCCGGGGCGCACCCAGGGGCTGGGCCTCGTCACGGAACCCCTGCTTGAGGAACTGGCCCTCGACCGCGTCCGTTTCGCCAATCTCAACCTATGGGCCTCGCTCCTCGGAGCCTTCGTCTGCCTCCCGGCGGGGCGGCTCATCGACCGTCTCGGCCTGCGTCCGGTGAGCTTCGTCCTCCTCGGCGGACTCGCCCTCGCGACGCTGGGGCTCAGCCTCCACCATGCCGGGATCGCGATGCTCTTTCTCTGGCTTTTCCTCGCCCGCGCCTTCGGGCAGAGCGGCCTCTCCGTCGCCGCGATCTCGGCGGTGGCGAAGGCGGGGAGCGGCAGGAACGGTCCGGCCCTCGGTTTTTTCTCGGTCCTCCTCAGCCTGCTTTTCGTCGCCGCCTTCGTCGCGGTCGGGGCCTCAGTTTCGGAGGCTGGCTGGCGTCATGCGTGGCGGGAGGTCGCGGCGGGCGTGGGCTTGCTCATCCTGCCCCTCTCCATCGCCTTCCTGCGCGAGCCTGCGGGGGAAGCGCGATCCGCCGGAGCCGGAACGGAGCCAGACAGGGGACTGGGTTTGCGCGAGGCGCTACGCACGCCGCTCTTCTGGATCGCATCGGGGGCGGTCGCGTCCTTCGCCTTCGCCTCGTCGGGGCTGGGGTTGTTCAACGAGGCCGTCCTCGCCGAGGTCGGGCATGAACGGGCCACCTACCACCATTTCCTCGCGGTGACGACCGGGGTCGCCGTGCTCGGCCAGTTCCTCTGCGGCTGGCTCAGCGCGCGGCGGCCGCTACCGCTCCTGCTCGGCTCGGCTCTCGCCGCCTACGCCCTTTCCCTCGTCCTTCTCGCCCACGCGCAATCGCCCTCCGTCCTCTGGGGGGCCGCCGCGCTCATGGGGCTGTCCGCCGGGTTCGTTACCGTCCTCTTCTTCGCGATCTGGGGCCACGCCTACGGTCGCCGCGAACTCGGGCGTATCCAAGGCGTCGCCCAAGGCATCACGGTGCTCGCCTCGGCGCTCGGTCCGCTCGCCTTCGCCATGGTGCGCGAGGTCCTCGGCAGCTACGCCCCGGCGCTCTATGGATTGGGATTTGCGGCCTTGATGTTCGCCGTCGCCGCCTTCGTGCTCCGCCGGAGCCCCCGGGACGCCGCCGCTTGAACGGAGCCACCGTCAAGCCCGACTGGGCGTGCTGCTCCCTCTGCTTGGCAGCTTCGTTGATTCCCCTCCCCAAGCGGAGGAATCCGCGCCGCGACCCAGCATTCGTGCTACCTTCCCCCGATGCCGGAGCGATCCACCGAACTCCTCGCCCCCGCGGGCAACTGGGAATGCGCGCGCGCCGCCGTGGCGAACGGGGCGGACGCGATCTATTTCGGCTTGCCGCGTTTCAACGCGCGGATCCGGGCAGACAATTTCACGCCCGAGGATTTGCCGAAGCTGATGGACTTCCTCCACGCGCACGGGGTGCGCGGCTTCGTCGCCTTCAACACGCTGATTTTCCCGTCCGAACTGAAGGACGCGGCGGCGCAGTTGCGGCTCCTCGACGAGGCGGGCGTCGATGCCATCATCGTGCAGGACCTCGGCCTCGCCGCGATGGCCCGTGCGATGACGCCAGATCTCCACCTCCACGCCTCGACGCAGATGACGATCACTTCGCCCGAAGCCTTGGAGTTCGCCCACGGGCTTCTGCGCCTCGACCGCGCCGTCATCGCACGGGAGAACTCGATGCGGGAGATCCGCCTTTTCCACCCCGAATCGCCGGGGGCCGTCGAGTTGGAGACCTTCGTCCACGGGGCCCTCTGCGTCGCCTACTCGGGGCAATGCCTCACGAGCGAATCCCTCGGCCAGCGCAGCGCGAATCGCGGCGAATGCGCCCAAGCCTGCCGCATGCCCTACGAGCTCGTCGTCGATGGCGAAACCCGCGACCTCGGCGATCGGCGCTACCTCCTCTCGCCGCAGGACCTCGCGGGCATCGACCAGATTCCCGAGTTGATCCGTCTTGGCGTCACGAGCTTCAAGATCGAGGGCCGCCTCAAGACACCGGAATACGTCGCCGCCGTGACGAGGGCCTACCGGAAAGCGATCGACGCGACCGAGGCGGGCGAGCCGCGCCAGTCCTCGCGCGAGGACCGCTACGAGCTGGAAATGGCTTTCTCCCGAGGCCTTTCCTCCGGCTGGCTCGAAGGCATCGACAACCAGCGTCTCGTCCACGCCCGTTTCGGGAAGAAGCGCGGGGCCTTCGTCGGGCGCATCGAGCGGGTCGGCCCCGACTGGGTCGAGGTGGACGGCGGCGCTCCGGTGAAAAACGGCGACGGCATCGTCTTCGACACCGGAGGCGACACCGAACGGGAGCAAGGAGGGCGCGTCTACGAAGTCGCGGGCCGACGCCTCCGCTTCGGTCGCGGCAAGGTCGATTTCGCGAAGCTCAAGCCCGGCCACCGCGTCTGGAAGACGGACGATCCGGCGCTGAACGCCTCCCTGCGGGCCACCTACCAGCGGGAGCATCTCCCCGCGAGGAAGACGAAGCTGTGCTGGACCGTGCGCGGGGCCTCCGGCGAAGCCCTCGTCCTCGCTGATCCCGAACGCGGTCTCGAAGTGTGTTCTTCCGTGCCTCTCGAAACGGCCGAGAAACGTCCCCTCACCGAGGAAAGCCTGCGCGAACAGCTCGGACGCCTCGGCGGCACGGTCTACGAACTCGCCGGGCTGGAGGTGGCTTTGCCGGGATCGGTGATCCTGCCCGTGAGCGAACTGAACCGGATGCGCCGAGCCCTCGTCGAGCGGATCGAGGGGCAAAGCCGCGCCGCCCGGATCCGCCACGTCACCGCCGTGTCCGTGGCCGATCTGCTGCCGGAGCGCGGCGAACCCTCGCACGGCGAACCCGAACTGCGCGTCCTCTGCCGCAACGAGGCACAGATCGACGCCGCCCTCGCCTGCGGCGTGGCCACGGTCTACGCCGATTTCGAGGAAGTGCGGCGCTACCGCGACCTCGTCGCAAGGGTGCGCGAGATCTCCCCCGGAACGTGTCTCTTCCTCGCCACCCCGCGCATCCAGAAGGCCGGGGAGACGGGGCTTTTCCGCGTCGTCGAGAACGCGAAGCCCCACGGCGTCCTCGTGCGCAATCTCGGAGGGATCGGGCATTTCCGCGAAAGGGGCGACCTCGCCATGGCCGGCGACTTCTCCCTGAACGTGGCCAATCCCATCACCGCCCGCCTCCTCAGGGAGCAGGGATTGGAGCCTCTCACGATCTCCTACGACCTGAACATCGCCCAAGTCCTCGACCTCCTCGCGGGCGCCCCGCCGGAGTGGTTCGAGCTGACCCTGCACCAGCACATGCCGATGTTTCACATGGAGCACTGCGTCTTCTGCGCCTTCCTGTCGGAGGGCAAGGACTTCACCGACTGCGGCCGCCCCTGCGAGAGCCATGTCGTCCATCTCCGCGACCGCGTCGGACAGCTCCACCGCCTCGCCGCCGACACCGGCTGCCGCAACACCCTCTTCAACGGTCGCGCCCAGAGCGGGGCGCGCTTTTTCCGCGAGCTGCGCGAGGCGGGCCTGCGGCGCTTCCGCGTCGAGCTGCTCGACGAGTCGCGGGCCGGGGCCGAGGAGACCATCCGCGCCTACCAAGCCCTGCTGCGGGGCGAGAACGAGGGCGGGGCGATCTTCTCGAAGCTCCGCGCCGACTCGCGGCTCGGGGTCGTCGAGGGGACGCTGGAGGCGAGGGTGGCCGCCTATTAGAATCCGAAACGCCAAAAATCGCGCTAAGATCGCCTCCTCCACAGCCGTATACCGAATTCGGTGAATCCCTCCTTTTTCCCTGCCCCATGAACTCCTCCCGGTTCCTCCTCCTCCCCGTCGTCCTCCTCGCCTTCGCGACGCCGCTCCAAGCGCAGCGATCGAACCTCTCCGCCCGCGAGGCCGCCGGGCTTGTCTCCAGCCAATTCGGCCCGCAGTCCGTCCAATGGATCGCGGAAATGCGGGCTCAAGGCGGCATCCCCCAGCCGAGCGACTGGCAGGTGCTCGCCTACGACCAGCGCTCCCCCCGGCTGCTCTACCGCTTCTGGGCGGGCGGCGGACGGGCCGGCGACGGCGGCGCGGACGACCAGCGCTATCCCGACGACGTGCCCCTCGGCTACTTCTCCGCTCAGCAGATCGGAGTGGACAGCGTCGCCGCCTTCACCATCGCGGAAGCCGAAGCCCGACGCGCAAGGGTGGCGTTCGACAGTTGCGACTACCTCCTCCGCCTCCGCGAATACTCGACGGAGCCGGTCTGGCGGCTGGAACTGCTCGACGCCTCGCGACGCCTCGTCGGCAAAATCTACCTCTCGGCGGGCAACGGCGAAGTCCTGCGCACGGTCTGGGTCTACCGCGACAACCGCGCCCGGCCCGACGGGCTCCCGCTGATCGTCGATTCGATGGCCCCCGGCGGGCAGGGAGCGCCGCTCGATTTCAGCAACGCGGTCCCGCCGTCCCCGCCGCTCGGCGGCATCGTCGCTCCGCCGGTCTCCCCTCCCGTCGCGCCCCCGGTCCCCGGCCAAGCGCCCGGTTCGCAGATGGGCATCCACACCGTCCCCCTCCCGCCCACGCCGGGCGTGGCCGTCGCGGGAAGCTCGCCCTACACCCCGGTCGATGCCTTGGGCCGCCCTATCGCCCCCCAGCCGACCGCTCCCCAGCCCGCCGCCGCTCCCGACGACGGCATTCCTGCGCCGCCGCCGATCATGAAAGCGCCCCCCGCCCCGGTCGCCCCTGCTCTCGCACCCGCTCCTCCGGTTCCGGTCACGCCAGCCGCTCCGGCCGCGCCGAGCACGGCGAAGCCCGCGCTCAAGCCTTCGGCGGGCGATTCGGAGCGCATTCCGCCCCCGCCGATTCCGCGATGAGCGACAGTCGAGAAAGCGCCTCGACCGTCCAGACGAGGGGATAGGCTTTCTCGAAATACCAAAGTTTCGCGAAGTAGAAGCCGACAGGCGACGCCTCGAAGCGCGTCCCGCGCTCCGTCGCGGCGGCGAGCCAGACGAGACCTCGGGAAAGGGCGTCGGAACGAGGGCGGACGGCTGACAGCGCGCCCAAGGCGAGCGTGGTCTCCTCGATGGTCGAGGGCGTCGCACCGTGCGACGCGCCCCAGCCGCCGTCCGGATTCTGGTTTGCGAGAAGCCAAGCGACACCCCTCGCCACCGCTTCGTGCGCGGACGTGATCGGGGCCAGCGCGAGCAACACTTGGGCGGTGCCGTAGGTCGGATTCTCCTCGTCGTCGCGGCGGTGCTGGTTGCCGAACCAGAGGGGACGCCACGAGCCGTCGGGCCGCTGCTGGCGCAGGAGGAAGGCGAGAGCGCGGTCCGAGGCGTGGTCGAGACGGCCTTGGATTTCCTCAGGCATGGCCTCGCGCCAAGCCGCCCAAGCCCGCAGGGTGTGGGCGGTGAGGTCGGGCGAGGAGCGGTCGAAGGGCAGGGCGCCCCAGCCCCGGCAGAAGGTGGGGATGCCTCCGTCGCGGTTCTGCAAATCGAGGAGCCAGATGACCCCCGCCTGCGCCGCTTCGAGGGTCTCGTCATCCGGCGGGAAGGTTTTCAAGGCGAGCAGGGCACCGGGGGTGTCGTCCGCGTCGGGCACGCCGCCGCTGAGGTCGGTCCAAGCCCAGCCGCCGGGCGCGGCGTCGGTGAAAGGATGCCGCTCGCGATACTGCTGGTCGAGGAGCCAGCGCTTCACTCGATCATGCCCATCAAAGAGGGTCAGGTCGGCGGCTTGACCCTCTTGGGTGACGGTCAGGGCTTTGACCGCGAGGGTTGTGGCCCAGGTGGCGAGGTTCGTGTCGATGGGCCAGCTTCCGTCGGGGCGCACGGTTTCCAGCAGGAAGCGGACGCCGTTCCCGACCACGGGATGCTCGCGCTCCCCCGCCGAGACGAGGGCCATGGTCACGAAACTGGTCAGCGGCGCGGCTTCGAGGAAACCGCCGGAGGCGGGCTGGATCGAGGCAAGCAGCTTCGAGAGACGCGGCCAGAGGAAATGAGGTTGTTTTGTCAGGGCCGGACCTTGGCGGTGGCGGGCATAGCCGATGGCGATCAGCGCGGGCAGGGCGTAGCTGACCACCGGCAACCGCAGGACGGCGAACCAGCTCCGGGGGAAGGAGGCCAGCTGGAAAGGGAGTTGCAGGACGAATCGCCATCCGCGAGGCCCGAGCGTGCCGCAGAGGGCGCAGAGCATCAGGATGGGCACGGAGAAGGTGCGGTCCTTCCCGTAGCGGGCCTTCACCGTCTCGGCGATGAGGGCGGGATCGAGGGAACCGACGTAGTCGCGAACCCAATGCGAGGCGCGACCCGCCGCGTCGTCCGACTCCGCCCCGCCGAAGCGCCTCAGGGCGGACCAGGCGAGCAGGGTGGTGGAGAGGTTGGAGAAGCTTTTCACGGTGTCGCCCCAGCCGCCGTCCTCGTTCTGGTGCTCGATGAGCCAGCGGCAGGCGGCGGCGATGCGGTCGCGGTGGACGGATTCGTCGACGGTTCCGAGGGCGACGAGGGCGGTGGCGGTGGAGAGGGCCGAAGTGGAGAGTTCGCCGGTCCAATGGCCCGCCGCGTTTCGCTCCGCGAGGAGGGCGTTTCGTGCGTTTGTCAGGGTCTCGCGGAGAAGGTCGGAGTCGATCATCGCGTTTTCTTCACAAGGCGAGATGCCCGAGGGCGAGGAGCCCGTAGTAGGTGTATTCGAGATCGAATTCCTCGTCGTCCCAAGTGCCGTGGAACCCGCCGGCCGCCGTCCAGAGGGAATCGACGAAGTCGAGCGCCGCCTCTTTCCTCCCGGAGAAATCGACCTGCAATCCGTCGAGGGCGTGGAGGGCGACGGCGGTGGAGAGCAGGTCGGGCATGGGCGCGCCGGGGAAGGGCAGGAAGCCACCCGAGGGATGCCAGGAGTCGAGGATCCAGCGGGGAGTCTCCGGCGGGATCGGGAGCCGCAGGTTGCGGAGCAGAGTCACGGCTGCGGCGGTCGCGGGGACGTTGGGGATGGGCAGTTCGACATCGTTCGCCCAAGCCCCGCCCGCGACGCGGAGCGAATCGAGACAGCGGGCGAGACCCTCGGGATCGGGAGGGGCGAGGCCGTGGTCGGCGTAGGCCCCGTAGGCGAGGAAGCAGGCGTAAGCCGAGCCGGTCTCGGCGTCGTCGGACTGGTTGTAGCCGCCGTCGGGGGTGCGGTATCCTTCGAGTCGCTCGTGGACCGGGGCGAGGGCGGCGGACGATGGGCGTTTTGTCAAGGCGGAGGAGGCTCGGCAGAGGCAGCAGAGATGGACGAAGTCGAGATCGCCGGGCGAGGCGAGCTTCGCTTCGAGGAAGACGGCGAGCGATTCCTCGGGCAGCGCCGTTTGCAGAGCCGTGAGGGCGTCGATGGCGAAGCAGGTGTAGTAGAGGTCCGACCCTCCGTCGCGGTCGCGGAAACCGCCGTCGGCGTTCTGCTGCGAGCGCACGTAGGACTCGACGAGGGCGCAGGCTTCGTCCCCGAGGATGGACCGCGCGAGCCGCGCCACCTGCAGCATTTCGAGGCGCAGGGACATGGGTCAGCGACGCTGTTTGACGAGGTGGTTCACCAAGTCGCGGGTGGTGTCGCCCGAAAAGGTTTCGATGGCCATCTCGGTGAGCAATCTGACATTGGCGCCTTTCTTCGCCTTGCCGTCCAAAGTGACGATGCCATCCTCGTAGCTCACTTTCGGCGAATCGACCTCCTTCAGGTAGTATACGAGGAAGGGGGAGGCGACGCGGTTGCCCCAGCCGACGGGGATGCGGTGGTATTCGAGCCTCAGATCCTTTTCGATCTTCAAGTCCGGGAATTCGCGTTCGAGGGTTTCGAGGATGCGTTCCTGCTGGATGCGGCTCGCGAGCGCCCCGCGAACGATGAGCCGATCACCCTCGATGGAGATATAAAGCTCGGGTTCGGCACGGGGAAGGTCGGGGGCGGGTTCGGCGGGAGCGGGGGTGGCCGGAGGGACCGCCACCGGCGCCTCTTGGATGGCCGGGGCCGGAGACTGCGCGACCTCTTTCACGGTCTCTTCCACGGTCTTTGGCGTGGCAAGACGGGGTTCTTCACAGGACCAGAGCACGGTGGCGAGACCGGAAAGCAGGACGATTCGTCGGAGAGGGATGGTTTTCATCGGGATGCGGGACGGCGCGGCAGGATAGCTCCCCGGCGCCTTCCGCTCAACGCCGATCCTTCCCTATGGGCGGTGAAATCCACCAGTGGACGGACAGGACGGCATCGCGGAGACTTCCGTCCATGACCCCCACCTACGACTTTCTCGTCCTCGGCGGCGGCAGCGCCGGATACGCTGCGGCCCGCACAGCCCACGATCTGAGGATGCGCGTCGCGGTCGTGGACGGTGCTCGCGAACTTGGCGGGCTCTGCATCCTGCGCGGCTGCATGCCCTCGAAGACGCTCATCGAATCGGCAAACCGCCTCTGCGCGATGCGGCGGGCGGAGGAGTTCGGTCTGCGCGTCCGCGATCCTGAGGCGAGGCCGGAGGAGATCGTGGCGCGGAAACGAAGCCTCATCGCCGAGTTCGCCGACTACCGGGCGGGGCAGCTCGCGGACGGACGCTTCGACTTGATCCGGGGCACGGCGGCCTTCACCGGACCTCACGCGGTCGAGGTGACGCCTCTCGACGGCGGTGCTTCCTTCGAGGTCGGTTTCCGAAGTGGCCTCGTCGCCACCGGCTCGGTCGTGTCGCGTCTGCCCGTGCCTGGGCTGGAGGAGGCGGGCTATTGGACCAGCGACGACCTTCTCGACGCGGAGACTCTGCCGGAACGCGTGATCGTCCTCGGCGGCGGGGCCATCGCTTTGGAAATGGCCTGCTACCTCGAAGGCTTGGGCAAAACCGTGACCGTGATCCAGCGCGGAATTCAGGTTTTGTCAGGAACCGATCCCGACGTCGCCGAGGCTTTGGAAAAGGCCCTGCGAAGCCGGGGGAATCTCACCCTCCACACCGGTACGAAACTGCTCCGCGTCGAGCGCGACGCCGCCACGGGCGAAAAAGCCGTGTTCTTCGAGAAAGGCGGCGAAATCCTCTCAGTCACCGCCGACGAGCTTCTCCAAGCGGTGGGCCGCAAGCCGAACACCGCCTCCCTTCGCGCCGCCGTCGCCGGGGTCGATCTCGAAGACGGGAGCGGTCGCGTCCTTTGCGGGGCCGACCAGCGCAGTTCCGCTCCGCACCTCTTCGCGGCGGGCGATGTCTGCGGGCCTCACGAGGTCGTCCACCTCGCTGTCGAGCAGGGCGAAATCGCGGCGCACAACGCGGCCCTCGCCCTCGGGAAAACGGACGGCCCCGCCCGCACCATCGACTATCGGTTGAAGCTCCTCGGCATTTTCACCGATCCCCAAGTCGCCACCGTCGGCCTCTCCGAAGCCGAGACCCGCGAGTCCGGGCGCGACATCGCCACGGCGAGCTACCCTTTCGACGACCACGGGAAATCCCTCGTCATGGGCGAGACCCACGGCTTCGTCAAGATGATCGCCGACACCGCGAGCGGGGAGATCGTCGGTGCCTCCGTCGTCGGGCCGGAGGCCGTCGAGATCATCCACGAAGTCGTCGTGGCGATGCACTTCCGGGCGACGGCGGGGCAATTCCTAAGGATTCCACATTATCATCCCACCCTAAGTGAAATCTGGACTTATCCGGCGGAAGAACTTTCCATTTACGGATGATTAAGCTAGGGTGGTCCACCCGGCGGGAATCCGCCCGCTGGCCAGACCGGAATCTCCAACCCCTTCCAGCCGTGCTCAAACAAATCATCCATCAAGACGACAGCCAGGACGTCGCCGACGCACCCGCTGAAGGAACCTTCGCCAAACCGCGTTTCCCACCCGCGTTTCCCACCGTCTCCGGGGGACGGAACATCCTCTCCAGCGACGTCGAGATCCGGGGCAAGCTCCGCTTCTCCCACGACCTCGTCATCGACGGGCGCATCGAGGGCGAAGTGAACTCCGACGGCGACCTCACCGTGGGCGAGAACGCCACTATCGTCGGCGACGTGAAGACGCGCTCGGTCATCGTCTTCGGGCGGATCGAGGGCAACATCACCGTCACCGAGCGTTGCGAATTGAAACAGAGCGCCGCTCTCCATGGCGACGTCGTCGCGGGCAAGCTGGCCATTGAGGAGGGCGCCACCTTTCTGGGATCCTCCACCGTGGGCGCTCCCCGTCCGAACGTCGAGTCCCCGGCCCACCACCACCACGATGGCGAGGGCGGTGAAAATGGCGGCGGATACTGACGTCGGTCCGGCCATGGACCGCTACCGCCCGGACGGCGGCGGCGAGGCGCACCGGGGCGGTCGGGTGCGTTTTTCCTTTTCAACCCCTCGCTGAACGTGTTCGGAAAACGACATCGAACCAAAAAGGTGGATCTCACCTGCCCCCACTGCGGCCATTCGCAGCAGGAGCCAGCCCTTGTGGTCTCGTCCTTCTGCCGCACTTGCGGCGGGCACTTCCGGGTGCGCAAAGGCATCGCTCTCGCCCATCCCGGCTTGCGCGTCTCGGGCCTTGCCGAAGCCGGGGAGCCCCGCGCCAGACGTCCCGTCGCTCCGGCCTCCCCCGCCGAGCCACCCGCGCCCCTCGGTGATTCCTGGCTCGTCTCGGCGGAGGCCCAGAACGAAGGAGCACGCCCCCTCCTCCCACCCCCGGGGGAAGCGGAGGAGCCGGAAACCGGCATCTCGGCGGGAGCCTTCTTCGGCCTCGTGGACGAATCGCAGGAGGGCGGGACAGGCGACAGCCCCGCCCTCGGTCGCGAGGCGCAGGGCCGCGACGCCCTCGCCCGAGGCTCCATCGCCGCCCTCATCGGCGCGCAGCAGACCGTCGTCATCGCGGAGAAGGAGCGCATGCCGCCCAATTACGTCGAGCCCAGCCCCCGCCGTCGACGCGAGGACGGCGTGCCCAGCCTCCCGGTGCGCTGCTACCGCTGCTACCACGTCCAGGAGGTCTCGCGCTACGCGAAATCGTCCCAGTGCGAGCGGTGCAGCACCTACATCAGCCTCGCCAACTATGAAATCAAGACGGTGCAAAGCCACGCCCTGCGCACCCGCGGCGACGTGACCATCACGAAGCGGGGCGGGCTCGTCGACGGCTCCGAGATCGCCTGCCATCACCTCGTCGTCAACGGCACGCTCGATGCCACCGTCGATTGCACGGGCGACGCCGTCTTCCGCCACTCCGGCACGGCGCGAGGTCGGCTCCACTGCGACAAGCTCGTCGTCGAGAAAGATTGCGAAGTCCGATTCCCCGACGGGGTCATGGCGAGACGCGCCGAGATCGCGGGCCGGCTCGTCGGCGACCTCACCTGCTCGGGCAAGGTCCGCATCGCCCGCGGCGGTCTCCTCGAAGGCGACCTCGCCGCCGTCGAACTCGAATTGAAAGAAGGCGGCCACGTCTCCGGCGAAACGAAACTCGACCCCGCGACCAGCACCGTCCTGCCTTTGCGCCAAGGCTTCAACCCCTCCGTGATCGGCTGATCGCGACCCTGCCGCCCTCCTCCATCATGAACGCAACCCTCCTCGCCCCCTCCACCGACCTGCGCGCCGACATCCTCGCGCTGAAAAAGGAGCGCAACGCCGTCATCCTCGCGCACAACTACCAGAACGCCGACATCCAGGAGATCGCCGACTACGTGGGCGACTCCCTCGGCCTCTCCTTCCGCGCCCAGGAGACCGACGCCGACGTGATCGCCTTCTGCGGCGTCCACTTCATGGCCGAGACCGCGAAGATCGTCAATCCGTCGAAGACCGTCGTCCTCCCCGACGCCAACGCCGGCTGCTCCTTGGAGGACTCCTGCCAGCCCGAGGATCTCGCCGCCTTCCTCGAAGCGAACCGGGAGAAGAACTACTACGTCATCACCTACATCAACTCCTCGGCCGCGGTGAAGGCCCTCTCCGACGTGATCTGCACCAGCGGCAATGCCGTGCGCATCGTCGAGGCGGCTCCGAAGGACCGCCCCATCCTCTTCGCCCCCGACCAGAACCTCGGGGCTTGGGTCTCGCAGCAGACCGGGCGCGAGATGGACTACTGGAACGGCAACTGCTACATCCACGTCGAGTTCACCCGCGACAGCATCCGCCGCATCAAGGAGGAACATCCCGAGGCCGTCGTCGTCGCCCACCCCGAATGCACCACCGCCGTGCGCCTCCTCGCCGACGAGGTCTGCTCGACGGAGAAGATGGTCGACTTCTGCCGCAACACCCCGGCGCAGGACATCATCGTCGTGACCGAGGCGAACATGCTCCACCGCCTCCGCCGCGAAGTGCCGGGGAAGAACCTCATCCCCGGCCCCACCGAACGCTGCGCCTGCGCCGAATGCCGCTACATGAAATTGAACACCTTGGAGAAGCTCTACCGCTGCCTCCGCGACCTCGAACCCGAAGTCACCCTCGACGAATCCCTCCGCCAAGCCGCCGAGGCCCCGATCCTGAGAATGCTGGAACTCAGCAAGTGACGCCTGCAAGGTTTGTCCATCGTTCTTCGTCGCACCTTTTACCTTTCACTTTTCACCTTTGACTCCCCTATGACCGACTACGCTTGGGACTCCGCCTTCACCGAACTCTTTGAACGCTGCCTCGACCGCTACCGTTCGGGCGACGCGGGTTTCGAAAACTACTACTCCGACGCCGACCTCGCCTTCCTCGAATCCATCGGCTACGGGGAGCGGGAGTTCTTCGACTTCGTCGAGGACTTCGCCCAAGGCGGCGACCCCTCCCCCGCCACCGCGATCCTGATCGCCAGCGTCCGGCGCGACTACCTTCGCGAAGTCATGCGGGGGGCCAAGAGCGACCGCGTCCTCGATCCCGCCGCCCTGCCCTCGCGAACCGCCGAGCTCGACGGGATCGTCTGGCTGCCCCGCATCCTCGCGAAAGCCCGCGCCAAGCTGCGCGGCGAGCTCGACCCCGACACCATGTTCTGCTGCGGCGGCGACCGCGCCTTCCTCCGCCGCCACGGCATCGCCCCCGCCGACTTTCTCCGTGCCGTCTGGGCCGCCGGGGATGACGACGCCAAGGTCGTCGCCTACGTGAAACGCAGCCGCGAGGCATGAAGGGAACCCTGTCCAGCCCCCCTTCCAACCCTCTGCGGCCTTCCATCGGCGCGATCCTCCTCCCTGTCCTTCTCCTCGCCGCCCCCGCTCCCGCCCAGAAGAGCCTCGTCGATCTCGCCCCCTTTCGTGAAGGCTGCCAGGCCCTCGCCGACGAGCGTTTCGAGACGGCGGTGGCCCGCTTCCGCGAATGCTGGTCCCTGCTGCGGGAGGACGAATCCAGCGGCCCCGGGGAGAACTTCGTCGCCTCGCGACTCCTCGAATCCCTCGTCCGGAACGGGGAGACCGCCCCGGCTGTCGACTGGACCCTGGAGAACGCCGGGTTCCAGCCGACCCCCGCCACGAGCTACTGGATCGCCGCCGCCTTCCAAGCCGAGGAACGTTTCGCCGAAGCCGCCGAATATTACCAAGCCCACCTCGCCAACGTGTCCGCGCCGCCGACGGCGACCCTGATCAACCGCGCCGTCTGCCTCGCCCGCAGCGGTCGCGCCGCCGCCGCCCACGATCTCGTGCGCGACCTCGCCCCCTCCCATCCCGGCGAGACTCTGCGCCTCGCCCAGATCGCCGCCGCCTCGCACGAGGCCGAAGCCCTCGCCCGCTTGGGGGACGCGGACCTTTCCGACCCCGCTTGGGCCGCGCTGCGGATGCCCCTCGCCCGGCTCCTCGCCTTCCTCCATCTGCGGCTGGGAAACCGGGCCGCCGCCATTGCTACCGCCAGCGAAGCTGTCGCCACTTCGCCCGACGCCGACCAGGCCCGGCGCGCCCTCCTCTTTTTGGAAACCCTCCTCGACGGCGAGACGCCCGGAGATCTCCCGGAGCGCCTCGCCGCTTGGGAAGCCGACCCCGACTTTCCCGGACGCGAGGCGGCGGCCCTCCACCGCCTCCTCCTTGAGCCCGAGCCAGCCCGCTCCGAAGCCCTCCGCGCCTTCGCCGGGAAAACCGCCGATCCCGCGCTGCGGCTCGAAGCGCTACTCCGGATCGGCGAAGCCCCCGCGCCCACTCCTCCCGACGCGCCCCCCGACCTGCGCGAGCGGCTCGATTTCGCCATCGGCTCCGCCGCCTACCACGCCGACCGCTTCGACGAGGCGATGCGGCATTTCTCCGGCTTGCTCGAACACGACAGAGGCGAAGCCGCCGCGCGCGATTCCTTCAACGCCGCCCTCTCCGCCCTGAGGCAGGACGACGCTGCCGCCTTCGCCGCCCACGAGGAGGCCATCGTCCGGACCAATCCCCGATCCAGCCTCCTCGCCGAGCTCAGCTACCTCGGCGGGCTGTATCTCTCCGCCAAGGGCGATCCCGCCGCCTACGAGCGGCTCAACCGCTTCGTCCAATCCCACCCCGATCATCCCTCCAGCGCCGACGCCCGCCTCGCCCTCGCCGAGATCCATCTGAACCAAGCCCCAGCGAGGCCCAGCGCTGCCCGCGAGATTTTCGAGGAGCTCCGCGCCCGCCCCCTCACTCTCGCCCAGAGCGAGCGGCTCGACTATGTCTCGATCTGGATCGAGCTCACCGACGGGAACGCCTCCGGGCTCCTCCGCCGCGCCGACGAGTTCGTCGCGAACTGGCCCAACTCGGACTACCTCGACGAGGTGCTCATGATTCTCGCCTCGGAGCACTATTCGCGGAAGGACTTCGACGCCGCGGCCGCCGCTTTCCATCGGGTCGCCGAGGAGTTCCCCGGATCGCCCCATGCCAGGACCGCCCGCTTTTTCGAGGCGAAGGCCTCCCCCGCTTCCGAGGAGGCCCTCGCGAAATGGCGCCGTCTCGTCGAGGAAGGGGAGGAACTGGCCGACGAAGCCTCGCACGAGCTGGCCCTCCTCCTCCTCTCCCTCGACCGCTTCGACGAGGCCCGCGCGGAGTTCGAGAACCTGCTCGGGCGGCTCCCCGCCGAATCGCCCCTGCGCTTCGCGGTGATGGCTGATTCCTCCTTCGCCTTCTACCTCGAAGCCCTCGCCGGAGGCAAGGACCCCGCGCTTCTTGAGAAAGCCGCCACCCGCTTCGCTGCCCTCTCCAACCATGCCGAGGCGCCTGCTTCCTGGCGCTACAACGCGGCGGTGCGGCGGGGCAAATGCCTCGAAGCCCTCGGCAAAGTCCCTGTCGCCCTCGAAATCTACCGCTCCATCGTCGAGGAGACCCGCTCCGGGAATTCCACCGCCCCCCTCCCGCCCGAGGAGGCCGAGTGGGTCTTCCGCGCCGGCTTCGCCGCGATCCGGATTCTCGAAGCGGATCGAAAATGGGCCGCCGCCATCGAAGTGGCCGACGCCCTTTCGGACAAAAACGGCCCCAGGGCCATCGAAGCGGCCAAGATGGCGGAAAAGCTGCGTTTGAAGCACTGGGTCTGGGATTGAGGAACCCGTCACATCCGACGGCACCGCCGCTGACGAAGCCGCAGGGAAGGAAACTTGGATTTTCCTTCTTTTTTTCTTGTCACCTTTCGCAAAAATCCTCAGAATGCCTCGCATGATCCCGCGAGCGAGGCATAGCGAGGTGTTCTCCACGTCCCCCCGTCCGTTCGCTTCCCGTTCCCCCCGTTCCATTTGCCCGCCCGCCGCCGGACGCTCCCGCGTCGTCCACGAAACGGAAGCGGCGGACCCGACCCCTGCCACGGTCGGGCCTTGAGCGCCGCGTCCCCATCCAATCTTCACCGCATCCTTGCCATGCCCCCCGACCCTCCAGACCCGACGACTCCGCCACCGCCGACTCCCTCGCCACCGCCGACGCCCACACCTCCACCGACGCCGCGCCATGATCCTCCCCTCCATCGCGCCCTCGACCGGCGGAAAAGGCCTCGCCACCGGCTTGGAGCACCGCTTCCGCTACGTCGCCCGCCTCTCCAACAACGCCGGCGGCCAGAACGGGAACAGTTGGGTCGTCACCAGCCTGCCCTACCTCCACTACAGTTCACAGACCATCGAGGACATGCCCGCGAAAGTCGTCCTCATGGGAGGCGGGGGCGCCCAGTGGGAGTGGGTCGAAGGCACGGGCTATCGAGGGCTCTTCGGCACGAAGCGACGCCTGTCGGCGGCGGGCGCGGACTTCCGCTTGTTCGAACCCGACGGGGGCACCTCCACCTTCCACGGTCCCGACGAGACCGCCAACCTCCGGGGTCGGCTCAAAGGTTCGGTCGACGCCTTGGGCGTCGCCACGACGGTCGCCTACGACGCCAACCACCGCATCGTCAGCGAGATCCGCACCGACTCGCAGACCGGGGACGAGGCGGGCCTGTTCTACGCCTTCGCCACGGACGGCCCCCACACCGGGCGCATTCTCTCCGTCGAGAAGCGCCTCGTGCGCGACGGCGTCGGGCATCCCCTGCGCCGCTGGCTCTTCGCCTACCACTCCGGCGGCGACGCCGCCGGCAGCCTCAACGACCTCAAGACCGCCGAGGAGCAGGTCTGGGACGCCGCTGCGAGCGCATGGGCCGGCGCGGGCAAGCGCTACTTCCGCTACTACAAGGCCAACTCCTCCATCGGCTTCGTCCACGGGCTTCGCTATGTGCTCGACGCCGACGGATACGCCCGCCTGTCCGCCTTGGGGCTCGATCCGGAGAGCGTCGCCCTAGTCCCCGACGCCGTCCTCGCCGATTTCGCCTCGGAATTCTACGAGTACGACGCCAGCAAACGGCCCAGCAAGGTCGTGAAGAGGGCGGGGACCGAGACGAGCCTCTTCGACCGGCTCCAGGGCGACGGCGACCCGGGCCGCAACTGGGCGAGGCGCGAGGTCGAGACCCGGCCCGACGGGGCGGCGCAGACCACCTACCTCAACCGCGCGGGCCGCCCCGTCCTCAAAATCCTCCAGTCCGGCGGGAACGCCTGGGCGGAGTATTGGGAGTACGACGCGGACGACCGCGAGACCCTCCACGCCACCCCCGCGTCCATCGCCTCCTTCGCCGAACCCGCCGATGCCGACGAGAACTTCAGCGTCACCCTGAAGACCGCCGCCGGGCGCATCGGCACCAGGGACTACTACCCCGAAAGCGAGGGCGGCGAGGGTTCCGCCCCCGGCTACCTGAAGGAGGAGGCGGTGCAGGAGGGCTCCTCCGGCACCCCCGTCAAGCAGCGCACGCTCACCTACGTCGAGCGCACCGTCGGCGGAGCCAGCGTCTACAGAGTTGCGAACTCCACCGTCTACCGCGACAGCGCGGGCGGCGGCGGCAGCCCCGCCACCACCGCCAACGCCTACACCTGGCGCGGCTCCAGCTTCGCCGTGCTCCAGCACACCGTGACCCCGCCCGTGGTCTCCACGGGCGAGAACGGCACCGGGGCCACGACCACGCAGGACACCGTCTACGACGACTACGGCAACGCGCGGTGGCGCAAAAACGAGCGCGGACGTATCGACTACGCCATGCACGACCGGATCACCGGGGCCTTGCGCTTCCGCATCGAGGACGCCGACACCGCCCTGCTGGAGGGCGTGCCCTCCGGCTGGAGCACGCCGGGCGGCTTCGGCTCCGCCCGCCGCACCGACTGCGAGAGCGACCTGCTGGGCCGGGCCACCCTCGTCCTCGGCCCTGCCCACCTTGTCCCTACGAAAAACGCGGAGGGGGCCGTCGTGGCCGTCCCCACCCGGCGGGCCGAGTTCGGCGTCTATCTCGACACGGTGCGGGAGGTCCGCAGCGCTCGGGGCGGCTCCACCTCCGGCGGGCTCTACACCCTCGGCACGGTGAAGCGCTCGCGCTTCAATTTCGCGAACGACGAGATCGAAACCATCGAGGCCGCGCGCGGCTGCGCCTGCGGGCCGCTCTCGCCCTCCGAGGTCTTCCCTCAATCTTCGTGGAAGCGCTGGCGGCGCGAGATCTTCAACGCCGCCGCCTATCGCGAGGAGAGCCGCGTCTGGCATGTCATCCCCGCCACTGGCGAGGGCTTCGAGAACGTCAACTACTACAGCACCCGCTACGGACGCGACGCCATGGGGCGCGAGAACCGCGTGGCGGCACCCGGCGGCACCCTCGTCCGCACCGTCCACGACCCGCGCGGCTTGGCGCTTTCCGAATGGACGGGCACCGACGACACGGGAGCCACCGACGACGACCCGACCGGCGACGGGGCCCCCGGCAACAACCTGGTCCTCGTCACCGGCAACACCTACGACGGCGGCAACGGCAACCTCATCCGGCGGGTCCGCCCCGTGGATTCGGACAGCGCCAACGACCGCGAGGAGCTCTTCGACCACGACTTCCGCGACCGTTTCGTGGGCGAGCAGCACAACGACGGGACCCACGCCTACTTCGTCCGGCTGACCCTCGACAACCTCGGGCAGGTCGTCCAGACCGACCACTACCACACCGGCGTCATCTCCGGCAACCTCACGGCCCGGTCCAAGGCCTACTTCGATGCCCGCCGTCGGAACTACAAGGACGAGACCTATTCCGTCGATCCCGGCACCGGGGCGGTGGGCCATGCCCTCGTCGGGCAGCGCTGGCATGACGCCTCGGGCAACATCGTCAAGGAGACCTTCCAAGGCAGCGAAGGCTTCGTGAAACGGGCCTTCGACGCCTTCGAGCGGGAAATCAGATCCTACACCGCCTGCAATCCTTCGGGCGGCAGCAACGACGGCAACCCCGCCAGCGACACCGTCGTGGAGCAGGGAGAAACCCTCTACGACGCGGCGGGCAACACGGTGATGCTCACCGCTTGGCAACGCTTCCACGACGCGACGGGAACGGGACCGCTCAACGGCCCCTCCGGTGCCCAGCCGAGGGCGCGGCGCAGCTTCCTCGCACGGTGGTGCGACGCCATCGGTCGCGAGACCACACGGGCCGACTACGGCACCCACGGCGGGGCCGCCCTCGCGCGACCCGAGGTGCCGCCCGCCGCGTCGGTGACCGTCCTCGTCACCCGCACGATCCACGCCGACACGGGGGAAGCCGCCGCCATCATCGCCCCCGACGGGACCGAGAACCGCTGGAAACGCGACGCCATCGGGCGCGAGGTCGAAACCGTCGAGAACTTCAAGGATGCGGCCCCGGCGGCGGACGTCAACCGCACCGTCCGCTTCGGCTACCATCCCAGCGGCAATCTGGAGACCCTCACTCTCGTCAACGACGTGACCGGCGACCAGACCACCCGCTGGATCTACGGAACCACTTTGGAGGATTCCGCCGTCGCCACCGGGCATCTGCTGCGGGCCAAGATCTACCCCGGCGGCGACCGCACCGACCATGCCTACAACCGTCAGGGCGAGGGCGTCCGCAAGGAGGACGGCAACGGCACCGTCCACGAGTATCTCCGGGACAAGATGGGCCGGATGCGCCACGACTGCGTCACCGCCCTCGGCCCCGATACCGACGACACGGTAAAGCGCATCAGCACCGAATACGACCCCAAGCGGCCCAGCTTGGTGTCGAAAGTCAGCAGCCACGACGACGCCGAACCGGGCGAGGGCGACGTGCTCAACGAAGTCGCCAAAGCCTACGACGGCTTCGGGCAGGAAATCGGGGACTCCCAGGAGCACGAGGGCGAAGTGGATGGCAACACGCCCAAGGTCCTCTACTCCCACGCCGACGGGTCGAGCGGCAACACCGCACGGCGGACCTCGATCACCTACCCGAACGGTCGGCAGGTCAACCTCGGCTACGGCGCGAGCGACAGCATCACCGACCTGCTCAGCCTCGTGAAGGACATCGCCATCGACGGGGAAATGGGCAAGAAGGCCGAATACATCCGTGTCGGCTTGGGCCGCTTCGTCGAAATCACCCTCCCCGAACCGGATGTGAAAATGTCCATGCTGCGTCCCGGCGGAGGCAGCGACGGCGACTCGGGCGATCCCTACGACGGCTTCGACCGCTTCGGGCGGGTGCAGCAGATTCGCTGGGAGAAGATCACCGGAGGCGCAATCCTCGACGGCTGGAAATGGGGTTACGACCAGGCTTCCAACCGGACGTGGAGGAAAAACCTCGTTGCCGCGAGCGGGCAGGACGAGGCCTACGGCTACGATGGTTTACATCAGGTGATTCGGGATGCGGTGGGGACGCTGAACACGAACCGGACGGCTATTGGCGGCATTCCGGGCGAAGAGGAAGATTTCGCCTACGACCCCACCGGCAACTGGCTGGGCTACCGGAAGGACGAGGGCGGAGCGACGGTCCTCGACCAAACGCGGGCGAACAACAAGGACAACCAATTGGTCCAGATCGACGGCAGCAGCGCCCTGCTCGCCTACGACCGAGCGGGCAATGCGACGAAGGTTCCGCCCGGAGTCGGCGGGAACTGGAGTAAATACTTCCAGCCCGTGTGGGACGCATGGAACCGCATCGTGGAGGTGAAGGACGAGAACGGAGCAACCACCCAGAGGAACGCTTACGACGGCCTAACCCGGCGGATTACGAAGGAGGCCGGGGGTGTGGTGGTCCACATCTACTGGAGCGACCGCTGGAAGCCCTTGGAGGAGCGTCTCGACTCCGAAACCACCGCCGCCCGCTCCTATCTTTGGGGCGAACGTCCCGGCCACCGTGACGAGCTAATTTTGCGTGATCGAGATACGGACGGCAACGGCATCCTAGACGAGCGCCTCTACGTGACGATGGACTACTTCAACGGAATGGCTATCCTCGGCGACGGGGGTGAAGTAATGGAACGATACGGATTCAGCGCCTTCGGAGTTAGGCGTGCTATGGCTCCGAACTTCTCGCCGAGATCCACCTCGCTTTACGCTTGGGACTTTGGGTTCCAAGGACATATCCTTGATGCGGAGACCGGATGGTATAACTACGGATATCGATTCTACGTGCCCTTGCTTGGGCGATGGCCGAGCCGTGACCCCATTGAGGAGAGGGGTGGGTTGAATTTGTATTGCATGACCTCCAACGATCCTGTGGGCCGTCTCGATTTCTTGGGGGCGTTGGAATTGCCTTCATTGGTGAAGGATCTTAATCAAATTATGTTGCCGTGGCATGGATGCAGTCTCGCCGCCAAAGGGGCAAACGCAATCAAAGCATGCTGCGCAGAGAATTCATGCAAAGAACCGTGCCTTGAATGCTGCAGAACAAGAATGAGGAACTACTCAATAAGTTTCGGGCTGGCTGCGTCCATCAATCCATTTTGTGCAATTTGGGGCGCCGATCAGCTAGCCAACGCCGAAAGGGCGTGCATAAGTTGTTGCAATGAAAAAAAATCCACGCAACCTCCAGACTGCTGCAAGAGCGATTGAGGCTTATTTTTGGTGCAATAAAGGATTTTTGATATGAGCATATTTTTCCATACGCTCGGAATTATTGGAGCGTTTTTCATGGGAATAGGGTGGTTGCTGCTGTTCTCAATAGCATTAACTGCCAGCAATTCTCGCGAAGCACTTGATGGGGCGCTGGGTATGAGAGGCTGGCCGAGATGGATAATTCCATTCTTATTTCTCACGAAGCTGTATATTTTCATCATGACATATGGAATCAGTTGGTTCGTTGAGATTTTCTCCAATTCAGAATCCTTAGACGATGGTCGCAAGCGAGCCATCGGGGTCGGATTTGCATTGTTCGCCATTGGGCTATCTGCATCTTTTTTAGCGCGTTTCGTCGAGCGAAGCCTTTAGAAGCCATCTCATAAAAAACCCGTACAAGCCAACCAATGCCCAGGCAACTTCCCACAAGCCAACCAGTGGCATTGGCCGTGCCAACCCACTTGCAAAAATAAAATCAGTCTGGCTTCTCGGCGGTTGAACACCCCATTTTAGGTCAAGCCCGAATGGCACGGACTTAAGCCGCTTTTCGGTAATGTGAACGGTGGGGGATTTCGGTGAACTCGCGCCTTGGCCTGGTCATGTATTGGTAGGGTTTTGGCCGGGTCTTCACCGCCCTCGGCTCCTGCCTGCCGGGACGTGTTTCGACGATGCGCTCGCGCAGCCTCCCTTCGAAGTCCGCGAGGGCGGCGGCGCGCAGGCGGGGGCGGCCCGCCAGCCCCGCGAAGCCCGCCCGCGTCGCGGCGAGCAGGTCGAGGGTGCCCTTGAAGCCGAGATCCCCGACAAGGATGGGTTCGCCCCTGACCGCCTCGGTCTGCCGGGCCTTGAGGAGGTTGTAGGCGATCTGCACCATCTTCAGGGTTCGGCGCGCCATGGCGGGGGTCCTCACCCGCATCGTCTCGAACTTCAGCGTCGTCTTGATGTCGCGGATCTTCAGCTCGATGCTCCAGCGCTCCATGTAGAGCATGGCGATCTCCCCGGCGGGGTAGCGCTCCGCGTCGAGCATCGTGGTGACGATGTGGATGGTCCTCGGCCTGCCGTCGCGCCCGACAGCCCTGACGCGGACGTAGCGCAGCTCCATCCTCGCGGGCAGGGAGTCCCACTCCTCCTTGCTCAGACCGGCCTTGCCCCGTTCCGAGGGCTTGCGCCACACGACCAGGCGGGAGGAGGCGTCGATGCGCTTGCCCGCCTTCCAGTCGCGCCTGGCATCCCGCCGCTGGTGCAGGCGCATGACGCTGCCGACCCCGCCGCCCTTGAGCAAGGCGATCATCTCGTAGCTGCAGAAGGCGCGGTCTCCGATGGCGACCTCCCCCTCCTTGAAGTGGCCGCGCAACTCGTAGAAGCCGCGGATGTCGTGCTGGCGCTGGTCGCAGGCGACGTAGCCGGCGAGGGCCCTGGCGCAGGACTCGTTCTGCTCGATCACTTGCGAAAGCCACGCCCAGAAGACCGCGACGCGCGGGAAAAGGCGCTTGCGGAGGTCGGCGGCGACCTCCGCGAGCCAGTCGGCGGGGAGGATGTCGTGGAAGAGCCCGCCAAGGTCGGAGATCGAGGAGGCGAGCGCCTCGTCGCGCCGGGCGCGGAGAATCCCAAGTTGACGGCGGCGGGGGCGGCCCTGAAGTTGCGTCGAAAGACCCGGCAGGAATGGGGGAAGTTTTTTCACACCCTACCAAACCCACAATGCCGGGTTTTTCATGCCCGTTTTCATCGAAGATCGGCCTTAAGTCCGTGCCATTCAGGTCAAGCCCCGGAGGGGTTCCGGTCGGCGGCGCCTCGGTGTCACCGCATATCGCCGACTTTCCTTCCTCCGATTCTTGTCGCTCTTCATCAGGACAAAGTTCGCCTACTCCTACAATGATGCGGACGAGCATCATAGAAAAATGCGGAGCATTTTCCCGGAGGGTGAAAGCGCCGGGACCCGGTGCTTTCATCAAAACATGCCAACACAAGCCCCGCCACCCATGTGCTGTTTGATTCGCCCGGCCCACCCCTTCGGGGCTTCGCTTCGCTGCGTCCAAAACGCCTCCGGCCCTCGGCGTTTTTGGATTAACCGTCCGGCTGCCTCTCCTAGGCGCAGGTGATCGACTGGGAGACCGGATCCGAATTCAGTAAGGCATGCGACACAGACTGACGATGTGAGGGCAGTGTCGTAGCCCCGATCTTCTGTCGCAAGTCAGAAATTCAGGGCCAACCCCTCCGGGAGTCCATGCCCCAAGCCCGCCCCAGCCGGGAACCGGACAAGGGCGCGACACGGGGCTTGACTCGAACGCCCGTTTTTCCCTACCCTGAAGATCCGCGGCCGAACCCGCCCTTTCCCCCATGATCTTCGTCCAAATCGCCGCCTACCGCGACCCGGAGCTGCTCCCCACGATCCGCGACTGCCTCGCCAAGGCGGCCTGGCCCGACGACCTGCGCTTCGGCATCTGCTGGCAGACCGACGCGGAGGACCGCTGCCTCGACCCCTTCCTCGGCTCGGACCGCTTCCGCGTCCAGCGGGTGCCCTGGCACGAGAGCAAGGGTCTCTGCTGGGCGAGGGCCGAGATCCAGAAGCTCTACGAAGGGGAGGAATACACCCTGCAACTGGACTCGCACCACCGCTTCGCGCCGGGCTGGGACCGCTTCCTGCTCGGGAGCCTGGAATCCTGCGGCAGCGCCAAGCCCATCCTGACGAGCTACGCCGGGGTCTACGAGCCGGGCAAAAGCGAGACGCCGCCCTCGGGCCCCTTCAAGATGGTGGCCGACCGCTTCACCCCCTCGGGCACGATCCTCTTCCGCCCGCGCGACATCCCCGGATGGCGGGACCTGACCGGCCCGGTGCGCGCCCGCTTCGTTTCGGGCCATTTCTTCCTCACCCTCGGGCGGCATTGCGAGGAGTACCGCTACGATCCGCAACTCTATTTCGCGGGCGACGAGATCAGCCTGAGCATCCGGTCCTACACGCTCGGCTACGACCTTTTCCATCCCCACCGCAACGTGGTCTGGCACGAGTACACCCGCGCGGGGCGGACGAAGCACTGGGACGACCACATCGCCAAGCAGGCGGAGGCGAGGATCGAGACGCCCTGGCACGAGCGGGACGCCCTGAGCAAGCGCCGCCTGCGCAAGATGCTGCGGGAGGAGGACAACGACGAGGACATCGGCGGCTACGGCCTCGGCACGGTCCGCGGCCACGCGGACTACGAGCGCTACGCGGGGATCGACTTCGGGCGGCGTCTCCTGCAGCGGGCGACGGTGGAGGGCGCGGACCCGCCCTGCGCCTATGTGGACGAGGCGCAGTGGGAGGCGGGCTTCCTCCACGAGCACCGGCTGACGCTGAGGTGGCGGGCCTCGGACATCGAGGCCTGCGACGACCTGCAGTTCGTCTATTTCGGGGTCGAGGACGACGATGGCCGGGTGCTGCACCGCCACGACGCCCCCGCCGGCAGCCCGGAGGCGAGGGGGGAGGTCGAGTCGAAGGAGCTCGTCATCGCCGCCACGACCCGGCCGGCCAAGCTCGTCCTCTGGCCGGTGAGCCGGTCGCGGGGATGGCTGAAGCGGACGGACTACGCGCTATAGGCGCACTTCGCTAAATTGAGGTTTGGACCACGGATGACCACCAATGGACACGAATTTTCTTGATCTCTATCTGTGTGATTCGTGTGATCCGTGGTCGAAATTCCAAATCTGACTAAGTAGAGTTGGCCGCAAAAGCCGCGCAAAGCCAACGGCGCGGACCTTTCCCTTTTCACTTTCCCACCTTTCACGGCGGCGCAGCCGCCTCCCCCGATGGTCTATCCCCACCCCCAGATCTTCCATCATCTGAAGGCGATCTTCGTCCACGTTCCGAAAACCGCCGGAACCTCGGTCGAGCGGTCGCTCCTGGACGGGCCGTCGCAGGTCGTCGGCGGCCACACGACGGCCCTGGGTTACCGGAGGGCGTTTCCGGTCGAGTTCGGCGAGTATTTCAAGTTCGCCCTGCTGCGGCATCCGGTGGACCGCTTCCTCTCGGCCTTCCGCTATCTGAGGGGGATGCCGGCCCAGGAGGCGCTGCGCAATGAAAGCGTCCACCGATGCGGGACGCTCGAAGCGTTCGTGAGGAAGCTCAAAGACGAGCCCGCCCTGCTGGACTGGATCGTCCACATCATGCCGCAGCACCGCTTCGTGTGCGACGGGGCGGGAAACCTGATGCTCGACAGGGTCCTGCTCTTCGAGCGCCTGGACTCCGATTGGGCCTCCCTTTGCGGAACGCTGGGAATCCCCCGCAAGCCGCTCCCCCGGCTGAACCCGTCGGGGCGCTTCCATGTGGAGTGCGCTGTCACGGACGAGGTCCTCGAATGGATCGAGACGGCCTACGAGGCCGACTTCCGGCTGGGAGGCTACGGGAGCGGCGGCCGGGGAACCTGAACGCGAGGCATGGCACGGAGGGTGATCATCGTCGGAAACGGTTCGAGCCTGATCGGCGGACGCCGGGGGGAGGCCATCGACGGGCATGACGAGATCGTGCGCTTCAACCTGTTCAAGACGGGGCCGTTCTCGCGCGATGTCGGGAGCCGCACGACGATCTGGTTCAACAACCGGGACGCGAGCCCGCCGACGATCCGGGCGATGCTGCGGGAGCATCGCTTCCGCGAGATCCACATCCACACATGGACGGGGACGGAGGCGGCGGCGGCGAGCTTCCGCGAAGCCCTCGCGGCGGAGGGATCGGCGACCCCCGTGCATGAGGTGGCGAAAAGCCAGATCGCCGAGATGCGGGAGTTCCTCGGCCTGCCCTACTCCCTTTTCTCGACCGGGGCCATCGGCGTGTGGTCCCTGTTGAAGCGATACGAGAGGGTGACGCTGACGGGGTTCGACTGGTGGGATTCCCCCGCCCGGATGCACTACTACAGCGACCGCGACCCGTTCCCCGACCCCTCGAAGGGCCATCAACCCCGGACGGAGAAGGTCTTTTTCGACAAGCTCAGGGCCATGGGGAGGATCGGCTTCTTGGAAGAATAGGATCCGCGCGGGATGGCGAGGGGACGCGCTACCCGCCGCAATAGGAATAGCGCTTCCCATCGACCGCCACGTCGCAGTCGACCAGCTCGAAGGACTGGTCGAAGTAGCGGATCCCTGCCCCGTTGAGCTTCCACCATCCGATGTACGGCCTGATCTGCGGACTGCCGGCCTCCGTGGCATACCAGATGACGGGCTTCTTCCCGCAAGCGATGGCGAACCACCCCATGCCGCTGCAAACTCCCACATGGCCCTCCGAGCCGTTGATGATGTCGGCGGCGGTCTCCAGGTCGTAGCGGCGGTGCCCGATATCGACCATGTTGAAGCCAAGGGAGCGATAGTGGTGGTAGATCGCGTGATGCTGCCTGTTGGTGAAAATGTGCTCCGGTGCCCAAGTCCGCTGGTCGAAGCTCTTGTCGAACTGGTAGGTCAGATACGGTTTCGGCAGTGGCGAGGGCTTGAACCGGTAACGGATTCCGGCGATGAGGGGAGGCCCCTCCCGCCTTTCGGGCAGGGCACCGTACAAGGCGAGGAGTTCCTCGTTCCTGATCTCCTTGCCTTGGGACAAGCGGATAATATCATCGCCCAACGCGCTCATCGGCCTCTGTCGGCGGCGCGCTCCGATGGTTCCGGCGGCCTCCTATGTGAACAGGCTGACGCCGCGCCCGGGTTTTGTCAAGCCAGTGCCCAGCACAGAGCGCCCTTCCTGCCCTCGTTTCCGACGTTCCCGCTCTTCGAGTATCGCCTCCGTTCGATTTCGAGTTGACTTCCAGTGTATTATTCGATCTAATACACTAGGAATGCTTCCCTTCACCGTTCATTTCCGTTCCGGCGTGCCTCCCTACGAGGAGATCGTCTTTGCGGTGAAGAAAGCCGTGGTCCTCCGCCAGTTGAAACCGGGCGACCCCTTCCCGTCCGTCCGGAAGCTCAGCCAGGAGCTGTCCCTGAACCCGAACACCTGCCAGAAAGCGGTCGCTGCCCTGACCGCCGCGGGTCTGCTGGAAGTCCGGCCGGGGGTCGGCACGGTCGTCTGCGAGCGCCCCGTCCTCTCCCCCAAGGAGCGGTCCGCCGCCCTGCGCGAAGCCATCGAAGCCCTCGTCGTGGAGTCGCGCCAGATGGGGATCACGCTCTCCGAACTGCACGAGGCCATTTCGGAACATTGGAAATCGCTCGGTGAATAGCCCTTCCCCTTTCAACCCAAATCCATCGCCACCATGCCACCCGCCATCTTCACCGAAAACCTCGGCAAGCGATACCGGAACACCGAGGCGCTCCACGGCCTGAACCTCGAAATCCCCGAAGGCCAATGCGTCGCCCTCCTCGGGCCGAACGGGGCGGGCAAATCGACCACGCTGAAACTGCTCATGAACCTCGCGACCCCCAGCGAGGGCTGGGCCGCCGTCCTCGGACGCGATTCGCGGACGCTCGCAGGATCGGACTTCCAGCGGATCGGCTACGTTTCGGAGAACCAGGACCTGCCCCTGTGGATGACCGTAGAGGGTTTCATGCGCTACCTGACCCCCTTCTATCCGAAATGGGACCGGGACTTCTGCCAGCGCCTGCTCCGGGATTTCGACATCGATCCCACGAAGAAGCTGAAACACCTCTCGCGAGGTACCCTGATGAAGACGGCCCTGATCGCCTCCATCGCCTTCCGCCCGAAGCTCCTCCTCCTCGACGAACCCTTTTCGGGATTGGACCCGCTAGTCCGGGAGGAGTTCGTCCAAGGCGTCCTCGAAATCGCGTCCGATTCGGGATGGACGGTTCTCCTCGCCTCCCACGACATCCACGAGGTCGAGCGGCTCGCCGATTCCGTGGCCCTCCTGAACGGCGGACGGCTCGCCCTGCACGAGTCCGCCGACGAATTGCGGGGCCGCTTCCGCAGGGTCGAGGTGAACCTGCCCGACGAGACCGCTTTCGCCAGACTGCACGATCCGCCTGCCACTTGGCTTCAGATCAGGAACGAGGGGAGACGCATGAGCTTCATCGACTCGCAGTTCTCCGACGAGGGCGAGGGCATCCGCCGGCATCTGGGCGAGGCCTTCGGCGCGGAAGCGGCCCGGCACGTTGAAATCCTTCCCCTCTCCCTCCGCGAGATCTTTCTGATTCTCGCCCGGGAATTCCGCCAACCCCAGACCGACCGATCCGCATGAAAGAAATCTGGCATCACACCCGTCACGATCTCGGCCGCATGCGCTGGTGGCTGCTGCTCTGGTTCACCTTCTCCCTAGCGTCACCCCAGCGCTTTCCCGTGTCTGACGTCCCCTTCCTCCATTCCTACGGGGCGGTCGTGTTCCTTTTTTTCCTCTCCCTCATGCTGGCCCGGCAGCACCCGCTCGGCGGGGATCGCGTCTGGTGGGCCACCCGTCCGATCTCCCGGGATCGGCTCGCGGCCTCGAAACTGCTGAGCCTGCTCCTCATCGTCGGCCTCTGGCTGATCGGTGGAGGCATCCGGCTGGCTTTTGAAGGCTTCCATCCCCTCGCCATCGTTCTGTTCCAGATCGAAGCCATCCCGCTCACCTTGGCGGCGGGGTTCGGGGCGATGCTCGTCTGCGGATTCTCCCGGACGTGGCGCGGGCTGGCGACGACGCTTTTCATTGGGGTGCTGGCCGTCGTCTACATCGTGATCGCTTTCGTCGGGTGGCTCGAACACTTCAAGACCCAGTGGACAAGAGACTACGATTCGGTGGTGGTCGAACATCTCCTCTACTACTACTTCCTGCGTTGGCTGGACTGGAGCGCCGAATCCGGCTTCGTCGGCGGCTTGGCTCTCTGCGCCGGATTCTGGATCGTGGCGCGACGCCGTTCCGGGAACGCGGTCGGCTTCGCCGGGGCATCCTTGGTCTGGTGTGGGCCGTCGTCGGATCGCTGTGCGTCAAAACCGCTCTCGTTCCTGCACCCCTCCCGAGAATTTCGCCAACGGACCCTGCTCCGGAAACTCGCGAATCCCTTGCCGTCCAAGTGGATGAGGAGGCTGTCAGACTGGTCAAGCGAAAGACCCGGGACTATATCAGGGCGGGCCGGATCTCGGAGGAATACTCGCTGCGCGTCCCGCTCGTGGCCATTCCGGTGAATCTGATCGCGGTGGATGAAATGGCCACCACGGATGAGGCACTCTGCATTCGTCCAAACGAAGAGCCCGTCGGATCGGGAACGCCTCCGCTGCTTGAATGGTCTCCCGCTTTCAGCGCTCTGAATTGGCACGGCTCCCTGTGGCACTCCCTCGGAGCCTCGCCGGACGCTTCGCCGAACTGGCATGGTCCCGACTCCGTTTTTAATATCCCGCTGCCTAGCGGGGAACAGGCAACCCTCTTGAGTGGCCGCACGGTCTTCGTCTCCCGGACCACACCGACGAGAGGGAAGTCGGTTCGCATCACGCAAGCGAGTCTGTGGACGAGCCTCCCCTGTCGATCCGGGGCTGTCTTTGCCAGGGGCATCCATCGTGTCGAAATCACCGGCACCCGTACCGCACGGATTTCCCACGAAGAAGGCGCGGTGATCGGCCATGATTACAGTTTCTCTCTGGAACTCAAAGATCTGCGTTTCCGTTTGAACTTGAATCCGGGGAATCGGCTGTTCGGGGAACCAGCGGGAACCGTCTGGCACGCCGTGCTTACGGATGAAAAGGGCAACCCAGTCGCGCCCGACGAAGCCTCGCCCTATCTCATCTACGACCTGCTGTCGAAGACGGGAAAAACACAGGGTCACTCCACCGAATTCGCATTGGACAAGGAACCATCGGGCATTGCCATCGTTCGAAGGGTGCCGAAAGCAAAGCTTCGCTTTGTTTTCGAACCACAGACGATCACCCTGCCGGAGATCATGGAAGAATGACCCGCGCGGTAGTTGGCTGGGAGGGGGGCTTTTCAAGTCCCGGCGGAGGCTCGAGCGGAGCCATGCAGGTGGCGGGGACTTGGAAAGTCCCCCTCCCAGTTATTCCGCCTGCGGCAGCACCAAGCTCCGTGCCACCTCGCCGCGCTCCAGCGCCGCGTAGGCCTCGTTGATCCCGCTCAGCGGGTAGGTCCGGGTCAGGAGCGAATCGAGGTCGATTTTCCCCGCCTCGTGCAGTTCGATCAAGGTGAGCAAGTCCAGCCGTGGTCGGGTCGAACCGTAGATCGAGCCCTTCAGCGTCTTCTCCGCGTAGACGAGCGCGTTCACGTTGATGCGAGCGCGGGCCTCGGGCGGGGCGATGCCGACGACGACGCAGGTGCCGCCCTTGCGGGTCATGTCGTAGGCCTGCTCGATCGGCTCCGCCAGACCGATGGCCTCGAAGGCGTTGTCCACCCCAAGGCCTTCGGTGAGATCCTTCACCGCCGTGACTGGATCGTGCTCGCAGGCATCGACGAAGTGGGTCGCGCCCATGGTCCGGGCATATTCCAGCTTCGCGGGAACCCGGTCGACGGCGATGATCTTCGTTGCCCCGGCGAGGCGGGCGGTCTGGACGATGTTCAGCCCGATGCCGCCGCAGCCGACCACGGCGATGCTGCTGCCCGGCGCGACGCGGGTCGCGTGCATGACGGCCCCGTAGCCGGTGATGACCCCGCAGCCGACCAAGGCGGCGTGCTCGAAGGAGACCGATTCGGGAATCTTCACCACCGCGGCCTCGGGCATGGTGGAGCGCTGCGAAAAGGTCGAGACACCCGCGTAGTGGAGGATTGGCTCGCCCGAGGCGTCGCGGAAGCGGGTCTGCCCATCCGGCATCAGGCCGGTGAAACGCATCGCCGTGCCCACGTCGCAGAGGGCGGGGCGTCCCCCGAGGCAGTATTCGCAGCGTCCGCAGGACATCCGCCAGATCGGGATGACATGGTCACCCGGCTTCACCGAGGTCACGCCGCTCCCGATCTCCTCGACGATCCCGGCCCCCTCGTGGCCGAGGATGATGGGCGTCTTCATGGCGAGGTCGCCCTTCATCACATGGAGGTCGCTGTGGCAGACCCCGGCGGCCATGAGCCGCACAGTGACTTCGCTTGGACCGGGCGGAAGCACCTCGACGGTTTCGAGGCGGAGCGGTTCCTTGGCTTGGCGGAGGACGGCGGCGAGAGCTTGCATGGGAAGCGCGGGCCGAGCCCGCACTCCAGTAAAAGGCAGAAAGTGAAAGGTAAAAGATGAAAGATGAGCGCTTGTCCGTCGTCAGAGAACGGAGCGTCGGGGCTTGCGCAACGCGGACCGACAACGTACGCTCTGGAAAACTGAACCCTGAACCCTGAACACCGAAATCCGATGGCCTTGGAATCCACTCTCGACTCTTGGCGAGGCAAAGTCCTCTCGATCCTCCGTATCGTCTCCGCCGCGCTCATGATGCAGCACGGCGGGCAGAAAGTGCTTGGCTTCCCGGCTCCGGCCCATACCGAATTCGTCCTCTTCTCCCAAGTGGGGCTGGCCGGCATCCTCGAGCTGGTCGTCGCGTTCCTGCTGCTGATCGGACTCTTCACCCGCACGTCGGCCTTCCTCCTCTCCGGCCTGATGGCCGTCGCCTACTTCATGGCCCACGCCCCCGGTGGATTCTGGCCTCTGGTCAACAAGGGCGAACTGGCCGTGCTCTACTGCTTCGTCTACCTCTATCTGGTTTTCGCCGGAGGCGGCGACTGGAGCGTGGACCGGCTCCTCCGCAAGCGCAAGGCTTGACGGGGGACTCCGTTCAAGCGGCGGCGTCCCGGCTGTTGCGAAAAGAGACTTTGGGAATCATCGAGGAACGAAGCCCTGCCTTCCGTAGGCGGCCCCTTTCCCGTTTGCCAGCCCTGTACCCCAGCGCCACACTCCTCCCATGTCCCGCACCCTCCTCGTCGCCACCCACAATGCCCACAAGACGGGCGAGATCCGCGCCATCCTCGCGGACCAGTTCGAGACCGTGACCGATCTGACCTCCCTGCCGGGGAGCGAAGCGCCGGAGGAGGCGGGTGCGACCTTCGCGGAGAATTCAGCGATCAAGGCGCTAGCGGCGAGCCGTCTCCTGCCCGGAGCCTTCGTCCTCGCCGACGACTCGGGGCTGGAGGTCGATGCCCTCGGCGGCGCGCCCGGGGTGCATTCCTCGCGCTACTCCGGCGAGGGCGCGACCGACGCCTCGAATCGCGCCAAGCTTCTCGCCGAACTCTCACGCTCCGAACTCGCCGACGCACCACTTAGCGCACGCTTTCGCTGCGTCCTTACGGTCGCGAGGGACGGCGGGGTCGTGGCGCAGTTCGACGGAACCGTCGAGGGCCGCATCGCCGCGTCGGAGACCGGATCGGGCGGTTTCGGATACGATTCGCTCTTCGTCCCCGATGGGCACGAAGCCTCCTTCGGCGAGTTGCCGGAATCCGTGAAAAACGCCATGAGCCACCGCGCCCGCGCTCTCGCGAAGTTCCGCGAGTGGCTCGACGGCGGCTCGTGACCCGTGGCTACTCGATCTCGATGACGACCGGGCAATGATCCGACCCGAGGACGTGGGGCAGGATGCCCGTCGCCTTCACTTTGGGAATCAACGGGGCCGAGACGCAGAAGTAGTCGATCCGCCAGCCCACGTTCCTCTCCCGCGCCCCGCCCCGGAAGCTCCACCAAGTGTAGTGGTCGGGCTCGCCGGGATGGAAATGGCGGAAGCTGTCGACGAAGCCCGCCGCGACGATCTGGTCGAATCCGGCGCGCTCCTCGTCGGAGAATCCGGCGCTCTTGCGGTTGTCCTTGGGGCGGGCGAGGTCGATCTCGCAGTGGGCGACGTTGAGGTCTCCGGCGAAGACGACGGGCTTCTCCTTCTCCAGCCCCTTCACGTAGGCGAGGAAGGCGGCGTCCCACTCCATGCGGTAGGGGAGGCGGCGCAGCTCGTCCTGCGCGTTCGGGGTGTAGACGTTCACGACGAAGTAGCCGGGGAACTCGGTGGTGAGGACGCGGCCCTCGTTGTCGTGCTCGGCGATGCCGAGGCCATGCCGGACCGAGAGCGCGGGATGGCGGGAGAGGGTCGCGACGCCGGAGTAACCCTTTTTCTCCGCCGCGTTCCATTGCACCTCCCAGCCCGCCGCCTCGAAGTCATGCTCGACCTGCTCGCGGTTCGCCTTGACCTCCTGCAGGAGGAGCAGGTCGGGCCGCTCCGCCTCGAGGAAGTCGAGGAAGCCTTTCTTCAGCACCGCGCGGATGCCGTTCACGTTCCAACTGATCAGTTTCATCGCTGCGGTCAGGCGAGGTCGAAGCGGTCGAGGTCCATGACCTTGCCCCACGCCGCCACGAAGTCGCCCAGGAATTTCTCCTGGGAGTCCCCGCATCCGTAGACCTCCGCGAAGGCGCGGAGCTGGGAGTTCGAACCGAAGATGAGATCGACGCGGGTGCCGGTCCACTTGGCCTCGCCCGTCTTGCGGTCACGGCCTTCGAAGAGGTCCGTCCCGCCATGGAGCGGCTTCCACTCCGTGCCCATGTCGAGCAGGTTCACGAAGAAGTCGTTGGTCAGCGCCTCGGGCCGCGCGGTGAAGACGCCGTGCGGGGAGCCGTCGAAGTTGGCGTTCAGGACGCGCAGGCCGCCCACGAGTGCGGTCATCTCCGGCGCGGTCAGGGTCAGCAGTTGCGCCCTGTCGATCAGGAGGGTTTCGGCGGGGATGGAGTATTTGCCCTTGAGGTAGTTGCGGAAGCCGTCGGCGATGGGTTCGAGCGCGGCGAAGGACTCCACGTCGGTCTGCTCCGGCGAGGCGTCCATGCGTCCCGGTGTGAAGGGGACCTCGATCTCGTGCCCGGCGTTCTTCGCCGCCTGCTCGACGCCCGCGCCACCGGCGAGGACGATGAGGTCGGCCAGCGAGACTTTCTTGCCGCCGGACTGGGTGGCGTTGAAGTCGCCTTGGATGCGCTCCAGCGTCTCCAGCACCTTCGCGAGACGGGCGGGCTGGTTGACTTCCCAATCCTTCTGCGGGGCGAGGCGGATGCGGGCGCCGTTCGCGCCACCTCGCTTGTCGGAGCCGCGAAACGTGGAGGCCGAGGCCCAAGCGGTGGAGACCAGCTCGGAGACGGACAGGCCGCTGGCGAGGATTTTCCCCTTCAACGCGGCGGTGTCGGCCTCGTCGATGAGAGGGTGATCGACGGCGGGAATGGGGTCCTGCCAGATGAGGTCCTCGGCGGGAACTTCCGGGCCGAGGTAGCGGGTCTTCGGCCCCATGTCCCGGTGCGTCAGCTTGAACCAAGCCCGGGCGAAGGCCTCGGCGAAAGCCTCGGGGCTCTCCAGGAAACGGCGGGAGATTTTTTCATAGACCGGATCGAAGCGCAAGGCGAGGTCGGTGGTCAGCATGCGCGGTTCGCGGCGCTTGGAGGGGTCGGCGGCATCGGGAACCATGTCGGAGCCGGAACCGTTTTTCGGACGCCACTGCTGCGCCCCGGCGGGGGATTTGAAGAGTTCCCAGTCGTAGGCGAAGAGGATGTGGAAGAACTCGTTGTCCCAACGGGTGGGGTGATAGGTCCAAGTGACCTCCAAGCCGCTGGTGATCGTGTCACCGCCCTTGCCGGTGCCGAAGCTGCTCTTCCAGCCGAGTCCTTGCTCCTCAAGGCCGGCAGCCTCCGGTTCGGGACCCACATGGTCGGCCGGGCCGGCCCCATGGGTCTTGCCGAAGGTGTGGCCGCCCGCGATGAGCGCCACGGTCTCCTCGTCGTTCATCGACATGCGCCCGAAGGTATCGCGGATGTCCTTGGCCGCGGCGACGGGATCGGGGTTGCCGTCGGGGCCTTCGGGATTGACGTAGATCAAGCCCATCTGCACGGCAGCGAGGGGGTTCTCCAGATCACGCTCGCCGGAGTAGCGGCTGCGCGTGTTGGCGGGATCGTTGCTGGCGGCTAGCCAAGCTGTTTCCGCCCCCCAGTAGACGTCGTGGTCCGGCTCCCAAGTGTCCTCGCGGCCCCCGCCGAAGCCGAAGGTCTTGAAGCCCATCGTTTCGAGGGCCACGTTGCCCGTGAGGATGAGGAGGTCGGCCCAGGAGAGCTTGCGACCGTACTTCTGCTTGATCGGCCAGAGGAGTCGGCGCGCCTTGTCGAGGCTGACGTTGTCCGGCCAACTGTTGAGCGGGGCGAAGCGCTGCTGGCCCCGGCCGCCGCCGCCGCGCCCGTCGGCGGTGCGGTAGGTGCCGGCGCTGTGCCAAGCCATGCGGACGAAGAGGGGGCCGTAGTGGCCGAAGTCAGCCGGCCACCAGTCCTGCGAGTCGGTCATCAGCGCGGCGAGATCCTGCTTCACCGCCGCGAGGTCGAGGGTCTTGAATTCTTCCGCGTAGTCGAATCCCCCGCCCATCGGGTCGGACTTGGAGGAGTGCTGGTGGAGCAGTTCGACCTTCAACTGGCTGGGCCACCAGTCACGGTTCGTGGTTCCGCCTCCGGCGGCGTGGTGGAAAGGGCATTTGGCTTCGGTTGTCATGGATTTGTCTTCGGTTGCGGATGCGATGGGAATGGTTGACCGGGGGCAGGGGCTGTGTCAAGGATCGGGTGTCGGCGCGAACGGGGGTTGACGTCTCGCGCCTTCCGCCGGATGGCTGGCGAACCGGTGGCGACGGTTTTTCGTTTTCGTGCTTGCCCTGCGCCGCTGAACTTGGTTTTATCTCCCCCGTTTTGAACGCTTATCTCCATCGTGTCGCCACGGGCGAGGTTCTTGAGCTCGCGCCGGTCAGCATCCTCGGTCGCAGTCTCGAATGCCAGATCATTGTCTCCGATCCCCGAGTCTCGCGCCGCCACGCCATGATCCGGAAGCAGGAAGGGGGCTTCCACCTCTTCGACCTCGGCAGTTTCAACGGCAGCTACCTGAACGGGGCGCGGGTCACGGCGGTGCGGAAGCTCAACAACGGCGACATCATCACCTTCGCCGACCACGAGTTCCGCTACGCGCAGGTGGGGGAGACGCCGAAGCCGGTGGTCACCGCAGAGAACCTCGACGGATCGACCATCGCCCATGTCAGCCACAACCCGGTGATCATCATCGTCAGCGACGTGAAAGGGTTCACCGCCCTCTCCGAGGCGGTCGAGGCCGACGAGCTCGCCCAGATCATCGGGAGCTGGTATGCCGACTGCGAGCGCGTCCTTTCCGAGGTGGGGGCGACGGTGGACAAATTCATCGGCGACTGCGTCCTCGCCTACTGGACGGCGGTGGAGCCAGCGACCCTGCGCGCCGCGCTCCACGCGGCCGAGCAGCTCCTCGCCTCCTGCGAACGGATCTACGGGGTGCGTCCCGACGTTTTCGAGAGGATCGGCCGCCGCTTCGAGGTCGGCGTCGCCCTCCATGCCGGCAAGGTCGCCTACGGCGGCATGAGCCGGAGCGAATTCACCCTCGTGGGCGATCCGGTGAACGTCGCCTTCCGTTTCGAATCCCTCACCCGCGAGCTGGGGCGCAGCGTGGTGATCTCGGGCGATTTCGTGCGCGAGATGCCCAGTTTGCGCCCCTACTGCAAGAGCCATGGCGTCCAAGTGGTGAGGGGGCGTACCCAGAGCCTGGAGGCGTTTTCCCTGAACGAGTTTCCGGCGGGGTGAGGGGGGCTCCCTTCGCCGCCTCCATGCGCGCGCCAGCGCTGTAGCGGGCCTCACTGAAGCCGGATCGGGTGATCAAACGACGCTCGACCGAGGTCGATGACTTCGGCCACAGAGACCATCAACCGAACCTCCCGGAGATGTAGTCTTCGGTCTGCCGCTTGGCGGGGTTGTTGAAGATCGTCGTGGTCTTGTCCATCTCGATCAGTTCGCCGAGGTAGAAGAAGGCGGTGCGGTCGGAGACGCGGGTGGCCTGCTGCATGTTGTGGGTCACGATGACGATGGTGAACTCCTTTTTCAGCCGGGTGATCAGTTCCTCGACGGTGGCGGTGGAGATGGGGTCGAGGGCGGAGCAGGGTTCGTCCATGAGGATGATCTTGGGCCGCACCGCGATGGTGCGGGCGATGCAGAGGCGCTGCTGCTGTCCGCCGGAAAGGCCGAGGCCGCTCGCGTCGAGGCGGTCCTTGACCTCCTCCCAGAGGCCGGCGGAGCGCAGGCTCTCCTCGACCGCCTCGTCGAGCTTGGTTCGGTCGCGGACGCCTTGGATGCGCAACCCGTAGGCGACGTTCTCGTAGATGCTCTTGGGGAAGGGGTTGTATTTCTGGAAGACCATCCCGACATGCTTGCGCAGCTCGATGGCATCGACCTTGGGATGGTGGATGTCCGTGCCGAGGATGCGGATCTGGCCTTTGGAGATCCCCGCCGTGGGAATGAGGTCGTTCATCCGGTTGAAGCAGCGCAGCAGGGTCGTCTTGCCGCAGCCGGAGGGGCCGATGAAGGCGGTGACTTCGCCCTTCCGGATCTCCATGCTGACGCCGCGGAGGATGTCGCGCCCTTTCACGTAGTGGAAGTGGACGCCGTCGACCTCGATGACGACCTCCGGCGGAGGGGTCGAGGGGTCGCCGCCCTTCCGGATCGGGGAAAGGGTTTGCTGGGGTTCGGGTTCGGACATCATCGGTTTCATGAAGGGGTTGCCGTAGGGGAGGGGGGCCGGGGTTCGCTCACCATTTCAATTTTTTCCGGTAGTGGATGCGGAGGAAGACGGAGAGTCCGGCGAAGCCCATGACGAGGAGAAGGAAGACGAGGACCGATCCGTATTGCATCGGCTTGGTGTATTCCGACTGCGGGATGCGGGCGGCGACGGTGTAGATGTGGTAGGGCATCGCTTGGACCGACTGGGAGAGGAAGCCGCCGATGCCAGCCTCGACTTTTTCCAAAGCGCCCAGATTGGGATCGATGGCGAGATCCCAGGGGAGCTTGTCCTTGTGCGAGAGCGCGGCGGTGAACATGATGGGGGCGGTCTCGCCCGCGACGCGGGTGATGCCGAGGACGGAGGCGGTCAACATGCCGGGGAAGGCGTAGGGGAGCACGGACTTCGCGATGGTCTGCCATTTTGTCGCGCCGAGGGCGAGCGAGGCTTCGCGGAAGCCCGCCGGGATGGCCTTGAGCGACTCCTCGCAGGCGGTGATGATGACGGGCAGGATCATGACGGCGAGGGTGAATCCCCCGGCCAGCATGCAGGTACCCCAGCCCTGGAAGGAGAGGAAGTGGTCGGTGAAGAGGATGGGCAGGGTGAAGAGGGCGCCTTCCTGCGGCGTTTTCGTGATGACGGGGGCGACGAGGCAGAAAAGCCCGAGTCCGAAGAGGCCGAAGACGACCGAGGGCACCCCGGCGAGGTTCATGATGGCGAGCCGGATCGCGTCCATGAAGCGGCCTTTGGAGGAGTATTCGTTGAGGTAGATTGAGGTCGTGAGTCCGATGCAGAAGGCGACCACGATGCAGATCAGGGTGAGCAGGGCCGTGCCCACGAGCGGGCCGAGGATGCCGCCGCCGGAGTAGGCGTGGGAATGCTCCTCGACGATCGCCCGTCCGGGGTTCTCGTTCTTGAAGCGGGTGTAGTCGGCGAAGTCCATCTTGTGGAAGGCCCCGTCGTCGGTCTCGAAGGTCATCAGGGTCTCGGGACTCTTCGTGAAGAAGCTCGTGTTTACGAAGGGCGGGCTGGCCTTGAAGACGACTGGCGCGCCTTTCGCGATGATGTCGACGAAGATGTAGAGGCCGCAGCCGAGGATGGCGTAGGCGGCGAGGCGCAGCACGAGGGCGACGGCGCGCTCGCGGCGGCGCTGCCCCAAGCCGCGCGCGGCGAAGGGGTTGTCGGAGGAGGCGGGTTCTGCAGGGGCAGCGGTTTCCGCGATGTCGGCGGTGTTTCCCATGGCTCAGATTCTTTGGAAGCGTTTCAGCACCTGCTGGGCGGCGTAGTTCACGGCGAGGGCGATGATGAAGAGGACGAGGCCCACGATGAAGAGGGCGCGCCAGTGGAGCGAGCCGCTGTCGACCTCGGGCAGCTCCTGCGCGATGATCCCGGTCATGGTGTGGGCGGGCTGGGCGATCGCGCCGAGGCCCTCGGAGAAATCTGGGATCTTGATCTTGTTCCCCGCGACGAGGAGCACGACCATGGTCTCGCCGACGATGCGCCCGAAGCCGAGGAGGATGGCGGCGATCAAGCCGGAGACGGAGGCGGGCACGATGACGCGGAAGACGGTCTGCAGCTTCGAGGCGCCCATGGCGAGGGAGTTCTCGGTGAGGGCGGAGGGCACGTTCTCCAGCGCGTCCTCGACGAGGGTGAAAATCGTCGGCGCGGCCATGAAGGCGAGGAGGAGGCCCGCGTTCAGGATGGTGAGCCGCTCGTTCATGGGGAAGCCCGGCACCCAGGAGAGCCACTCGACTTGGCTGAGGGCGCGGAGGGCTTCGCCGAAGACGACGATGCCGAAGAAGCCGAGCACCACCGAGGGGATCGCCTCGATGAACTCGATGGCCGGCTTCACGAAATTCTGCTCTCGCCGCGAGGCGAGCTGGTTCACGTAGATCGCGGCGGCGACGGAGAAGGGTACGCAAACGGCGAGGGCGATCCCGGCGATGAGGAGGGAGCCGGTGAGCAGGGGGAGCAGGCCGTAGAAATCGTGCCAGGAGCTGTTCGTGATCCACTGCTTTCCGAAGACGAAGGAGGTGAACGACGAGATCGCGGAGACGCTCCGTTCGTGCCGCCATTTCGCGGCCTTCCGCTGGCTGCGATCGACCGTGTCGGCAAAGCGATCGAAGAGGGTCTCGCTGCGCTCCAGAGCCTTGCGGGAGCGGGCGTTGCTGCCTTTTTCCGGCAGGGCCTCGCGCAGCTCCCGCATCTCCGCGAGGAGGGCGGCGGAAAGCTCGGCCTGCTTCGGGACGGCGGCGTAGAAGGGCGCGTTCATCGCCACGAGATCGGGTGCCTCGACGACGATCTGGTCCGCCTCGGCTTGGAAGCGGGCTTGCTCGGCGGGGTCCTGCGCTTTTTTCGCGCCTTCCAGCATCGCGGCGCGGCGCGCCGGGGCGGTTTGGTAGCGGTTGATCGCGGCGCGGTTGGCGGAGGCGGCTTTTTTCAGCTCGCCATGCAGGGTCCGCATCGGGCGGATCGCGGTTTGGATGCCTTGGAGGGTCTCTTTGAAAGCGGCGAATTCGGCGGCGGCGGTTTTCTTTTTCTCGCGGCTACGTTCCCCCACGCCGGCGAGCCAGGGGTGCTCCTCCTTGGCGTCGGGACTGGCTTGGAAGAGGACTGCCTCGCGGATTCGTTCGCGGTCCTCGCTGGAGAGGTGGCGTCCGTCGCTCCCGAGCTTCCAGACCTTGGGGCCGGCGAGGGCAGCTTCGACCTCGGAGCTCAGGATGGTGCGCAGGGCGGCGATCTCGGCGAGACGGGTCTCCCGCTTCGCGGCGAGATCGGAACGGGCGGGATCGGCGGCGTCGAGTCCTGCGAGGGCACGGTCCATTTCCTGAACCTCGCCGAGTTTGCGTTTCAGGAGGTTCCAGTTTTTGCGGCAGGCTGCCTCGGTGTTGGCGAGGACGGCGCGGGCGACCCGCAGGAGGTCGTCCTCCTCGCGGGAGGACTCGTTGATTTCCGCGAAGTAGGCGATGTTCGCGCTGCTGAAGAAGGCGGTGTGCGCGTCGATCGGTTCCCCGACGGCGTCCACGAACTCCTGACCCGCGTGGCGGTAGTCCTGGAGGCCCCGCTGGTGCGAGGGGAAGAAGAGGGCGCCCTCGCGGATGAGGAAGAAGCAGATGAGGAGGACGAGGATGATGGCGAGGCTGGCGTTGCCGCCGAAGAAGTAGCGGATCGCGTCTTGCCAACCGAGCCCGAAGACCCGGAAGCCCCGCCCTCGGAAGGAGGGGGCGGGAGTCGTGGGAGAATCGGCGTTGACGGCGGAATCGGACTCGCTCATGGCCGGGTGGGCTCGCTCGGAAGGGAAGGGAAGGGGAGGGGGCTTCGCCGGGACAGTGGAGGCGAGGGCCGGGAAAAGGTCAAGCGGAGGCTGGCAGGGGGCGGGATGCCGCCCCCTGTCGCAGGAGGCTCACTCGGCGGCGGGGATGAAACCGACGCGCTCCACCACTTCGACGGCCTTGGCGTCGCTCTTGGCCCACTTCACGAACTTGATGGCGGCCTCGGGGGCCTTGCCCTTGATCGTGTAGTAGTAGAGGGTGCGGGAGATGGGGTAGCTCTTGGCGTTCTCCGCCTTGGGTTCGACGCCGTCCACGGAGACGGACTTGATCCCGTCCTTCGAGGCGTAGGCGAGGCCGACGTAGCCGATCCCGTTGGGGTTCTTCGAGACTTCCTCGGCGATCTGCTCGTTGCCCGCCAGCTTCTGGGTGTCCGCGCCGTAGTCGCGGTCGTTCAGGGCGATCTCCTGGAAGGTCTTGTAGGTGCCCGAGGAGGTGTTGCGGGTGTAGACCGAGATCGGGCCGGCGTCGCCGCCGAGCTCGCTCCAGTCCTTGATGTCTCCGGTGAAGATGCCCTCGACTTGCTCGACGGACAGGTCCTTGACCGGGTTCTTCCCGTTCACGACCACGACGATCAGGTCGTAGCCGGCGACCCACTCCTCGACTTCGAGGCCCTTGGCGGCGAAGCTCTCCTTCTCGGAGTCCTTGATGTCGCGGCTGGAGATGCCGATGTCGGCGGTGCCCGCGAGGAGGTTGGTGAAGGCCGAGGACGACCCCTCGGCGGTGATTTCGAAGGAGGCGGTGCTGCCGGTCTCCTTGTAGGTCTCGGAAAGCTGCGGGACCAGTTTCGCCCCGAGCGTGTCGGAGCCTTTGATGACGATCTTGTCCTCGGCTTGGAGCGTGGCCGTGGCGGCCAGCGCGAGGGCGAGCAGGGGGAGGGTGGAGTTGATGGTGAATTTCATCGGATTGGGGTTGGGGGGTGTGGTTCGAGTTGGGTTGGGTGTCGCTCCGCTTCCCCCGTCCGGGGGCGTGGAAGACGTGCGCACCTTCCTCTCCGGCCCGGCCCTTTCGCAAACACCCCTGGGTGGCAATCCTGTCACAATGGACCCGTCGGCCCGGCTCCTCTCACCCTGCCGTCCGCACGATGTAGCCGCCTGATTTCTCGTCGGGCTGGAGCTGGATGAGGCCCCGGTCGCGCACCTCTTCGAGGAGCGAGTTGAAGGCGCGGAAGCCGTAGTAGCTCTCGGCGAAGCCGGGTTTCTTCCGCTTGATCGCCTGCTTCAGCATCGAGCCCCACACGATCTCGTCTTCGCCACGGGTCTCGGCCATGGTCTCGAAGGTCTCAAGGACGAGCTGCACCGCCTCGTCGCGACGGTCCGCGAGGACGGCCGCCGATTCCGGGGCGGCGGTTTCGGTAGCGCTTCCTTCGCCCGTCCCCGTGGTTCCCGCAGCGGCGGGCTTCGCCGTTTTCTTCGAGGCGGCTTGGCGGGTTCTCGCGCTCTCCTTCTTCCGCACGAGGTCGTCGTAGAAGATGAACTCGTCGCAGTTCGAGACGAAGAGGTCCGAGGTCGATTGCTTCACCCCCACGCCGATGACGTCCTTGTTGTTCTCGCGCAGCTTGCTCACCAGCGGGGAGAAGTCCGAATCCCCGCTGATGACGACGAAGGTGTCGATGTGCGGTTTCGTGTAGCAGAGGTCGAGGGCGTCGACGACCATGCGGATGTCGGCCGAGTTCTTCCCCGATTGCCGGACGTGGGGGATGTCGATGAGCTCGAAGTTCGCCTCGTGCATGGCCCGCTTGAACTTCTCGTAGCGGCCCCAGTCGCAGTAGGCCTTGCGCACCACGACGCTGCCTTTCACGAGGATGCGCTCGATCACCTTGCCGATGTCGAAGCGGTCGTAGCGGGCCTGCTCCGCCCCGATCGCGACGTTCTCGAAATCGGCGAAGATGGCCATGTTGCAGGTCTGGGTGTCGGCGGGCATGGAGACCCATCGCGGCAAGCCCGGCGCTTCGCAATCGCGGAAATGGCGGGATTTTTCCTTGCCGTCGGCCTTGAAAACGGCCATCATTCCCGCATGAGCGCGATTGAGCATGGCCAAGCTGGAAAATCCCAAACGGGAAAAATTGTCGGGTGCATCGGATGCGGTTGCCTCGGCCTGATCGTCGCCGCCGTCGCGGGCTTCGGGTTCATGTTCTGGGGCATTGCCAAAGTGATCACGGGTTCTGAACCCTACCAGCAGTCCATCGCCGCCGTTGAGAGCAACGCCGCCGCTGTCGAGGCGCTCGGCGAGCCGATCAAGCCGGGATTCTTCAGCAGCGGCAGCATCAGCACCGAAAACGGGGTGGGCAAGGCCGATTTCACCATCCCTGTCTCCGGGCCGAAGGGCAAGGGCACCCTCCGCGTCGTCGCTTCGAAATCGTCCAGTTCCGCGCCATGGACCTACGAGACTTGGCAGCTCGACGTCGAGGGCGGCGAGTCGATCCCGCTGGGGCAGTGAGGGGCCTTGCTCGCGCCGTTGCCCGAGGGGCTTGACGGTGCGAGATTCGCCCGATGCAGCTTGTCCTCCTTCTCTTTCTCATCGCCCTCACGGGCACGATGTGGGGGCGCAGCCGCTTCCTCAAGATCTACGGGCAGGAGGCGGCGAACCTCGTCTCCTCCCGCGTCACCGGGGCCGAGTTGGCCGAGGCCATCCTGCGACGCCGGGGCATCGCGGGCGTGGCCGTCGTGAAGGGGCGCGGAGTGCTCCCCGACTTCTACGAGCCGGAGACGCGGCGGCTTTCCCTCTCCCCGCAGCATTTCGGCGCCTCGACCTACAGCGCCCTCGCCCTCGCCGCCCTCCAGGCGGGCAAGGCGATCCAGCATCACGAGGGGCACCGCCCCCTCCTCTGGCGCAACGCGGCGGTGCGCTGGTCCGTCCACCTGTCTCCGCCGCTCCTCCTCCTCGGGCTCCTCGCCCTCGTCCTCGGGAGTAAGACCCTGCTGCCCGTCCTCGTCCTCGTCTGGTCGGTTCTCGCCTTCTGGAACCTCATCACCGTGCCCACCGAGATCGACGCCGGTCTCCGCGCGAAACGCGTCCTCGACGAATTGCGCGCCTTCCGCAATCTCGACGAGCGTGTCGGCGTCGAGCGAGTCATCGGCGCCGCCAGCACCGCCTATATCGACGGCCTCTCCGTCGCCGGCTCGTGGGTGGTCAGGACCCTGCTGCCTTGGGCGAAGGGGAAGGGGGGGTGAGGAGTGTCCGCGCTCCGTCACTCCACCAACCTGACCCTGATGTCCTTGAACCACACCACCTGCCCGTGGTTCTGCAGACCGATGCGGCCGGTGCGGGGCTTGTCTTTGATCGCCACCTTGAACTTGTTCGGCGTGCCGTCGGGATTTTTCCCGGCTTCGGGCCAGTCGTCCACATCGACCTCGAAGACGCGCACGCCGTTGATATGGCAGGTCATCTTGGGGCCGACGCATTTCAGGACGAGCGTGTTCCACTCGCCCACGGGCTTCGCCGGGTCCGCCTCGGGGGCTTTGCCTTCGTAAAAGGAACCGTTCAGCTTCTTCGCGTCGAGCGGGCCGTGCGTCTTCTGGTAGCCCGCGTCGTCCAGCAGTTGCACCTCGCAGCCGAGATTCACCGGATCGCTTTTCTCGACCCGGTAGAAGACGCCGCTGTTCGCCCCTTCGGAGAGCTTGTAGGAGAGGGAAAGCTCGAAGTCGCCGTAGTCCGCCTTCGTCCAGATGTAGCCCATGGACCGGGTTTTCACCGTACCGTCGTCGCCCTCGGAGGACTCCATGCGGCAGGCGAGGGAGCCGTCCTCCTCGATCTCCCACGCCCCCGGGGCGAACTCCCAGGCGTCGAGGCTCGTGCCGTCGAAGAGGAGGGTTTCGGCGGGATCGGCGGCGAGGAGCGGCAGGGGCAGAAGGGCGACGGCCAATGCGCCGGAGAGGGCGGCGGGTTTCATGGTTTGCATGTCCATAGGGTTTGTTTACCCCATTTCCACGGCGAGATCAATCCGTCTCGCGTCGACGCGAAACTCGGGCAAAGCGGGTCGACGGTGCCCGTAGAGAAGTTCGTGAGAACTTCTCCCCTCCGAAGCCCGGGGGACGCCCGCCGAAGTTCTCACGAACTTCGCTACGGGGTTCCGTCACTCGGGCGGGGTGTTGCGGAATCGGAAGAGCGCGGGGTCGGTGTCCCGGTAGCGGCCTTCGAGGATGGCTTGGAACTGCTTCACGGTGTCCGCGAGAGGCATGGCGGCGGCGGTCATGCCGGTGTAGATTTCGGCGCAGAAGTAGGGCTGGCTCAAAAAGAGCAGGGCTTGGAGGGCCGGGCGTTTCGCGGGATCGGTCCGCCAGGGCCAATGTTCGTCCTTGATCGCTCCGGGCGCGAGATCGGCTGCGACTTGGGCGACGGCCTTCCGTGCTGCTTGGGCGACGCTGGTGTGACCGGGCGCGTGGCGGTCCAAGCCGATGGCCTTCGATGCGGAGACGGATGCATCGAGGGCGGGGTAGATCGCCTCGGCAGCGAGGGCGCGGAGGGTGTGGAGACGGGCGTCGAACGAGTCCGCGACGGAGGTCTCGGTGACGACGAAGGAGGTCAACTTGGTGAAGAGGGCGGATTCACGCCCGGCCTTCACCGCGCGGAGGAAGCCCTCGATGAACCAAGGCTCTTGGCCGAAGGCGAAGACGGCGTTGCCGAGGGAGAAGGGCCGATGGGCGAGGTGGGGCTTCAGGGTCTCGGCGGAGACCGAGGGGACGCGCAGCAGTTCGACACCGGGGACGGTCTCCTTGAACTCCGCTTCGTAATCGTCGGCGTCGGGGACGGTGGCGTCGAGAAAGGCGATCACCTTGGGCGGCTTTTTGGGAAGGCGCGAGAGGCGGAGGGCTAGTTCCGTGCCGAGAATGCGACCGCCGGATTTCGGTTCGCCAGAGACAAGGATATCGCAGCCTAGAGGGATCGGTGCGAAAAGATCGACGGCGCGGAGCCCGGTTTCGAGATGGGAGGCGCTCATGTTTCCGAATGGGGCGAGTGCGGAATTCACCGCCGGAGCGCCGCCGTTTTCCCGGCGAGGATGCGGGCGGCGAGCTGGTGCAGGACGAGCCGGGGGTCGAGCGAAGTGGTCACGAGCCGCAGGTTCGCCTCAAGGCAGGCTTCGAGGGCGGCGCGGAGCTCCGCGAGGGTGAACTGGCCGCAGGCCTGGGCCGAAAGGAAGAGTGGATAGGCGTTGATCGCGCCCTCCTTGGTGCGCGGGAGGTGCCCGGTGGCGGAGGGGGGCAGGGAGCCGAGCCGCTTCTGGAAGTCAGAGTAGTTGTGTCCCGCCCGCACCCCGTGCGTCTCGACGAGGTCGCGCGCGTGGAGGAGGTTGCGGACCCTCGGGACGATGGCGGCGAGGAGGAGGCCGATCGCGTTCTCCCCGCGCCGGAGTTGGAAATCGATCAGTTCGAGGGTTTGCGGCAGGTCGCGCCGGGCGATCACCTCGCCGATGTCGAAGATGTAGCCGCCGTGGCTCTGCGACACGATCGCGGCGACGTCCTCCTCCCCGGCGGGTCGGTCGCCGACGTAGAGGGAGAGCTTCTCCAGTTCGCCGTCGATGGAGCGGGTGCTCGATCCGACGCGCTGGACGAAACGCTCCAGCGCGACGCCACGGAATTTCAGCCCGATGGCTTTGGCGCGATCCGAGACGTGTCCCATCACCGCCGTCTCCCATCCCGCCTTGGTCGTGTCGAGCCGGTCGTGGACCTCGACCTTGGCGACTTTGGAGAGGCGTTTGTAGAAGGTGCGGCGCTTGTCGATCTCCCCGGCGCTGAGGAGGAAGGCCACGTCGGGCGGCAGGCCCGTCTCAAGGATCCCGGCGAGGGTGTCCAGCGCGGCCAGGGTCGATTCCGCCCTGCCCGTCTGGGTCTCGCCGAGGAAGTTCACGCCTTGCAGCCACACCACCTTGTCGCCGCCGAAGAAGGGCAGGGTCTGGATCGCCTCGATCGTCCGGGCCACGACCTGCGAGGCCTGGTCGGCGTTGTCGGCGGCCCCGCTCACGATTTCGAGGCCGAATTCGTTGTCCTTCGGCGCGAGCTTCTCCGCCAGTTTCAGGGCGGCCTCCTTCACGAGCGCCTCGTCGGTGCCGAGGAAGGCGAAGCATTTGGGGGCGGCGGGCATGGCGGGGAACGCGGTTCCCATAGCCCTTCCGGGAAAGACGCGCAAGCGGGGAGTCCACCGGATTCGTCAGTGGAGGCGTCCGCCGCCGAGCCTCTGCCGCAGCGCCAGCAAGGGGCGGGGCGCCCACCAATTGAGGTGCCCGAGGAGCCGCATCGTCGAGGGCACGAGGAGCACGCGCACGAGCGTTGCGTCGAGGGCCACGGCGAGGGCCATCCCGAACCCGGTCGCCTGGATCAGCACGACGCGGGCGAGGGTGAAGGCGCAGAACACCGCGACCATGATGACCGCCGCGCTCGTGATCAGCCCCGCGCTTTTCTCAAGGCCGTCCACCACCGCGTCCATGTTGTCCCCGGTCCGTTCGTAGGACTCCTTGATCCGGGAGAGCATCAGCACCTCGTAGTCCATCGACAGGCCGAAGAGAATGCAGAAGAGCAGCACCGGGAGCGAAGGCTCGATGGGGCGGCCCTCCTGGATGAAGAGGTTGGCGTCTTGGAACACCCACACGAGCGCGCCGAAGGAGCCGGCGATCGAGACGAGGTTCATGATCACCGCCTTGATCGGCAGCAGCACGGAGCCCAGCAGGAGGAACAGCACGACGAGGGTGGTCCCGACCACGAAAGCCAGGGCGTAGGGCACGCGCTCCATGATGAACCCGGTGGTGTCGATGTCGTTGGCCGTTGCCCCGCCCACCAGCAGTTCACCGTCGCCGACCTCGCGATGCTCGCGGATCGCGCGGACGAGGGCGCGGGCCCGCTCGTCGTCCGGCTCCAGCCCGGTGAGCACGGAGAGGAGAACGACCCGCTCCCCGACCGTCCGCCGTTTTGCCGCCTCCAGCGGGGCGAGCAGTTCCGCCGGGACTCCCGGGATCGCTCCGGGCGCGGGGGCCGCGAGCAGAGTTTGATACATTTCCCTGGGCAGGGGCAGGCCGGTGTTGACGATGCTCTCCACTTTGCGCACGTCGGGCAGAGCGGCCAGCGAGCGCGACAGGTCCACGAGCGCTCCGACGCGCTCCGGCAGCGCGGGCTCGCTCGGAAAGCGCACCGCCACGAGGAGGCGCGCCTCGGCCCGGTCGGGGAAGTCCGTGCGCAGCAGGTCGTAGCCGCGGCGCGCCTCGACCTCCCCCGGTAGGACGCGCACGTCGGAGGCGGTCATGCGGAGATGCAAAAAGGGAATCCCCATGCAGAGCAGAATCGCGAGGGTCGGCACCAGCACGGGCAAGGGATGGCGCATTACCCAAAGGGCCACGCGCCGCCAGAAGCTCCCGCCCGCGGGCGGGCGGCGGGATCGCAGGAAGGGCAGGCGGGAGAGCCGGCCCATGTGGATCTTGGGGCCGAGCACCGCGAGGAGGGCCGGCAGGAAGGTGAGGGCGAAGACCACCGAGAGCCCGATGACGATGGCGCCCCCGAGACCCATCGACATCAGGTAGGAGCCTTTGAAGAACAGCAGCCCCGAGAGACCCGTGGCCACGGCGACACCGGAGAACACGACCACGCGCCCCGCCGTCGCCAAGGCGCGGGGGAGCGCCTCGGCGGTGTCGTGCCCGGCGTCGAGCTCCTCGCGGTATCGGGCCACGATGAACAGCGAGTAGTCGATGGCGACGCCGAGCCCGATCAGCGAGCAGACGCTGACCGTGTATTCGGCGATGTCCATGTGCCGCGACAGGCCGAACACGATCGCGATGCCGCCCAGCACCGCGAGCGCGCCGACCCCGACCGGAAGGACCGCCGCGACCACCGTGCGGAACACGAGGAGCAGGACGAGCAAGGCGAGCGGCAGCGAGATCAGCTTCGCCCGCAGCAGGTCGCTGGAGAGCGTCTCGCCGAGGTCGCGCAGGAAGGGGAGGCGTCCCGTCGCGAAAATGTCGAGCGTGTCGGACTGGAGCAGGGCCCGCGTCTCGGGGTAGGCGAGCAAGGCGTCGCGGTGCGCGCCCGCGAGCGTGACGATCGCGAGGGCCGAGCGCGCGGACGGGTTGACCAAGCGCCCCTCGAAGCCCTCCGCGCCATCGCCCGGTCCCGTCACGGAAAGGACGCTGGGATGCTCCCGCAGCGGCGCGAGCGCCTTTTCGACCTCGGCCACCAGGCGGTCCTCCGTCAGATCGTCCTGTTTGGCGCGGAACACCGCCACCCAGGCGTTGTCCGGCGGATGCCCCAGGACCTCTTCGACGAGGCTCTCCGCCTGCTCGCACTCGATGCCCCGGATGCTGCCGCCCGTGAGATGCCCGCCCTTCGCAAGCATCAGCGCGGAAGCCGCGAGGAACAGGCCGGAGACGGTCAGAACCAGCCAGCGGCGGCGATGGATGAAGCTCCCGAGCGTGGCGAGCAAGCCATGGCGAAAACGGTCTTCGGTACTCGGTTCCATTGGTCAAAGTTTCGGATTTCGGATTTCGGATTTCGAGTTTCCGTCATAGTTCGCCAAGGCCCAGATCGGAAACACGCTCCGGTAGGAGGCGTAGGTGATCATACAGTTGGCGTTGAACACCCCGCTGATGGAGCCTTGCTCCCAGTCGCCGTTTTTCTGCTGCCGCTCGATCAGCAGGCGGATGGCCCGGTCGATGGCCTCTTGGTCGGGGGATTGCGCGGCCATCAGCCCGAGGGCCGCCCACGCCGTGTTCACCGCGTTCGAGCGTTCGTGCTGGATGTATCGCCTCTCCACGCAAGATTCATAAGATTCCCCCCAGCCGCCGTCGTCTTTCTGCTTCGAGACGAGGAAGTCGCAGGCCGCCTTGGCCTCGGGGGAGTTGCGGCAGGTTTTCCCCTGCGTGGACAGGGCTTCGAGCGCGAACCAGGTGGCGTAGGTGAAGCAGACCCCCCACGAGCCGATCCAGGAACCGTCCTCGCGCTGCTGCGACAGGAGAAAACGGACGCCCTCGTCGATGGCCCGCTCGATCTGCCGGGGTTGGTGTCCGGGATAGCACCGATGGAACCGGTGCAGCGCCCGGATGCAGGAGGCGCTGCATTCGGTGTAGGAATGGTCGACGATGATGTCGGAGAAGATGAACGTGGGATTGAGGATTTCCAGCCACTTGGGGGCGCGGGTCGGCTCGTAGGTGGCCCAGCCGCCGTCGCGGTTTTGCAGGGACAGGATCAGGTCCGCCGCGAGCGCCATCCGTTCCGGTCCGATGCTTGGCTCCATCTCCGGAAAGGCCTCGTGGATCGCCAGCGAGGCCAGCAGCCCCTCGGCGGTGCAGTCGGTGATGGGAAAGCTGTGCTCCAGGGTGGAGAAGGGCCATCCCCCGGTCGAGGGGTGGCGGAAAAAGCGCTCGCCATCGCCTCCGTCCTCCTGGATTTGCGTTTCGGCGATGTAGCCGTAGGCCCGCCGGACGGTGGCGGAGAAATCCGGCGCATGGCGGGACGCGCAAAAGGCTTGGGTGGCGAAGGCGGTGTCCCAGAGTTGCGAGCCGTTGTAGCCGTTCATTTTCATTCCGTCCTCCGCGAGCCACAGGTAGTCGAACCAGCGGTCGTGGTGCTTCCGGAAGGAGGCGCTGTCCTTTCCATGCGCGTGCCATGCGGCGATGGAGTTGATGACCTGGTTGACGGGGCCGAGGTTGACGTATCCGGTCTGCTCGTCCTCCGCGTCGAGGTATTCCCGGATGAAGGCGAGCGCCTTGCCCCTCCAGGCTTTCACTGGGTTCCTCTCGTAGGCGTCCGAGAGGAAATGCAGCGCCGCCAGGAATGGGTGGGGCTTGTGGTGGACATCCAGCCCGTTCACTTCATCCCTCGACTTCCTCCAATCCGTCTCCGCATATGGAAGGAGGTGGATCTCCTCCCGGATGGCCGCCACCAGCTCGCTCTCGGGGATCTGGATGCGGTGGGCATAGCAGTAGCTCATCGGTAGGTAGACGAGGCGGGCGTGGCACCAGTGGCGGCCGGGATGGAAAGGCAGCCATCTCGGCAGGGTCCACAGCTCGGGCAGCAGAGAGTGGTTGCCCTCCCAGGAATACAGGTTCAGCAGCGACAGATAGAACTTCCCCCAGGGGGGTACGCTCGTCGCGCCGCCGTGCTCCCGGATCCAGTTTTGTGCGCGCCGCATCGCTTTGTGGTCTGGGCCGTGCCCTAGGAAACGCAGGGCGACGTAGTTGAGGACCGTTCCGAAAGCGGTGGACCGGCCCTCGATGTGCAGGCCCCATCCCCCGTCCTCGTTCTGGTGGTTGAAGAGGTAGCGGGCGATCAACTTCCGGTGGATGACGGGGAGCGGCGTTTCCGTGACCACGCTCGCCGTGACTAGCCCCGGCAGCAGGAAGAGGGGGCCGCCATAGTCGCCCGGCCAATGGCCGTCGTCCAGTTGCAGCGCCGCGTAGTATTCCATGCCCTGCCGCAGGGCGGCCGAGGCGGTGTCGGCGTCCCTTTCGCCGAGGTCCTTTCCGTCGAGCCGCAGAGCTCTGAGGATCAAGTCGGAGGCGTTGGGGTTTTTCCGCTTGTCGAAGCGGAAGGCCGCGAAGGCCCGTTCCAGCTCCTCGTCGCCGGGAACCTCCGTCCCCTTGAACTGCCAACGCTGGCGGCCCCGGTCCGTGCTCAGTGCCCAGTCTTTCCAGAAATCGTCCATGTGGGAGTCCGGGTTCCTTCCGATCCTACGGAACCCGGGAAGGACGGAAGCGGAAAAGCCAGACGGGGCAAGCCCTTTCGCTTGCCGTTTTCGGGAAGGAAAACCGGCTTGGAATGGACCTTGGTGACGGCCACCTGCAACCTCAAGCGCCTCTTCAACCTCGGGGCGAAGCTCGCGAGGGCGTGAAAGGAGGCTGTCCGCCGGTCCCGGAGGGGGACGGGCGTTTCGTCAAACAGATCGAGCACGAAGGCCTCGCATGGACTTACCCGGCTCTGGCGATGTGAATGCTTGGGGGAGGTTCATCGCTGCGCTTTCTTGCGAAGCTTGACGACCGCCGCTTTGAGCTTGCCCAGATAACCGGGAGCCGCAGTCGTGAGATCGACCGCGGCCACGGCCACCTCCACTGCGCTTTCCGTATCAAGCAGGACCAGCCCCCCGACAGTCGCCGCCGTGTCCAGAGCCTCCTTGAAGGTGTTCCAAGCCGTCTGCACTTGGGCGGTTCCAGGCGTACTCAAAGCACTAAGCAGAGCATTGCCCTTTTCGACGCAAGCGGCAGCGCTTTGGATATTTTCGTTGATGCCGTCGATTTCGGTCAGCCAAGCGTCGCGTTTTGAGGCGAATTCGGCGGCGGCAGACGCGAGATCATCCCCCTGTTCCCGCATGGCGTCCTCTTTCAGGCAGGATTCATGGAGTATCGCCGCAAGCGCCGCTGCCTTGGATTGAGCGGCGATCACCTTCATGTCCACGAGTTCCAATTGGCCTTTCAGACGGTCCGCTTGGAAGGCTGTTCCGATTGATTCGGCAAAGTGGGACCGGGCGCCGCCTCCCGAGCTGGCGGCCCCGCCGCCGCCCGCCTTGACCACCGTCTTCATCAACTCCATCTGCGCGGCCTTCAGGGAGATGAACTCCTTCCGCAGGCCCTGATACAGATCGTAAGCGGCCTCGACCGTTTTTGCGGCGTCATAGACCACCAAGGCGGTGGATGCGCCGGCGGTGTGGCCGATGACGGCGCATTCGATGACGATTTTGGCCGCGCCCCAAATGACGTTGAAGGTGTTTTGGGCGATGGTAATCCGGGATTCCAGTTTCCACTGTCGCAATTCTTTTCGCTTCTCTTGCAGGGATTTCCATGCCGTTTGGATGGCGAGTTCCGCTTTAAGCCGGGCCTGTTCCGCCAGCGCCTTATAGACGGAATTCAACACTTGTATCTGAGCCTGGGCCTCGGTCGGCAGGTCCAGGTATTGTGTTGCCTCGGGGGCATGCTTGACCAGATCGTTCAGTTTGGCATTGGTTTCCGCGGTCTGTTCCTTGATCAGACCAATAATAAATTTGATCTCCTCCGTGTTCACCGCATCCCTGAGTTTTTGCTCATCCCAAGGATTGGCGGCCTTTGAGTTTCCGGCGTCCACGTTGATCGTGAATTCCAGTTTCCCCGGGGGGTCCACTAGGCGATCGTCGGGGTTGTCGAAAACGATGGGGAAGCTGAAGTCGATACGGTAGGTTGCGGACCGGGCAGGGAGCGCGGAGACCAGCAGTGAGAGCACGCACAGGGCGAGGCGCGAGTGGAGTATTTTGAGCATGGATTTCATGGGGAGCACGTTTTATGTTGGGGTTGAGTGCCCGTTGCGGGCGCGAAATGCTTCGTCGGAGACTTGGGAAGGGTGCAACGTGGATGCGGGCGGAGCGGAGGGAGCGCAGGTTATCGGAGGGTGAAGTGGAATTTCCAAACCTCGTCGCTGAGGTGGATTTCCATGCCCGCCGGCAACTGGAGCCCCTTGTCCAGGAGCCGGGCCTTATCTCGGCGGGTCAGTTGATACTGGATCCTGTGGTTGCGGTCTCGGGTCGCCTTGAAGAAGTACAGGTAGATCGTATCGCTGTCCAAGAACCCCTCGATCTTCGACCATGGGGCCGCGCTTTCGCCCATTGGGAGGACGGTGAGGCGGTCTCCGTTCTGCTGGATCTCGATGTCATAGGAAGCATCGAGCCCCCCGCCATCCTTGGGGTAGCCGGCCCGCCAGAAGCCGTCGCGGCTTCCAAGCTGGGGCGTCTCGAACTCCCAGCGATCGATGCCGCCGGGAAAGGTCATCTCGCCGCGGCGTGTCTCCGAGACGGTGAGTTCGAGGAACCGGGCACCGCTGGCGTCGTATCGGACCTTGGCTTTGACAGGCTGGAGGATGGAGCCGCTGATGTCGTGCGTGTAGTGGCCGGCGAAAAAGCCCGAAGGATTCCATGTCGCCGTCAGGCCGGGCATGGTGGTCTTCTGGCCCGCGGTCACCCAGCCGTTGACCACTTCGTGAAAGGCGGTGATCTGCTCCAGCCGCTGGTTGACGATGATTCTTGGTGTTTTAAGGACGTAGGTGTCGCCGTGCCGGATGTATTCGTCCGCCCCCGCCTTTTCCGCCCGCCAGCGGCCGCGCAGGTTGGGCACGCCGCCGATGATTTCGAGCGGGCGGTCGATAGCCATCCAGAATTGCGCCATCAACTGTTCGATATTAACGGCTTCAGCCGAAATGCCGGCGATCCTTTCGAGAGTGATCTCGCCTTCCTCCTCCACGATTTCCACCAAGCTGGCGGAAACGGTATAGGCTCCATCCGGTTTGACCGAGACGGCGCAGTTGAGGAGCAGGAACTCGGCGTTCTTTTCCTGATAGGCGCGGCGGCCGAGTTCGGGATCGAGCGTGATGGCCCCACGGAGGTATTCCAGCCCCAACAACGGCTTGAAAACGATGCCCAGCGAGGAGGCGGCGGACAGGTCGTTGTTGAGGGAGGTGGCGCTGTAGTTTCGTCCGAGGTTCCGGGGGAGGGTGGCGGGGTCGAAGGGGGCGATGGCCAGCAAGCGCTGCTTGGGCGGCTCCTCCTGGCCGCTGAGCGGGGCGATGGCAAGGACGGCGAGGAATGACGAGAGCAGGAGGTGTCGGTATTTCATGGGGGGAGGGTTAGTCGGTGATGTAGAGCAGCCCGAGCAGGGCATCCTCCGCCAGTTGCCAGCTCTTGCCGTCGAGGCTGTAGTTGAGCGCGGTTTCGACGATGCCGCCGCTTTCCGTCGGAGCCGCGACGGTCACCCGAGCTTCTGGATGTTCGCGATCGAGGCGGACCTCGTGGCGTCCGATGTTCTCGTCGGGATAGCAGACGAGCAGGGTGACTTCGTCCTTGGCGAGGCGGTCGAACACCTCCGGGGCCAGCACCGCCAGCACCTCGACGGGCTGGCTGGCGGCCACTTGGCGGAAGGATTTGCGGACTTGGAGGCGGGCGGGCAGCGGCACCGGAGCGGGTGGCCGCCCAAGGGCCGGGGAATCGGGAGACATGCCCCGGACGAGAGGGCCGACATCCAGCATGGCCGGCAGCCCGTCCTGCTCAAGATGGGTCTTGATGAGGCTGAAGCTGTCGGGGCCGTCCGCGGCGGAGAGGTTGACCAGCAGGCGTCGGTCGCGGTCCAGTCCCGCGCCGAGCACGCGCACGCTGGGCAGGCCGTCCACGCCTTCGCCGCTCGCGCCGAGAGCCAGGTTCAGGCTGCCCGGCGGCGGCTGGTCGATGACCGCGGCGTCGCGCAAGCTCGGCTGGCCGAGTTCGGCGGCGAGGGCCTGCAGCAGCGTCCCGCGCTGGTCGGCGGTCAGGGAGAGGGGGTCCGTTTCCTCCAGCCGCAGCGCGAAGCTCGACCTGGATGGCGAGGTCTTGAATTGCAGCGGCTGGGAGTCGGAGGTGCTCCAGCGGGATGTCCCGCGGCTGAGCAGCACCCGGCCCGCGCCCGGGGCGTAGGCGACCATGCAGTCCGTCCCTTCGAAACGGTGGCTGAATTGGAAGACCAGCGTGGACATTCCGGCATGGGTGTCCTCGATGCCGTCCACCACCCGGCGGTCCAGCATGTCGGTGCGCAGGGTGCGGGCGAAGAGGCGGGCGAGGGCGAGGTCGCGGTCCAGGGTTTCATGGTGTTTGGCGGCCTCCTTGCCGCCGACTCCCGAGGGCGCTTCCTGCTCCAGGGCGCGCGCCGAGTCGATCAGGCGGTCGAGCCATCTGGCGAGCACGGTGAGTTCGAGGTGGTCCAGGTGGAGCGCGAGGCCGGCGAAGTCGTGATCGTCCAGCTTCTGGCGTCCTCCAGCCACGGGGACGGGAACCGGCAGGAACAGCATGCCTTCGGTGCAGCGAACGACTTTGCCCAGATCCTCCCGGAGCAAGGAGGCGCGCAGCTTGGAAGCCTGATCCGGCGTCAAGGGCAGCGGGAGGACCAGCTCGAAGCGGTGGCTCCAAGCCGGGCCGAACTCTGCGGCGACGACCGCGGCGATTTCGAGGGCGTCCTCTCCGTCCGCCGCCGCGCGCAGCTCATACCGGCGCAGGCAGCGGGTGGCCGGCGTGCCGGCTGGGCCGGATTCGATGGCGAGGACGCCGCCTTCCTGCCGCGTGACTTGCCACGCCGCCGCCGGTTGGGTGGTCGGCTTGCCTTGTTTGGAGCTTCCTTGGAGCATCTCGAAGGACTTGGTGGCCGCCTTGTAGGCGATCTCCGTCGTCCGGCCCTTCGGCGAGGCGGTGTCGCGGTAGGTGAACGCGATGCCGGGGGGATCGTCCCGGCTGGTGATCGGACCGCCGACCATGGCCAAGTCCGCGATTTCCTTGAACAACTCGCGGGAGACCACCCGGCCGGCGTCGTCGAACCGCAACTCGACCGCGCGGACGCCCGGAAGCCGGCCGAATGTCTTGAGGTAATCCCTCCGGTCAGCCCGTGTTTCCTCAAGGTAAACGAGACAGTCGCGCGTGCCCGCCACCACTGTTGGATGCACGAAGGTGTCGCCCCCGAGGAGGGTTCCGCCGAGGGGTCGGTCCACTTGAAGCTGATGGCAGACGGCGTGGCTGAAGTTCCTCTCGGCGAGGCCGACCAGACGGTTCAGCGGGATGCCGGGCTGCCCCCAGACGGCTCCGGCGGCGGCGCAACAAACCACCGCGAGAGCGAGCCGCAGGCCGGCCCTCGCGGGAGCGGAGGCAAAGGGCGGCGCGTTCATTGCGGGTCTTCCGGTTCCAGATGTTCGGGCAGGATGAAATGGAAGTGGTTGCGCATGCTGGCCGGCGCGTCGAACCAGCGCCCGTGGAGCACGGGCAGGAAGCGCCCGCCCTTCCAATAGCCCGCAGGCTTGAAGCGGAAGGCGACTTCCTCTCCATCGAAGCTGGCCAGATCCACGGCCTCGCCCTCCGAGGCGCTGTGGTCCCGGGGGATGGGCACATCGAGAGCGCCTGTCTGGAAGAGGGAGCCGCCGCGAAACATCTGATAGGACATGCGCACCTTCTCGATGCCGGAATCGGCCCAATCCCGACTCCATGGCAGGAAGCGGAGGTGCAGGCCGGTCTGGCGGTGGTACCCGTGGGCGAGGATCTCGCGGGTCTCGCAGACTCCCGATGCCACCTCGACCGGGATGGTGCGGTGCCTTTCCACCGGAGCCCATTCGACCGGGGCGTATTCGATCCGCTGCGTGCTCGCGAGCCCCTCCTCGCGCAGGGCCAGCACCAGCCGAGTCCCTTTGCCGCCGGTTCCCGGACGCAGTTCGTAGGTCAGCCAGCGCGGACGGACCAGGCCGAACAATCCCAGCAGCAGCGCGTCGGCGACGGCGTCCCGCCCCCCCGCGTCCACCCCGTCCAATGCGCCTCGCCCGACGATGCCGCGCATCAGGGCGAGCCTGTCCGGCTCGCCGTCCGTCACATCCCACGCGCCCCCGGCATCCCGGCTGAGCGCGTCGAAGGCCGCGCGGAAGGAGTCCGCCGTGATCGCACAGGTCCTGCGATCGGAGGCATCGATCCGGACATGGTCCCGATAGACCAGCGTGGCCCGCATTTTCGGGACCAGGCGATGGCGATGGCGCGGAGCCGCGGCGTCGGTATCCTTGCGGGCATCCTGCCAGAGGGGGTCGAACAGGTGCCGCCGCAGGTGCAGGTTGACCATCCAGGCGCCGCCGGCTTCGGGACCGTCGGCGAGGTATTGCGGCTCGGTTTCAAAGCTTGGCAAACCGGCCTCCAAGCCCCTCCACAAAATGGCCGCGCGCGGGGCGGGCGCATCCACCGGCTCGATGGAGAAATCGACCAATCCGCCCATCGCCACATAGCCCTTCTCAAATCCGGCCACGTTCGGGTCGTGGGTTTCAACGAGCAGGAACTTCGCCAAGGCGAACTCGCACCCGGATGCGGCGGTGGCCACGCGCATCCTGCCCGGCACATGGTAGGTCGGCTCGCCGCGCAGCGCGTCGCGGGCGAGGATGGCCTCTCCCCCGAACGGGCCGTATGCGAACCGGGCGGCGGACGCGCCGGAGCCGTCGTCCGCCGCAGCCTCCAGAGCATCCAAGGGAATGCGGATGACCTCCCTCGTCGCGGATTGGCAGGCGCCTTGCAAGGTGAGCGAGATTTGGGCCAGACCCGCCCGAGGCTTGAACGTCTCGCCGTCGCCGTCCCCGGTCCTGGCAAGGAGGCTCATGCCGCTCATCTTCTCGATGACCGCTGCGGCCAGGCCCGCGAGGTCGTCTGCGGACAGCTCCTCGCGTTTCGGGGAGCAAGTCAGCGCGCCCGAGTCCCACAGCGCGGCGGTCAGCGTGCCCCGATCCAGCGGGAGCGGCTCCTCCGCCAGACGCTCGGCCAGCTTCGCGACCTCCAGCCGGTATTCGATGGTGGAACCCGTGCCGCGCCCGTCGAGCAGGACGGCCAGCTCGATCTCCAGCCCGGTGGCGGCCCCGGGCGTGCGGATGCGGTCCAGCATGGACGCGCCATCCTCCGGCCCGCCGGGAAAGTCAGCCGCCTTGAGCTCGAAGTCGAACTGCAATCCCGCTTCGTTGAAGACGAACTCGCCGAAGTGTCCGCCGATCGTGCGGGTGAGCGATTTCACGACGCGCTCCGTTTCGGAGTCGATCAACCGGGCCTCGGCCTTCACGTCGGCCGGATCGATCCACTCGACGGGGCGGTCCGGCGCGAGTTCCCCGATCCGTGCCCGCACCCGCGTGCGATCCGCCAGCGGGATCTCGAACTTGAGGTGGAGCGAGTCCGGCATGTCCGGGGAGGCGAGAGCGCGGATGTCCGCGGTCGGGCGCCACCGGATGGACGGCGGCTCCGCATCCGGGCCGAGGACGAGCACCCGGACCGCCCCCGCGCCATCCGGCTGGCCGATCAAGCGGAAGGGGGCGCCGGTCGTCTTCCCGCCCTCCTCGCCGACACCCGCGAACGGGTGCCACACAGCGAAGACGGCGAGAAACCCTATCGTGGCCGCGGGCTGGCGCATGGGGATCTTGGGGCGGGGAAAACCGGTTGTGCCGCGAGGGCTGAGTGCCCGTTATCGGAGAATATCATCCAAAAGAATCACGACGGAACCGGATTGGAGGTCGTCATCCAGCACGACCTTTTGCTTGAGCACCCGGCTGCCGTCTTTTTTGGCGACAATAATGCTATTGGCCACCAGCTTGACCTTGCCCGCGCCCTCGCCCTCCAGCGTGAAAGCCTGCAGAGTATCGTTCGGCATCCCGACCGACCCCATCGTCATCGGAACAAACCCAAGATTCGTTTTGAGAGTTTGTTTGGTCCCGCGGATCGTGTAATCCTGTTCGATGGCAAGTGCGACTAGGTTGGCTGGATCGTACCAGTTGAAGACCGTTTCGGGGCCGTCGGGGCCGATGATGATGGGACTGACGACCAGATGCACAGGCTTGAGCGGAAGGGCCGTGGATGACAGCGAGATGCCGGACATCAGGCGGAGGTCGCCGGACATCGAGTAGGCCGCCCCCTGGGGGGTTTGATAGAATTTCGTCATGGCGCTGACCACGGTATTGTAGGAAGCGGAGGCCGTGTCCGTCGTGATGTCCAGTTCCTCTTTGATTTGCTTCCAAGAAGCGAAGCGCAGTCCCCAATGGATCTCCACTTTCGGGTCGTTGCCTTTGGGGAAGTTCCCGAAGTCCGTGAAGCCGGCCCCTGGGAAGAGGGTTTTCGGGAAGGTCTGGGGGCCTTTATCCGTTTTGTAGGTCAAGTTGACGACGTGCGGCTCCAAGCCGAACCAGGGCGCGACGTCCGGGGAGATTTCGGCCAGCACTTTGGGGACGCTCCAGTCGCTGGGGGTGATTTCCATCGCATTCCCTTTATCGATCCCGCGCATGTCGAGCACGCCGTAGCGCGCGTCCTCCTTGTCGATCCTGCTGAGAAGATTGGTCTGGAGAAAAATCTTGCCCTTTTTCTCGCGGCTCACCGCCTTGCGGGCAAAGCCGAGGCCGATCCCGGCCGGTCTGCCGAAGACCGTCTGGCCGTCCGGGGCCTTCGATTTGCCGGCGTCCTCGCCGAGGTTGTCTTTGTCGCTGGGGGACAGCCCTCCAAGATCGAAGGCCTGCTCCAGGATTCTGTCCATGACCCGCGTGTCGTAGTCCTTGCGTATCTCATCGGAAACGTCCCCGTCATAGGTGATGGTGATTGCGGCATCCTGGACGAGTTGGGATTTTTTGTCCTCGTAAGAGGCGTCCACGCTGACGAACCAAAAGCTGCCCTTGGCGCTCATCTTGGTTTCGCTGGCCTTGTAAAGATTCTCCCATTCGCCCGTCACGGTGACGGAGGAATCCAAGCCGTAACCGGCATAGCTGAAGTTCATGAGGATGTTGATGGGGGCGTCTGGGACCGCGACCGGCTTGCCGTCCGCGCCCTTTTGGGTCAGGATGGCGTAGAAGATGTCGGTGGCGGCTTTGGAGAGCGGCTCCTGCACGGCGATGATGTCGGCGGAGACCGGCGCCGGGAAGGGGCCGAGCAGGACTTTCGGGCCGCCCGGGTTGGCGGGATCGGTGAGGGAGACCGTGAACTCCGCCTTGGTCAGGGGCAGCCGGCCGATCTTCGGATTGGCGATCCCCTGCTCCTTGATCAGGGCTTGTTTTAGGGTCTCCAGTTCATTCTCCCGCAAGCCCATGCTGAAGGTGGCCTTGAGGGTGCCGCCTTGATAGGTCTCGCTCTGCTTGGTGTCGCCGGGCGGCACGAAGTTGCCGTTGTTGTAAGACAGGTCGTATTTATAGAGCGTCAACATGGGACGCCCTTCCTGGTCGAGGGCGAAGCGGATGTTGGTGGGCAGGTAATAGAACTGACTTCCGGTTTTATCCTTTTTGGAACGGTAAAGGGTCCGCGCGGGGAAGTTGGGCAGATTCAGACCGGTCTGAATGTCGATGGTATCCTCCAACAGCATCGCGTCGGAGCCGCTCGCCGGAGAGGCGGCGAGGGCGATGGCCGCCGCGCTGGGGAGGAGGCGGTTGAGAAGGGGGCGGAGTGGGCTTGGTATTGTCATGGTTTGTGATTTGGGTTTGCTAAATCGACTGGGAATTCGTTTTTCAGCTCCTCACGCCCCTTCCCACCGGATGCCGGGGTCGGAGGAGGCTCGGGAACTTTCATGATGCCGTCTGAGGGACATGCGCTTTCCGCCCGGGAATCCGGCCAACTTTTTTCAGAAAAAATCTTTCTCCCCGTTTGCATCGCCGTTCCCGTCGCATCCCGGCGCCGTATTTTCCCCTTTCGCTGGGCGCGAAGCCCGGCATATTCGAGTCCGTGAACGCCACCGATCCTGAAAACTGCGGCTCCAGCAGCGGTGGGCCTCTCCGTTCCTCCGATCTGCTGCCCTTGGTCTACGAGGAGTTGAGAAGCGTCGCCCACGGAAAAATGCGGCAGGACGCGGCGCAGACCCTCTCCGCGACCTCGCTCGTCCACGAAGCTTGGCTGCGGCTCTCGAAAGGCGAGACGAGCGGGCGATGGGCGAACAAGCAGCATTTCTTCGCCGCCGCCGCCGAGGCGATGCGCCGCATCCTGATCGAGCAGGCGAGGACGCGGCAGCGGCTCAAGCGCGGCGGGGAGATGGACCGCACCGACCTCTCCCTCTCCCGGATCGCCGCCCCGGAGGACGACGAGCGGCTCCTCGCGGTCCACGAGGCGCTCGACGAATTCGAGTCGGTCGATCCCGATCTGGCCGGGCTGGTGAAGCTCCGCTACTTCGCGGGGTTGACTTGGGAGGAGATATCCGCCTCGCTCGGGATTCCCGAAAGGACGCTGCGGCGGCGCTGGACCTACGCGCGGGCTTGGCTGCGCGAACGGATCTCGCGCGGGTGACGAACCATGAATCCTCCGGATCCCGCCCACGCTCTCGAACAGGAGATTTTCCTGGAGGCGCTCGAACGCCTTCCGGGGTGGGAGCGGGACTCCTGGCTGGACGGCGCCTGCGGCGGCGACGCGGCCTTGCGCGGACGGATCGCAGCCCTCCTCGCGGCGGACGCGGAGGAGAGCCTCCTCCGCCCCCTTCCCGCTCCTGCCATTTGCGGATCGGCGGACGACGGGGCGACCGACCGCGCGTTCGTCCCCTATTCCGGCAGCTACGCGATCCAGGGTGAGATCGCGAGGGGTGGCATGGGGACGGTCTACCGCGGAGTCCAGTCCACCCTCGACCGGTCCGTGGCCGTGAAAGTCCTGCATCGCGACAGCGGGTCCGCCGACTCGAAGCGGCGCTTCCAGCACGAGGCGGAAGTCCTCGCCCGGCTCTCCCATCCGAATATCGTCCCGATCCACGACCTCGTCCGGGAAAACGGCGAGCCGGTCTGCTACAGCATGAAGCTCGTCGAGGGGCGCACGCTGCAGGCGATCCTGAACTCGCTCGGCGCGGGCGAGTCCGAAGCCCTGCGCGACTTCCCCCTCGACCGCCTCCTCCTCGTCCTCCGAAAGGTCTGCGACGCGGTCGCCTTCGCCCACAGCCGGGGCGTGCTGCACCGGGATCTGAAGCCTGAGAACATCATGGTCGGGGAGTTCGGGGAAGTGCTCGTGATGGACTGGGGCTTGGCGAAAATCCTCGGGCGCGGGGAGGAGAAAGCCGGGGAAGTGGACCCCGGACCGGCGGGGGAGGAGGAGTCCTTCGAGAGGACTCTCGAAGGCTCCGTGATGGGCACCCCACGCTACATGTCGCCGGAGCAGGCGATGGGCCGGATCGACGAACTCGACGAGCGCTCCGACCTTTTCTCCCTCGGCGGCACCCTCTACGCCATCCTCACCCTGCGCCCGCCGGTGGAGGGGTCCTCGCTCCAGGAAGTGCTGGACAAGGTGTGCTCGGGCGACATCGCCCCGCCCGGCTCCTGCACGACCGCGCCCAGATTCCAAGGCAAGGCGGCCGAACAGGGTGCGGTCTTGGAGGCAAGACGGTTCGTCCCCCTGCCGCACCTGCCCGGAGGCAAGGTCCCCGCCGCGCTCTCCGCCGTGACGATGAAGGCGCTCGCCCTAGAGAAAGACCGGCGCTACTCCGGCGTCGCCGCCTTCGCCGCCGACATCGAGGCCTACCAGAACGGCTACGCCACCAGCGCCGAGGAGGCCGGGGCCTGGACACAGTTGAAGCTGCTGATGCTGCGCCACAAGGCGGTGACCGCCTCGCTCGCCGCGATCCTGCTCCTCAGTGCCGGATTCGTCGTGCGTCTTGTCGCCAGCGAGCGCAAGGCGACCCGCAACGCCGCGATCGCCCTGACAAACGAACAACGCGCCACCGAGCAGGCCGAGCAGACCCGCCGCGCCCTCGGCCTCTCGCAGATCGAGGTGGCCGACGCCGCCCTGCGGGGCGCGGACCTGCCCGCGATGTCGCGCGCCCTCGACTCCGTGCCGGAGGACCTGCGCGACCAGCGCTGGGACTATCTCTCCGCGAAGCTCCATTGGACGCGGCGCGAGATCCGGGCGCCGGGGTTCGAGAGCGCCATGGCGGTGCGGGCGGTTCCCGACGGATCGGGGCGGTTCGTCCTCGCGAACGAGGGGGGCGAGGTCGGCATTCTCGACCCGAGGAGCGGAGCGGTTGCCCACCGCATCCCCATCGGCCACCCCGGAAGGATGCGGCTCGCGGTCTCGCCCGACGGGCGGCTGGGCGCGGCGACTTCGGACGAGGCTTCGACCGTGACGGTCTTCCGGATCGCCGACGGCAGCATCGTTTCGAGACATCGGTCGCCCGGCACCCGCACTGGAGGAATCGTCTTCTCCCCCGACGGGCGGCGGCTGGCAGTGCTCGACGGTTTCGTCGAAAAGCCCCGGATCTCCCTGCTCGACCTGGACGACGGGACGGTGGAATGGACCTACCCCGGGGAGTTCCTCGGCGCGGCTTTCGCCCCCGGAGGCGACCGCCTCTATCTCGGCAGCGGCCGGATGCGGAAACTCCTCGTCCTCGATGCGAAGGAAGGAAAGTTGATCCGCGAGACGCGGGAATTGGTCTTCTCGATGGCCGCGAGCCCCGACGGCGGACGGCTCGCCATCGGACTCTTCAATGGCGAGGCGATCCTCGTCGACGCCGCGACGGGCGTGGAGATCCGCCGCGCCCGCCTCTACGCCGGAGCGATCCGCCGGATCGCCTGGCCCGCCGGCGGCCACCTCCTCACCCTCGGCGAGGACGGCAGGCTGGAGAGCGGCCGTACCTCCGTCCGGCTCTGGGAGACGAAGACCTTCACGGAGAAGGCGGCATTCCTCCTCGAGGTCCGCAATCTCGACCGCATCGACTGGGTCCTCGATCCCTCGACCGGAAGCCTGGTCACGGTCGAGAGGACGGCGAAACTCCACCACATCCCGATCGATCTCGAGGCTTCCCGCATCGAAAGCCGCGGTGCCGAACAAGGATGGTCCGCCCGCTTCCTCTCCGACACCCTCCTGGTCGCCCGTCGCGAATACGACCTCCGCCTCTACGACGTTTCCGATCCCCGCACCCCGGCCATGCTGCCCCACCCTCTGCCCGACGGCTACGTGATGACGGCGTCCCATCCCTCCGGCCTTCTCGCCCTCGGACGCCGCATCACCGGCCCTCCCTACGGCGTCAAGCTCCACCGCTTCGAGGGCCAACGCCTCGCCGATCCCCTGGAGATCCCCCTGCCCGGCTGGACCATGAACCTCGGCTTCGACCGAGGCGGAGGGCGGCTCCTCGCCGTGGTGAGATACGGTCTCGGCCTCTTCGTCATCGAGACGGCGACCGGAAAGCAGATCCTCAACTGCGGCGGAAACTTTACCGACGCCGTGTTCGCGGGAGCGGCGGAGGACATCGCCGCGATCCAGTCGAAAAGGTCGGCGGAGGACATGGAAACCGAACTCTCGCTCCGGGACGCCGTGTCGGGCGAACTGAAAAAAAGCGTCGTCCTCCCCTCCCTCCTGAACGACATCGCCGCCTCCCCCGATGGCAGCCTCGTCGCCGTCGGCGGGACGGACCGCGTCGTCCGCCTCTTCGACGCCGCCACCCTGGAGGAGCGCCACGCCTTCCGCGCCCACGACGACGAGATCACCGCGCTCGTCTTCCACCCCTCGCTGCCCGTCGTCGCGAGCGCCTCCAACGACGGCTCCATAAAACTGTGGGACTACCAGACCGCGCGGCCCCGCAGGACCTTCCTCGGATTCGACGGCACGACCGTGATGCTCGACTTCAGCCCGAACGGGCGGCTCCTCGTCGCGGAGAGCCAGGATCAGGCCACCCGGATCTTCGATCTCGGGGAGAGGTTCGGGCGGTAACCGCCAACCGTCTGCCGGGCTTGGAATTTTCCCGGACAGGCGCATTTCGCTTGAATCCGGCCTCAAATCGACTAGGAGAACACTCCGCATTCACGGAGTCGCGGTCGAGCCATCACCAAATTCCCCGTCGATGCGGGTGATTTGTATCGTGAAAGCCCGGTCCTCCCCGACCCGCTCCGTGCCCGCCAATGTCGTCGGCGGTTCGGTCGGATCGGGGATCAGGGGCGGAATCCCCCATCCCATCCACCAGACATGAGTTTGATTGCCGAAAAATTCGCCCAGATCGCCCCTTCCCTGACCCTTTCCATCACCGCCCAGGCGAAGAAAATGCAGGCCGAAGGGCAGGACATCGCCAGCTTCGGTGCCGGGGAACCGGATTTCGACACCCCCCAGCACATCAAGGACGCCGCCATCGAGGCGCTCCAGGCCGGGCGCACCAAATACACCGCCGCCACCGGCATCCCCGAACTGAAAAAGGCCATCGCCGAGAAGCTCCTGCGCGACAACCAGATCGAATACTCCCCCGACCAGATCTCGGTGAACGTCGGGGCGAAGCATTCCTGCTACAACGCCATCCTCGCCACTTGCGATCCCGGCGACGAAGTCATCATCCCCGCGCCCTACTGGACGAGCTACCCCGACATGGTCCGCCTCGCCGGGGCCGAGCCCTACGCCGTCGAGACCAAGCGCGAGAACAAATGGAAGTTCACCGCCGAGGAGTTCGAGGACGCCATCAGCGGCCGTACCCGCATGCTCATCCTCAACAGCCCGAACAACCCCACGGGCTCCGTCTACACGAAGGACGAGCTGGAGGCCATCGTCGAGGTGGCGGCGTCGGAGGACATCCTCATCCTCTCCGACGAGATCTACGAGAAGCTCGTCTACAACGGCAAGAAGCACATCAGCACCGCCTCCATCAGCGAGGCGGCGAAGAAGCTCACCATCACCGTGAACGGCTTCAGCAAGCTCTACTCCATGACCGGATGGCGCCTCGGCTACACCGCCGCCCCGCCGGAGATCGCCGAGGCCATCGACACGATCCAGAGCCACACCACCTCGAACCCCACGACCTTCGCCCAATACGGCGCCCTCGCTGCCCTCCAAGGGGACCAAAGCTTCGTCAACGACATGGTCGAGGAATACGACATGCGCCGCCAGTACATGCTGAGCCGCCTCCAGAAAATCCGCAACATCGAGGTCGTCGAACCCGATGGGGCCTTCTACTTCCTCGTCGACACGACCAAGATCGGGCTGAACTCCCTGAACCTCAGCGAGAAGCTTCTCTCCCGCTACCGTGTTGCGGCGGTGCCCGGCATCGCCTTCGGCCACGACCAGTCGGTGCGTCTCAGCTACGCCACCAGCCTCGATGTGATCAAGAAGGGGCTCGACCGTTTCGAGGAGTTTTGTCAGGCGCATTGATCCCCCGCGCCAGAAAGGCCGCGCCCATGTCGCCAGAACTCGACCTCGCCTGCCGGGCCGCCCGCGAAGCGGGTGCCCTGTTGCGCGCCAACTTCGAGACCAAGCTCGATGTCGATGCCATGCACCGGCACGACATCAAGCTCGCCCTTGATGTCGAGAGCCAGAAGCTCATCGAGCGGCTCATCCTCGCGACCTTCCCCGACCACGCCATCTACGGCGAGGAGGGCCTCGCGGGCGACCAGTCGAGCGACAGCCAGTGGATCGTCGATCCTATCGACGGCACGGTGAACTTCTTCTACGGCATCCCGCACTTCTGCGTCTCCATCGCGATGCGGCGGGCCGGGGAGCTGAAGATCGGCGCGATCTACGATCCCATGATGGACGAGCTCTACGCCGTCGATTTCGAGGGTCTCGCCACTCGCAACGGCCAGCCCATCCGCCCGAGCGACCGCGCCGAGCTGGCCGAGGCCGTCGTCACCGTCGGCTTCTCGAAATCCAGTGAGTCCATCGACGCCGGGCTCGCCCGCTACAAGTCCATCGCCCACCGCGTCCGCAAGACGCGCATGATGGGCAGCGCCGCCCTCGCCCTCGCCTACATCGCCTGCGGTCGTCTCGACGCCTACATCGAGGAGGCGATCAGCCTCTGGGACATCGCCGCCGGCCAGCTCCTCCTCGAACGCGGCGGGGGTTCCGTCGTGCTGACGCCCTCTCCCGGAAACCCCGACAAATCCGGCATTGTTGCGAGCAACGGACGGATTGAGTTGAGGGTTGAGGGTTGAGGGTTGAGAGTGGAGAGTGGAGAGTGGAGAGTGGAGAGGCCCGGAACCGGCGAGTGAACTCGCCGCAACAATCCGGTCTTGGACTTCGGCGCAAGCCGCTCACTTTCAAACTCTCAACTCTCAACTCTCAACTAACCACTCTCAACTCCCCCCATGAGATACCGCAGCGGCATCGGATACGACGTCCACGCTTTCGCCGAAGGCCGTCCCCTCGTCCTTGGCGGCGTGACCATCCCCCACGGTCGTGGCTTGGCCGGGCACTCCGATGCCGACGTGCTCTCTCACGCCATCGCCGACGCCATCCTCGGGGCCATCGGCGAGCCTGACATCGGCCATTGGTTTCCGCCCTCCGACGCCTCCATCGAGGGCATCAGCAGTCTGAAAATCCTCGAAAAGGCCGCCGAACTCGCCGCCGCTGCGGGCGGACGCATCGAGAACATCGACAGCACCCTCGTTGCCGAGGAGCCTCGCGTCGGGAGCCACGTCCCCGCGATGAAAGCCGCCCTCGCCGCCGCCCTCGGCATCGAGCCGACCGACATCGGGATCAAGGCGACGACGAACGAGGCCATGGGCTTCGTCGGTAGACGCGAGGGCATCGCCGCGCTGGCCGTGGCCTCGGTGGCGCTGCCGGAGCGGCGTCCCTTGGGTTCGTAACTGAAACACGGGAGATCGCCCGACACTGATTTGTGCCGAGGGCCTCGACCTCGGTCGATCGTCGAAACATCCAGCCCGCGCCCGATGCCTACAGCTAAAGATCCCGAGCATGGGCTTCCAGCCCATGCCTTCAAAAGGATGACGGGCGACAAAGAGCGAACGGCCATCGTTGGAAACCCGACGCCTTTCTGGAGAAGGTGCGCGAAGTGCCCGACTTCTTCCCGGAATACGCGGGCCGCACCATCCAGCCACTGCTTGCCAGCGTAAGCTTCGACCCTTCGCTGGTCACCTACCTCACCCGTCGGCGTCTCTACGCCCTCGGGTTCGGGGACGAAACGATGGAGCTGCTTAACGAGGGGGCTTTCTGACCCCGGCGTCCCGCCGCCCTTCCCCAGGAAATGCGCGGAAAGACGCGGAAACGCGGGCAAGTTTCCGGGGCCGGAAAAATTTGAAATAAAATCCGTTTGCGGGCTGGGGAAGTCCGCCTATATTCCCGCCCCCCGCTCCGCCTTGGCGTCTTGGAAGCGGGGCTTTTCTGGTTCGATCCGCCGCCTTTTCGGCAAGAGCCACAAAGCACGAAGGATGCCGAATTTTACCATTTTCCAACCCCGGAGACAACCATGCCCACGATCAACCAGCTCGTTCGCAAAGGGAGACAGGACAAGCCCGACAAGTCCAAGTCGCCCGCGCTCGACGATTGCCCGCAGCGCCGCGGCGTGTGCTTGCAGGTCTACACCCGCACGCCCAAGAAGCCGAACTCGGCGCTCCGGAAGGTGGCCAAGGTCCGCCTCACCAACGGCGAGGAAGTGATCGCCTACATCGGGGGGGAAGGCCACAACCTCCAGGAGCACTCCATCGTGCTGGTCCGTGGCGGCCGGGTCAAGGACTTGCCGGGTGTCCGCTACCACATCGTGCGGGGTGCCCTCGACACCCTCGGCGTGGCCAAGCGCAAGCAAGCCCGTTCGAAATACGGAGCGAAGCGACCTAAGAAGGGGTGAGGGTTTGACCTGCGTCAAATCCTCTCTCCGGCGATACGAATGTTCCAGGTTTTCACCGAAATAATCCTATGTCCCGAAGAAAAAGAGTCTACAGCAAGCCCGAGCGGCGCGATGCCCGCTACGACAGTCCGCTGGTCTCCAAGCTGGTGTCCAAGGTGATGCGCCAAGGCAAGCGTTCCCTCGCGGAGCGCATCGTCTACGCCGCCATCGACCGCGCCAACGAAGGGGCCGAGTCGGTCGATCCGGTCGAGGTCCTCAACCGCGCCGTGGAGAACGCCAAGCCGCGCGTCGAGGTGAAGAGCCGCCGCGTCGGCGGGGCCACCTACCAGGTTCCGCTGGAGGTCTCCATCGACCGCCAGGAGGCCCTCGCGATGCGTTGGATCGTCAACGCCGCCCGCAACCGTCGCGGCACCCCGATGCACATCGCCCTCGCCAACGAGATCCGCGACGCGAGCACCAATCAAGGCGTCGTCGTCCGCAAGCGTGACGAGACCCACAAAATGGCCCAGGCCAACCGCGCCTTCGCCCACTTCCGCTGGTAAGAATCCCGTGCCTGCCGTCCTACAGTCCCCGTCCAAGCCGATGAGTGGTGGTCCCAATGCTCCCGACCGCGCGTTTCCGCTTGAGCGGACGCGCAACATCGGGATCGCGGCCCACATCGACGCGGGCAAGACGACGTTGACCGAGCGCATCCTCTTCTATACGGGGGCGATCCACAAGCTCGGCGAGGTCCATGACGGCCAAGCGACGACGGACTGGATGGAGCAGGAGCGCGCCCGTGGCATCACAATCACCTCTGCCGCCGTCACCTGCGAATGGCGACAGGCCGAGGAAGTCGGTGTTTACAAGTCGGCGGCGGGTGAGCGCAACCGGGTCAATATCATCGACACACCCGGTCATGTCGATTTCACCGCCGAGGTGGAGCGCTCTTTGCGTGTCCTCGACGGCGCGGTCGTGGTCTTCTGCGGTGTCGCCGGGGTGCAGCCCCAGTCCGAGACGGTCTGGCGTCAGGCCAGTAAATACGGCGTCCCCCGTCTGATTTTCGTGAACAAGATGGACCGGATCGGCGCCGACTTCGACGCCGTGGTCGCCGATGTGCGGGAGAAACTCGGGGCCAACGCCCATCCCGTCCTCATCCCCATCGGTTCGCAGGACACCCTCCGCGGCCAGATCGATGTGATCAGCCTGAAGGCGGTGATCTATTCCGACGACGATTTGCTCGGTTCGACCTACGAGGTGACCGAACTCACCGACGAGCAGCTTGAGATCGCTCTCGCCGCCCGCCAATCCCTCCTCGAAGCCCTCGCCGAGGTCGATGACGAGATCGCCACGATGTATCTGGAGGAGGCCGAGATTCTTCCCGCCGACATCAAGGCGGGCCTGCGCCGCGCCACCATTGCCAACGCCATCGTTCCGGTGATCGGCGGTTCCGCGTTCAAAAACAAGGGTGTCCAATACCTCCTTGATGCCGTGGTGGACTACCTCCCCAGCCCGCTCGACATTCCCCCGGCACAAGGGATGAAGGCCGATGATGAATCCGTCCTCGTCGAGGCTCCGGCGGACGACCGCGCCAAGTTCTGCGCCCTCGCCTTCAAGCTCTGGTCCGACAAGTTCGTCGGCAAGCTCGTCTTCATCCGCGTCTATTCCGGCACGGTGTCGAAGGGCGACAAGATTTTCAATTCCCGCACGGGTCGCGCCGAGCGCATCGGCCGCCTCATCCAGATCCAGTCGAACGACCACAAGGATATCGAGACCTGCCACGCGGGCGACATCGCCGCGATCGTCGGGCCGAAGAACGTCCGCACCGGCGACACCCTGCATGTGGAAGGCTTCGACATCCTGCTGGAGCCGCCCGCTTTCCCCGAGCCGGTCATCTCCATGGCGGTCGAGCCGAAGACCACGGCCGACTCCGACAAGCTGACCGAGGCGCTCCGCCGCCTCGCCGAGGAGGATCCCACCTTCGTCGTCTCGACCAACGAGGAGACCGGGCAGACCCTCATCGCTGGGATGGGCGAGCTTCACTTGGAGATCATCCAATCGCGCCTGCAATCCGAGTTCAGCGTCCGCACCAACGCGGGAAAGCCGCAAATCGCCTATCGCGAGGCTGTGACCAGGGCCGCCGACGGCGAATACAAGCTCGTCAAGCAGACTGGAGGTAAGGGGCAGTATGGCCACGTCATCCTCCGCGTCTCCCCCAACGAGCGGGGCAAGGGATTCACCATCAACAACCGCGTCACTGGCGGGGAGATTCCCAAGGAGTTCATTGGCGCTTGCGAGACCGGCATTCGCGAATCGCTCACCAACGGCGTCATCCTCGGCTATCCCGTCGTCGATCTCCACGTCGATCTCCTCGGCGGCTCCAGCCACGAGGTCGATTCCAACGAACAGGCGTTCAAGATCGCCGCGATCCTCGCGATGCGCGAGGCCGTCGCCGCCGCCGGCCCGGCCCTGCTGGAGCCCGTCATGCAGGTGACTGTCGAGGTGCCTGACGAATACCAAGGCGACATTATCGGCGACCTCAACCGCCGCCGCGGACGCATTGCCGAGGTCGGCTCGCGCAACGGCCTCAGCCAGATCCATTCCGAAGTGCCCATGGCCGAGATGTTCGGCTACGCCACCGATATGCGCAGCCTCTCCAAAGGACGCGCCAGCTTCTCGATGGAGCCCCTCCGCTTCGAGGAGGTACCCGCCGCCATCCTTGAGCGCATGACCGCGCAATACGTCTGACACCCCACCGATTTTCAAACTCCAACGGACCAAGCACCATGCAGGGACAAAGCATTCGAATCCGCCTCCGCGCCTACGACGCCCGACTTCTCGACAAATCGACCCTCGACATCGTGGAGACCGCGAAACGCACCGGGGCCCGCGTCGCCGGACCGATCCCGCTGCCGACCCGTATCGAGAAATTCAGCGTGAACCGCTCGCCCCACGTCAACAAGAAGTCGGCCGAGCAGTTCGAGATCCGCACCCACAAGCGTCTCCTCGACATCGTCGAACCCACCTCCCGCACCGTCGATGAGCTGAAGAAGCTCAATCTCCCCGCCGGCGTCGATATCACCATCAAAATCTGAGGGGCCGCGCCCTTCCCCGTGAACCTTCAGCCCAGTTCAGCCTGAACGACTTGCCCATGAGCATCGGACTAATCGGAAAGAAAGTCGGCATGACCCGCATCTTCAACGAAGCGGGCGAGGCCATCGCCGTGACCGTGATCGACGTGAGCGACAACGTCTTCCTCCAGAAGAAGACGGCGGAAAAAGACGGATACAGCGCCGTCCAGGTCGGTTACGACGACCAGAAGGAATCCCGCCTCACCCGCGCCGAAGCCGGCCACCTCAAGGCCAACGGCTCCACGCCGAAGCGCAAGATCCTCGAGTTCCGCGTCGAGAGCGACGAGCAGCTCCCCGAGATCGCCAACCCCGGCCTCGACCTCTTCGACGAGGGGCAGTGGGTCGATGTCATCGGCACGAGCAAGGGCAAGGGCTTCCAAGGCGTCATGCGTCGCCACAACTTCCACGGCCAGCCCCAGGCCCACGGCCACATGATGCACCGCCGGACTGGTGGTGTCGGGGCCGGCACCGATCCCGGTCGTATCTGGAAAGGCAAGGCCATGCCTGGCCACCAAGGCAGCGAGCGCAAGACCGTGCAGAATCTCAAAATCGTCCAGAAGCGCAACGACGACAAAGTGCTCCTCGTCAGCGGCGCGGTGCCGGGCGCGAAGGGCGGCTACGTCGTGATCCGTCCTGCCAAGAAGAAGGAGGCTCCCGAACGCAACCTGAAAGCCGGGGCCGCCCAAGCCGCCGCGACGGAGGAATCCGCCGAGGGCTGAGACGACCCGAGCGAACCCATTTATAGAGAAAGGAAGACCCCCAGATGGCAGCCAAGACTCTCAATCTCGAAGCCGCGAAAAGCGCGAATCTCACCCTCGTGGAGGACGCCGAGCGCGGACGCCAAGCCGTTCACGATGTGATCGTGGCGATGCAGGCGAACCGCCGCAGCGGCAGCGCCAACACCAAGACCCGAGGCGAAGTCTCCGGGACCGGCAAGAAGCCCTATCGCCAGAAAGGCACGGGCAACGCCCGCCAAGGCGGCAACAACCCGCCCCACCACGAAGGCGGCGGCGTCGCCTTCGGCCCGAGGCCCCGCGACTATTCGAAGAAGGTGAACCGCTCCATCCGCCGTCTCGCTTTCTCCAAGGCCCTCACCGCCCGTATTGAGGCTGGCGATGTCCTCACCGTGCCTTCCTTCGCCGTCGCCGACGGGAAGACCAAGTCCTTCGTCAAGCAGGTCGACGACCTTGCCGGCGACGTGAAACGCGTCCTCATCGTGGGGGGCGAGTTCTCCGAGGAGACCAAGCGCGCCGCCCGCAACGTGCCGTCGGCCCAGCTCATTTCGGCGCATGAGGTCAACACCGAGCAGCTTCTCCACTACACCAAGATCCTCGTGGTGGAGCCGGCCCTCGAAACCCTCGCCGCCCGCACCGCCAACTGAAGAGGAGGAAAGGAATCCACATGAAAGACATTTTCCAAGTCGTCGAAACGATCCAGCTCAGCGAGAAGGCCACCCTCCTCACCGAGACGCGCAACGAGTACGTCTTCAAGGTGAACCGCAAGGCCAACAAGCTTGAGATCAAGGAAGCGGTCGAGAAGCTCTTCGGCAAGAAGGTCGTTGACGTCCGCACCGCGAACTACCAAGGCAAGAAGAAGCGCGAGCGCCGCGCCGACTTCGGCCGCACCAAGCATTGGAAGAAAGCCTTCGTCCGCCTCGCCGACGGGGAGTCCATCGAATTCGTCTAACCGTCCACCTTCCGCAAGAGCCATGGCTTTGAAAACCTTCAGACCGATCACGCCGCCGAGCCGCTACAAGCTCCTCCCCGACTTCGAGGAGATCACCGCCTCGTCGCCCGAGAAGAGCCTCTGCCGCCCCCTCAAGAAGTCGGGCGGACGGAACAACAACGGGCGCATCACCGTGCGCCACCGCGGCGGTGGCCATAAACGGAAATACCGTCTCATCGACTTCAAACGGAGCCGCCGCGACGAGGCCGCCAAGGTGCTGACCGTCGAGTACGATCCCAACCGCAGCGCCCGCATCGCCCTGGTCGAATACGCCGATGGCCAGCGCTCCTATATCCTCGCCCCGCGTGGGTTGGAGGTCGGATCGCAGGTCGCCGCTGGCGAGAAGGCCCCGATCAAGCCCGGCAACGCCCTGCCGCTCGGCAGCATCCCGACTGGCTCGACCATCCACAACGTCGAGATCACCCCCGGTCGTGGCGGCCAGATCGCCCGCAGCGCCGGCCAGAGCTGCGTCCTCTCCAACCGCGAAGGCAGCTACGCCCTCGTCAAGCTTCCCTCCGGCGAAATCCGCAAGATCCACACGAGCTGCTACGCCACCATCGGCACGGTGGGCAACGTCCAGCACGAGCAGGTCATCAGCGGCAAGGCTGGTCGCAGCCGTTGGCTCGGCGTGCGTCCGACCGTGCGCGGCATGGCCATGAACCCTGTCGACCACCCCAACGGCGGTGGTGAGGGCAAATCGAAATCCGGCGGTGGTCGCCAGCACCTCAAGAGTCCTTGGGGCCACACGAAGGGCCAGAAGACCCGCCAGAAATACAAAGGCAGCGACAAGTTCATCGTCGAGCGCCGCAAGACCAAGAAGCGCCGCCGTTGATCGCGTTGTCATCGAAATTGAATCCAGAGAAAGCAGATTATGGGTCGTTCACTGAAAAAAGGTCCTTTCGTTGATCAGAAGCTCCTGATCAAGATCGACGACATGAACGCGTCGGGGCAGAAGCGCCCCATCAAGACGTGGTCGCGCCGCTCGATGATCACCCCCGACTTCGTCGGCCACACCTTCCTTGTCCACAACGGCAAGGAGTTCAACTCCGTCTTCGTGACCGAGAACATGGTCGGCCACAAGCTCGGCGAATTCTCCCTCACCCGGAAGTTCGGCGGCCACAGCGGCCACAATCCGAAGATCAAGGGTTGATCGCCTCCCTCCGCATGACGCTTCCCGCCTCCATCCTCCGCTTCCTCCGCGCCGCCTCTGTGGCTGTGGTCGCGGCTTCATGGGTTGGCGGATCGGTTGCGCAGGAGACGCCCCCCGCCGAATCGGTCGAGGTGCGGGAGTTGCGAACCGCCCTTCAAGTGGCGCAGGAGCAGGCCGAGGCTGCCCGGAAACGGGCCGACGAAGCCGAATCACAGCGCCGCGCCCTCGTCGAGAGCCTCGCCGAGGCCGTCCGCGTCAGCGAGGAGCAGACGGTGGCGGCTCGCGAGACCGAATTGAAGCTCCAAGCCCTCGGCGTCGATCTCGTCACCCGAGACGAGAACTCCCTTGAGCAGCGCCTCCTCAAAGCTGTGCGCGACCTCGACATCGCCCAGCAGGAGCTTGACCGCCGGAGCGGTGCTATCCGCCGCCTCGCGGAATCTTTCCTCACGACTCTCAAGGCCGCTCCCCAGCTCGACAAGAAGGTGCGTGCCGAAGCCGAGGCATCCCTCGCTGCCGCGAACGCCGCCCTCGCCCCGGTCGCGGAGGCCGCCTCGGATCCCGCCGACCTTGCCCGCGCGCAGGTCGTCAGCATCGACGCCGGGATCGGCCTCGTCGTCTTCGATGCGGGCCGCCGCAGCGGGCTCCGCGTTGGCACTCCCATCGCCGTCCTACGCGGAGATCGCCCGCTATACTCCGCCCTCGTCGTGGACGTGCGCGACACCATCGCCGGAGCCGTCTTGCAGGACCGTCTCGCCGACGCGGGCGAGGTGGAGGTGGGCGACGGCATCCGCCTCCTTCCCGAACAGAACGCTTTATAACCACCCAGCAACATGGACGTCACCTCGACTTACAAAAACGCCCGCATCTCCGCTCGCAAGGCCCGCGACGTGGCTCGCGAGATCCAGGGCTTGCCCGTCTCCGCCGCGCTCGACCTCCTCGCCTTCACCCCGCGCAAGGGCGCCCGGCTCTTCCAGAAGACGATGAAGACCGCCTTGGCCGATGCCGAGAACAATTTCGAGCTTTCCGTCGAGGGACTCGTCGTGAAGAGCGCCGTCGTCGGCGAAGGCCCCACCTTGAAGCGCTTCAAGGCGCGGGCGCGTGGCTCCGCCGCCTCCATCCGCAAGCGCACCAGCCACCTCACCGTGGTCCTCACCGACGAGGAGGCCTCCCAGGAGCCGAAGGCGAAGAAGGCCCCCCGCGCCGCCAAGGCGGAGAAATCCGGGAAGGCTCCGGCGAAGGTGAAGGCCGATGCCGTGGAAACCGCACCGAAATCCGCCGCTTCCAGCAGCCCGAGGCTTGACGAAGCCCGTGGAATGGTCTATGACTCCCCCCCCGCCGAGACCGACGACCTGAAATTGATCAGTGGCGTCGGCCCGGTCCTTGAGGAGAAGCTCAACGCTGTCGGTATCTACCGATTCGAGCAGATCGCGAACTGGACCGAACGGAACGTCGAGGAGTTCGAGGAGCTTCTTTCCTTCAAAGGACGAGTCGAGCGGGAAAACTGGATCAGCCAGGCGAAGGAGCTTTCCGAAGGGAAGGCAGGGAATTGATCCGACCAACAACGCATTTCCATTATGGGACAAAAAGTACATCCGATCGGTTTCCGGCTCGCCGTGAGCAAGGACTGGCAGTCGCGCTGGTACGCCCCGCAGGGCGACTACGCGAGCCAGCTTCACGCGGACCTCAAAGTCCGCCGCTACCTTGAGAGCCGCCTCCAGAAAGGTGCCGTCTCCCGAGTCGTCATCGAGCGCGCTTGGAACAGCGTCCGCGTCACCCTCCACACCTCCCGTCCCGGTCTCATCATCGGGAAGCGCGGCAAGGACATCGAGGACATGACCGCCGACATCAGCCGCATCTGCAATGGTGCCCAGGTCAAGATCGACATCCACGAGATCCGCCAGCCCGAACTCGACTCCGCATGGGTCGCCGCCCAAGTCGCCACTCAATTGGAGCGCCGCGTCTCCTTCCGCCGCGCCATGAAGCGCGCCATCCAGACGGCCATGGACTTCGGCGCCGAAGGCATCCGTATCCGCGCCGCCGGACGTCTCGGTGGAGCCGACATCGCCCGTGCCGAAGCCTATCGCGAGGGCAAGGTGCCGCTCCAGACCCTCCGTGTCCCCATCGACTACGGCTTCGCCGAGGCCGAGACCACTTGGGGCATCATCGGCGTCAAAGTTTGGATCACGAAAAAGGACGAAGTCCCCGGCGAAGGCAACAAGCGCCCCCGTCGCGAGGGTGGCCACCGTGGCCAAGGAGGCCCCCGTCCCGCCCGCCGCGACTGATCCGTCGGCCCTTGATCCCCACCGAAACCTTCCCAACACCACAGGAGAGAAGCCATGCCCCTGATCCCCAAACGAGTGAAATTCCGCAAGACCCACCGCGGCAGCCGCGCCGGCAACGCCACGCGAGGCACCAAGGTGAGCTTCGGCGAATTCGGCCTGCAATGCCTCGGGCGCGGCTGGATCACGAACCGCCAGATCGAATCGTGCCGTATTTCGATCAACCGCCACCTCAAACGGAAGGGCAAGGTCTGGATTCGCATTTTCCCGCACAAGCCCATCACCGCCCGCCCGCCCGAAACCCGGATGGGGAAGGGGAAAGGCCCCGTCGACGCTTGGGTCGCCGTCGTCCGCCCCGGCACGATGATGTTCGAAATCTCCGGCGTGCCGGAGTCCGCCGCGAAAGAGGCGCTCCGCCTCGCCTCCAACAAGCTCGGGATCCGCTGCCGCTTCGTGCGCCGCGTCGAGCAATGATCCGAACCTCCGCCCACCCATCCAGATGTCCAAATCCAGCAAGAAACTGAGCGAGTTGACCGTCGACGAACTGGCGGCGCGTCGTCGCGAGCTCAAGGAGGAATCCCTCATGCTCCGCGTCCAGCAGGAGGCCGGCCAGCTTGAGAACCCCGCCCGTCTCCGCCTCGCCCGCCGCGAGGTCGCCCGCATCGAAACCATCCTCACCGCGAAACGCGCCGGACAAGCCTGATCCACCCGCCAACCTTTCCCATTTTCCAATCAGATGAGCGAGTCAGAAGAGAGCCAGAGCGCGACCGGGTTGCGCAAGACCCGCGTGGGCGTGGTCACGTCCGACGCCATGCAGAAGACCATCGTGGTCGAAGTGCGCCGCCGCGTCCCGCACCCCCGCTTCAAGAAGATCGTGAAGCGGACCTCCACCTTCTTCGCCCACGACGAGAACGGCGAGGCGAAAGTGGGCGACCGCGTTCTCATCGAAGAGACTCGGCCGCTGAGCAAGAAGAAGCGCTGGCAGTTGAAGGAGATCCTCTCCCACTGAGAACACCACCCCGCGTCCCCGAACGGAATTTCCCAACCCCATTTCCCAGCCATGATCCAGATGGAATCCAAGGTGCAGGTGGCCGACAACACCGGTGCCCGCGTCGCCAAAATGATCGGTGTGATCGGCACCCGCTCCCGCCACGCCCGCGTCGGGGACATCGTCACCGCGCACATCCGCGAGTCCATCCCGACCGCGAACGTGAAGAAGGGCGACGTCGTCCGCGCCGTGGTGGTGCGCACCGCCGCCCCCATCCGCCGGACCGACGGCTCGGTCTTGCGCTTCGACAACAACGCCATCGTCATCATCGACAAGGACAAGAACCCCAAGGGCACCCGCATTTTCGGACCCGTCGCCCGCGAACTCCGCGAGAAGAACTTCATGAAGATCGTCTCCCTCGCTCCCGAGGTCCTCTAACTTTCATTCCAAGCATCCCACCGGCAGCCATGGCCAAGCGAATCAAAACCCATGTCAAGAAGGGCGACGAAGTCGTCGTCATCTCCGGCAACCACAAAGGGGAGACGGGCAAGGTCCTCCAGGTCTTCCCGACGAAGTCCCAAGTGCTCGTCGAGGGCGTCCGTATCATCAAGAAGGCGGTCAAGCCCAGCCAGGACCGCCCCGAGGGCGGCTTCGCCGAGAAGGAGGGCCCCATCCACATCTCCAACGTGAAGCTGGCGGTCGCCAAGTGATTTCACCCCATCGAGGAATTCAGCCCTATTTTTCAAGACAATGGAACCCGCGCTCAAGTCGGTCTACAAGCAGAAGGCCGTGCCCGGCCTGAAGGAGAAGTTCGCCTACGACAACGTCCACCGCATCCCGGTGATCGAGAAGGTCGTGCTCAACGTCGGCTTCGGGAAGGCCGAGGACCGCAAGGCCGCCTCCGAGGCGGTGATCGAGGATCTAGGCAAGATCACCGGCCAGCGCGCCGTCGCGACGAAGGCCCGCAACGCTATCTCGAACTTCAAGCTCCGCGCCGGTGATACCATCGGTGCCCGCGTCACCTTGCGTGGTGCCCGCATGTGGGAGTTCCTCGACCGTTTCATCAACGTCGCCGCCCCCACCATTCGCGACTTCCGCGGCCTTCCGACGAAGTCCTTCGACGGGCGCGGCAACTACACCTGCGGCATCGCTGACCACACCATCTTCCCCGAAATCGAGATCGACAAGGTGACCCGCACCATCGGCTTCGACTTCACCATCGTGACCACCGCCAAGACCGACAACGAGGCCCGCGAGCTGCTGAAGCTGCTCGGCTTCCCCTTCCGCAAGTCCGGCGCCTCCGCCTGAACCCGCCTTTTTCCCGCATCCACCCACCGGAACCCATGGCCGCCCTGACCGATCCCATCTCCGATTTTCTCTCCCGTTTCAAGAACGCCACCTTGGCGCACAAGGAGGACTTCACCGCCCCCTACTCGAAAGTGAAGGAGGAGATCGCCCGCATCCTCAAGGAGGAGGGCTACCTCTGGTCTTTCGAGAAGACTGGCGAAGGCACTCGTGCCCAGATCAAGGCCAAGCCCCGCTACGCCGGCAACACCCCCGCATTGAAAAACCTCAAGCGCGTCAGCCGCCCTGGTCTGCGCCGCTATGTCGGTTGCGAGGACATCCCCAAGGTTCTCGGAGGCATGGGCATCGCCATCGTCTCCACGCCGAAAGGGATCATGGCCGGCCACACCGCCCGCAAGCACAAGCTCGGCGGCGAACTTCTCGCCCTTGTCTGGTGAGGACCGCCTCGAACCCGAATTTCCAAACACCGCACCACCATGTCGCGCATCGGTAAAAAGCAGATACCTCTCCCGGAGAAAGTGGAGATCAACGTCCAAGGAGGCCGGGAGGTCTCCGTGAAGGGACCGAAGGGGCAGCTCCAGTGGACCCTGCCCGGCGGGCTCGGCATCGAGCAGGAGGACGGCACCCTGACCGTCACCCGCAGCTCGGAGGAGCGCGAGCTCCGCGCCATGCACGGCACCGCCCGCAGTCTCGTCGCGAACATGGTCGAGGGCGTCGTAAAAGGCTTCACCAAGGAGCTTGAGATCATCGGCGTCGGCTTCCGCGCCGCCGTCAAGGGCAAGGCCCTCGACCTCAGCCTCGGCTTTTCCCATCCCGTGCTCCATCCCATCCCCGAAGGCATCGCCGTGACCGTCGAAGGCAACACGAACATCAAGATCGAGGGGATCGACAAGCAGCTCGTCGGCCAGTTTGCCGCCGATGTGCGCTCCTATTATCCGCCCGAACCCTACAAGGGCAAAGGCGTCCGCTACAAGGGCGAGAAAGTGCGCCGCAAGCAAGGCAAGAGCGTCAAACGATAATTCATCACCGCGAGGAACCACCCATGAGTCTCCACATCCGCAAGCAGGCCCGCGCCAAGGTGCGCGTCCGCATCCGCAAGAAGATCGCCGGCACGGCGGAGCGCCCCCGCCTCGCCGTCCACTTCTCCAACCAGAACGTCTACGCCCAAGTCATCGACGACGCCAGCGGGCGCACCCTTGCCGCCGCCTCCACCCTCGACAAGGGGATTTCGGCGAAGGGCGCGAACCAGGCCGCCGCCGCCAAAGTGGGCGAGACCGTCGCCAAGAAGGCCAAGGCGGCCGGCCTCGATGCCGTCGTCTTCGACCGGGGTGGCTTCCAATACCATGGCAAGGTGAAAGCCCTCGCCGACGCGGCCCGCGAGGCTGGACTCAACTTCTGACGACCGATCTATGAGCGACGAAATTCCGAACGAAGCCGCCGTCGAGGCTGCCACCGACGAACTCCTTGAGTCCGCTGCCCTTGAGGCTGCCGCCGAGAGCGAGGCCACCGAGGCTCCCGCCGCCTTCGACAAGCTGGAGAAGGCGCACGAGCGCCTCCGCGCCAGTTCGCCCGAGTCCTTCCGCGAGGTTTCGGAAAACACTTTCGAAAAGGTGGTCCACATCAACCGCTGCTCCAAGGTCGTGAAAGGCGGACGCCGCTTCAGCTTCAGCGCCCTCGTCGTGAGCGGCGACCGCGAAGGCCGCGTCGGCTTCGGCTTCGGCAAGGCCCAGGAGGTCTCCGAGTGCATCAAGAAGTCCAGCGAGGCTTCGAAGAAGCAGATGCTCGCGGTGAACATCACCCACAACACCATCCCCCATCCCGTCATCGGCGAGCACGGTGGTGCCCGCGTCCTCCTCTTCCCCGCCTCGCCCGGCACCGGGCTCATCGCGGGTGGCGGCGTCCGTGCCGTCGTCGAGGCGGCGGGGATCAAGGACATCCTCGCCAAGTCGCAAGGCTCTAACAATCCCGCCAACGTCGTCAAGGCGACCCTTGAGGCCCTCGCGCAACTTCGCACCAAGGAGCAGATCTATTCCGTCCGTGGCAAGCGCCTCGCCGAGAAGAAAGCCCTTTAACCGTCCCTCCACCGGAATCCCAGCTTCATGAAACTCCACGAATTGAAACCCACCCCCGGTTCGAAGCATCGCCGCAAGCGACTCGGTCGCGGCGAGAGCTCCGGCCTTGGCAAGACCTCCGGCAAGGGGCACAAGGGCCAGAAGGCGCGCGCCGGGGCCTCCATCCGCCCCGGTTTCGAGGGTGGCCAGATGCCCATCGCCCGTCGTCTGCCCAAGAAGGGCTTCAACAACGCGCAGTTCAAGACCCGTTACGCCGTCGTCAATCTCGCCACGTTGGAGGCGAAGTTCGCCGACGGTGACGAGGTGAACGAGGCCACCCTCCGCGCCGCTGGCCTCGTCAAAGGGGTCTGGGACGGGGTCAAGCTGCTCGCCAACGGCGATCTCACCCGGAAGCTCACCGTGTCCGTCGACAAGGTGTCGGTCGCGGCGAAGGAGAAAATCGAAAAAGCGGGCGGCAGCGTCGCCGAATCGTGAGCGAGCGCGGCCCGCCCGCCTCCCGTCCCGCCGGTTCCCTCCTCCCGCCATTCCCGATGATCTCCGCCTTCACCAACAGCCTCAAGATCCCCGAACTGCGTTCGAGGATTCTCTTCACCCTGCTTGCCATTGTGATCGTGCGCCTCGGTGCCGTCATCACCCTGCCGGGGGTGGACGACAACGTTTTGCAGGACTGGTACCGCCAAGTGCAGGAGCAATCGAGCGACAACCGCGGCCTCACCGCCGTGCTCGCCCTGATGAACGTCTTCAGCGGTGGCGGTTTGCAGAATTCGGCCCTCTTCGCCTTGGGCATCATGCCCTACATCAGCGCGTCGATCATGATGCAGCTCCTCACAGCGGTGGTCCCCTCGCTCGGCAAACTCTCTCGGGAGGAAGGCGGGAGGCAGAAGATCAGCCTCTACACCCGCGTTCTCACCATCGTCCTCTGCCTTTTCCAAGGCTGGATGCTGGCGCAGTCCCTCGTCAATCCCCAGGCCAATCCCTTCCTCCGGGACATCGCCAGCGGATCGACGCGTGAGCTCGTGCCCGAGGCGGGAACCTTCTTCCTTTTCAAGACAGTCATCATCATCACCGGAGGCGCAATGCTCCTCCTCTGGCTCGGCGACCAGATCACCGAGCGGGGCATCGGCAACGGGGTCTCCATCATCATCACCGTCAACATCATCTACGCGCTGCCCGGTGCCCTCTTCCAGGTCTACAACACCTACGTCGCCAGTGCTGGCGACAACCTGCTGCGCCCCTTTCAGCTCGTCGCCCTGCTCGCCTTCCTCTTCTTCGTCGTCGCGGCGGTGATCTCCATCACTCAGGCGCAGCGCCGCGTCCCGATCAACTACGCCAAGCAGGTTCGCGGCGGCAAGATGTACGGCGGCCAGACCCAGCACATGCCGCTGAAGGTCAACTATGCCGGCGTCATGCCCATCATCTTCGCCCAGGCCATCCTCATGTTCCCGGCGCAGATCATCGGCTGGGCTTTCCCTCACGAGGCTTGGGCGCAGAATCTGATGAGCATCCTCGGTGGCGGGGGCGGTGCCCACGGCTGGATCTACTACGTGATGACCGGCCTGATGATCTTCTTCTTCAGCTACTTCTGGGTCGCGACGATGTTCCAGCCCAACCAGATCGCCGACGACCTCAAGAAGAACGGCGGTTACATCCCCGGCGTGCGCCCCGGCAAGCCCACCGCCGAGTTCCTCGACAAGTCGATGAGCCGCCTCACCTTCGCCGGAGCCATCTTCCTCACCATCGTCGCGATCCTGCCGCCCATCCTCACCGCCCTCATGGGTGTGCCGCCGCTTGCGGCGCAGTTCTTCGGGGGGACCGGCCTCCTCATCATGGTCGGTGTGCTCCTCGATGTGATGCGCCAAGTGGAGACCCACCTCATCCAGCGCCACTACGACGGCTTCCTCCGCAAGGGCCGCATCCGCGGGCGCTTCGACCGCCCCGGGGGGACTGGTGCGGTGGCCAGCGGGAACCAGATCCTATGGCTCCTCATCGTCGCCGCCATCCTCATCATCGGCGGACTCGTCTACTACCAGGTCGCGAGACAGTGATCCGGAACCCCCTCCGTCTCCTCGCGGCCCGCATGGCGAAGCGAAAATCCAAGATCCAGCTTCGCGGCGGGAGCGAATTGGACGGTCTCCGCGAGGCGGGAGCGACCGCCGCCGAAATCCTCGCCCTCACCTGCGACCTCGTCCGTCCCGGCGCGACCACCGGAGAGATCGACCGCGCCGCCGCCGCCCTGATGGCGGAGCGATCCTGCAAAAGCGCCTTCCTCGGCTACAAGGGCTTTCCCGGCCACATCTGCATCTCGGTGAACGAAGAGGTCGTCCACGGCATCGGCGGGTCGCGCGAACTTTGCAACGGTGACATCGTCAAGATCGACGTCGGCATCCTCACCAAGGCGGGCTGGGTCGGGGACAATGCCAAAACTGTCTCCGCCGGCCCCATGCCGGCCACCGCCGTGCCCCTCCTCGCCGCGACCGAGGCCGCTCTTTTCGCCGCCATCGACCGCGTCCGGCCCGGTGCTCGCCTTTCCACCGTCTGCGCCTCGGTCGAGGAATACGTCGGGGAGCGCGGTTTCACGGTCGTGAAGCAGTTCGTCGGCCACGGCGTTGGTCGCAAGCTGCACGAGGAGCCGCAGGTGCCGAACTACTGGGATCCCGAGGAGATGGCCTCGCGACGTTTCAAGAACCCGCACCTCGAGCCGGGCATGGTTCTCGCGATCGAACCCATGGTGAACGCGGGCACCGACGAGGTGCGCATCCTCGAGGACAAGTGGACCGTCATCACCGCCGACCGCGCCCTCTCCGCCCATTTCGAGCACATGGTCCTCGTCACCGAGGGCGAGGCCGAGATCCTCACCCCACGGGAGCGCAGTTTCGGCCCGGCGATGGCATGATGAACGAATCGCGACGGGCTTTCGCGGCGGCAGGAAAAAATTTTTCAAAAATGAAAGGATTCGGCCAAAGAGCGGTTGCGGGAGGGGAAATCTGTAGTAAACATTCCCTCCCCGCGCCAAAACCTTGGCACGGCGTCCCTTTCCGGGGCCGGGATTCGCTTGGAATCTTGGCGCATCCGGTCCGGTTTTTCCGAAATCCGGTCGCGACTCCCATCGCAAGCGACGCGCACCCTTCCCCCATTTGATTTAGTTCGTCCCATGAAAGTCAGGCCCTCTGTGAAACGCCTCTGCAGCGAATGCCGCATTATCAAGCGGCAGGGTGTGTTGCGCGTCATCTGCACGAATCCGCGCCACAAGCAGCGCCAAGGATAATCCTTTCCAACCCCGTTTGAATTATGGCACGTCTGCTCGGAGTCGAAATCCCCAACGAGAAGCGCATTGAGGCTTCCCTTCCCTACATCTTCGGCATCGGCCGGAAGACCGCGACCAAGATCCTCGATGAGGCCGGGGTCGATCCCAATCTCCGCACTGGCGAACTCGGTGAGGAGCAGCTTGCTCGCATCGCCAACGCCATCACCGGTGGCGGCGTCATGATCGAGGGTGACCTGCGCCGCGAACTCCAGATCCACCTCAAGCGCCTGACCTCGATCAACTGCTATCGCGGTCTGCGCCACCGCCGTGGCCTCCCCGTGCGCGGCCAGCGCACCTCCACCAACGCCCGCACCCGCAAGGGCAAGCGCAAGACCGTGGGCGTGATCCGCAAGTGATCCCCGAACTCCTTTCGATAGACAAGCATCATGGCCGAAGAGACCCAGCCTGAAGAAACCGCAGCCGCCCCCGCCGAGGCTGCCGTCGCAGCCGCTCCCGAGACCGCAGCGACCGAAGCGGTGGCGGAAGCCCCCCGCAAGGAGAAGGAGCGCCCCCGCACCGCCGAGGACATCTTCCTCGAGATGGAGAGCGCCGAGGGTGTCGAGAAGCCGAAAATCCTCAAGGCCAAGGGCAGCAAGAACGTCCATGCGGGCGTCGTCCACGTCGCCTCCACCTTCAACAACACCATCGTCTCCGTGAGCGACGCCAACGGCAACGTGATCGGTTGGTCCAGTTCGGGCAAGATGGGCTTCCGCGGTTCGCGCAAGAGCACCGCCTACGCCGCCCAACTCGTCGCCCAGGACGCCTGCCGTCAAGCCATGTCGCACGGGCTCAAGCAAGCCGAGGTGCGCGTCAAAGGCCCTGGTGCCGGGCGCGAATCCGCCGTCCGCGCCGTGCAAGGCCTCGGCATCGAGGTTCTCCGCATCAGAGACGTGACCCCCGTGCCGCACAACGGCTGTCGCCCCAAGAAAGCTCGCCGCGTCTGATCCTGCATCTCTCTTCTTCCACCAAGCATCCCCATGGCCAGATACACCGGTCCCACTGACAGAATCAACCGCCGCTTCGGCGTGGCCTTGTTCGGTCCTTCCAAAGCCCTTGAGCGCCGCCCTTATCCTCCCGGCCAGCACGGTGCCCGTGGTGCCCGCAAGAAGCGCAGCGACTACGGCGTCGCCCTGAACGAGAAGCAAAAGCTCCGCCTCCAGTACGGTATCCTCGAAAAGCAGTTCCGCCGCTACTTCGCCGAGGCGCAGCGCCGTCGCGGCATCACCGGCGACATCCTCGTGCAACTGCTTGAGACCCGCCTCGACAACGTCGTCTACCGCCTCGGCCTTGGCAACACCCGCCGCGCCGCCCGCCAGTTCGTCGGCCACGGCCACATCAAGGTGAACGGCCGTCGCGTTGACATCCCCTCCTATTGCGTGAAGCCCGGCGACGTCATCAGCGTCGTCGAAGCGGGCCGCTCCCAGCAGCTCGGCAACCGCGCCCTCGACCTGACCCAGATCCGCCCCGTGGCCGACTGGCTCACCTTCGACCGCGACAAACTCTCCGGAACCGTGAACCGCCTCCCCGAAGCCGAGGAGATCGACACGATGGTGAACGTCCAGCTCGTCGTCGAACTGTATTCCAGATGAACGCCCGCGCCGCCCTCCTTTTGGCCGCTTCGCTCCTTTCGGGCTTGGTGGTCCGTGCCCAGGAGGAGTCCGTCGAGGTCAAAGCCAGGAACCTCCTTGAGCAATACAAGGGCTCTCTCGTCGTCGTCACGGCCAAGGGAGTGCTCAAGGCCAAGACCACGGGCGACCCCCTCCCTGCCCGCGATCTGCCGCGCCGCACCCTCGGCGTCACCATCGGCGACGACGGCCTCATCGTCGTCTCCAACTCCGCGATCGACGCGGCCGTCGGTCTTGAGGGGCAACAGGCGAAGATGGACGAGAAGATCGTCACGCTCCAGTCGGCCACGACCGAATTCACCGAGGTCGAGATCAGCTACGGCGACACCACCCTCCTCCACGGCAAAGTCGTGCGCCAGGACCCTGAAGCGGACGTCGCCTTCATCCTGCCCGACCCTGAAGAGGTCAAGGCCCTGAGCAAGAAGTTCGAAAAGGTCGATCTTTCCCAGTTCGCTGCCACCGCCGAAGCCGCCGATCAGGTCGTGGGCCTGTCCCGCTCCTCCGCCGTCTACGGTTTCATGCCCACGATCCTGCTGGGCCGCATCACCGGGGTTTTCAAAGGCGATCGCACCTTCTTCGTCACCGACGCCGGTACCGCCCAAGGGATGCCCGTTTTCACCCTCGACGGCAAGCCTGTCGGGATCACCGTGGTGCGCATCATCGATGGGCAGCCTTCCGGCGTGCTCGGCACCCTTTCCGCTGGTTCCATCCAAGTGATGGCCAACTTGGCTCGCGAGGCCGCCGCATCGACCGCCGCGCCGCAGTGAGCACGAGCCCCCGCCACGAGGCATGAGCACGGCCTACGAGCGTCTCGTCGCCCTCGGACGGGAGTTGCGCCTCGTCGGTGACGCCGCCTCCCTCCTCGGCTGGGACCAGGAGGTTCTCCTGCCGAAACGCGGCGTTGCCTACCGCGCCGAGCAGATGTCGTGGTTCAGCGGCTATTTGCACGAGCGCTTCACCGCCGCCGAGGTGGGCGAGTGGATCGCCGAAGCCGAGGCCGCGTCAAGGAGCGCTACCGATCCCGTGGCCGCCGCGAACCTGCGCGTGTGGCGCCACGCATACGACCGCGCCACCCGTCTGCCGAAGCCGCTCGTGCAGGAGTTCGCCGAAGCCCGCGTCCTCGCCAAGTCCGCGTGGGCCGAGGCCCGGGAAAAATCCGATTTCGCCCGCTTCGCCCCGCATCTGGAAAAGCTCGTTGCCCTTTCCCGCGAGCGAGCCGAACGCTGGGGCTACGAGGATCATCTCTACGACGCCCTGATCGACGGCTTCGAGCGCGGGGCCACTGCGCGGGGTCTTGTCGCCACCCTCGGAAGCTTGCGCGAGTCCCTCGTTCCCGTGGTCGAGGCGGCGACGGCGCGGGAACCTTTCGACCGATCCAAGCTCGCCGGGCACTACCCCATTGAGAGGCAGCAGGCCTTCAACCGCGAGGTGGCCGAGTCCATCGGCTTCGACTTCAAGGCGGGGCGCATCGACACCGCCGTCCATCCCTTCTGCTCCGGCATGGCGCCCTACGACACGCGCCTGACGACCCGCTACGACGAGGGCGATTTCCTCAGTTCGCTCTTCGGCGTGCTCCACGAGACCGGACATGGACTTTACGAGCAGGGTCTGCCGAAGGATTGGCGCGGCCAGCCCGTCGGCAGCGCCAGCTCGCTAGGCGTGCATGAATCACAGTCGCGCCTCTGGGAGAACCACGTCGGACGCAGCCGCGGCTTCTGGGAGAAATGGCTGCCCCGCGCGATCCACCACTTCCCCCATCTCGCCGGATTGACGCCCGACGACCTCCACGCTGCCGTGAACCAAGCCGAGCGCAGCCACATCCGGGTCGAGGCCGACGAGGTGACCTACGACCTCCACATCCTGCTGCGCTTCGAGATGGAAATGGCCATCTTCTCCGGCGAGCTGGCTGTCGCCGACATCCCCGGCGAATGGAACCGCCGTTTCGAGTCCTATTTCGGCCGCCCCGTGAGGAACGACGCCGAGGGCTGCCTCCAGGACATCCACTGGAGCATGGGCATCTTCGGCTACTTCCCCACCTACAGCCTCGGCAACCTGAACGCCGCCCACCTCGCCCGCGCCGCGAAGCGGGATGTCGCTGTTGCCGCCGCGTTCGAGAACGCCGACTACGGGCCGCTTCTGGATTGGATGAGGAAGCACATCCACGAAGCCGGGAGCCTGTATCTTCCCGATGAACTCGTCGCCCGCGCCGCAGGAGAGCCGGTGACGTCCGACGCCTTGGTCGAGCATTTGCGCGAGCGGTATTTGGGAGCGCATTGAGAGGGTGGCCTACGGAGCACGCGGAAGACACGGAAATGGGGAGGGGCGACATGTCGCCGGGGTCATTGACTCCGACCGAGCGTCGTTTGGACGTTCGGCCCGACCTCACTGAGGTCGGCTACAGCGCTAGCGCGTCCATCGGAGGTGGGATCTGTAGCCGGGGTCATTGACCCCGGTCGAGCGTCGTTTGGACATTCGATCCGCGCCCGCTGAACGCGGCCACAGGAAGCCGGAAACGTACTCTGAAGAGTCGTTCCACGAAATTCGCAGGAAACTTGAAGCCGAACGGGAGAGGCCGTAAGGGTTGATGATGCCATGAGACCCTTCCTCGCCATCCTCCTCGCCGTCTCCGCGACACTCCCTGCCCAAGATCGAACCCTCCGCTTCGCCGAGGCCGCCGCCGCGAAGGTGCGCCAAGCCCCTTCGGTGCGCGGGGACGATTTCGAATGGTATTTTCCGGTCAAGGAGGTGAAGCACCTCGCCACGGGCCGCTTCTGGGAGAAGCCGTGGGAGGAGGTCGCCGCCAATCAGGCCGACCCCGTGCCCGGCATCGTCGAATTCCACGGGCTTCTGAAGGAGCGCGGCATCCGTCTTCTCCTCGTGCCCGTGCCCGCGAAGGGCTCGATCCATCCTGGCAGGCTCGTGGAGGGAGCTTCCGCCGGGGACGCCGCCGCCCTCGCCCCCTTCCTCGAACGCATCGCCGCCGCCGGCGTCGAGGTGCTCGACTTGGAGCCCCGTTTTCTCGAAGTCTGCAAAAACGATCCCGCTGCCCTGCTCTACTGCCGACAGGACGCCCATTTTTCCCCGGCCGGGGCGGAACTCGTCGCGAAGCTTGTCGCCGAGACCGCTCCCCTCGACGGAGCGACGGCTCCCGGACCCTTTTCCGTCGGCGAAGCCGGGACCCTGACCTTTGTCGGCGACCAGATCACTGGTAGCGAATGGGAAGGCGTCGTGCCGCCCGAAACGCTCCCCGTACACTACGTCAGCGCGGGCGGGCGGGTCGGCGTGACGCCCGATCCCACGAGTCCCGTGCTGCTCCTTGGCGACAGCCACACGCTGGTGTTCCACGAAGGCCGTGCCGGCGGGATGCACTGCGCCGGGGCCGGCGTGCTCGACCACCTCGCAGTCCGCTACGGCCTCGCCCCCGATCTCGTCGGCGTGCGCGGATCGGGTCTCGTCCAAGCCCGCAAGCAGCTTTTCTACAAAGCCGCCGCCGCGCCGAGATATTGGGATGCGAAGAAGCTCGTCGTTTGGCTATTCAGCGCCCGCGAGTTCACCCAATCGACCGACAAGCCCGTGCCGATTCCTTTGACTCGATAGGCAGAAAGAGGTTCGTCCATGCAATCGGAATCAATAACCCTTACTTCGAGAATCAGCTTCTGGATGCATTTTCGGGCCACTCGCGCTGTTCTCAGCCGCCTTTGGACTACTTACGTTGCGTGGGGCATCTTCGTTGGCATTCCGTTTCTGCTCGTCATCGTCATGCTGTGCTGCGGCCAAGACATTTCCGAGCCGGGAATATGGGATCTGCCCGCGTGGGCGATTTTACTCGGTGGCTTTCTTTTCATGGGTGGCCTTATCCCCCTCATCCAGATGTTCAATGTATCCAGTATGCGGTGCCGTAATCCCTCTATCGATGGCGTCCAGACATACACAATCACTCAGGACGGCTACACGGTTCAAGGCAATTTGTTCGACACGACCTTGAAGTGGAACGCTTTCTTGAAGGCAATCGAGACGAAGCACTTTATTCTACTCTACATTTCTACTCGCTGGGCGCACTTCATTCCGAAAGCGGCAGCGACAGAAGACGATCTCAAGGCAATCAGAGCGATTCTCCATAAGAATCTCGGCCCAAAAACCAAACTTAAAAACGCCTAACTTGGACGATAGGGTCGGGTCTGCCACCTGACCCTCTTTGTCTTGGTTCTGATTGGATGGCTGCCCACGGAATCCGCTGAACTTTACGGAAAGGGATCGTGAGCTTCAGTGAATTCCATGGGCCTTCCTCATTTTTGACGCGAATTCCCATGCAAGACTCGATCGAACGCAGCGGATTCGCGATGCTTCAGGGAATCCTCGACGCTGAGGAGCGCCGGGTTTTGCTTGCCGAACTGGGCGATGCCGAGGGAGCCGGACGCCGTGGGGTGCTGGCAGCTCCGGCAGTGGCGGCCTTGGCGCGGTCGCCAAAGGTGCTTGATCTCGTCCGTCCCCATCTCCCCGCCGAACCGTTGCCGGTTCGTGCCATCTACTTCGACAAATCGCCCGGGTCGAACTGGCTGGTGCCGTGGCATCAGGACCTCACCTTGGCTGTCCGGGAGCGGCGGGAATGTCCGGGCTTTGGTCCGTGGAGCGTGAAGGAGGGAATCCCGCATGTGCAGCCGCCGGTCGGGCTGCTCGAACGGATGCTGACGATCCGGCTGCATCTCGACGACGCAGACGAATCGAACGGAGCCTTGCGAGTCCTGCCTGGCACTCACCGGGAGGGACGGCTATCGGCGGAGCGGATCCGGGAGTTGCGAGCCGAGATCCCCGAGCATCTTTGCTCCGCCGCGAAGGGCGATGCCTTGCTGATGCGGCCTTTGCTCCTCCATGCCTCCGGTCGGTCGACGGGTGCGGGGCGGCGGAGAGTCCTTCACCTCGAATACGAGGGCTTCGACCTGCCCGGCGGGCTGGAGTGGAACGAGGCGGGGTGAGCGGGGCACGGGAGCGCGGGCACTCCTGCCCGCAACAGAGAATCATGGCGTTCAAAATGCGGGCAGGAGTGCCCGCGCTCCTCACATCACTCCACCTTCACCCACCGCACCGCGTCGATGATGACATATCCGTCGGTGTCGTGGTTCGAGATCGTGACCGTTCCCGTTTCGGCGAAGCGGAATTTCCCGACGCTGGCGAAATGCTTGTTGATCGCGGGACGCTCGCGCTGGTTCACTCGCGCCTCGGCGGTTCCGTCGGCGTGCTCGATGCGGACGGGCACCTTGGTGGCGCGGTTCGCGTTTTGGACCCAAGCGACCTGCACCTCGTAGACACCGGGGGAGGGCAGGGTGGTGGTGAAGGTGGCGGAGGCCTTGCCGTCGCGGGCGTCGCCGTCGTGGAGACAGCCATGGTGGATTCCGCTGGCGAGGGAGGAGGCTTGCCAGAATCCGACGCGCTTCGCCATAGTGTCGTCCACGGCGATGCCGTCGAGCGTGTCGAGCTGGGTGAAATGCTCGGTGGACGGGGGCGGGGCGGTGTAGTTCAGGATCTGCCCGTCGGCTTCGAGTCGGACGCGCAGGGCGTCGTAGTCGATGTCCTGCACGGCGACGTCCGCGTCGATGGCGAGGCTGGCGGCGGTGGCGGCGGACTGGGCGAGGACCATGAAGACGGGCTCCATGCGGATCGAGCCGAAGGCCATATGCGTCGAGGAGAGGCATATGGGCACGAGGAGGTTGGAGCATTCGCCGCGCTTCGGAACGATGGCCTCGTAGGCGATGGGGTAGGGGGGGAAGCCGCCGACCTGCACGTCGCCCTCGTTGCGGACATGGCCGTCCGCGTCGACATGCCGCTGGACGTGGTGCGAGTCCATGGTGTAGGCGCCCATGCCGACGGAGCGCTCGACCGGCTCGCGGTGCTGGCAGTGGTTCTGCGTCATGACGAAGCCGGAGACCATGCGCCGCGCCTCGCGGATGTAGAGCTGCTCCTGCCAGCCCTTGCCTTCGGTGAATTCGTCCTTCGACATGCCCCATTGCGAGACCTGCTCGCGGACTGTCTCCGGCATGCGCGGGTGGTTGGCGAGGGTCCAGACGAGGCCCTGCTGGTAGAGGCGATGCCGCGCCACGATGGCCTCGCGCTCGGCGTAGGAGGCCTCGGGGTAGTCGTAGTTCTGCCCGATGAAGTCGGTGGAGAAGCCGAAATTGTTGTTCGTGTCGGTCTTGCGGTTGGGCATGGAGGAGTTGATCCACGGCACGCGGGTTTCGCCAGCCTCGTAGTTGCGGAGAAGGAGCTCGTACCACTGTTCCTCGTAGCCTTCGGGCTTGGTGAAGGGGATGCGGTTGTCGGGATGGTCGGTGAGGCACATGCGGAAGCAGTAGGCTTGGACGCGGTGGTCGCCCGCGCCCTCCTCGCCCGGTCCGGCGGGGTCGATGAAGGGGAGCAGACCGCTCGCCGGATTTCCCTTTTCGATATAGGGATCGACGCCTTTCACGAACTGGTGGTGCCGCGCCATCGTCGTCTGCACGCCATTGAGGGTCTCGTCGTATTGGGCGTTGGCCTCGCGTCCGACAGTGTAGCTGACTCCTGCCGCAGCCAGCAGGTCGCCCTCGTAGGTAGCGTCGAGGAACATCTTCCCGGTGAAGATCTTGCCCGACTCCATCGCGATGGAGACGATGCGGCCGTTTTCGACGACGACGCCCTTCTCGCGGTCGAGCCGTTCGTTGAAGACCAACTCAAGATCGGTCTCGGCGATCCAGTCGCGGTAGATTTTCAGCGCGGCGGAAGGTTCGAAGGTCCACATCGTCTCCTCGCCCTGCTCGGTGCGGCTCTGGCCCGAATCCTTGTATTCTTCGCGCTTTTGCCATTTCCATGCGGCGGGATCGGCGTAGTGCCGGGCGACGCGGCGGTAGAACTCGCGGGAAAGCCCGCCGATGACCTGCTTGTTTCCGATGTCCGTCTGCCCGAGCCCTCCGGTGGTGAGACCGCCCTCGCGGGAGGTCGGCTCGATGACGATGACGGATTTGCCCATCGCTTTCGCTTGGATGCCCGCGACGATCCCGGCGCTGGTGCCGCCGTAGACGACGATGTCGCGTTCGATGGGTTCGGCGGCGGCGAGGGCGGGGAGGCCGAGCAGGAGGAGAAGGCGGGCGAGGGTGCGGAAGGAGGGAGTCATGGAGAACGGGGAGAAGGAGTCTACGGGGACGATAGGGGCGGTGGGGAAAGGGCTGCAAATCCAAAATCACAAAAACCCGACGGGCTGTGCCTCAGGCCATCGGCGGGAACGAGACCTGGTGCGTCGTCTCGTCCTGCAGATTCCGGGTCGTGAGGGTCAGTTGGGTGCGGTCGGCGACGCCTTCGATCCAGCGCGCCCGTTCGGATTGGGGTCCGCCGCCGATGAGCTGGGCGTAGGGAAAGGCGTCGGTGGGCTCCAGATAGGCCTGCTGGTGCGTGTGGCCCGAGATGACGACCTGGGCTTTCCATTTCACGAGGGAATCGTGCCAGAGATCCCGGCTGGAGCGGGCGTAGTGGTCGTAGTCGCCGTTGGCGTAGTCCAGCGTTTCGGGTTCCTCGTCCAAGCGCAGGGGGATGTGGCAGAAGACGACGCGGTAGGGGGCGTCGCGGAAGGCCGGTCGGCGGACGACCCGGCCGAGCCATTCCGCCTGGCGTTCGCGCAGCCGCTGGAAGGAGGCGCGCCCCTGGAAGCTGGGATGGTCGTCCGGCTTGTCCTCGCCCGTGTGCAGGCAGACGACGGCGACGGGGCCGCTGCGGAAGGCATAGTAGGGCCGTTGGCTGGGCGTGGAGATGGTCTCGGGGACTTGGTAGCCGTATTTCCCCCTGACGTCGTGGTTGCCCATCGTGAGGAGGACGGGGCGCTGGTGCGAGAAATCGGTACCGCCCGGATGCAGCAGGGTCGGGATGAGGAGGTCCTCGCTTTTCCAGTCGTTGCAAGTGTCGCCGTTCCAGAGGAGGAAATCCGACGCCGGAGTGATGCGATGCAGCTCCCGGATGGTCTCGTCCCGCTGGTGGGTGTCGTTCCAGACCGCGAAACGGGTCGCGTCGGCCCCAGGATCGAGGGTGCGGAAGGTCTTCCATTCGCTTTCGGCCCGCTCCGGCGGCCCGTCGATGGCTTCGGTGATGGCGCGGACTTGGTATTCCTTGCCGGGAGACAGGTCGCGCAGCGGGACTTTCATCACGCGGCTGGCTTGGGGGAAGAAGCCGTCGGGGGTGGTCTGGGCTTGGCCCGATTCGCCGGATTCGGACTTCCATTCCACCCATCCACGAGCCAGCCGGCCGACCGCCCAGACGAGGTCCGCGCCGTCGTGGCGCGGCGCCATGACCACGGGAGGCGTCAGCGTCAAGACTCCGGACGGCGCGGCGTCGGGCGTTTCTTTTGGGGCGTCCCCTTGGGCTTGCGCGGTCGAGCGGTCGGCCAACAGAGCCAAGGCGGGGGTGGCGTGGAAGAAATGGCGGCGGTTCATGACGGGATCGCTCACAAGTTACAGGGGAACGGGACTCTTCGTCGAGTCTGCGGAGCCTGCGTTATCGCGTCGGTGGCGGAATAGGAAAAGAAATCGGTGGGTGTCGAAAGTTTTTCAAATAGCGCTTCGTCTCGCTCGTCTACAGATTTGGCATGGGCTATCATGCCGCCCCCCGAACCACCTCCATGAACCGTCTCCCCGTCTTCCGCCTCCTCCTGCTTTTCGCCCTCCTCTTCGGCCTCGCCCCGCAGGGCCCGGCGCAGGACGAGACCCCGCCCGCCCGCGTCATCATCGTCTTCGACGCCTCGGGGAGCATGGCGGGGAAAATCGAGGGGCGTCCCAAGATCGACGTGGCTAAGGAAGTCGTCGCGGACATCGTTTCCGGCCTTGATTCCAAGGTCGAACTGGGTCTGATGGCCTACGGGCACCGCCGGAAAGGCGACTGCGAGGACATCGAACTGCTCGTGCCTCCGGCGGCGGGCAGTGGCGGTGCCGTGCTCTCCAAGCTCTCGGGCCTCAACCCGGTTGGCAAGACCCCGCTGACGGCGGCGGTGATCGAGGCGGCGGGCCACCTTCGCTACACCGAGGAGAAGGCCTCGGTCATCCTCGTCAGCGACGGAGAGGAGACCTGCGGCAAGGATCCCTGCGCCATCGCCGTGGAACTGGAGGCGGCGGGCCTCGATTTCACCTGCCACGTCATCGGCTTCGACCTGAAACCGGGCGAGTCGCTCGGGCTGGAATGCCTCGCGAAGCAGACCGGGGGCCTCTACCTGTTCGCCGACACGGCGGCTGGCCTGATGGACGCGCTGCAAGAGGCGCTGAAGCAGGTCATGAAGCCGACGAGCCGTCTCGTCGTCGAGCCGAAGCTCGCCTCGGGCGGTCCCGTAATCGACGGCGTCTCCTTCAAGCTCCTGACTCCGGACGGCGAGGAGGTCGCAACGGGCGACGGCGGCCGTTGGTCGCCCGAACTGCCGCAGCCCGGCCAATACCAAGTGCTCGCGGCCCGCGGGGACAAGGCGATGAAGCTCGAAGTTGAGATCGCCAGCGGCGAGACGGTGACGAAGGAGATCGTCTTCACCGACACGGGCGTGAAAGCCACGGCGCACGAGACCGAAGGCGGCCCCGCGTTGGCCTCGGGCGTCGCGTGGACCCTCTACGGCCCCGCCGGAGCGGCGGGCGAGCGGCAGCAGGTCGCCTTCAGCTACGAGGGCAAGCCCTTCCTGCGCGTCGATCCCGGCACCTACCTGCTCAAGGCGGAGCGCGGCGGCGCGGTCGCGGAGCGCGAGGTCGTCGTCGGCGACGGGGCGGCGGCGGAGGTCTCCGTCATCCTCGGCAGCGGCAGCCTGAAACTCGCCGCCACGATCAAGGAGGGCGAGCCTCCCCTGACCAAGGATCTCGCCTGGGACATCCTCGGCGAACCCGACGCGGAGGGTGACCGCACTAGCAAAGGCTTCAGCTACGAGGCGAAGCCGACCCTGAACCTGCCCGCCGGGAAATACCTCGTCACCGTCGCCCACGGCAGCGCGAAGGCGCAGCGGGAGGTCGAGATCGAGGCGGGGAAAACGACCGAGCTGCTTCTTTCCTTGGAGAGCGGGAAGGTGAAGGCCTCCGCGACCCTGACGGAGGGTGGCGAGCCGATCACGAAGGACCTCGCCTGGAACGTCTACGGCGAACCGGATCTGGAAGGGAAGCGCCCGTCGATCGCCTTCAGCTACGAGGCGCAGCCGACCTTCTCCCTGCCCTCGGGCAAATACCTCGTCGAAGTCGTCCAAGGCAGCGCCAAGGCGACGAAGGAGATCGAAGTCGGCGCGGGCGGCGGATCGGAGGTCGTCATGATCCTCGGCTCCGGCAAGCTCCGCCTTTCCGCCCTGCCGGCGGAAGGGGCGCAGCCGCTCACGAACGATCTCGCCTGGAACGTGCTCGGCGCACCTGATTTGGAAGGCAAGCGCGAGGATGTCGGATATTCCTACGAGGCCAATCCCACTCTCACCGTGCCAGCGGGCGACTACCTCGTGACCTTGGGTTGGGGGGAGGCGAAGGCGCAGCAGGAGGTGTCGGTCGAGGCGGGCAAGCTGGTCGAGACCCAGATCATCCTGAACGCCGGCACGATCCAGGCGAATGCAGTGATGGGCGAAGGCGGGCAGCCCGTCTCCGATGGCCTCGCCTGGGCGCTGTTGACCGAGACGGACGCCGAAGGCAACCGCAAGGATGCGGGCTTCAGCTACGACGGTAATCCCCGCTTCCGCAACAATGCGGGGAAATACCTGCTGAAAGTCGGACGCGGCGAGGCCAAGGCGGAGATGGAGGTCGAGGTGACCGCCAACCGCCAGACCCAGGTCACCTTGAACCTCAACGCGGGCGTCCTGAAGGTGAAGTCCGCCAAGGATGGGGCATGGAACCTTCTCGGCGTTCCCGAGGATGGCGAGAGCGATCCGGTCAACCTCGGATTTTCCTACGACAAGGAGGCGACCTTCTATCTTCCCGCCGGAAAGGTCATCGTGCAGCGTACGAAGGACGACAAGAAGGCGGAGAAGGAGGTCGAGATCGGAGTGAACAAGCTTGTGGAGATTTCGCTGGATGCGGAGTGAGGTCGAAGCCGGGTGTGGCGGGCTTTGGGTTTTGCTGCGTTGCCGTCGCAAGGTCGTTCGATCTACGGCTACAAATGCTCGTCGAACCAATCCACGAACAGCCCGATGTCGAAGACGATGCGGAGCCAGCCGTGGCCCTTGCCCTCGCGCACGACGATCTTCACCGGGGAGGCCCCGGCCTTCTCGGAGGCGTCGCGGAACCACTCCGACTGCTCCAGCGGCACGAGGGTGTCGCCGTCGCCGTGGAGGATGAGCACGGGCGGCTGGCCGGCATGGGCGTGGTAGACGGGGGACAGCTCCCGCGCGAGGGCGGGCCATCGCTCGGGATCCTTGCCTTCCTCGCCGAAGGCCTCGCGAAAGCTTTTCGGAGGTCCGCCGTCGCCCGCGTTCTGGGTCGAGGTGCCGAGATCGACGAGGTTCGTCACGGGGAAGAGGATCGCCGCCGCCTGCACCGCGCTGCTTTCGCGATCAACAGGGTCGACCGCGTCGGCGGGACCGGGACCGCCCCGCGTCACGAGCATCAGGCTGAGTTGGCCGCCCGAACTGCCGCCCGTGACGCCGAGACGACCGGGGTCGATCCCGTAGTCCGCCGCGTGGTGGCGGATGAAGCGGACGGCGCGGTTCACGTCGGCCACCGTGTCCTGCACCGAGGTTTCGGGCTGGGAGCGGTGCGAGACGGCGAAGACGGTGTAGCCCTGCCGCAGGAAAGGCGCCGTCAGCCAGAAGTCGAAAGATTCGGGCCGCGACTTCCAGCGTCCGCTCACGATCACGATCACGCCCGCGCCGTTGGGTCGCTGCGGACAGGCGAGGTCGAAGGTGAGGTCGTGCCCGTCGCGCTGGCCGTAGACAAGGCCGGGACGGTGCTCGCAGGTCGGGTGGAAATACCACCAGAACCCGCCCGCCACGGCCGCGAGCAGGACGATCAAGGCCGCCCCGACGAGGAGCAGGCGGAGGAAAAGGCGGCGGCATCCGCCGGGGCGAGAAGGGGAGTTCACGGAGATTTGGTCGGTTTGTCAGGCTTTCCGAGAAGCTCGGCGAGATTGAAATGCGTGTAGCGAGTGTGGCTCGCGACGTTCTCCGAATCGGCGTTGGCGACCCAGAAGTCAAGGGTGTCCGGGGCGAAGAGGACGGATTGGATGTTCGAAGTCATGCAGACGGGGCGGGTCATCAGTTCGCGCGCGGAGTCGGCGTCGAAGTCGCCCAGGCCCGCCTTGACCCGCTTGACCAGTTCCGTGTAGCGGTCCCCGGCGGAGAGGAGGACGGTGTCGGCCACGGGATCGGGCAGTTGCGGATGGCTCTCGCCGGACCAGACCGTCTCGAAAAGATCGGGCGTGGCCTTGATCCCCACGGCGCGCCCCGATTTCGCGTCGGAGATCACGTAGTAGTATTCGCAGGTTCGGGGTCCCTTGCGCATCCACTCCACCGCCTCGTCGATGGTGTCGCATTGCTCCATCACCTCGCGCACGAGCTGGGCCATGGGCTTGCCGTCCCAGTTCCCCTCGCCGCGTCCGCCCATTTCGCCGATGGCGATCTGCTTCTCGTTCATCGCCGTGACCGAGCCGATGAAGCCCGCGTAGCTGATGTTGACCCAGGCGTTGCCTTCGGCGGGACGGCATACCGCGACGACGGCGTTGTCCTCCAGACCGGCTCCGCGGATGTAGTCGAGGATGCGCCCGTGATAGATCCGTCCGTCGCGGGTCGCGCTGCCGTGCAGGGCGAAGCCGGAGCAGTGGAAGAGCTCGGGGAAGAAATTCGAGAGCCGCACTTCCTGCGGATGGAATCCGGCGGCGGCGGCGAGGGCGTCCATCTCGCGCAGGTGCGCGTCGGAGACGAAGGGCTGGATGCGGCTCTGGGCCTCCTCGATCTCGCCGAAGAACCAGCGACCCTTGGCGAAGGAGCTGGCGACGCCGACGCCGTAGACGACGCGCTCGCCGACGGAGAGGACCTCGTCGCGGAGCAGTTCGCCGTGCTGCCGCCCCATTTCCTCGGGTTCGCCTTCGAGGAAGAGGACGCGCACGCCGTCGTGCAGTTCGAGGCGTCCCTTTCCGCTGGTGGCGACGACCTCCTTCCGTCCCGTCGCGGGGGGAAGGGGAGGGGTCTTCGCGCCGATGCGGGAATGCAGCACCTTCGCGCAGCGGACGAGGTGGGAAAGGGCGACGCGCTCGGCTGAGGCGAGGGCTTCCTCGGGCGGCGACCAAGAGGGGGCGGATTCGCCGGGATCGCGGAAGGCGAAGCGGTCCACACGCAGGACGAGCGTCTGTCCCTTCGCCGAAGCGAGGCGCAATTCGCGGACGTCGCCATCCACAGTCCGCGTCTCGATCTGGAACGCGGGAAGATGGAGGAGGCTGCGTCCGATCCAGCTGGGGGAAAGGCGCTTCCACCGGCTTTCCCCTCCGTCGTCGGGTCGGTCTTTCACCTCGATGAGAAAAGGGAGAAGCGCCGTCTGGAGAGGAGACAAGGAAGGGGTGAAATCGGGCAGCACAACGGGTTCGACCGAGGAGGGATCGCTGGTGAAGCGGGGGACGGAGGCATCGCCGATCAGGGTGAAGGATTTTTTCGGCAGATGGAACCAGATCGTGCCGCCCTCGCGTCCGGCGAGGATTCCTTCTTCCCCAAATTCGGTTTGAAGGAAAAGCTTGTCGGGCGCCTGCCAGCGCAGATTCGCCGAACGGCCCGCGAGCTTGTCCGGCAGCCCCTCGACCGAGACGAGGGTGAAGTCCGCTTCGAGGACGGCCCCGCTGCGGGCTTGGGCGATCCAATGCGCGACCGTCCCGCCGAGCGCCCGCGAGTCGCGGGAGCTGAGCAGGAAGAAAGCGGCGACGACCGCGAGATCGAACGCGACGAAGAGGAACAGGAGGCGCAGCGCGAAACGCCGACTGCGGGGAGTGGGATCGTCCATGGGGAGACGAAACGAAGCGAACGAGGTCGCGTCAACCCGCATTTCCCGCGCCCTTTCGTCGCGAGACGCGGTGAGTGTGGTGGCCGGGGGCGCTCCGGTAAGGCGCGTTTCCGTGGAATTGCGCCTCGACAGCGGGGGGCGGATTCCTCCAAAATGCCGAAATGAACGCCCTGTCTTTCCCTCATCGTGGCGCATGGTGGATTGCCGCCGTTCTCTGGCTCCTTCCCGGCGCAGCGCTCCGGGCGCAGACCTTTCGCAATCCCTATCCGCGCACGGCGGACGAGGCGGCCGCGCTGATCCCGGACGAGGAGCGCGAGAGGATCGCGGCGCTCAGGGAACGCATCCTCGAAACCACGGCAAAGCTCGATGAGGCGGCGATGGCGGACTACGTCGCGAACATCCCTAAGACCGGGGTGCCTTACGACATGGTCAAAATCCCCGGCGGCGAGTTTCTCATGGGCAGCCCGCCGGACGAGCCGAATCGCCAGGAGGACGAGGGGCCGCAGGTGCGCGTGAGGGTTGGCCCCTTCTGGATGGCCCGCTTCGAGACGACTTGGGACCAATACGAGCCCTTCATGATCACCAGTGGCCCCCGCCACAAGGACGGATCGCTGCAATATCCCCAGCATCTCAAGGACGCGACGCCCGCCGATCTCGTTTCCTCACCGACCTCGCCCTATCTGGAGATGGACTTCGGCATGGGCACGCTCGGCTATCCCGCCGTCTGCATGACGCATCTCGCCGCGAGCAAGTTCTGCGAATGGCTCAGCTTCCAGACGGGGCATTTCTACCGCCTCCCCACCGAGGCGGAATGGGAATACGCCTGCCGCGCCGGGACGACCGGCCCCTACTCCTGCCCGGTCGACCAGCTCGCCGACCACGCCATCCTCGATCCTGAACAGGTTCGCACCGGCTACGAGAAGGTCGGAACGAGGAAGCCGAATCCTTGGGGACTCCACGATATGCACGGGAACGTCATGGAATGGTGCCTCGACCAATACCAGCCCGACGCCTACTCGCGATGGCAGGGGAATCCCGCCGTCGATCCGCTCACGAGGCCCGAGACGCGCTACCCCCGCGTCGCGCGGGGTGGATCGTGGTATGACCCGCCGGAGGAGTCGCGCTCCGCGCGGCGTATTCCGTCAAGTCGCGATTGGCAGGTTCAGGTCCGGAATTGCCCAAAAGCCTTTGGTACCACACCGATGCCGCTTGGCTCGGCTTCCGCATCGTCCGTCCCCTCACCGTGCCGAGCGTCGAGGAGATGATCTTTGTGTGGAACAATGGCTTCGTGGCCGAGAACGAGGGAGAAGCGCGACGGCGGTGATTCGATCTAGCAATGCGACTCCGGGGTTCTTGCGGGAGCGGCTCCGCGGCGGTAGACTATGGCGATGACCACGCTCGAAACGCTCGTCGCACCGCTCCGTCACTCGCCCCGATTGGTCGAGGCGGTGGATCTGCTCTCCCGCCAGATCGAAGAGGAGCGCACGCGGCGGAATCGTTTCTACGAGGAGATGACGCCGGAGCAGAAGATCGAGTTCATCGACGGGGAGGTCGTGCTGCATTCCCCGGCGCGCAATCGACATCTCGATGCGTCGGCGCTGCTGAGCCGTCTCATTGGAACCTTTGCCACGATTCGGGGGCTCGGCACGCTCAAAATCGAAAAATGCCTTTGCGTCTTCCCGCGCAACGACTACGAGCCCGACCTCGTCTTCTTCGGTTCCGAAAAAGCCGCCACCCTGAAGCCCGACACGATGAAGTTCCCGATCCCGGATTTCATCGTCGAGATCCTCTCCGAATCGACCGAGGCCAGCGACCGGGGGGTGAAGTTCGAGGACTACGCCGCTCACGGGGTGGGCGAGTATTGGATCGTCGATTCCGAAGCGGAGACGATCGAGCAATATCTGCTGCGGGAATCCGGCTACGAACTCCGCGCGAAGGCCTCCACCGGCACGATCACGAGCGAAGCGATCGTGGGGATGACGATCCCGGTGCGAGCCATTTTCGACGAGGCGGAGAATCTAGCGACGCTGCGGGGGTGGATGTGACGATGGTCGCGCCCCGCCTTTTTCCTGGCCAAACCCGAAGATTCGAACGTATCGTCCATGGGATGTGTCGCACTTTCTCCGACACATCCACCTAAACCCATCCATCGCCATGACCTCCGAAACCCACCTCTCCCGCCGCCAATTCGCCGTCACCGGAGCCCTCGCCGCCGGGGCCGCGCTGATCCCCCTCCGATCCGCCCGCGCCGCCGCGCCTTTCGAGCAGGCCGCGCTGCCCTACGCCTTCGACGCGCTCGAACCGCATATCGACGCGAAGACCATGGAAATCCACCACGGCAAGCACCACGCCGCCTACATCAAGAATCTCAACACCGCCCTCGAAGGCAAGGACGACCTCGCCTCGAAATCCCTAGATGATCTGCTCGCGGGTCTGTCCGCGGTCGAGGACAAGGCCCTGCAAACGACCCTGCGCAACAATGGCGGCGGCCACTGGAACCATGCTTTCTTCTGGGAGACCCTCGCGCCCTCCGACAAGAGCGGCAAACCTTCGGGAGAGCTGGCCAAGGCCATCGAGGCCGCCTTCGGTTCGTCCGACGCCTTCAAGACCGCCTTCGGCGAGGCCGCGACGAAGCGCTTCGGCTCGGGCTGGGCTTGGCTGATCGCGAAGGACGGCAAGGTCCTCGTGACGAGCACGCCGAACCAGGACAACCCCCTCATGCCCGGCCTCGTCCCCGACGCCGAGCTTGGCGTTCCCCTCCTCGGCCTCGACGTGTGGGAACATGCTTATTACCTGCATTACCAGAACCGCCGCGCCGACTACATCGCCGCATGGTGGAACGTGGTGAACTGGGACCGCGTCTCGGCCCGTTTCGCCGACGCGGGGTGAATCCTCCTCCCGCAGGGAATTCCCCGGCTTTGCCGGGGAGGCTCCCGAGCGTCGATCTGTCCGGCGGCTCCCTTCGTTTTTTGGGGACGGCCAAGGAGGGCCGACATTCTTGTCGGCCGCTGGATCGTATCGTAAGCCGGGCTTGTTGGCCGACAGGAATGTCGGCCCTCCTTGGGTTTGCGAAAGCGTCTTGGAAATCCTCGATGAACGAAGCTGGCTCCATCGCGATCATTCGTGCAGATAGGCCCAGTCGTGCATCCGTTGGAACCCTCCTCCGTAGCCATGTTCGGGGTAGTTCTGGAGGGGGAAGTAGTAGAAGCGGTCGAAATTGATTCCGCCGCTCGTGCAATCGACGAAGAGCACCCACGGATTTTCCTCGAACCTGGCGGCCTCCGGCCCGGAGAGATACCGGTAGCCTGGGTAGGCCCGCATTCCGGTTTTGGGGATTTCCGGGAGGAACTCGGGCGTCAGTTGCTCCAAGGACTCGGGAGGCGATCCTTTGGCGGCGGTGTAGTCGTGGATCGCGGCGACCAGCGGCCCACTGCGGAGCGCCAGCCGATGGAATGCCTCGGACCGGATGGAATGGCTCGCAGCGACGGACACGATCCCGAGCGGAACGTAGACCAAGCAGACCAGCCACCAAGCGAAAGCGGATCCTCGGCGGCTGAAGAACCAGAGGGGGAGCAGGAACACGGCGGGAAGCGCCGCCAGCAGAGGAATCGCGCAAATGGTGGCGAGGGATGGAAAGAAGGCCGATCCCCAAGGGGAAACGGCCAAGGCGTTGAGCGCCACATCCGCCAAAGGCAATCCGAAGACCCATCGCCAAACGCCCCGGATCGCGGGCGATTTCAGGGCGGCGACAAGGTGGGAGAGCGGAGCGGGAAGGGGCATGGCATCCGATGATGATGGCCAGAGTAGCAGATCGGCGGCTCTCCATTCAAGAGCGAAACGAACGGTTTTCACCTAGGCGATTTATCTACGAGGGCGTTGCAAAGCCATTCTTCCACCCGCCCGGATTCGCGACCATTCGCGTCCAAAAAAGAATGGGGAACGCGAATGGCCGCAAATGAAGGAGCATCAGTGGTCCCCATTTCCCCATCAGCTCACTCCTTCTTCCCCTTCAACTCCGCCAAGAACGCCACGACATCCCGAATCTCGCCCTTCTGCAAGATGAAGCCCATCGGCGGCATGGTCGAGACCACGGGGGTGCGCTCTTTGACCGACGCGACCGGCACGGCGGTCTCCTTGCCCTCGGCGTCGCGCAGCAGCACTTGGCCGTCCTTCTCCCCGCGGAATTGGCCGGCGACGAAGCTGCCGTCCTGCAAGGTCAGGGCGATGTTGCCGTAGCCGGAGGCGACGACGGCCTGCGGATCGACGAGGCTCTGGAGCAGGTAGAGGCGGTCTTTCTTCGCCCCGATGTCCTTCAGGTTCGGACCCACGTTGCTGCCGGCCCCGTCGGCGATCTTGTGACAGGCGGTGCATTGCCCGGCGGGATGGTTGAGGAGGACGGCCCGTCCCCGCTTCGCGTCGCCACCTTCGAGGGTGAAGCGGAACGGCGCGAGGGGATCGGTCGCGGATTCGGCCAGCCACACGGCCTCCAGCGAGGCGACGGCGGCGGCGAGCTTGGGATGGTCGGAGAAGGCGGGATCCTTGGCCGCTTCGTAGACATCGAGCTGCAAGGCCGGGTCGATCCCTCCTGCGACCAGTTCGGAGAACAGCGCCTCCAATTGCGCGGCGGCTCCTGCGGTGGGCAGGGTGCGGATGGTGTGCTGCTTCACCGCGACGGAGTCCTTTCCTTCGAGGCGGCGGGCGATCTCCTTGGCGGCTTTGTCAGGATCGGATCTCGCGAGCCGTTCGAGGGCGGCGATCTTGACGGCTTCGTGCCGGTCGTCGAGGGCGCCGAAAACGAGTTCGTCGAGTCCGTCCGTCTCCTGCGCCGCGAGGGAGCGCAAGGCGGTGGCCCGCAGCGTCTCCCCGGCCTCGCGATTTTCGAACACGGCGAGGAGGGTTTCGTTGGCGATGGGGATCTTCAACTCCGTGGCCAGTTCCATCGTGGTGGAGCGGACCGTGGCGAGCTTCGCGGTGAGGAGGGCGTCGAGATGCGGCTTCAGCGCCTCCGCGAGCAGGGCGGGGTCGCGGGGATCGAGAGGACGGTATTGTCCGGTGACAAGATCGAGCTTGCCGGGTTCGGTCCAGTGTTGCAGGACCTCCAACCCGGCTTGGAGGAGAGGTTCGGGGGCTTCCCCGGCGGCGACGAAGGCGACGACGCGCGCGGCGGTCTCGGGCGTGCCGAAGCGATGGTTCGCGTTGAGGGCGCGGCGAGTGAAGGGCTCGTGGTCGCGATGTTTTCCGAGGCGGGCGGCGAGGGAGGGCAGGGCCTCGGGGATCATCCAGTCGTCGTGGATGGCGCGGGCGGCGTCGGCGGCGAGAACGGGGTCGGCGTCGTCGAGGAAGGCGGCGACGGCGGCGTCCCCGCGCCGTCCGAGGGCGAGGGCGGCGCAGATGCGGACGAAGGCGGACTCGTGTTTCGCGAGCGCGGCGAGTTCGTCGGTCGGCGCGGCCCCGGCGAGGGCGACGGTTCCGGCGTGGCGCAGGTAGGTCAGCCCGGCGTGGTGCTCCTTGCGGGCGAGGAGCTTCACGATGGCCCCGCTCGCGGCGGTGTCGCGGAGGCGTCCGAGCCCGAGCAGCGCTTGGATGCGGACGCGCTGCGAGGGGTCCTCGAGTTTCGGCAGCAGAGCCACGGTCAGGGGGTGGCTTTCGCCGGTGGGCATCGGCGTGATGTCCAAGCCCAGCAAACGCCCATAGCGGTCCGTCACCGTCTTGATCGCTTGGGCGCGGACCTCGGGATCGGGGTCGCCGAGCAGCGGAACGAGGATGGCGTCCTCCGCCTTCCCCTTCCGCAGGAGTTGCCCGATGCCCCAGATCGCGTGGAGCCGGGCGAGGGCGGGCGCGGAGACTTCTGCGGCGACGCTTTGGAGTTCGGTCAGGGCCTCGCGTTTCACGAGCGCGAACTGCGCCTTCATCCGCACGCGCTGATCGGCGTGACCCAAGAGGGTCTGGAGCGCGACCAAACCCTCTTGGGTGAAGTCCGCGGCGATGAGCTTCCGCGTCTCCTCGCGCAGAGGATGGGCCTTCTCCTCCGCCACGTCGATGCGCCAGATTGCGCCATTTTCGTTCAGTGGGTAGCCGCCGCCCCAATCGACGCCGCAGAGCGCTCCGTCGGGCGAGAACTGAAGCCCGACGAGGGGGATGCCGTCGCCGATCTTGTGGTCGTCCACCATCGCGAAGGAGTCGCCGCGCGGTTCGGCGCGGAAGGCCCATTGCTGGCCATTCGGGGCGCTGGTGAGGAAGAAGAAGCCCGCATATTCCGGCCCGAGGCCGGTGCCGGGATTGTATTTGAACCCGGCGGGGCCGTTCTCGTAAAGCCCCAACGGCGGAGTGAACCAGCGGGGCTGGCCCTCGTGCCAAGGGACGTGCATGGATTCGTCGTCCCAGGGATTGTAGTCGGCGCGGAGGTATTGCCAGTGCGAGCGCCAGCCGAGGTCGGTGTATTGCTCGATGAAGACGAAGCGCTCCTTCTCCTCGGCGAAGTCGGCGTCGTTGTCGACTCCGAAGAAGTTGCCGTGGGCGTCGAAGGCGACCTCCTGGATGTTGCGCTGGCCGCGGGCGAAGACCTCGAAGTTCGATCCGTCCGGTTCGCAGCGCATCAGGCCGCCCTGATGGGGAAAGCGGTAGTCGAGCCCGTCGGCGGTCTTCACGCGGATGCCCTTGTCGCCGACAGACCAGTAGATGCGCCCGTCGGGACCGACCGTCAGCCCGTGCATGTCGTGTCCGGCGTAGGCGAGGTGGACGCCGAAGCCTGACACGACCACCTCTTTCTCATCCGCCACGCCGTCGCCGTCCGTGTCGCGGAACTTCACCAGTTCGGGAACGGGACAGACGAAGACCTCGCCCTCGTGCCAGAGCACCCCGCCCGCGACGCCACCGAGGAGGTGGTCGAGCTGCTCGGCGAAGATCTTGGTCGAGTCGGCGAAGCTGTCGCCGTCGGTGTCCTCGATGAGGTGGACGCGTTCGCTCAGCGAGGTGAGGTCGCGCAGGTCGTGGAGCCCGTCGCCGTTGTAGTCCGCGACCCGCTTCGCGTTCGCCGCGCTGTTTTCGGGGGTGAACTGCTGGCGGTAGAAGGCCTCCTTCTCCTCAGTCGAGGTGAAACTGAGGTCGTCGGGGATCCAGTCGGTGTTGTCGCGGATGTCGAGGTCGTTGGCCTTGCGCCGCATCGTCTGGGTGACGTAGGCGCGGCCCTGCGGGTCGAAGCTGATCGCGACGGGATCGGGCACGGGGAAGTCGGGCGTCCATTTCGTGAACTTCAGCCCCTTCGGATCGGGACGGCCCGCCACGGGCGGATCGACGGCGACGCCGCGCAATTCCACGTCGTCCCACAGGCCCATGTCGTCGAAGGTGCCGATGCCGACGCGGCCCCAGGCGAAGGTCTTGTCATGGGCGACGTGCGAGGGTCCCTCCATGTCGTCGAAATAGACCTCGATGAGGCCGCTCGCGACCTTGCGGACGATTTTGACCTGATGCCATTTGCCCGTCTCCCACGGGGTGCCGTCGTTGGTCTTCTCGGAGATAGCGACGCGCGGGGCTTCGTTGACGAGGAAGATCTGGTTCGCGTGCGGGTCGGTCTCCTGCCCGAGGTGGACGTAGTAGAAATTCGCCGGGCTCTGGTAGCCGAAGACGAGGCACATGTCGCGGTGGCCGCGCGGGGTCTGCTTTGTCTGGACGCGGGCGGTGAGGACGAAGTCGCCGACGTTGCCGTCTTTGCGGATGGCGATATTGATGGGGCTGCGGTGGGGAGGCTCGTATTTCGATCCGCCGAGGATCTCGTAGGCGGGATCGCCGTCGATCTCCGTGATCTTCCAAGCCTTCACGTCGGTCGGCTCCCAGGCGTCCGCGCCATTGGAGAAATCATCACGGAAGACGAGAGGCAGTTCCTCGGCGGCGAAGAGGGGGCAAAGGACGAAGGGAAGCAGGAGCAGGGGGAGTTTCCGCATCGGGGAAGTTGGCACGGAATGGCGGATGCGCCAGTGGGAGACGAGGGGAGCGCGGGCAAAGCGGGCCGACGGTGCCGGTAGAGAAGTTCGTGAGAACTTCTCCCCCCGAAACCCAGGGAACGCCTGCCGAAGTTCTCACGAACTTCGCCAAATTCGGATTTCGAGCTTCGGATTTCGGATTTACCCCGTCATTCCAACACCGACTCCAGAAACGCCCATTCATCCGCCGTCCGCTCGATCACCTTCGAAAGCGCCGTGCCCGCCCCATGACCGGCGCTGGTGTCGATGCGGATGAGCACGGGCGGGCCGTCCTTCGCCTGACATTCCTGCAAGCGGGCGGCGAACTTGAAGCTGTGCGCCGGGACAACGCGGTCGTCGTGGTCGGCGGTGGTCACGAGGGTGGCCGGATAGCGGACGCCGGGTTTCAGGGCATGATAGGGCGAGTAGCGGTGCAGGACCCGGAACGCCTCGGGATCGGCCGGGCTGCCGTAGTCCTCTTCCCAAGCCCAGCCAATGGTGAACTGGTTGAAGCGCAGCATGTCCATCACCCCGACGGCGGGCAGCGCGGCACCGAACAGCTCCGGGCGCTGGGTCAGGCACGCGCCGACGAGCAGCCCGCCGTTGCTGCCGCCTTGGATGGCGAGCTTCCCCGGCCGGGTGTAGCCTTCGGCGACGAGGGTTTCGGCGGCGGCGATGAAGTCGTCGAACACGTTCTGCTTGTTCAGCTTCCGGCCCGCGTCGTGCCATTCGCGACCGTATTCGCCGCCGCCTCGGAGATTCACGGTCACGGCGATGCCGCCGCGCCCCAGCCAGACCGCCCGCGAGACGGAGAAGCCGGGCTGCAAGCTGATCTGGAATCCGCCGTAGCCGTACATCAGGACGCGATGCGAGCCGTCGAGGGCGATGCCTTTCCGGTGGACGATGAACATGGGGACGCGCGTGCCGTCCTTGCTCTCGAAGAAGACCTGCTTCGTCTCGTAGGCCGAACCGTCGAAGCCCACCTCCGCTTTCCGCCAGAGCGAGCTCTGGCCCGAGGCGATGTCGAGCCGGTAGATCGAGGGAGGCTCGGTGAAGGAGGTGAAGGCGTAGAACACTTCCTTGTCCCTCTGCTTTCCGGAGAGGCCGCCGATGGAGCCGAGACCGGGCAGGCGGATTTCCGTTTTGCCGGAGCCGTCCGCCTCGAAACGATAGAGACGGTCGCTGGCGTCCTTCATGTAGGTGCCGAACAGCTTCCCGCCGACGAGCCGGGCGCTGTCGAGGAGGTCGCCGCTTTCGGGAACGACCTCCCGCCAGTCCTCCCTGCCGGGACGGCGAATATCGATGGCGATGACACGCTTGCGCGGCGCGTCGAGATCGGTGTGGAAATGGAAGACCGGACCGAGGTTGCCGATGAACGAGTATTCGGCGTCGCCCTCGGAAAGCAGCTCGACGACCGCCGCGCCTTCGTCCTTCAGCGACAGGTAGGCGAAGCGGTTCTTCGGATCGGTGCCTTGCGAGAGGTGGATCAGGAGATAATCCCCGTCTTCCGAGACCCATCCGCCGATCCCCCAGCGCGGTTGGTCGGGGCGTTCGTAGATGAGGCGGTCCTCCTCCTGCGTCGTGCCGACACGGTGGAACCAGAGCGTCTGGTTCTCGTTCACCTGCGTGAGCGCCTCGCCCTCCGGCGGGGCGGGGTAGCGGCTGTAGTAGAAGCCCGAGCCGTCCTTCGCCCACGAGAGGCCGCTGAATTTCACCCATCGCAGATGGTCGTCGAGATCCCTGCCCGTGGCGATTTCGCGGACGCGGATTTCGTTCCAGTCGCTGCCGCCGCCTGAGGTGGCGTAGGCGAGCCAGCGGCCGTCCTCGCTGACCGCGTAGGTGGCGAGGGAGACCGTCCCGTCCTCCGAGAGCGCATTGGGATCGAGGAGGACGCGGCGCTCGCCGTCGAGGGAATCCGCGACGTGGAGCACCGCCTGATCCTGCAGGCCGCTGTTCACGGTGTAGAACCATTTCCCGCCCTCCGTCTGAGGCAGGCTGGAGCGTTCGTAGTTCCACAGCTCCGTCAGCCGGGAGCGGATCGCCTCGCGGGAGGGGATCGCGGCGAGGGATTGCTGCGTGACCGCGTTCTGCGCGACAACCCAAGCCTTCGTTTCCGGGGAATAGTCGTCCTCCAGCCAGCGATAGGTATCCTCCACTGTCACGCCGTGGTAGGTGTCCGTGATGTTTTCCTTGCGAGTGACAGGATAGGCGATGGGATCGGCGTGGAGGGAGGGCATGAAGAGGAAGGGGAGAAGCAGCAGGCGGCGCATGGAGGGGGAGGGGAGAGTCAGAAATTCGGATTTCGGATTTCGAGCTTCGGATTTTCCGAACGAAGAGAGATACCACCATGCCGGGTGATTTCGAGCGTCGATGCCACCAGCCCAGCGAAATCCACCCGCCAAACTCCATTGCGTGGCCATCGTCATGAGCAATCCCTGCCTTGAACGCCTTCAACAAAGATTGGCACAAATGCCCTCCACGGAATTTGTGTCATCGGTGTAGCGAAGCGCATCTGTGGAAATCTGTGTTGAAATCAAAGAAGCGACCCGCACTTCCAACCGCAGCCGTCCGAGTGACCGAACCCGCCGCCGCTTGGTGGATTCACAATATGCGGATTCCCCTCAAACAGGTCCGCTCGCACCCACCGCCCCTTCCTCAACAAATCTTGACCTTCCGGGAAATTTAAGGTCAACTGCCATTCTCCGCACCGCCCCTCCCGCCGAACCCATGACCCCGCTCGAATCCATCCTCGCCGCCTACCGCGCCGCCGCCCAGACCGAGAAGGAGAAGGGCGCCTACTTCGAGGAACTCGTCCGCACCTACCTCCGCTACGAGGCCAGCTACGCCGACCTCTACTCCGAGGTCTGGCTCTTCGCCGATTGGGCCAAGGAGATCGGCACCCCCGAGTTCGGCATCTCCGCCAAGGACACCGGCATCGACCTCGTCGCCCGCACCCGCGGCACCGGGGAATACCACGCCATCCAGTGCAAATGCTACGCGCCCGACCACCGCGTGCGGAAAGCCGACATCGACAGCTTCTTCACCGCCTCCGGCAAATCCTGCTTCGCCCGCCGCCTCATCGTCGCCACCACCAACGACTGGAGCGACAACGCCGAGGCCGCCCTCGCCGACCAGCAGCCGCCCGTCTGCAAGATCGACCTCCACGACCTCGAGAACTCCCAGATCGACTGGGCCAAGTTCCAGCCCGGCCAGCCCGGAGCCGCCCCCGCACTGAAGCCCAAAAAGACCCTGCGCCCCCATCAGGAGAGCGCCAAGACCAAGGTCCTCCTCGGCTTCCAGCAATCCGACCGCGGCAAGCTCATCATGGCCTGCGGCACCGGCAAGACCTTCACCAGCCTCAAGATCGCCGAGGAGATCGCCGGCCCCGACCGGCTCGTTCTCTTCCTCGTCCCCTCGCTCAACCTCCTCTCCCAGACCCTCACCGAGTGGACCCAGGAGAGCGCCGTCCCCCTGCACAGCTTCGCCGTCTGCTCCGACGCCGAGGTCGGGAAAAAGCGCGGCAAGAGCGACGAGGACATCGTCGAGACCTTCGTCCACGAGCTGCGCTACCCCGCCACCACCGACGCCGCCCGACTCGCCTACGAGGTGAAAAAGCGCCACGACGCCCGGCACATGAGCGTCGTCTTCTCCACCTACCACTCCCTCGACGTGATCAGCCGCGCCCAGCGGCAGCACGGCCTGCCCCCCCATCGACCTCGTCATCTGCGACGAGGCCCACCGCACCACCGGGGCCACCTTCGGCGACGACGACAAGGAGAGCAACTTCGTCTGTGTCCACGACCCGGCATTCCTCCACGCCGCGCGGCGCCTCTACATGACCGCCACCCCGCGCATCTACGCCGACAGCGCCAAGGCGCAGGCCGAGAGGGACAACATCGCCATCTGCTCCATGGACGACGAGGCCCTCTACGGACCGCAGTTCCACGTCATCACCTTCTCCGAGGCCGTCGAGCTGAAGCTCCTCACCGACTACAAAGTCCTCGTCCTCGCCATCGACGAGGCCCACATCAGCCGCCGCCTCCAGACCCTCCTCGCCGACGAGCACAACCAGCTCAAAGTCGATGACGCCGCCCGCATCGTCGGCTGCTGGAAAGCCCTCGGCAAACAGGGCGTCGCCCAGGATTTCCGCTACGACCCCGAGCCCATGCGCCGCGCCGTCGCCTTCTGCCAGGTCATCGAGCGGCAGAAAGGCGGCAAAGTCCACAAAGTCAGCTCCAAGCAGATCGCCGGGATGTTCCGCGCCGTCGTCGAGGCCTACCAGGAGCAGGAGGACAGCGGCCACGACCTCCTCTGCGAGGCCGAGCATGTCGATGGCACCATGAACGCCGCCGAGAAGGAAGCCAAGCTGGACTGGCTCAAGGCCGACCCGCCGCCGAACACCTGCCGCATCCTCAGCAACGTCCGCTGCCTCAGCGAAGGCGTCGATGTGCCCGCCCTCGACGCCGTCCTCTTCCTCACCCCGAGGAATTCGCCCGTCGATGTCGTCCAGTCCGTCGGCCGCGTCATGCGCATCGCCCCCGGCAAGCAGCTCGGCTACGTCGTCCTGCCCGTCGTCATCCCCGCCGGGATGGAAGCCCACGAGGCCCTGAACGACAACAAGGTCTACAAAGTCGTCTGGGACGTCCTCCAAGCCCTGCGCTCCCACGACGACCGCTTCGACGCCTTCGTCAACAAGCTCGACCTCATCGGCAAGGACAACAAGAAGATGGAGGTCGTCGCCATCACCGACAAGATCGCCAAAAAATCCTCCAAAGTCGCCGAACCGAAACCCGGCGAATCCGCAAAAGGCCAGCACACCATCGGCGCCCCCGATCCCGGCGTGCCCCAGCTCGTCCAAGGCCAGTTGCAGTTCGAGGTCGGCGAACTCGAGCGCGCCCTCTACGCCAAAGTCGTCAAGAAATGCGGCAACCGGAACCACTGGGAGGACTGGGCCAACGACATCGCCAAGATCGCCCAGACCCACATCTCCCGCATCGCCGCCATCGTCGGCGATCCGCGGAACGAAAAGGAAGCCGCCGCCTTCCGCGCCTTCGCCGACGAACTGCGCGACGACCTCAACGACAGCATCACCGACGCCGAAGTCGTCGAGATGCTCGCCCAGCACCTCATCACCCGGCCCGTCTTCGACGCCCTCTTCAAAGACTACTCCTTCGCCAGCCGCAACCCCGTCTCGCAGGCCATGCAGGGCGTCCTCGATGTCCTCCACGAGCACCATCTCGAAAAAGAGGCCGACACCCTCGAAAAATTCTACGCCAGCGTCGCCATGCGGGCCGAGGGCATCGAGAGCGCCGAGGGGAAGCAGCGCATCGTCGTCGAGCTCTACGACAAGTTCTTCCGCAACGCCTTCCCCAGGATGACCGAGCGCCTCGGCATCGTCTACACCCCCGTCGAGGTCGTCGATTTCATCATCCACAGCGTCAACGACCTGTTGAAATCCGAGTTCGGCCAGACCCTCGGCAGCCAAGGCGTCCACATCATCGACCCCTTCACCGGCACGGGCACCTTCATCACCCGCCTCCTCCAGAGCGGCCTCATCCGGCCCGAGGAACTGCCGTGGAAATACAAGCACGAGATCCACGCCAACGAGATCGTCCTGCTCGCCTACTACCTCGCCGCCATCAACATCGAGGCCGTCTATCACGGCATCGTCGGCGGGGACTACGAGCCCTTCGAGGGCATCTGCCTCACCGACACCTTCCAGATGTACGAGAAGGACGACCTCGTCAGCGACCTGATGGAGGACAACTCCGCGCGGCGGAAGCGGCAGAAGAAGCTGGATATCCGCGTCATCGTGGGGAATCCGCCGTATTCGGTGGGGCAGGGGAACGCCAACGACAACAATCAGAATGTCGCCTATCCGAATCTCGACGCCCGGATCAATGCGACCTACTCCGCCAAATCGGACGCGGTGCTCTCGAAAGGGCTTTACGACAGCTACATCCGCGCCATCCGCTGGGCTAGCGACCGCATTGGAAGCAGCGGCGTGATCGGCTTCGTGACGAATGCCAGCTTTCTTGAAGTGGGAACGACGGACGGGCTGAGGAGGTGCCTCGCGGAAGAGTTCACGAGTGTCCACGTTGCCCATCTCCGGGGTAATGCTCGAACTTCGGGTGAACTTCGACGAAAGGAAAAGGACAACGTGTTTGGACTTGGCAGCCGAGCCCCCATCGCCATCACCTTCCTCGTCAAGAAGCCACCGATTCAACAGGGTAAGGTCGCCGACTCAACCCTGTCAGGTCAGCCGGCGCAAATCCATTTCCACGACATCGGGGACTACTTGAGCCGGGAGGAGAAGCTGGAACGAATCCGGATCTTCCAGAGCATCGACGGCGTTCGTGACGCCGGGATGTGGCGGGCCATTCAACCGAACGCGAACGCCGACTGGCTGAAGCAGCGCGACGGGAGCTTCTCCGGCTTCATCGTGCTCGGCGACAAGAAGGGCGACGGACTGAAAATGTTCGAGAACTTCTCCCTCGGCGTCGTCACCAATCGCGACGCATGGTGCTACAACGCATCCAAGACCGCCGTCGAAGCGAACATGAAGCGCATGATCGATTTCTACAACGCCGAAGTGGACCGGTTCGACGCTGCGCACGCTGGATTGGGCAAGAAGGAGCGCGAGGCGGAAGTCGATGGATTCATCAATACCGACTCTTCAAAAATCAAATGGACACGCGGCCTCAAGCAGGAGCTTTCGAAAAGTACAAAGTTCGCCTTCAAGGGAAGTCGTTTGGTGAAGGGGCTTTACCGTCCTTTCAGCAAGCAATGGCTCTATTTCGACCGCAACCTCAATGAAATGGTTCTTCAGATGCCTCGGTTTTTCCCGGAGCAAGATATGGAGAACATCGCTTTGGGTTTCTCCTCATCGGAGTCGAGAAGCGAATTTTCGGTTTTCATCACAGATCACGTCGCCAGTCTTCACGCCGTCGATATGGTCGGATCGCAATATTTCCCTCTCTACCTCTACGACAAACCAACTGAAGGCGAAGACGGCGACCTCTTCGGCAAGTCCACGGAACCCACACCCCACACCCGTCGCGACGCCATTACCGACGCGGGCCTCGCCCATTTCCAATCCGCCTATCCCGCGCCGGGCGAGGGCGAGACGATCACGAAGGAGGATCTCTTCTACTACATCTACGGCCTGCTCCATTCCCCCGGCTACCGCAGCCGCTACGCCGACAACCTCGGCAAGGAGCTGCCCCGCATCCCGGCGGTGAAGACCTTCGCCGACTTCCGCGCCTTCTCCCAAGCCGGACGCGACCTCGCCCATTGGCACCTGAACTACGAGACTGTCGCGATGTATCCGGGCGTCAACGTGGACAGCGGCAAGTCGGCTCTCAACTCCCCCTCCGACTACCGAGTCGTGAAGATGCGCTTCGCCAAGACCCGCGATCCCCAGACCAACAAGAGCGTCCCCGACAAGACCACCGTGATCTACAACGAGCGCATCACCATCCGCGACATCCCCCTCGAAGCCTACGGCTACGTCGTCAACGGCAAGCCCGCCCTCGAATGGGTCATGGAGCGCCAGTCCGTCACCACCGACAAGGCCAGCGGCATCGTCAACGACGCCAACCAATGGGCCACCGAGACCATGGGCAACCCGAAATATCCGCTGGAATTGTTCCTGCGGGTGGTTACGGTGAGCTTGGAGACGATGAAGATCGTCAATGGGCTGCCGGAGTTGGGGGTTTGAAGCGACAAACCGAACTCACTGGTCAGAAGAACGATTTTTTCCCTTAGGTATGGCTTTGTTTTTGATCGGCGGAATTTCGGGGGCGGGAAAATCCCATCTTACTGATGTGCTGGGAGAAAATTTCGCTCATGTCAAAGGTGATGACCTCACCCGACACTTGAACACTACCTATTTTCCAAAAGCGAAGCATGCGTGGAATCCCCATTTGCTCAACAAGGTTCTGCCAAACAATGAAGTGCATTTTTACTCGCCGGATTTTGCCCTAATGGAGTATCTCGAAGAGAAACTGCTTCCGAGAAATGGCGACTTCAAACATGTCCTTGTCGAAGGGGTGATCGTGCATACGGAGTTTTGGCGCCGGAAGATTCAGGAGGCCTTTTTCAGGAGCCGTCTCAACTTCGGGCACGATGTGTTCCTGATCTTTCACAATCCTCCCGCGGAGCTCATTTTGGACCAGTATCTGGACCGTCGTGCGAAAGTTCGAAAGGAGGCCAAGGAATGGACACTGGAAGACGTCACGCGTCAGCAAAAGGATATCGGCGCTGCGTTCCACGGTTCCGGCCCAAACTTCTTTGAGACAGATTCGACCGAGGCATCGATCGCAAAAATCCGCTCTCTTGCCGGATTGTAGAGATCGGACAATGAGAGACGGATGTCTCCGGCTCGGGCGGATCGTTTTCGAGGATTCTTCCGTCGCGGGGAGGGGACGGTCATTTTGGGGCTTTTCGCCCGAAAATCCGCTCGAACTCCGTCCTCCATTCTCGGTGCGGCGTGTCGTTATCGTAGATCCACTGTTCCACGACTAGATCGACCTTCTCCCGGGTGATGTGCCCCTCGTCGAGCATGCGCTTCATCAGCTCCAGACTCGTGAGGTGGTGAACGTCGTACGCTTGTGCGAGTTCAATCATGTCGCGATCGTCGGTCACCACGCGTATGCCGAGGACCAGGGCGGTTGAGATGATCCGGGTGTCGATGGGCGATGGACCCTTGCCGCGAGGTGTCAGGAACTCATCCTGCACATGCGCAATGAGGTAGCCATAGGTTTCCTCGATCTCCTTCTTTTGCGTCTTGCTGAGATTGATCGACCGACTTCGGTTCGCGGCATATTCGGATTCGGAAACCCAATGAAATTTATTTTTGAGCCGGGAGCTGAACTTGAATTCCGCGTTCAGGTCGGCGTGGATGTAGAGAGTATATTCTGCCGACCCGAACGGTTGGCAGAGGAGCGGGTGAATGTTCTGCGCGAGGCGGAAGTAGCTGTTGGAATCCACCAAGATTTTCGTCTGCGCCATGGTGTCTCCTCCCGATGCCAGCTTACACGGCGAATGCGTCCAGATAGGCTCTGGCATCCATGGGGGTGACTCCGAGAATGGTGGCGATCACGCCGGGGCCAGGGTCGCGTTCGCGAACATAGTGTCCGAGGGCGCTGTAGATCTTGGTGTCGAAACTCTCCTGGGCAAGTCGCATGAAGTGATCCGCCGACGGATTCGAGTCGTCGAAAAGTGTCGCGCTGACCGTCTTGTAGGCTTTGTTGAACGCTGCGATGTAGGGATGGAGGAGCGGCCCCGGCAGAGGCGCGAAGGCGACATCGTTGGCGAGGGCGTATTTCTCAATTTCCCGATGAACGGAGAAGGGAGAGATCGTGTGCCTCTCCGCCCAATCTCCAAGAACGTCGAGACGCCCTTGATCGTCGGCCGCCTTTCCGTAGTCGGCGAGAGCGAGCCCGGCGAGAGGCTCCGGGAAGAGGAGTGCACCGGCGAAGGCGTCGGCAAAATCCTCCGCCTCCTCGGTCTTGCCCTCGCGGAGCAGGTCGAGCGTCATGACGTGCCCCAGCTCGTGGGCCATCCAAAATTTGAAGTCGTGAATCTCGACGTCGAGATTCAGGTAGATCCATGTAGTCTGCGTCTCCGGGAGGTGAATGTGGATGGCATTCTCGTGCTTCGACTTGTGCCCCCAGAGCGTCGGAATGATGATCGCCTGGTATTCGTGGAAAAGGCCGATCAGTTTCGTAAAATCAAACGGAGCCCGTTCCGCAATGTCGAGATCCCGCCGAATCTTGGCCGCAAGGTTCTGCAGGTAGGAGTAGTCACACGAGGGATTCTTAAGGCTCGGCGGGCCGATGAACTGGTCGACATCCAGGAATTCGACGAGAGGTCGAAGGAAACGCCCCATGTTCTGCGCCCGCTCCTGATGTGCCTCCGTGGTTTTGCACGAGGCCCGCTTGCGGAAGGCAACCAATGGCTCTTCGCGCGGGACAAGGCGCTCGACCAGTTCGTCGTGCCGCAGTTCGAGGAGACGCCCCAGCTTCAGCAACTCGGCGGGTCGGGGGAAGGACTTCCCCTTGAACCACTTCGAGACGGCGGCTCGCGTCACGCCGAGCGCCTCGGCGATCATCGTCTGGTTGATCCCGCGATCAGCGGCGGCCGCTTCCAGCTTGATGGCGTTCAGTCGTTTGTCCATGGGTTCGAGGGCGCGCTGAGTTTGACATGTCTGTCAACTTTTGTCAACTCCGGTTCGTTGCCCGTTCAAGAATTTCGTCGCGACCGAGTATCAGTCTGGCAATGTGACAGTCTTCGAATCTAAAACCTGAATGCTGCGAGAGGAACCTTTCCCGTTACCGTTACCAACAGAATGGACGCCCTTGGCGAAATCGAAATCAAGGTCGAGGGCCGGGTGGGGGCACGGACGCTCTCGCCCGAGCTGGTGGACATCGACGAGATCCGCGAAGTCCTCGAACAGGCGGGCGACCTCCTCTTTCCCGGAGTCCGCCGCGCCCAGCGACCCCTGATCAGCTACGAGATCGCGGAGGGTTCGGTGAGGCACCGCTTCCGCACCCTGATGCAGACGGTGATCGGGTTCGGGGCGGTCCTCGCCCAAGTCGAGGCCGGAGGCGGGATCGACTTTCTCCACGAGCGCAGCGCCGCCGCCGTCGAAAAGCTCCAGCGTCTCGCAGTGGAGAAGGACTACGTCGTGACCCTCAGCGCCAACGGGAGCCGCTTGCGGATCGACCGGACGACCCGCTACGAACGCGACGAGAAGCTCTGGGTGGACGCCAAGTTCTACCTTTACGGCGAACTCGTCGATGCGGGCGGAAAGAGCTCGCCCAACATCCACCTCGACACGAAGGAGTTCGGCGTCCTGCGGATCGCCACGGAGAAGGAGTTCCTGAAGAACGCCGACGCGAACCTGCTTTACCGGAGCTTCGGACTCCGCGCCGCCGGGCGGCAGAACCTGCGGACCTTCGAGATGGACCGGAATTCGCTGACCTTCATCGAGCTGCTCGACCACAACCCGGAATACTCCGAGTCGTATCTCGACGGGCTGCTGCGGAAGGCGGCCCCGGCTTGGGAAGCGATCCCGGATGCCGAGGCGTGGTTGGAGGAGATACGGGGAGCCGCCCATGCCTAAGGAAGCCGCCAGCGTGGGTGTCCTGTGCGACACGGGTTTCCTGATTCGCCTGAATCAGCCGGGCGATCCCTTGCACGCGAACGCGCGGAGCTACCTGAAATATTGTGGCTCTCTTTCAGATCCGCAGGA
>DDTJ01000010.1 GCA_002344525.1 Akkermansiaceae bacterium UBA2367
GATCCGTGCGGACCTCGACGGGAAACTGGCACAATCCTTGCAGTCGCTGGAAGTCGGGCTGACGCGCGAGCGCCGCTTCGACGAGGCGCAGGCCGTGCTCGCCTACCGCGAAGGGAGCGCGGGCACTCCTGCCCGCAACGAGTCCGGCGTCGCTGCCACACCGCCCGATCCCGGCCCGGAGGCGGACAAGAGTGTCCGCGCTCCCACTGGACTCCCGCTCCGCGCCAGCAAGGAGCAGCCCTTCGAGAACAGTCTCGGGATGAAGTTCGTCCCCGTGCCCGGCACCGACGTGCTCTTCTGCATCCACGAGACGCGCTATCAGGACTACGCCGAATACGCCAAACGAGCGAAGGGACCCGTCGATGGCGCATGGAAGAGCCAGACCGTCGATGGCTATGCAATCACCGAGCGTGGCGGCGAGCATCCTGTCAACAGGGTGACTTGGAATGACGCGCAGAAATTCTGCGAATGGCTCAGCAAAAAAGAGGGCAAGACCTACCGCCTGCCCACGGACCGGGAATGGAGCATCGCCGTAGGCATCGGACGCAGCGAGAAGTGGGACGAGGGCGTCACTCCAACCATGCTGCGCGGGAAAGTGAAGGACGAATTCCCTTGGGGGACGCGATGGCCTCCTCCCAAGGGGGCCGGAAACTACAACGACGAAAGCAGCAAGGCAAAAGTCCCATTGAATCAACCGCCGATCGAGGGCTACGACGATGGCTGGCCCACCACCGCGCCGGTAATGAGCTTCAACCCCAACAAATTCGGCCTCTACGACATGGGCGGGAACGTCTGGGAATGGGTGGGGAACCAGTATGACGACACCGAAAAGGCCCGTGTGATGCGCGGTGGCTCTTGGGATAACTCACGCGAGTTTTACCTGCTGTCCTCCGAACGTCAGTTCAATCCCAATGGCCTAAGCCCTTCCTTCGGCTTCCGCATCGTCCTCGAAACGCCTTGAACACGGTCGCGCACGCGACCCCACAGGGTAGGGCGAACCGTCCCGGTGAGCCGCTGCGGAGGGATCGGCGTCGAATCCGGGAAGGACGCTCCTCGGCCCCACCTTTGTCAAAAACCGAAATCCGAAGCCCGAAGCTCGAAATCCGAACTGGAACCACAGGACATCCCGCTTGCCCGGACCCGGCCACGCCGCTACCCTGCGCCCCATGGACGAGCCCATCCACCAGCCCCACGACAAGCTCTTCAAGGCCAGCTTCTCCGACCCCGCCAACGCCGCCGCCTTCCTCAAGTCCCGCGTCTCGCCCGAACTCGCCGCCGGCATCGAATGGGAGTCCCTCCGCCTCGAACCCGGTTCCTTCATCGACTCCCGCTTCCGACACAGCGAGAGCGACCTGCTCTTCTCCGCCCCTTTCGGCCAGACCGGACAGCCCAAGACGTCGCGCTGCCACTTCCATTTCCTCCTCGAACACCTCAGCAGCCCCGTCCCGCTCATCGCCCTGCGCCTCCTCTGCTACAAGACCCGCATCTGGGAGGAGTGCCTCGCGAGAGCCAAGGCGTCCGGCGAACCCTGCCGAGGCCTGCCTGTCGTCATGGCCGTGGTGGTGGCCCAGAACGACGGGCGCTGGGAGATTTCCCCGCGCTTCGCCGACCTCTTCGACATCCCCGAGGGATTCGAGGAGATCGTGCGGCCCTTCATCCCCGACTTCTCCTTCTCTCTGCTGCAGCTCGGGGAGATCCCCTACGACGCGATCGCCGGGACGCCCGCCGGGATATTGACCCTGCGGGTGCTCAAGGCCGACCGGAGCGGGGAGCTGCTGGGCGACGAGGTGTGGGACGAGGCGCTGATGATGGAGGTGGCGCGGGAATGCTTCGAGCGGGTGCTGCGCTACCTGATGCGCGGGGGGATTGACACGCAAGCCTTCGAGGCTAGGGTGGAGAAGATCATCGAACCTCAACTCCGCAGCACCACCATGACACTCGCCGAGCAGTATATCGAAAAGGGCATCGTGAAAGGTCGCGAAGAGGGTCGCGAAGAAAGCCGGAAGGCCGACATCCTCGAAGCCCTGGAGATTCGCTTCGGAACGGTGCCGGAAGGTGTGCGGGATGCGGTGGAGTCCGCTGGCGGCCAGCAGCGTCTGCGCGAACTGCACCGCGCGGCGATCACCTCGGCGACGCTGGAGGAGTTCGCCGGGGCGCTCTGACGGAGTGCGGCAGGCAGAGACGCCTCGCCCTACCTTGGTTAAATCCGAAATCCGAAGCTCGAAATCCGAACTTTTGGGCCTCTGGCGACCGCTGATCTTCGCTGATCTTCGCTGATCTTCGCTGATCTTCGCTGATCTTCGCTGATCTTCGCTGATCTTCGCTGATCTTCGCTGATCTTCGCTGATCTTTTTCTTGGGCTTGGAAAAATCAGCGGAGATCAGCGCCAATCAGCGGTCGCCTCCCATCAGAGCGTGTCTTGGAATTCCGTCCGAGAGGGATCGCGGAAAATCCGGGTTGAAATCGAAGGGGCCATCCCTTCAGTTGGAGGCGGATCGTGGCCGATCCCCTTCCCTTCCCATGTCCGCCCCGGAGAATCCGACAGGCCGCGCGAGGAGCATCCTCGTCGCCTGTGACAAGTTCAAAGGCTCCCTCACCGCTGCGGAGGCTTGCGAGGCGGTCGCCGCCGGATTGCGGGAGGGCTTCGGAGCGAATGCACCCGAAATCCGGCTCCTCCCCATCGCCGACGGCGGGGACGGCATCGCCGAGACCCTCCTCGCGGCGACCGGGGGTGAATGGACCGAGGCCGAAGTCGCGGGGCCGCTCGGCGATCCCGTCCTCGCCGGCTACGCCCTCATCGACGAAGGCAGGACCGCCGTGGTCGAAATGGCCAAAGCCTCGGGCCTCGTTCTGGTGGAGGGAATGAACGACCCCGTCCGCGCCTCGACCTATGGCACCGGGCAGCTTCTCCGCCACGCTGCCGCCGCGGGAGCCACTGAAATCCTCCTCGGCATCGGCGGCAGCGCCACCAACGACGGAGGCACGGGCATGGCCGAGGCTCTGGGATACCGTTTCGAGGACGCCGACGGCCACGAAATCACCGACCTGCCCGCGGGACTCGAACGGGCTGTCCGCCTCGTGCCGCCCGGCAGCGCCCCCTGCCCCCGCGTCATCGTCGCCTGCGACGTGACCAATCCCCTCCTCGGGCCGTCCGGCTGCACCCGCGTCTATGGACCGCAGAAAGGGATCGCGGAGGAGGACTTCGCCTTCCACGAAGCCCGCCTCGCCCGCCTCGTCGAACTCGGCGGAGGGACCGCCCGGATCGCGGCGAAGCGTCCCGGAGCCGGGGCAGCGGGCGGTCTCGGCTTCGGCGCGATCATCTTCCTCGGAGCCGAACTTGTCCCCGGCTTCGATCTCGTGGCGGAGCGGACCGGCCTCGCTGCCGCCGTGGCCGGGGCCGATCTCGTCATCACCGGAGAAGGCCGCCTCGACGAGCAATCCCTTCAGGGCAAGGGTCCTTGCGGCGTCGTCCGCCTCGCCCGAGCCATGGGCAAAGGAACCGCCGCTTTCTGCGGATCCCTGGCGGACCGCTCCTTGGAGCGCGAATTCGGCCCCATCGTGGAAATCGGCGATCCCTCGGCCACCCTCGCCGAGAACATGGCGCGGGGCCGCGAACGTCTCCGCGAGGCCGCCCGCCAGTTCGCCTCGGGCCATTCCGGAAAATTCCCCTTGCCGATCAGGAACCCGGATTCAAACTAAGCGGAGCAACCGCTCCAGAACCGATGACCACGCCCTACCCCGCCGCCCCCCACGTCCCCCAAACACAAGGAGGATCGGGAGCCAAGAAGGGTTGCCTTTTCGCAGGGATCGGATGCGCGGTGACCGGACTATTCGCCATCGTCGGGGTGGCGGCCTTCTTCGCCTTCATCTTGTTCTCCGGTGCCGGGGCCGAGAAGGCCGTCGAGGAGCATCTCGCCCTGCTGAAAAAAGGCGAGGTCGAAGCGGCCTATGCGGGGACGGCCAAGGCTTTTCGCGAAACCACCGATCTGGAGACCTACCTGACCTTGCTCAAGCAATTCCCGATGATGAAGGATGTGGCGTCCACCTCCTTCGAAAAACAGAATTTCAACATCAATCGACAGGCCACGCTCGAAGGAAGCATCACCGACTCGTCGGGAGGGAGCCACCCGATCCGGTTCATCTGCGTCATCGAGGGCAGCGGCTGGAAAGTGGCCGGATTGGAATTCCTCGGAGACTCCGCCGCCTCGTCCGCTTCGCCCGACATCGCCGCGCCATCGCCGGACGACGCCAAAGCCGCCGTCGAAAAGCACTTCACCCTGCTGAAAAAAGGCGATCCCGACACCGCCTACGCGGGGACCGCCGGGGCTTTCCGCGAAACCACCGATCTGGAGACCTACCAGGCCTTTGTCGAGCGGTTCCCGATGGTGAAGGATGTGAAGTCCACCTCCTTCACGAAACAGTCCACCGTCGAAGAGCAAACCGTCCTTGAAGTCACCATCGTCGACTCGGCGGGCGGGAGCTACCCGATGCAGTTCGTCTGCGTGATCGAAGAGGGCGAAACAAAAGTCGCGGGGCTCTCCTTCCTCGACCCCCCTTCCGCCCAAACGACGCCGACGCCGAGCGAGCCGGAACCCGATCCCAAAGCTGAACCCGCCCCCAAAGCTGAACCCGATCCCAAGCCCGAGCCAGCCCCCGCCACCGAATCGGATTTCGCCGTCGGGACCGCCACCATCGGCATCGGGCGGGACGACGACGGAAACATCGACGACCCCGGCGAGACCATCCCCGCCGGCTCCGAGAAGATCAGCGCCGACATCGAATTCTCCAACTACCGGCGCGGCGAGACCATCCATCTCTGGCTGGCGCGCGGGAGTGGAGAGGATGCGGAGGTCATCGTCGATGCGGTCGAGGCGCAAATCGACGGCGAGGGCAACGGTGTGCTGACCTTCGACTCCAACCTCGATTCCTCGGCGCTGGTCCCCGGTGTCTACTCCCTCATCGTCCTCCACAACGACGAGACCCAGTTCACTTTCGAATTCGAGGTCCGCTGAGTCCATCCCCTCGGGAGCCAAATGGCGTCGCCCGCATTCCTCCCCGGCTTGGCCCCCGCCGGCCCCGGCTACCCGACCCGCTTCGAGCTCCATCACGGCGACTGCGTCGCGGGGATGCGGACGCTGCCCGACGAGTCGGTCGATCTGGTCGTGACCTCGCCGCCCTACAATCTCGGGATCCGCTATGGTCGCTACGAGGATTCGCTCGCCTCGGACGACTACCTCGCCTGGTCGCTGGAGTGGGCCGGGGAGGTGAGGCGGCTCCTCAAGCCCGAGGGCTCCTTCTTCCTCAACATCGGCGCGACTCCCGCGAACCCTTGGGCGCCGCACGAGCTCGCCCTCGCCCTGCGCCCCCTCTTTGCGCTCCAAAACACGATCCACTGGATCAAGTCCATCACCGTCGAGCCACGCGGCGGAGAACCCGTCTCGGTCGGCCATTTCAAGCCGATCAACTCGCGGCGCTTCCTTAACGACTGCCACGAGTTCGTCTTCCACTTCACGAAGTCGGGGAAGGTTCCCATCGACCGCCTCGCCGTGGGCGTCCCCTACGCCGACAAGAGCAACATCGCCCGCTGGGGCCACACCGGCGGGCGCGACCGTCGCTGCCGGGGGAACAACTGGTTCATCCCCTACGAGACCATCGTCTCCCGCGACAAGGACCGCCCCCATCCCGCGACCTTCCCCGTCGAGCTGGCGAGGCGCTGCATCGCCCTCCACGGCGGCACGACGGCGGACCTGACCCTGCTCGAACCCTTCCTCGGTATCGGCCACGCCGCCATCGCCGCCGGGGAGACGGGCGTGGGCCGCTGCATCGGCTTCGAGATCGACGAGGTCTACCTCGCCGAGGCGCGCGAGCGTGTCGGATTGGCGGGGTCGGGGTGAGGGAGCCTCCGCATCACCCTTCCCATCTGTGGAAATTTGCGGCCATCTGCGGCTATCTGCGTCAAAAAAGAACACAGATTTCCGCGGATGAAACGCGGATTGGCGCGGATGGAGGAGTTTTCGAAATCGCGCAGCGCGAAGCGTCGCTATTTCCCCACCTTCGCCCTCAAATCCGCCCAAAACGCCTCGACGTTGTCCTTGCGGATCTGGCGTCCGGGAATGTGGATGAAAGGATCGGTCGGAGCCTCGCCCCCGCTCGCGAGCCCGTGGAGCACCTTGACGGACTGGTAGCCGTATTCGTAGGGGTTCTGCACCACGGTGCCGTGGACCGTCCCGGCTTGGATTCCGGCGAGGGTCGCCTCGTCCTCGTCGAAACCGATCACCTTCACCACGTTCAGTTTGCCCGCCTGTTCGAGGGCTTGGAGGATCGCGGGCGGGTTGTAGGCGAAGAGCCCGATCATCGCGTCGATCTCCGGGTGCCGCGAGAGGGCGTCCTCGGCGTTCGCCTTGGCCTTGGCGAAATCGAAAGCGTCGGTGAGCGTGCCGAGGATCTTGAAGCCCTCCCCCTCGATCACCCCGGAAGGCGGGTCGAAACGGGAGGCGTCCTCGGAGCGCCCGAGGAGCTCGTCGATCACGCCTTGGCGGCGCTTGCGCGAATTGTCCTGCTCCATGCGCCCGACGAGGATCATGACCTCGCCGCCTTGGGGCAGGGCCTCCTTCACGAGCTGGCCGCAGAGCCGCCCGGCGGTGTAGTTGTCCATGCCGATGTAGGCGAGGCGGGCGGAGTCCGGCGCATCGGAGTCGTGGGTGACCAGCTTCGTCGCCGCGGCCACCTGGTCCAGCATCCCGGTCTGGTTGGCAGGGTCGATGGGGCTCACCGCCACCCCGGCGTAGCCTCGCGCGGCCGCGTCCTCCAGCATCTGCTTCTGGTCCGTGAGAGAACCCGGCATGAAAACCCCGACCTCGACCCCGAGATCCTTCCCGGCCTGCTTCGCCCCGGCTTCGGCGATGGTCCAGAACTCGGCCACGCCGTTCGTGATGAAGGCGTAGCGGGGAGAGGCCCCTCCACCCGGCTCGGACGAATCGCGGCAGCCGCCGAGGAGGAACAAACCGACGAAGGGGAGGAAAACGCCAAGGAAGGTCCGGGGGATCATGGGCCGAGACTATCTCGCCCAGCCCGGAGAGGAAAGCTTTTTCCGCGTCCCTGCGCGGTCGCGCCTCAATCCACCAGCGTATCGACCTTTTTCGCCACCTCGATATCCGCCTCGGTGAGGCCGCCGGCATCGTGGGTGGTGAGGCGGATCGTGACCGTACACCAGCGGATGTCGATGTCGGGATGGTGCCCGGCCTCCTCCGATATCTCGGCGACGGCGTTGACGAAGTCGATGCCCTCCATGAAATCGTCGAACTCCAACGCCCGCACGATGGTGTTGTTCTCAAGATCCCACTCGGGGAGCTTTTTCAGGAGCACCGCAAGCTCGTCTGCGTCGATCAATTCTGACATGGTGGATGGTAAGGAAGATGGCTTTCTACCGTTTTACGCCCCTCCCGCAACCGAAAATCTCGCCCGGAAGGAAGAATTTGCGCAAAGCGGCGGCGGAAACAGCGGAACCGTCTCCCTGTCGAATCGCGCTTCCAATCCCCATCGGCCCGCCCTACCTTCCCTCCATGCTCCCTCCCGACAACGAACTGGAAATCGCCCCCGCCGAACTCGCCGCCCTGCGCGACGATCCCGGAGCACCCGATATCCGGCTCATCGACTGCCGCGAGGAGGACGAGTTCGCGCTCTGCCGCATCGAGGGGGCGGAGTTGATCCCGCTCTCGCGCTTTGCCGAGATGGCCTCCGCCCGGCTGCTGCGAAGCGACGACCCGCGACCGCTCGTGGTCTACTGCCATCACGGGATGCGCTCGATGCACGCGACGATTTTCCTTCGGGAGAGAGGGCGGAAGGAGGTCTGGAGCCTTGCGGGGGGAATTGATCTTTGGTCGCGGATGGTTGATCCGGGGGTGATGCGGTATTGAGAGCCTCTTACTCCTTACTCATACTCCTACTCAAACTCCGCCGAGTAATTCCAAATCGCTTTCAAA
>DDTJ01000001.1 GCA_002344525.1 Akkermansiaceae bacterium UBA2367
CTTCGATCTCGCCTCCGAACGGGGCGTCCTCCCCGATGGCGATCGCGATGCCCCTGGCCCGGAAGAGGGCGTAGAACCGATGGGAGGTGTTCTTGTTGAGGCGGCAGAGGAGGGCTGCCTTCGATGCGGTGATGTCCAGGCAGAAGCACTCCAGAAGGCGCAGGAATTTCCGTTCCGAGAGATGCGTTCCGACGCAATATCTGTTTTTCATTGATATTCCTAGAGTTAAGGCCGGTTTTAGGCGATAATCTAGGAAAGACCCTTCTTTTTTAACGACAAGTATTACCTTCACTAAAGATCGAACCGTGCCGGAATGATTCCCTGAACGCCTCAACATCCCCCATGAACCGACGCCATTTCCTCTCCACCTCCGCCCTCGCCCTCCCCGGCCTCGCCACTCCGCGACTCTTCGCCCAGGACGCCGCTACTCCCGAGGATCTCTCCAAGTACAGCGAGGCTCTCGTGCCGATCCGGGCGATCACGAAGGGGCCGTCCTTCCATTGGTTCGCCTACTACGACAAGCTCCAGTTCGATCCGACGAACCGCTTCGTCCTCAGCAACCAGGTCGATTTCGAGCACCGCACCCCGACGGCGGACGACCGCATCCGCGTGGGCATGGTCGATCTCGAGGACGGCGACCGCTGGATCGAGCTGGGCAAGAGCGACGCCTGGGGCTGGCAGCAGGGCTGCATGCTGCAATGGCTCCCAGGATCGAAGAACGAGGTGATCTGGAACGACCGCGAGGGCGACCGCTACGTCGCCCGCGTCAAGAACGTCGAGACCGGCGAGACGAAGACCCTTCCCCGTCCCGTCTACGCCATCAGTCCCGACGGAAAATGGGCGGTGACGCCCGACTTCGCGCGCCTCCAGGCACTGCGTCCCGGCTACGGCTACCAGGGCGTCGCCGATCCCCATCGCGGGGAGAAGGCCCCCGAAAAGACGGGCCTCTGGCGCATGGACCTGGCGACGGGCGAGTCGGAGCTGATCTTCAGCTTCGCCGAGGCCGCCGCCATCCCCTTCCAGGGCGCGCCGCTCACGGACCGGTGGAACTGGTTCAACCACCTCCTCGTCGCGCCCGGTTCGAAGCGCTTCACATTCCTGCACCGCTGGCGCGAGAAGGGACCGGACGATCCCGGGTTCGCGGTGAACAACGGCTTCGTCACCCGCATGTTCACGATGAATCCCGACGGCAGCGATCCCTACATCATCGACCCCTCGGGCTACACCTCGCACTTCGTCTGGCGCGACGCCTCGCACATCTGCGCGTGGACCCGGCCCGAGGGGAAGCCGGACGCCTTCTACCTGCTCGAGGACAAGACGGGGAAAGCCACCATCGTCGGCGAGGGGGACATGCCGAAGAACGGGCACAACACCTACCTCCCCGTCGGCAACGGCGTGGAGTGGATCCTCAACGACACCTACCCGACCGGCATACGCCGCCAGCAGACGCCCTACCTCTACCACGAGCCGGCGAAGAAGCGCCATGACCTCGGGCATTTCCACTCGCCGAAGGAATACGCCGGCGAATGGCGCTGCGACACCCATCCCCGCTCCAGCAACGACGGACGCCTCGTCACCATCGACTCGCCCCACGGCGGGAACGGGCGGCAGGTGTGGCTGCTCGATGTGAGCGGGATCGTGGGGTGAGTCTCCTGCGGGGGAGGGCCAGACCGCAGAGGGTCAAGCGGCCGACTCAACCCTCTTCGGCTGAACTATCTATTCACCCTGTCCGATGCCAACCAAAGCGATCATTTCCATCCTGAGCGTTTTCCTCCTCGGAGTGGCGGCGGTGATCCTGATTTGGAGAGAAGGTGCGGCGACGCCAACGGTACCGGCTGGACCGTTCCCCACCGTGGTCCCCGACGACAGATCGGCTGCGGATTTGGTTGCCAACACCACATCGCTGGCCCTCAGAGGAGAGCTTCAAACGCTATACCAAGTCAAGAGAGGAGACACTCTTTTGGGGATCTCGCGAAAATTCGGCGTCTCCGTCCAAGCGATTAAAGATGCGAACAAGGATAAACACAATATTCTGAAAGTTGATCAATGGCTTGCGATTCCAAAGCCAAAGTAAATTGACCGACAGGAATGTAGGCCCTCCTTGTGTTTCCACTGAGATGAACACTCGTTGAGTGCCCTATCGTCCTCAATCGACCCGGTTCGGTTGCTCCCCGGCGTGAACGGCGGAAGAGTCGCCTCTTCCGCTACGGTGCAGAAGGTGGCGGAACCTGCGAAGGTTCCGAAATCAGGGACAGATCAGCTTCACTTTCGGAAAATAGGTCCGATACCGGGTCGCGTCGCGGGTCAGCAACACCAGGCCCTCCGCCTCGGCGTGCGCACCGATGAAGAAGTCGGGCAAGGGCGCCGTCTTCTGGCCTCCTGCTTTTCGGTAGGTTTGGAACGCACGCGCTGCGGGGAATCCCGCCGAGAAGGGCAGCAGCAGGCGGCGGAAATCCGATGGAGGGACAAGATTGAGGTCCAGCTCTTGTGCGTTGCGGTAGAGCGGCGCCAGTTCGGCATAGATCACCGGGTTGATCGCCGCCTCGCGGGCGTTGACGATGCGGGAGAGCTGGGCGCTCGACCACGGAAACCAAACCGGGTCCCGCGTCGCGATGTCGCTCAGCACGTTCGTATCGACCAGCACCATCGCTCAATCCTCGCCCCGGGTCATGGCCATGAGCTCATCTGTTGTCATGCCCGGCTTCGCGGAGCCCGCAGCCTTGGCCAACCATCGATCGAAAGGGCTCGCTCCGTTGTGGGACTTCCTGCTCGGGCGCAAGTGCAGAACACCGTCGTCGTCGGCAAACTCGACCTCGGTGCCCGGTTCCAGACCGAACCGCTCCCGCAAGGCAATGGGGATCGTGACTTGGCCCTTGACGGTGACTTTCATCCCTTGAGTCATACCAGATCGGGTATTGCCCGTCAACCCAAGCCTTCTCTCGCAATGAATTCGCACGAACTCGCAACGGTCGGCAGGAAAGCATGTCATGACCCCGTACCATTCTACGGGGCAGAAGGTAGCGGAACCTGCGAAGGTTCCGACGGATGGCCCGGCAGGGTCGAGTCGCTCAATCAACCCGGTTCAGTCGCTCTCCGGCGCGGAAGGCTTGCACGTTCGCGACGATGCCGTCGAGAAGCCGCTGCCTCGCTTCGACCGCGCTCCAAGCGGTGTGCGGAGTGATGAATAGATTGTCGAGACCTTCCGCCACGGCGGCGAGAAAGGGGTGGTCGGGCGCGGGCGGCTCGGGGGTGAGGACATCGACGGCGGCGGCGCGGATCGTGCCGTTCTTCAACGCGGTGACAAGATCGGCCTCATGCACGAGATCGCCGCGACCGGTGTTGATGAGGAGGGCGCCGGGCTTCATTTTCGCCAGTGTCGTCGCGTTGATGAAATGGCGGGTCTCGGGAGTTAGCGGACAATGCAGGGTGATGGCGTCGGCTTCGGCGAAAAATTCGTCGGGGGCGAGGCGGGGGATGCCGCCCTCGCTCGAGACACCCTCGCGTCCGTAGGCGACGACCCGCATTCCGAAGGCCGCGCCGATCCGCGCGACGGCCCGCCCAATGGAGCCGAGGCCGACGATGCCGAGGGTCTTGCCCGCAAGTTCGGTCACGGGATAGTCGAGGCGAGTGAAGATGGACGACTGCGTCCACTTCTCCGGTTCGGCGGCGAAGCGGTGGACGTTGGTCGCAAGATTGAGCAGGCTCGCGAAGACGTGCTGGGCGACAGCCTCGGTGCTGTATCCGGCGACGTTGCAGACGGCGAGGCCGCGGGTCCGGGCGGCGTCGAGGTCGATATTGTTCACGCCCGTGGCGACGACTTGGACGAGCTTCAGGCGCGGGGCGGCGTCCATCTCCTCGGCTCCGAAGATTGCCTTGTTCGTGAGGACGATCTCGGCCTCGGCGAGGCGCTCGCGGGTCTGTTCGCGCGTGCTCGTGGCATGGCTGACGAGACGCCCAAGGGACTCGATGCCGGAGAAGTCGAGATCGCCGCGGTCGGTCGTGGAGCGGTCGAGGAAGACGAGGGTGTCGGACATGGAAAAGGGATGGATGCCGCAGCGTTCAGGAGTGAAGGTTGGCCGCAAAAAGGCACAAAAGGCGCAAAAATGGAATCGGGAATCGTATTTTGTGTTGGGTCTTTCCTAGATTATCGCCTAAAACCGGCCTTAACTCTAGGAATATCAATGAAAAACAGATATTGCGTCGGAACGCATCTCTCGGAACGGAAATTCCTGCGCCTTCTGGAGTGCTTCTGCCTGGACATCACCGCATCGAAGGCAGCCCTCCTCTGCCGCCTCAACAAGAACACCTCCCATCGGTTCTACGCCCTCTTCCGGGCCAGGGGCATCGCGATCGCCATCGGGGAGGACGCCCCGTTCGGAGGCGAGATCGAAG
>DDTJ01000046.1 GCA_002344525.1 Akkermansiaceae bacterium UBA2367
CCGCCGCCGCCGCCGCCGCCGCGTCTGTCCACGCCAACCTTCGACCTCGCCGGGGGCGCGCATCCCGAAAACTCCTTCCCCCTCACGGTCTCGATCACGAACCTCCCCGCGCCCGACCAAGGCTCGCCCCTCTACCGTCTCGGCGGCGGCGCGTGGACGCCCTACACCGGTCCCGTCACGGTGCCGATGAACACGCAGCTCAGCGCCGTCTTCCGCACCCTCGCCCCCGAGGACTGGCGCGACAGTTCCGAACGCTCGGCCACCTACTACCCCGTGCCGGAGAGCCTCAGCGGCACGACCGGAAGCAATTTCCACTCGCCCTCGGGCGGGGCGAACCTCAAATACAAGATCACCGACGGCGGCCACCGCTTCGAGCACGGGGACCCCGTCTTCATCCTCGACGGCGAGCCGATCCACTCGGGCGACCCGAACGTGCTGAGCTTCACCAGCCGGCCCTTCTCGAACGTCGCCCCGGGCCAGCAGTTCAAGCTCGGCGACTTCTACTACCACAACGGATCGACCTACTACGACTCGCACGCCACCGGGGTGAAGCTGCGCATCACCATCGACCTCCCCGAGCGCGGCCAGACGGTCTCCTTCGACCTCATCCTCAACCTCGTCAACACCGAGAACGATCCCGACGACGCCGACGCCAGCGCCGACTACGTGAAGATCACGAACCTCTCCCAGAACATCCCCCTCCAGATCAACGGGGTGAACTACAAGATCGCGCTCCAGTTCGGCGCGACCGACTCCTACGGCTTCTCCAACGGCAGCCAGTTCCACGTCTACGAAGGGGCCACCGGCCAGGGCGAGCTGCTCGGCACCTTCCTCCCCCGCTGACCTTTTCCCTCCCCGCACCCTGACACCATGCAAGGCATCGACGAAAGAAGCCCCCTCGGGAACCGCATCCTGCACCTCGCGCAGAAATACAACATCAGCGACTTCTACATCACCCCGTGGGAGCAGCTCATCTACCGGATGAACGGCGAGCTCGCCATCGACTCCTTCATCTACCAGCCCGAGCAGTCCCTCGAAATCCGGCCCGGGACCCTCGACTACGCGATGCAGATCGGCCCGCTCCGCTTCCGCGTGAACCAGCTCGTCACCCGCGGCCGCCTCCGCTGGGTGATGCGCCTCCTCCCCAACCACATCCCCAGCCCGCAGCAGATCTCCCTGCCGCTCCAGGCGATGAAGGCCTACCTCGAAGCCGACAACGGGCTCTTCCTCGTCTGCGGCGCGACCGGCTCGGGGAAATCGACGACCATCGCCTCGATGATCAAGGCCCGCGCCGAGCGCCGCCGCGAGCACATCATCACCTTCGAGGATCCCATCGAATACATCCTGCCGACGAACCTGCCCTCGCTCATCACCCAGCGCGAGATCGGGTCCGACGAGATCGACTTCGCCCTCTCCCTGCGCGCCTCGCTGCGCCAGGCCCCCGACGTCATCATGGTCGGCGAGATCCGCGACGGGACCAGCGCCGAGATCGCCCTGCAGGCCGCCGAGACCGGCCACGTCGTCATCGCCACGATGCACACCTCCTCGGCCACGCAGACCGTGCAGCGCTTCCTGAAGCTCATCCCCGCCGAGCGGATCGAGAACGCCATGCTCTCCTTCGCCGACTCCATGCGCATGATCCTCTGCCAGCAGCTCCTCTTCGACGCGCACCAGGAGCGCCGCTTCCCCGTCCACGAGATCCTCCTGCCCTACGACTCCGTCACCGGCATGGTCCGCCGCGGCGACTTCAAGCGACTCGACCACGAGCTCGAGACCGGCACGACCAAAGGGATGATGAATTTCGAGCACAGCCTGAAGCTCCGCGAATTCGAAGGCTGGCGCTCCAGCATGCCGGCGAAGACCGGCTTCTCCGAGCACGAGGTCGCCGAGTTCCTCCACCGCGACGCCGCCCTCGCCGAGCAAAACGCCATTCTCCCCCGCTGACCCACCATGGAATTCAAAGACATCAAGGACGTCCTCACCTTCGCCGCCTTCCGCCCCGAGCCGGACAACCCGCGCTTCACCTGGCAGCAGCGCTTCCCCAAGCGCAAGTCGGTGCTGGTGAACATCAGCCGGGGGCGCTGCTCCTGGGCCACGATCAACCGCAAAGGCCACGTCGAGGACACCGGCGAAGCCGACGGCGAGTTCGTCGAAGTCGCCGCCCAGATGGGCGACTCCTGGCGGGCCGCGACCGAGGACGGCTGGATCGGGATCTCCCTGAACCAGCGCTTCATCATCGGCCTCGAACACAACCTCTCCCGCAAGAAAGGCTGGCAGGAGGAGTTGCGGCTGAATCCCAAATCCATCCTCGGCACGAAATATGATCGCACCAAGCGCTACGCCATCCACCACAACCCCGAGACCAGCGCCAGCCTCGTGATGGCCTGCGACGACTCCATGGTCAAGGCCATCGAGGAGGCCATGCGCAGCCACAACCTGCGCCCCGGCCGCATCTGCTCGGGCCTCTTCGCCACCACCGCCCACCTCCTCAACCGCATCGCCGCCGACGGCGCCCTGAAAAACCAGGACCTCGTCGTCGCCACCTGGCTCGACGGCTCGCTCTGCGTCGTCCGCCAGAAAGGGGGCCAGTGGCAGGACCTGCGCTGCCGCAGCGGCATCAACGCCGGCGACGACGCCACCGTCTCGCAGATGATCCGCCCCTTCCTCGACAAGGCCGAGCCCTCCACCCGCGTCCTGCTGATGGAGGACCGCAAGAGCGGCGGCTTCTCCTCCTCCTACCTGAAGCACTTCGGCAACCTCCACGTCACCGACGCCACCGAGGAGCACAACCTCTGGAACTTCCTCGCCCGCCACTGATCCCGACGCCGCCATGAACGACCCCATCCACGACCTCAAAACCGAGCGGCAGAACGTCTCCGCCGGGCTGCCCCCGGCCTACAAGCTCGTCCCCGCCGCCTTCTACCTCGTCGCGGCCGCCTCGGCCTTCCTCAGCCTCTACTTCTACCTCGGCAAGAAAACCTACCAGGCGACCGAGGCGGAGATGCGCGACCGCATCTCCGCCGCCCAGGCGGAGGAGTCCACCCTCGTCGCCAGCCAGCAGGCCATCGTCGACGAGTCGAAGCAAGCCGAGGCCTACGCCAAATGGCTCGAAGGCTCCCACCCGCTCCAGCCCGTCGCCGTCGCCGTCGGCCGCAGCATGTCCAAGGACTCCACCGTCGCCGCCCTCACCCTGAACCGGAACCCCGAGATCCCCGCCCACACCTTCCTGCAATTGAAGATCGACGGCGGCGGCAGCGGGCAGATCGAGACCACCCTCGACGCCATCTACGCCCTCGACTACCAGACCTACTCCGCCCAGCAGGTCAAAGGGGAGAAATCCACCGACTTCCAAGCCACCCTCATCCACAGCGCGAACTGAACCCCGCGCGCCGACACCATGAAAAGCCACCAGTCCGCCTGCGCCTTCCTCCTCTTCCTCACCGGGGCGATGCTCTACGGGGTGAACGCCTTGCGCAACGCCACCTCCGCCGCGCGGGATCTCTCCACCCAGGCCCAGTCCGAAGCCGAGACCGCCGAGCAGATGGCCCAGCTCGCCCAGATCCAGTTGAAGACCCTCGACGCGAAGACCGCGCAACTCCGCCTCCTCCAGAGCGAGTGGAAGCCGCATTTCGAGGCCCACCGCACCCCCCAGGACGCCGAGCAGCGCATCGTCGAAATCATCCGCGAAGGCGACGTCTTCCTCATCTCGCAGAAGTTCGAGACCCGGGAGACCGACAAGGACTCCCTCATCCCCACCGCCCTCGTCGCCGATCTCGTCGTCGAGGACGACTACGCCAAAGCCCTGAACTGGCTCGGCCGCCTCGAAGAGGCCATCCCGAGCTGCCGCATCTCCAAATGCACCCTCGAACGCGGTGATCGGGGCAACGACATCCATCTCATCGTGCAGATCCAAATCCCCATCCTCGGATCCTGAGCCATCCCCCACCCCGGCACCCTCCCGACATGAGCACCCTCCGCCTCCCTTTCCTCCTCCTCGCCGCCTTCGCCACCACGGCCCTGCCCGCGCAGGAGGTAGGACTCACCCCCCTGCCCGGCGTGGCCCCCGACGGTTCCATGCCCGCCCCCGCGCCCGCCGCGAGCTTCGTCCCCGGCCGCATGATCCAGATGCGTCCCGAACAGAAACGCCCCCTCCTCCTCCAAACCGACGAGCGCAACCCCTACGCCAAACGCAATCCCCAGGAGGAGCAAGTCGCCGCGCAAGACAACAGCGAGGAGCTCCGTATCCGCGCGCGCCTCGGCGCCCTCCACGTCACCGGACGCATCCAAGGCACCAAGGGGCTGCGCATCCTCCTCGGCGACATCATCCTCGAAGAGGGCCGCCTCCTGCCCCAGCTCATCGAGAACCAGAGCGAGAGCCTGCGCGTCGTCGAACTGAACGAGGACGCCGTCGTGCTCGGCTGGCTCGACATCGAGACCGGCGAGCTCACCGGCAAGACCATGCAAATCGGCTACGACCTCAGCCCCAGCATCAGCTACGCCCTCCACGGCCAGGACCCCGACCAAGAAGACGGCGCACCCGCCCAGCGCCGCCTCGGCGTCCTCCGCTACGGCCAGGACTTCAATCGGACGGAATCGAACATGGCCACCAAGACCGCCCCCTCCGAGTCCTCCGCGCCTTCCGCGCCCGCCCCCAAGCTCGCGATCCCTCGGGAAGCCTACCAAGCCGGGCAGTGAGCTAGTTGATCGTCGGGAGTTGATCGTTGAGAGCCGGAATCCTTCCCCCTCCCCCAATCTCCCCCACCC
>DDTJ01000091.1 GCA_002344525.1 Akkermansiaceae bacterium UBA2367
CTGTCCGGCGTAGGCCATCGCGGCAGTGAGGGCGAAGAGCTCGGCTCCGATCTCGACGAAGCGGCCTAGCAGGACTTGCTTCTTCTCCAGCTTCGGGCCGTGGCGGAGCATGGCGTGGAAGAGGCTCCGGGCGAGGCGCTTGCTGAGGGCGCGGACGCGGCGGGAGTCGGCGCGGAACTCGGGCAACACGCCCGCGCCGCCGCGCAGGACGGGCAGCCAGAGGGCGGGATACCAGCGTCCGTAGAACCAGACGGAACGCAGGGCGGCCTTGGCGCGGTCGGCGAAGGGCAGGGTCGAGTTCAGCACGGGACCGCCGAGCTTCAGGTGCGGGTCGAGGGCCTCGCGGGCGATGAGGAGGCGCATGATCTCGCTCGATCCCTCGAAGATGGTGTTGATGCGGCTGTCGCGGAGGAAGCGCTCCACGGGCACGGGCGGCTCCCCGCGCGAGGCGAGGGATTCGGCGGTCTCGTAGCCGCGCCCGCCGCGGATCTGCATGGTCTCGTTGACGAGGTCCCAGCCGCGCTCGGTGCCCCACATCTTGGCGAAGGCGGCTTCGAGGCGGATGTCGGCCTTCTTGTCGCGATCAACAAGCAGGGAGACGTAGCGCACCATGGCCTCGATGGCGAAGGTCTCGGCCTTCATCCTCGCGAGCTTCTGGGCGATGGCGTCGTGGCGTCCCACGGGGGCACCCCACTGGACGCGCCTCGCGGCCCAGCCGATGGACCATTCGAGGCAGCGCTTGGCCATGCCGACGCAGGCGGCGGGCAGGGTGATGCGCCCGGTGTTGAGGGTGGTGAGGGCGACCTTGAGGCCGCGCCCTTCGCCGAGGACGACGTTCTCCTTGGGAACCCTGACATTCGTAAAACGGATCACGGCGTTGTAGAGGGCGCGCAGGCCCATGAAGCGGCAGCGGTGCGTCACCTCGACGCCGGGGGTATCCATCTCGACGAGGAAGGCGGTGATCCTCGGGCGGTCGGGGGTGGAGTCGGCCATGCGGGCCATCGCGATGATGACGCCGGCTTTGACGCCGTTGGTACACCAGAGCTTCTCGCCGTTGAGGATGTATTCTCCGGTGGCTTCGTCCCAGCTCGCGGTGGTCTCCATCTTGGCGGGGTCGGAGCCGACGTTGGGCTCGGTGAGGGCGAAGGCGGAGATCTCGCCCCTAGCGCAGCGCGGGAGGTATTTGCGCTTCTGCTCCTCGGTGCCGAAGACGAGGAGGGGCTGGGGCACGCCGATGGACTGGTGCGCGGAGAGCAGGGCGGTGAGGTTGCCGCAATGCGAGCCGAGCAGCATGGCGGCGCGGGAGTAGTTCGTCTGCGAGAGACCGAGCCCGCCGTATTCGCGGGGGATCTTGATGCCGAAGGCCCCGAGCGCGGCGAGCCCCTCGATGACGTGCTCGGGGATCTCGCCGGTCCGGTCGATCTCGTCGGGATCGACTTCGCTTTTCAGGAAGGCCTCGAGCCGGGCGAGGAAGGCGTCGCCTTGGTCTTCGTCCTCGACGGATTGAGCGGGGAAGGGAGCGATGGTGTCGAAGCGCGGGCGTCCCATGAAGAGCGAGCCGCCGAAGCTGCCGCCGGGACCGGCCTGCACGCGGGCGTCCTCGGCGAGTTCGAGGGCGGCGCGTTCGGCGGAGGACATTTTGGAGGTGTCAATCACGTTGGCGGGGCGTTCGGTGGTTTTCATGGGCGGGGGGGGGAGTAAAAGGTGAAAGGTAAAAGGTAAAAGGTTTGTGTGTTAGGGTGATTGGGGGTTGGTGGTGGTGCGGGCTGTAGCATGGGCATCTTGCCCATGTTTCTTGGGAAGACGTTGGGGTCCTGAGAAGGATCGTTCGCGATCAGGCTCGCGCCTTTTGCTGCCTTGGAGAGCGGATGCGGCTTGTTTCGTCCACGGGCGTCGAGGGGAGGTGCATGGGCTGGAAGCCCATGCTACGGGATGGTGGAATCGGGATGTGGTCATGTTAGTGGGACGGTTTGTCGTATGCCGACCCCAACGGCCCTCCGCGAAACGGCGCGTAGCCGGTGCCGAGGATCATCGCGAGGTCGATGGTTCCGGGGTCGCGGACGATGCCTTCTTCTAGGCAGCGTTTGGCTTCTCGGGTCATCAGGGAGACGAGGCGTGTGGCGATGGCCGGGGCTTCGGGCAGGGTGTCTTGAGGTTCCGCCACGGTTTCGGGAAGGGCTTTGCCTTTTTCGTGACGGTAGAAGCCGCGTCCCGATTTCCTGCCGAGGTGGCCTTGCTCCAGCAGGCGGGTGAGGATGCCGGGGAGAGCGAAGCGGTCGCCGAAGGCAGCGGTCATGGTCCCCGCGACGTGGGCGGCGACATCAAGGCCGATCTCGTCGAGGAGGCGCAGCGGCCCCATCGGCATGCCGTAGTCGAGCATGGCGCGGTCGATCACGGCGACAGGCACGCCGGATTCGGCGAGGCGGCCCGCCTCGATGAGGTAGGGCATGAGGATGCGGTTGACGAGGAAGCCGGGCGAGTCCTTCACGACCACGGGGATCTTTCCGAGGCCGCAGACGAAGGCGAGGACGCGCTCGACCGCTTCGGGCGAGGTGAACTCGGTCGTGACGATCTCGACGAGCTTCATGCGGCTGACGGGGTTGAAGAAATGCAGGCCGATGACGCGCTCGGGATGGGTGATGCCGTCGGCGGTGGCGAGGGCGGTGACGGACAGGGCCGAGGTGTTCGTCGCTAGGATGGTGTCGGGCGAGGTGCGGGCGCAGAGGTCGGCGAAGATCCGTTGTTTCACGGCCAAGTCCTCGACCGCCGCCTCGACGACGAGGTCGCAGCGATGCAGGGGAACGCGCTCGGCGGTGGGGGAAACGAGGTCGAGCTTCCGGCGCGCTTCGTGGGCGGTGAAGAGGCGGCGTTTCACGGCCTCGTCGAAGAGCTTGGAGACCGACTTCATCCCGGCGGCGACGCGGGAGGGGGCGAGGTCGGCGAGGATCACGGGGAACCCGCGCGAGGCGAAGGCCTGCGCGATGCCCGCGCCCATGACACCCGCTCCGATCACGGCGGTGCGATGGATGGGGGAGAGGGATCGCGGGTCGATGGAGTTGTCGAAGCGGAAGTGCTTCGCTTTTTCCTGGAGAAAGAAGAGGCGGAGCAGGTGTCGGGCCGCGTCGGTTTCGGAGAGGGCGAGGAAGGCGTCGCGTTCGCGCTTGAGGGAAGCCTCGATGTCCCGGTCTGTACCCCATGACCCGTGACCCATGACTTCCAGCGCCGCGAGAGGGGCGGGGTAGTTCCCTCGCGTCTTCTCCAGCAGGCGACGTCTGGTCAGGATGCGGAGGACCGCCGCGGAAACGGGGTTGTTGGTCAGGAAATGCGACTTCCGTTTCGGCAAGGGCTTGGCGAGCAGGGCGAGTGCCCGCGAGCGGAGACGTTCCTTCGGCACGATTTCATCGACGAGGCCGATCTTCCGCGCCGCCTTGGCCGGGAGGCTCTTGCCGGTGAGGATCAGGTCGAGTGCCTTCGGCAGGCCGACGAGCCGGGGCAGGCGGGTCGAGCCACCCCAGGCGGGGAGCAGTCCGAGCTGCGTCTCGGGCAGGCCGAGAGTGGTCGCGGGATCTTCGCTGGCGAGGCGTCGGTCGCAGGCGAGGGCGAGTTCCAGCCCGCCGCCAAGGGCCGCGCCGTGGATCGCGGCGATGGTCGGAATCCCGAGCGAGGCGATCTCGCCGAAGAGCCGCTGCCCGCGCTCGACGAGGGTGGCGAGCGCCTCGCCCCGGATCTTGCCGAGGCTTTCGAGGTCGGCTCCGGCGACGAAGATGGCGGGCTTCGCGCTGAGGAAGACGAGGCCCTTCGCCCCGACGCGGCGGACGGCGCGCAGGGCCATTTCCAGCTCGTCGAGGAAGGCGGCGTCGATGACGTTGGCGGACTTTCCGGGATGGTCGAAGGTGATCACCGCCGCCTCGTCGGCGAATTCGAGGTGCAGTCTCCGCCGTGGCGAGGGGAGGTGGACCCGGTGGTGCGTTTCGGCGCGATTTGGTAGGGACGCCTGGCTCAGGCGTCCGCTGTTTGGTTGTTGGGTGCCCATGCCGAGAAGGCGCGTCCCTACCCGTGCATTTGGAAGGCTGACGTTTGTTTCTGTGTCGTTCATGGCGGGGTTCCTTTCGTGTTCGGTTAGGGACTCTTTGCTGGGTATGGGTTTGACCACGGATGGACACGAATTTTCACGAATGGGGGAATTCTGAATGGGCGGAGTCTTCGTGTTCATTGGTGCTGATTCGTGGTTGAAATAAAATAATGTTAGAGCGTTTCGAGCCAAGCCGCGCCACCTTGGCCTCCGCCGATGCAGAGGCTGACGAGGGCGCGTTTGCCGCCGGTGGCTTTCAGTTGTTTCAGGGCGGTGAGGACGAGGCGGGCGCCGGTCGCGCCGACGGGATGGCCGAGGGCGATGGCTCCGCCGAGGGGGTTGAGACGGTCACTGGGGATGGCGAGGCCGTCGAAGGGGCCGGTTTCGAGCTGCTTCATCACGGCGAGGACTTGGGCGGCGAAGGCTTCGTTGATCTCGACGACATCGGCGTCGTCGGGGCGCAGGCCGGTGCGCTCGTGGAGGTCGCGGATGGCGAAGGCGGGACCGAGCCCCATGCGCTTCGGGTCGCAGCCGCTCCAAGCGTAATCGACGAGGCGGCCGAGGGGTTCGAGTCCGAGCGACTCCGCCCTGGTCTCGCTCATGACGAGGAGGGCGGCGGCTCCGTCGCTGATCTGCGAGCTGTTCCCCGCCGTGACCGTGCCGGCGGGGCGCTCGAAGACGGGAGCGAGGCGGGCGAGGGCCTCCCTCGTCTGCCCTTCGCGGACGCCGTTGTCGCGGTCGGCGAAGCCGCCTTTGGAATGCGGCAGATAGACGGGCACGATCTCGCGGGCGTGGGCCTCGCGCGCGGCGGCGGCCTTGAGATGCGAGGCGAGGGCGAAGCGATCCTGCGCCTCGCGGGGGATGTCGAATTCGCGGGCGAGGACCTCGGCGGTCTCGCCC
>DDTJ01000020.1 GCA_002344525.1 Akkermansiaceae bacterium UBA2367
TACGGCGCCTTCGTCCAGATCGGCCACGGTGGACCCTCCATCGCCGGCGACTTGGAGGGCGAGATCACCGTGCTGGTGGGAGGTGACGCGACCATCACGCAGGGCAGCGAGCGGGGGCCCGGCGACACCACGACGAAGGCGCTCAACAACTACGCGATGATCGGGCACGGCGACCGCCTCTACGACGTCTCCGACACCCCGTCGTCCCTCTTCAACGCGACCGGGGGCTTCCGCGACGGGGACATCGTCCTCGCGGCGGGGCGGCACGCCACCATCCGCGGGGCGCTTGTCGGCCATGTGGACCCGATGCTCGGCTCGGCGAACTTCCCGGCCTTCGGGGACACCCGCGTCGCCGTCAGCCGCACGAACCCCTTCTACGGCGGCACTGGCAACCTGACCTCGATCCGGCACAACAACCTCGACGCGGCTTTCAGCAGCGGCAACGGGGGCGTCGGCACCCAGCTTGAGTTCTACATGCCCGCCCGGTCCAACAACCAGATGGCCGCCACGACCCGGGTCAACGAAAAGACCGCCAACTTCACCACCGCCCCGGCGAATTTCACCGGCCTCGACACGAGCGCCGGAATCCTCGCGGGACGGGACGACGAGGTCTACCTGACCCCCGACCTATGGTGGGACCAAGCCGGGCTCGCGGCGGCGAACAACTTCCCCGGCGGGGGGAGCCTCCCCGGCGACGCTTCAAGCGGGCAGGGCGGTGCCTTGGCCATCGTCGACGCCCCCGGCGGCATGCCGAACCTCGCGGCTCTCATTGCCGGCGAACTCGGCGATTCCGCCCCGGTCTACCGCGACGCCAACGGCGTGAGCGGGGCCGGCCTCTACACTCTCTACTACGACGCGATTCGGCCCGTGGCCAACACCTTCCCGCCCCAGCTCCCTGGCGGCGGTGCCGGCGGAGGCGGCTTCTTCCCCGGCGGCGACTACGACGCCTTCTTCCGATGGGAGGATCTCTTCGGTGGCGTGGGTGGAGAGGGGGACGAACTCTACGGCCTCCTCGGTCTCTTCGAGCGCGACGAGACCACTGAGGAGCGGAGCGGTGCTTGGCGCGTCGAGAACGGGCTAGACGACCTCTTCGGCCCCCGCCGCGACTCCACCGCGTCCGAAGAGGACGACGAGGACAAGCGCCATCGCAGGGACCGCGCCAAGAAGGGGCGGCCGCTGGGCCTGTCCTACTACGTCTTCGACCCCGGCACGAACCGCTACTCCAGCTACCGGGTCTTCGGGAACCAGTCCACCACCTTCTACCCGGCGAACTGATGGACCGCTTGGAAATCTGAAGCCCTCGGCAAGGATGGCGGGAGAAGTTCTCACGAACTTCTCTACGCCTCCCCAAGCCCGGATCAGCGGAGGTCGGCCAAATCAGCGGTCCCAATCCTCCCGAAGCTTGGATTTCGGATTTCCGTCCGAAAAACGCGAAAGATCAAAAAAACGAAGATTCCTCTTGCCATTTCCGCCGGGAGATTTCAAGATCGAGGGTGGGGAGGCGAAAGTGGTTTCCCGCCCCGCCTTCCAGATAGAAACCGCTCCGAATGAAGTCCCCGCGTCCCAGCGCCGTCGTCCTCGTGATGCTCCTCGCCATCCTGCCCGGCTCCAGCCAGGATTCGGAGCTGGGATCGCTCCCCCCCCTGCCCAACCTCGACTTGGGCGATCCGGAGCGGAAGCTTTCGTGGAAGGAGAAGCGGGAGCGGACCCGCAAGGCGAACATGGCCCACGAGGAGGAGAACATCTACTTCCGCCGCCCCGAGGACACGGGCAGGGCGACCCTCGGCCAACGCCTTGCCGCCGCCGGGGAGCAGTCGAAGCAGCGCAAGTCCGTCCCGCAGCAGGTCACCGTCGCCAGCAGCCTCCCCGCCGACGAGGAGGGTGTCACCGCGAGCGGTTCCCGGCTCCGCGCCTTCGGCGACGACGATTATTGGGGTGACGTGCCTCCTCCGACGGCGGAGGAGTCGCTCATCGACCTGCCCCCGCTGCCCGACCTCCGCACCCCCGACCAGGTGACGAAGCGCGAGCGTATCCGCAACTTGCGCGTGGCCCGCTACGAGCAGCGCAAGGCCGAGGTCGAGGCCGAGCGGGACGAGCGTGAGATGCGCCGCCGCGCCGTGGTCGACCGCCCCGCCGCCGATCCTTCCACCGCCCTCGTGCAGGTGGAATCACAGGCCATGACGGACGGAGCCTACATCGGCAACCAGGAGGCGCCCCCGACCGTCGACCAAGGAACCTTGAAGCCCTTCAACGACGGCTCCGCCTACTACAAGGACAGCCAGCTCGTCTACAAGGGGCGGAAGCCCGACTCCAACGCGAAGGTGTGGTGGAAGCGCGGCACCAGCGAGCAGGGCGGCCCCCCCGAGGCCGAGCCGAAGTGGCGCTGGCGCAATCCCTTCACCGCAAACAACGACGCGGTGCAGCCGGTCTCCTTCACCTCGCCCGATGGCGGTGGCGCCCATTCCGGCGGCTACAACCCGACCGCCGACACGACCCCCATCGTCTCCAACCTTCGCGGGATCCGCGTGGTCTCCTCGACCCGCGAGGTCAAGTCCGGATCGCCGGGTTCCTTCTCCGGAGTCGTCACCGAAGGCGTGGACCTTCCCCCCAAAGTCTACAACGTCCTCGCGTCCCGGGTCGGGGATTCCCTCACCCTCGGCGACCTGAACCAACTGGTGCGGGAAGCGGTCGTGGCCTACCGGAAGAGCGACCTCCCCGTGGTCGACGTGCTCGTGCCGGAGCAGGAGATCACCTCCGGCATCCTCCAGCTCGTCATTATCGAAGGCCGTCTCGGCGACGTCATCGTCGAGGGCGCGGGCGACGCCGAGAGCCGGGCGCTGGCGCGGCAGATCCGCACGCAGCGGGGCGAGGTGATCCGCGAAAGCGACCTCACCGACGACCTCAACTGGATCAACAAGCATCCGAACCGCAAAGTCGACCTCGTCTTCAGCCCCGGCGGCGGCTACGGGGAGACCGACGTCATCCTCCGCAACGAGTCGGCCAAGGATCTCCTCGCCTACATCTCCTTGGAAAACTCCGGCACCGAGCTTCTCGGCGAGGAGCGCGCCATCTTCGGCCTCTCGTGGACCGGCCCCCTCTTCTTCGGGGAGGACTCCGTGCTGAGCTACCAGTTCACCACCAACCTGCACGACGAGAGCACGCTCTTCGGCCACAGCGCCGTCTTCTCCAACTACCTGCCTTGGCGGCACCAAGCCACCCTCCTCGGGGCCTACGTCCACACCGAGGCCCTCATCAATCCGGTCGGCCCGATCGTCGCCCAAGGGGCCAATAAGCAGATCAGCGGACGCTACGGCATCCCGCTCCCGAGCGTCGGGCGGAGCCTCTCCCACGAGTTGGAGCTGGGCATCGACTTCAAGTCCACCGGCAGCGACCTCATCTTCGGCGGCGTTCCGGTTCCTCCGAATTTGGGGCCCGCTGAGATCTTCCAATACAGTCTCGGCTACAACATCGTCTCGCGCGATCGGACCGGGACTTGGAAGTTCGATTCCGAAGTTGTCAACAGCCCCGGCCACACGACGGGCCGGAACAGCGACGTGATCTTCAATTCGAAACGCGCCGGTGCCCTGTCGGAATACACCTACGGCTTGGCGACCTTGGAGCGCGACCAGATGCTCCTCGGCGGTTGGTCGGCCTACGCCCGCATCCAAGGGCAGGCGTCGAATGGCGCGTTGCTCGCCAGCGAACAGTTGGGGGCGGGTGGCTACAGCAGCGTCCGGGGTTGGGAGTCGCGCGTCCAGAGCGGCGACAAGGGCGTGGTCGCCTCGGCCGAGCTCCGCACCCCCGTCTTCTACCCCTCCACCTTCTCCGGCTTCAACAATGTCGAGGATGGTGCCTACGGCCTCGTCTTCTTCGACTACGGCTCGCTTTCCAACGAGGGTGCGGCGGGGGTGGATGCCGAACTCGGCTCCATCGGTGTCGGCTTCCGCTACCAGCGCGAGCGCTGGCTCTCGCTCCGCGTCGACTACGGCTTCCAAGTCACCGAGGAAGGCTTCACCGACGGCCACGATGGCCGCTGGCACGTCGGTGCCACCGCGACTTTCTGAGAAGGCGCGAAGCGGGTAAGCCGAAGAAGGCGATTTCGCGGGAATTCCAACGCGCCAGCGTTGTCGCCGGCCTCGTTCGAAGGTCCGCGAATGGACGACCGACGTTGCGCCCATCCGCCAAAACGCAAATTTCGGATTTCAGAATTCGGAATTCGGATTTACCCTCTCCCCGCATGAAGAAACCAATTTCCTTCCTCCCCTTCGTCGGCATGGCCTTGCTCTCTTCGTCCGAGGCGGTCGACTATCAGGAGGAGATCCGGCCCATCCTGAACAAGAAGTGCTTCAAATGCCACACGGGCCCGAGGGCCAAAGGGGGGCTACGCATGGACAGCCCGGCGGATTTCTCCAGACGCATCGGCGGGGACAAGCCCGCGATCATCCCGGGGGATCCGGGGAAAAGCCTGCTCTCCGTGAAAGCCGGCCTCCCCGCGACCGACGGCGACGCCATGCCGCCCCCGCCCGCCCGCGAGCGTGGCGCCGAGGGCTTGACCGCCGCCGAGCTGGCCCTCGTCCGTCAATGGATCGCCGAAGGCGCGAAGTTCGAGGAGGGCGAATCCGCCCCGGCCGCACCCGCGCCCTCGGTGACGGAAGCGCCTTCCAGCACCGGGGAGATGAAACCCGAATTCCACACTTGGACGAACAGCGGGGGAGGGGCCTTGAAGGCCGCCTTCGTCTCCTTCGACGGGACCAACGTGATTCTCCGCAAGGAGGACGGCGTGGAATTCCCCTATGCGCTGGCGAACCTCAGCGCCGAGAGCCAAGCGCTCGCCAAGCAACTGTCGGGCGAGCAGTAGTCAGGGGGGCGTGGTGCCAAGGGCGGTTTGGCGGCGAAACCTGCGGCGCAGCTACGGACGGAAAGACGCCTTCCGCAGCTTGTCCAGAATCGCCCGTCCGATGCCGCGATCCGGCACCGGCTCCGCGACGATCTCGTCGTGACCGTGCTGGTCGAGCTGGCCGAGGAGGTGGAACAGGCGGATGCCCGCTTCGGCGACGCGGCCCGATCCGGGACTGAGCACCGCCACCTCGGACCAAGGGTGCAGGGCGAGGTAGCCGTCCTTCTCCTGCCCGCGGTAGCTGAGGAGGGCGTAGCGTTTCCCCGGCTCGGGGGAGAAGTCGCGGGGGCTCTCCAGCAGGCGCAGGGGGGTGCGCGGGGCGTAGTGCGCCGCGAGCCGGCCCGGCGCCTCGGGGGCGGCGTCCTCCACCGTCGTGTTGCGCGTCGCGAAGACGACTTTGCCGAATTTCTTCAGGTCGTCCTCGGTCACCGGGCCGGGCCGCAGCACCTCGATGACCGGCTTGGGGGTCGCGGGGACGACGCGCACGATGGTCGATTCGAGCCCGCGGGAGCAGGCTCCGCCATCGACGATGAGGGGGATGCGCCCCTCCAACTGGTCCCGCACCAGCGCCGCGGAGGTCGGGCTGAGCGCTCCGAAACGGTTCGCGCTCGGGGCCGCGACGGGTCCGCCGAACTGCTTCAGGATGCGGTGGAAGACGGGATGCTCGCCTTGGCGCACCGCCACCGTCGGCAGCCCGGAGGTGACGAGGTCGGGGACGACGGGCTTTTTCGGCAGCAGGAGGGTGAGCGGCCCCGGCCAGAAGGTTTCGACGAGCTGCGTCACCGTCTTCGCGATGTCGTCGGGAATTTCGGCGACGTCGCGGACCATCGTCTTGTTCGGCAGGTGGACGATGAGGGGGTCGAAATGCGGACGTTCCTTCGCCTCGAAGATTTTCGCGACGGCGGCGGGGTTGAGCGCGTCGGCCCCGAGCCCGTAGACCGTCTCGGTGGGCAGGGCCACGACCTCGCCGCTCCGCAGCAGCGCCACGGCGCGGGCGACGGTTTCGCGCGTGCTGGTCTCGGTGTCGGTGAGGAGGGTCTCGGTCTGCATGGGAGGGGGTTTCCGGTTGGCGTCGGCGGGTTTGGCGCTATGCTGCCAAGTGGTGGATACGACAGGAAAACGCGCCCGCAATCTCATTTTGATCGGGTTCATGGGAACGGGCAAGACCTCCGTGGGGATGCGCGTGGCGCGCAGCCTCGGCTTCCGCTTCGTCGACACGGACAAGCTCGTCGTGAAGCAGGCTGGCCAATCCATCCCGAAGATTTTCGAGGAGCACGGCGAAGCCCGTTTCCGCGATCTCGAGACGGCGGCCTTGCGGCAATGCGCGGAGGGCGAGGGGCAGGTCATCTCCACCGGTGGCGGTGTCGTCGTGGGGGAGGGGAACCACGCCCTCCTGCGCGGAGCCGGCTACGTCGTCTGGCTGAAAGCCTCGCCCGAAGTGATCTACGAGCGGGTGCGGCGCAACCGCGGCCGTCCCCTCCTCCGGACCGCCGATCCCCTCGCGACCATCCGCGATCTGCTCGCGGCGAGGGAGGAACTCTACGCATCCTGCGCCGACCTCACCATCAAGACCGACCATCTCACGATGGACGAGACCTGCTTCGGTGTGACGGAGTCGGCGAGGTTGGTCTTTGGCGGGAGCGCGTAGCCGAAGCTCCTTTTGGCCACCCTGCGGTGGTGCCGGCGATGGGCCGGGTCGTTTGACGCCGGTTTTTGAGGTCAACTGGGTCGGGACGGCTGCCGAGTGGATTCATGCCCGGCAGCATGCCGGTGTTTCGGAAGCCTTAAGAGACTGTTGAAAAACCCCGTGATGAAAAACTGCGAGACATTTTCCCGCTTGGTGAGGCGCGACGAAGGAGTGGCGCGGGCTCCACGACTGAGGAGCAACGAAGCCAGGCGGGAAAATGTCTCGCAGCCCGCAGGGTCGGTCCACGACGCAACCGGCGAAGCCGCTGACTTCCCAGACAAAAACATCGCCAGATTTTTCATTGCGGGGTTTTTCAACAGTCTCTTAAAGACCTTGAACGGCTTTAAAACCGCCCGATGAGGTGGTTCGCGATGACGAGGTAGCGGTCCGACCACTCGACGTTCGCAGGGCGCAGGGCGGGTACTTCGGGGGCGAGGATTTGCAGGAAGGGCTGCCCCTTGAGCCATTCGCCGCTGTCCTCGTTCCCTTTCAGCGCACGGAAGGCGCGGCCGTTCGCCTCGCGATGCAGGTAGAGGACGGTGCGGCGGGCCTTCCACGGATCGATGGCCTCGATCTCGAAGCCGGCGGGCGAGGGGGTGCCGCGCAGGGCGGTGAGGAGGACGTAGTGGTGGAAACCCGTCTCCCAATGTGGCTCCCCGCCGTTCTCCTCGCGCCGTTTCACGAGGAAGGATCGCAGGCTGAGCACTGGCGGGGTGCCCGCCGCGAGGGAGTCCTCGATCAGCCGATGGACGCGGGCGAGGTGGTCGGCCTCGCTTTCGTCTTCGGCCCGGTCGAGGTAGGTGGCCGCGAGGGGGGCGAGGTGGTGGTCGGCGAGCAGTTCGTTGAAGCCCTCGACGAGATCGACGCATTCGATCCCGTGGGCGCTCCAGCGGCGGTCTCCTGGTCTCGCGGAGGAGGGGCGGTGGCGGAAATGCCGGTCCACGAGGTAGCGCATTTTCACGCCGTCCGTCGCTCCGACGAGGGATTTCAGGACCGGCGCGTATTCGGGGCCGCCGAGCTTGAGCAGATTCAGCAGCGTCGCCGGCCCGCAGCCGTTCGGGGAGTCCGCGTAGTCGCGCTGGTCGGCGGGCGTCGGAGCGGGGGAGTCCTGTGCGGCGGCGAAGGCGGGCGCGAGTGCGAGCCAGAGCGCAGCAAACCGTGGACGATGGCGGACTCGGTCCATACGGACGAGGATTTCAGGACGCGGCGCGTTTGGCAAGGGGAAAACCGCCCCGTTTCACAAATCGTCCCGCGACTCCCCGGCGACGTGGCCGCGCAGCTTCGCCTCGATGAAGGCGGCGAGTTCGCCGTCCATGACCGCTTGGATATTGCTGGTCTCGCAGCCGGTGCGGTGGTCTTTGACCATTTGATAGGGCTGGAAGACGTAGGAGCGGATCTGGCTGCCGAAGCCGATCTCGCCTTTCTCGCCGTAGACCCGCTCCATCTCGGAGCGCTTCTTGTCCTCCTCGATCTGGAGGAGCTTGGCCTTGAGGATTTTCAGGGCGAGGTCGCGGTTCTTGTGCTGGCTGCGCTCGATGGTGCAGCGGACCATGACGCCGGACGGGAGGTGGCGCATGAGCACGCCGGTCTCGACCTTGTTCACGTTCTGCCCGCCCTTGCCGCCGGATCGCATGGTGGTGATCTCCAGATCCTTCTCGTCGACCTCGAAGGCGGGCTCCTCCTCCAGCTCGGGGGTGGCGTCGATGCTCGCGAAGGAGGTGTGCCGCCGCGCCTGCGAGTCGAAGGGGGAGATGCGCACGAGCCGATGGACGCCGCGCTCGCAGTTCAGGTAGCCGTAGGCGTTCTCGCCCTCGAAGCGAAGGGTCGCGCCGCGGATGCCGACTTCGTCGCCCTCCTGCACATCGACCATCTCGACCTTGAAGCCCTGCTGCTGGCCCCAGCGCTGGTACATGCGCAGGAGCATGTCGGCCCAGTCGCAGGCCTCGGTGCCGCCAGCCCCGGCGTGGATGGTGAGGAAGGCTCCTTCACGGTCGTGCGGACCGCTCAAGAGGGTCTGGAGCTCCACCTTGTCGAGGGCGGCCTCGATGGAGTCGACTTCCTTGAGCACCTCGGCGGCGGCGGTCTCGTCGTCCTCGTCGAGGGCCATTTCGACGAGCACGGAGAGGTCGGCGATGCGGGAGCCGAGTTCGCGCACGGGCAGAACCTTGCCCTTCAGCGAGGCGACCTCGCCCATCTTGCCTTGGGCGCGGGCCTTGTCCTCCCAGAACTCGGGCAGGTTCATCTCGGCCTCGACGGCCTCCAACTGGGCTTCCAGACTGGGGAAGTCAAAGATACCGCCTGAGCTCGGAGAGCCGGGCCTGAAGGGACTCCGTGGCGACGGCCTGGAGCTTTTCTCTGGTCTCTTGGTTCATGACGGGGCGTAGTGTTTCCACACTTCGGGGAAAGTTCAAGGGGTGGTTTTCGAACTTCACGGGGATTTGCGCAAGTGGCGAAGCGGGGGGACCTTGCCTCCGCCGAAGCGGCGGGACGCCGCTTCCACTCGATGAAAGCCCGCGGTACCCTCATCCGCCGTTTCCCGCTGACGGAGACGAGCCTGATCGTGCATTGGTGTACGCACGAGAGCGGTATCGTGAAGACGGTGGCGAAGGGCGCGCGCCGGCCGAAGAGTCCCTTCGCAGGGAGGCTCGACCTTTTCTACCGTTGCGAATTGGAGATCCATCCGGCGCGGGAGGGCGACCTGCATCTTTTGAAGGATCTCACCGTGGAGAGCCCGCGCCTCGGTCTGCGGCGGAACTACCTGCAAACCCTCGCGGCCTCCTATTTCGTGAAGTGGATCGACCTTGTCGCCGAGGGTGGCACACCCCTGCCGGATCTGGCGGACCTCCTCGACCGCGGACTCGACTACCTCGACGGGCGCGACGCCGACCTCCGCGCCGTGCGGCATTATGAAAAGCAGCTCGCCGACCTCCTCGGTGTGGCCGAGCCGGGGATCGAGCCGCACCGCAGCCTCGGCCATCATTTCGGGGGTGTGCCGCCGCAGAGGGGGGAGCTGATGGATCGGATCGGGTGAAGCGCAGCGCCGCTTCACCCGATCCGACTCATACTCCTACTCTTCCTCCCGACTCCTGCTCCCCGGTTTTGAGTAGGAGCAGGAGGATGAGAATGAGTAGGGGGAAAAACCGAAACTCGAAGCTCGAAATCCGAAATCGACTTTTCCCCTCGAATCGGCGACGGTGCGGGCGCGATGCAAGGATCGAACCTGTTTGAAATGGTGACGTCGGATTTTCTCGACGAATGGGTCGAGGTGCTCGCCGAGGGGAGGGGGCAGGTCCGCATCGTGCGCCTCGTTTCGCAGGGGCAGGCCTCGCCCGACGGATTCTGGTACGACCAGGACGAGCACGAGTGGGTCGCGCTGCTCAGCGGGTCGGCGGTCCTGAGCTTCGAGGACGCGGCCACCGGTGCGGTCCGCGCCGTGCCGATGAAGCCGGGCGACTGGCTCCACATCCCGCCCCGCTCGCGGCATCGGGTCGAGAGCACCGCGCCCGGCGAGCCGACGGTCTGGCTGGCGGTGCATTGGGGGTGAGGGCACCGTCGTGGACAAGGGGCGCGAATCGGCCTGGCTTTGCCTTGCCGTCGCGTTTCCGGCGGCGCACCATGCCTCGATATGAAACGACGTGATCTGCTCAAAAGCGCCGCGATCCCCCTGACGATGGCGGGTGGCTTGAACGCCGTCCCCGCCGAGGCGGGCGATCCGCTGGCGGAAATGTCCGAGAACCTGCCCGCCGACATCCAGCAGCGGCGGGACGCGGCCCTCGCCATCCTGCAACCCTCCGCCCGCGACTTGGAGCATGGTCTGAAGCTCCACGCCGACAGCCTCGTCTTCGATTCCTATTCCTTCTCCCCGACTTCCGCGATCGACGGCGAGACCATCCGCGAGGCGACGATGGCGGGGGCCTCGGACATCGAGCTCGAGGACTTGCGCGAGGACATGATGATGACCCGGCACGTCACCGTCGAGCACGAGCGGGAGGAGTATTTCCGGGCTTGGAAAGCCTCGGGCGTGACCTGCGTCTTCCAGAACGCGGGCCAGGAATGCCAGGACCCCCTGCGCCTGATCAAGCGCCTCGCCCGTTTCACCTACGCCACCGATTTCCTGAAGGAGTTCGTTTTCCGCGCCGCCAACCCCGACGAGATCGTGAAAGCGAAGGAGCAGGGCCGCCGCTGCCTCTACCTCACCGGCAACGGGGTTCCCCTGACCCAGCAGTGGGAATCCATCCCCGACGAGCTGCGCTATGTCCGCGTCTTCCAGCAGCTCGGCATCCGCATGATGCACCTCACCTACCAGCGGCGCAACATGATCGGCGACGGCTGTGGCGAGCCGGGCAACGCGGGTCTCAGCGACTTCGGGCGGGCCGTGGTCCGGGAGATGAACCGCCTCGGGGTGATCGTCGATTGCGCCCATTCGGGATGGCGCACCAGCCTTGAATCCGCCCTCGCCTCGGAGAAGCCCATGGTCGCGAGCCACACCGTCGCGGCGGGCTTGCACGAGCATTTCCGGGGCAAGCCCGACGAGGTGATCAAAGCCATCGCGGACACCGGCGGCCTCGTCGGGATCTGCTGCATCTCGCGCTTCCTCGGCGGGAAGGGGGACATCGTCGCCCTGCTCGACCACATCGACTACGTGGCGAAGAAATTCGGCGTCGATCACGTCGCCATCGGCACGGACGTGGGGCACAGCTCCAGCTTCGGCGTCGAGGAGCGGAAGAAGGCCGCTGTGTCCGGTCTGCGCCGCCGTCGCGAGCCCTTCCGCTCGCTCTGGCCGAAGGACGACTTCGTGCCGGGCGAGGGTGCGGTGGACAGCATCGCTTGGACCAACTGGCCGCTCTTCACCGTGGGGCTGGTGCAGCGGGGCTACAGCGACGGGGACATCCGCAAGATCGTCGGCGGCAACGTCCTCCGCGTCGCCCGGGCGGATCAGGGGTAGCGGTTCGAGGGCGGAATCTGTAGCTGAGGACCTGGCATCGTTGGATGTCCGGGCCCGGCCCCACAGTGCAACAAAGGGGAGCGTGGGCACTCCTGCCCACAACCCAGGAATCATGGCGGCGAAGCCGCGTCTATTTCAAAGTGTGGACAGGAGTGTCTGCGCTCCGCCGCCCTTATTCCACCGCCACCGTCTCCAGCAGTTCCTCCAGCAGCAGCCGCAAGGCCGAGCGTTTCCCCGCCGCGCCGTCGCGGTCGAATTCGCCTTCCCCCGCCTCGACGCGGTGCAGCACCGCCGGAACGAAGGCCCGCTTCACATCCTCGGGATAGACGGCCTCGTGCCCCTCCAGAAAGGCCATGGCCCGCGCCGTTTGCATGATGGCGAGGGCACCGCGGTTGCTGATGGCGGCGTCGAGTTCGGGATGGTGCCGGATCGCGTCGCAGAGCCGGATGACATGGCGGAAGATCGCATCGGCGGCGGGCAGGGTGCGCACGCGGCGCTGCCATTGCTTGACTTCGCCGAGGTCCAGATGCGGTCCCGCTTCGGCGTCGGAACTCTCTCTGGCGAGACGGGCGGCGTGCTGTTTCAAAATCCCGGCCCGGGTCTCGCTGTCCGGCAGGCTCATCTCGATGGAGACGAGGAAGCGGTCGAGTTGCGGCGCGGGCAGGGGGAAGGTGCCAGCGCGGTGGCGGTTGTTCCGTGTCGCGACGACTTGGAAGACCGCGGGCAGGGACCGGGTCGAGCCATCGACGGTGACTTGGCCCTCGTTCATGCACTCCAGCAAGGCGCTTTGCAGGCGCGGCCCGGCGCGGTTGATCTCGTCGGCGAGGAGGAGGTTGGCGAAGACGGGACCCTCGACGAATTCGAAGGCATCGCGGTCCTGCCGATAGAGGGAGTAGCCGACGAGATCGGCGGGGAGCAGGTCGGGGGTGAACTGGACCCGCTTGAAGACGCCCGAGACCGACTGCGCCAAGGTCTTGGCGAGAGTCGTCTTGCCCACTCCGGGAGGCCCTTCGATGAGGGCGTGCCCGCCTGCGAGAAGGGCGGCGATGAGTTCGTGGACCGCCGCCTCCGCGCCGAGAACGGAGGCGTTCAGATGGGCGACGAGAGATTTGAGCGAGGCGTCCACGGTTCGGGGTAAGGTTCACATTCTCTCCGTCGTGCGGATGCCGAGGAGTCCGAGCCCGTGCCGGAGGACGCGGCCAGTCAATTCGGTGAGAGCGAGACGGGTGTGGCGCACGTCTCCCTCGACCTTCAGCACGGGGCAGGCCTCCCAGAACTGGTGGTAGGTCGTGGCCAGTTCGTAGAGGTAGGCGGCGAGGGCGTTGGGGCGGAAGTCGTCCAGCACCGTCGGCACGGTCTCGGCGTATTGGGCGAGCTTCGACAGAAGAGTCTTCTCCGCCTCGTCCGACAGGGTCAGGTCGCCGCCGGCCGGGTCGAAGCCGCTGCCCAGCTTGCGGAAGAGGGAGCGGGTGCGCACGTAGGCGTTGATGAGATAGGGCGCGGTGTTGCCCTTGAGACTGAGCATGGTGTCCCAGTCGAAAATGTAGTCCGTCATGCGGAACTGGCTCAGCTCCGCGTATTTCACCGAGCCGATTCCGACGGTCTCGGCGATCACGCGCTTCTCCTCCTCGGGCAGGTCGGGGTTCTTCTCCTCGATGATGGCGCGGGCGCGCTCGACCGATTCGGCGAGCACGTCGGCGAGTTGCACGGTGTCGCCGGAGCGGGTCTTCAGCATCTTGCGGTCCTTGCCGAGAATGCTGCCGAAGGGGATGTGCCGCAGGTCCGCCGTCTGGCCGCGACGCTTCGCGATGGCGAAAATCTGCTCGAAGTGAAGCTGCTGCGGCGCTCCCACGACATACCAGATCGCGTCGGCCCCGAGTTCCTCGATGCGGAAGTCGATCGTGGCGAGGTCGGTGGTGGCGTAGAGGAAACCGCCGTCGGATTTTCGGATCAGGGTCGGCTTGTCGGCGAGGCGCTCGTCGTCGCGCAGGAAGACGCAGATCGCGCCCTCGCTCTCCTCGGCAATGCCTTGCGCGAGCAAGTCGTCCACGAGCGGGGCGAGGCGGTCGTTGTAGAAGCTCTCGCCATACCAGTGGTCGAAGCTCACGTCGAGGCGGCCGTAGATTTTTTGCAGACCCTGTTTCGACAGTTCGACGCAGCGCTCCCAGATGGCGAGATTCTCCACGTCGCCGGATTGCAGCTTCACCAGTTCGGCCTTGCAGGCGGCGAGGACGGCCTCGTCCGCCTTGGTCCGCGCGTTCACCTCGCGATAGACGCGGAGCAGTTCGGGGATGGGATCGGCCGCGAGGGCGGCTTCGTCGAGGAGCTGCTTCCAGCCCCACAAGATCATGCCGAACTGCGTGCCCCAGTCGCCGATGTGGTTGTCGGCGATGACGCGGTGCCCGAGGAAACGCGCCACCCGCCCGAGGCTGTCTCCGAGGATGGTGCTGCGGATGTGCCCGACGTGCATGGGCTTGGCCACGTTCGGCGCGGAGAAATCGAGGACGATGGTCCGCGGCGAGTCGGTCGTGGCGACGCCGAGACGCTCGGAGTCGTCGAGCAGCGCGGCGAAGCGCTCGACGAGGGCCGCTTCGCTGAGGCGGAAATTGACGAAGCCCGGTCCCGCGATCTCCGGCGTCTCGGAGAGACCCTCGCCGTCGAAGGCGGCGACGATGGCAGCGGCGACCTCGCGGGGATTTTTCCGCAGGGCCTTCGCGAGGATCATCGCCGCGTTCGACTGGTAGTCGCCGAACTGGCGGTTCTGCGTGGGATCGACTTGGACGGCGAAATCCGTCGGCAGGTCGGCGGCGAAGGGAGTGCGGGCGAGGGCCTCGCGCAGGCGAGAGGCGAGGAGGTCGGCGAAGGTGTCGGGCATGGATGGGGTGGGGGAGAGAGGGATATTTCCACGTTTCGCCTATTGAGCCAATTGCAAAACCTTCTTCCATTTGCGGCGATTCGCGTTCCATTCGCGAAAATTCGCGTTTCTCATCATTTTCAGACGCGAATAACCGCAAATCTCCGCGAATGCTCGCGAATCAGGACCGACGAAAGGAGTTTTGCAATCGCCTCTATTGATAAACGAGTTACATGGATGCCTGTGAAAACCGGAAAAGACGGGGAGGGGGACTTTCCAAGTCCCAGTGGGCGGAAGCATGGTAGGGACGGCTGGCCCAGCCGTCCGCCGTGGTGATCCGCCGATCCAGCCATTCGGCGGCAGCCGGGTGGGGCGAACCGTCCCGGTGAGCCGCTGCGGAGCAAGGGCGTGACAGACGGGAAAAACGTTTCTCGGTCGAAGACGGCTCGGCAGGGACGCCTCGCCCCACCCTCGCCAAGCCGCTCGGAGGGGATGGCGGACAGGCGGCTTTTCAGAGGTGCCCGGATGGATTGACGGCATCGGATTCAGGAATTGGGATCAGGCCAGCGAGGAGAGCACCGCGAGCAGGTCGTCCTCGTCCGCGGCGTCGGCGAGGCGGGCGAGGATTTCCGCGAGGCCCAGATCCCTCGCGATCGTGGCGAGAGTGCGGAGGTGGAGGGTGTGCTCCGCCGCCGGAACCATGAAGAGGACGATGAAACGCGCCGGGACGTGATCGACCGCTTGGAAATCGATGCCCTCCGCCGAGCGGCCGAAGACCGCCACGACTTCGTCGAGGCCTGGGAGGAAGCAATGCGGCACCGCGATGCCGCGGCCGATGCCCGTGCTGCATTCCTCCTCCCGCAGGCGGAAGGCCTCCATCGCCGCCTCGCTCCGCTCCAGCGGGAAGGCACCCGAGGCCACGAGGTGGCCGAGGAGCTCCGAGATCGCCTCGAAGCGTTCGTGCGACCGCATCTCGGCGATCACCCGACCGGGAGCGATGAGGTCGGCCAAGGTCATAGGGCGATGGGATTGGGACAGGGGAAAGGCGCGTTGAGCATAAGCACGGGAACCCGCCAATCAAGGCAGTTTTTCCCGCTTGCGGCTTTACATTCCCCCGTTCGCGGTTCCATTGCCTCCTCCCCACCTTGAAATGAGCCGCCGCGTCCTCTTCGTCTGCACCGGAAACGTCTGCCGCAGCCCCATGGCCGAGGGCTTCCTGCGGCACATGGCGAGGAAGGCGGGCGCGGACATCGAGGTCGGCTCGGCCGGACTCGGGGCGATGGAGGACATGACCCCGAGCCGGAACTCCGTCATCGCCATGGACGAGGAGGGTATCGACATCTCGCGGCAGCGCAGCCGCATGCTCACCCCCGAGATGGTCGAGGACTACACCCACATCTTCGGCCTCGGCAGCGGCCACGCCGAGGCGATCCGAGGCTATTTCCCCGAGGCCCGGGAGAAGACCTTCGTCCTGCGCGAGTTCATCGCCGACGGTCTCGATCTGGAAGTGCCCGACCCCATCGGCGGCGACCTCGACGAATACCGCCTCACCCGCAATCTCATCAAAGAGGCCATGCCCTCCATTCTGAGATTCGTCCTCACCGGGGATCCGGCGTGAGGGTCATGGGTCATGGGTCATGGGTCATGGGGGAGCGGGACCAAGGAGAACTCGTGACCCATGACCCGTGACTCGTGACCCATGACCCGCCCCCCTCAAGCATGCCGCCTGAGGAACTCATCGGCCAAAGCCCGGTAGGCGGCGGCTCCGGAGCAGGTCGGGGCGTAGTCGATGATGGTCTGCCCGTAGCTGGGGGCCTCGCCGAGGCGGATGTTGCGGGGGATGATGGTTTCGTAGGTCACCTCGGGGAAATACTCGCGCACGTCGTTGATGACCATGGTGGAGAGGTTCGTCCGGCTGTCGGCCATGGTCATGACGATGCCCTCCAGCACGACTTCGGCGTTGGCCCCCGATTCGCGGATCTGCTGGTGGACGCCGACGATCTTGGAGAGGCCCTCGAGGCCGAAGTATTCGCATTGCAGCGGCACGATGAGCTCGTCGGCGGCGGCGAGGGCGGAGGTCATGAGCACGCCGAGGGAGGGCGGGCAGTCGATCAGCAGGTATTCGACCGGGGAGGCCGCCTTGAAAGGGGCGAGGAGATTGCGGAGGCGGACGAGGTGGTCGTCCTCGCGCGCCATCTCGATCTCGCAGCCGGCGAGGTCCATGTCGCAGGGGATGAGGAAGAGGTTCGCGTATTTTGTCGGCAGGACGAGCTCGGAGAGATCGCCCCCGCCGATGAGGTGCTGGTAGATGCTGGGATGCTCCCCGGGCGTGAAGCCGAGGGCGCTGGTCGAGTTCGCCTGCGGATCGAGGTCGAGGATGGCGACCTTCACCCCCCGTTCTGCGAGGCAGGCGCTGAGATTCACCGAGGTGGTGGTCTTTCCGACGCCGCCTTTCTGGTTGGCTATGGCGATGATCTTCATTGGGGAAGCGGGGGGAGGAGTGGGGCGGAATCTTGCGCCATCCGGTGGGAGGGGAAAGGGAAAATGGGAAGGAGGCGCGAAAAAGTGGGGAGGCCCCCGGAAAATCCCCTCTTGCAAAGCCCCGTCCCGCTGGTTGTATTGCCCCGTCGCAGGAGTCCGAACCGATGCCCCGTTTCCTATCCGTCGTCCTCCGCCTCTGGCTGGCCATGGTCCTGCCCACCGTGGGCTATGCCCAGGAAGGAGGCGGGTCCGCGCCGGAGGCGGCTGCGCCCGTCCCGTCGCCGAAGACTGCCGCCCCGCCTCCGAAGACCATCGCCCCGCCGAAGACCGACGGGGAAATCCGCGTCGAGATGCTGGAGCGGCTCGCCGACCAGCTCTCGCGGCGCATGCGGAGCCTGAAGGAGCGCGAGGCCGCCCTCACCGCCCGCGAGGAGTCGCTCGGCAAGCGCGAGAAAGCCGCCCGCGAGCGCGAGGAGGCCCTCTCGGCGATGGAGGAGCTGATGCGGTCGAGGGAGGAGATCGTGAAGCGCCGCGAGAGGCTGCCCCCGCCGCAGACTTGGAACGGGCCGCCGCCGCCGGCGATCTACGGCCAGTATGCGGCGGTCCTCGACGGTGGGACGATGCAGTTCTACCACAAGAAGCAGGCCGAGGAGCGCGTCCCGGTGGCGAGCACGCAGAAGATCGTGACGGCGCTGGTGGTCTGCCAGGCGGGCGGCCTCGATGAGATGGCGGAGGTGCCCGACGAGGTGCTGAAGGTCGAGCCGACCGTGGTGGGGGTGAAGCCGGGCGAGAGATACACTCGCCGCCAGCTCGTGGCCGCGCTCCTCGTGAAGAGCGGCAACGACATCGCCGCGACCCTCGCGATCGACAACGCCGGCAGCATCGAGGCCTTTGCCGCGAAGATGAACGCCTACGCCCGCCACATCGGGATGACGGATTCGAACTTCGTCAATCCCCACGGGCTGCCCGCCGCGGGCCAGTATTCGACCGCCCGCGACATCGCCATCGCCGCTTTTGAAGCCTACCAGAATCCCGACATCCGCGAGATGGTGGCCTCGCGGACCTACGATTTTGTCTTCAACGATGGGCGTGTCTACACCCTTCACAACACCAACCGTGTCCTCGACCAGATGGACGGCTGCAACGGGATGAAGACCGGCTTCACCTACGCGGCGGGGAACTGCCTCGTGTGCAGCGCGAGCGTGGACGGGCGCGACCGCATCTCCGTCGTCCTCAAAAGCGCCCGCCCCCAGGTGCAGGAGGACAGCAAGGCGCTCCTCGAATGGTCGCTAGGGCTGGACTTCACGGGGCCGATGGCTCCGTAGGGGTTGAGAGTTGAGGGTTGAGGGTTGAGGGTGGAGAGTTGAGAGGGTCGCGCCAGCCGCCATACCCTCTCATACGAAATCCCGAAAAGATCTGGACGATTGCGAACCGCCCACCAGGGTCGCTGGCAGATTCGACGAAGGTGGGGCGAGGCGTCCCTGCCGAGCCGTCTCAGGCTGGAGAGCGTCCTTGCCCGCATCGGCTCACCGGGACGGTTCGCCCCACCCGGCTGCCGCCGGATGGCTGGATCGGTAGCATCGGATTTCCTCTTAACTCTCCACCCTCAACTCTCAACCAACACCCGCCTGCCCGCCGACTCGCAGGCTTCGGCGATGGCGGTGCGGACGTCGGTCAGCGAGATGGGCTTGGCGACGAAGCCGTTCATGCCCCCGGCGACGCAGGAGTCGCGCACCCCGGCGAGGGCGTGGCCGGTCATGGCGATGATGACGGGCTGGCGGGGGAGGTTGAAATTCTGCCGGATCGCCTCGGTCGCCTCCATCCCGCCCATCACCGGCATCTGGAGGTCCATGAAGACGAGGTCGATGTCGCCCTGTTTGACCCGCTCGACGCCCTTCTGGCCGTTGCTGGCGAACTCGATCCCGGTGTAGCCGAGCTTTTCCAGGACCATGCCGGCGATCTTCTGGTTCATCATGACATCCTCGACGATGAGGATCTTCGCCGGGTAGTTCCTCGCGAAGTCGCTGCCTCGGGGGATGTTCGCGTCGGCGGCGGTGGCGAAGGCGCTCTCGCAGACCTCGATTCCGTTCTTCCGCTGCACCATGGAGAGGGTGTCGCGGAGCAGCTTCAGTTCGGAGACGGGTTTGTAGAGGGTGCGGACGAGGGGGAAGCGGGCCTCGTCGATGCGGATGCTGCTCTCGCCGATGGAGGAGAGGAAGATCGCGGGGATGCGGTGCTGGATGAGCTGGTCGGCGAACTCGCGCATGCGGTTCTCGTGACCGAGGGCGAGGGGGTCGGCGATGACGATGTCGGGGCGGAACTGCACGATCTTCGCGGCGACGCCCTCGTCGAGGCTGGGGGCGAGGTGGGTCTTCATCTGCCAGCTCTCGCAATAGGTCTGGATGAGCGAGCTGAGGGAGAAGTTCCGCGTCAGGATGACGCAGGTTTTGCCGTGGAGGGGGCGCTGGTTCTCAAGCTGGTGCTGTGGCTTCACCGAGCCCTGCTGGGGCACTTCGCGGAAGGGGAGGTCGAAGAAGAACTCCGATCCCTTGCCGGGTTCGCTCTCCACCGCGAGGGTGCCGCCGAAGGCCTGGCAGAGTTTGCGGCTGATGGCGAGGCCGAGTCCGGTGCCGCCGAACTTCCGCGTCGTCGAGGCGTCCGCCTGGGTGAAGGCCTCGAAGATGCGCTCGTGGTGCTCGGGCGCGATGCCGATGCCGGTGTCCCGCACGCTGAAACGGATCAGCGATTCGCTGCCCGACTTCGTCTCGCGCGAGGAGAGGCGCAGGGTGATGACGATTTCGCCTTGGTTCGTGAACTTCAGCGCGTTGCCGACGAGGTTCACGAGCACCTGCTTGAGCCGCTCGCGGTCGCCGTAGATCAGGTTCGGGATGCGACGGTCGATGTGGTAGATCAGCTCGAGCTGGCTCTCCGCCGCGTAGTAGGCGAACATCTCGATGGTCTCCTCGATGAGGGTGGCGACGTCGAGCGGCTCGTTCTCCATCTCCATCTTGTCGGACTCCAGCTTGGAGAAGTCGAGGACGTCGTTGATGAGGTGGACGAGGGACTGGCCGCTCGTGCGCATGATCTGGACCAGCTCCTTCTGCTCGCCCGTCAGGGGGGTCTCCATGAGCAGGCTCGTCGTGCCGATGATGCCGTTCATCGGGGTGCGGATCTCGTGGCTCATGTTCGCGAGGAAGTCCGACTTGGCGTTCTTCGCGACCTCCGACTGCTGCTTCGCGATCTGGATTTCCTTGATGGAATGATGGAACTGGTCGGTGGTCTTGCGCAGGCTCTCGGCCATGGCGTTGAAGCTGGCGTGGATCTTCTCGATCTCGGGCGGGCCGGATTCCTTGAGCCGGTAGTCGTAGCGCCCCTCGGCGACGGTGTGCATCCCTTGGGCGAGGCCTTGGAGATGCCGGGTGAACCACGAGCCCATGAAGAGGAGCGAGACGAGGAGCGGCACGATGCCGAGGAGGGGGAGGAAATGGCGAAGCTCCATCACTTGGGTGAAGGCGAGGAGGCGGGGGGAGACCTGGGCTTGGGCGGCGACGATGAAGGGCTTCCCGGCGATGACGACGGGGAAGGCCGCGCCGAGAGTGGCCGGGGTTCCCGTGCCGAGGAGGGAGCGGAGGCCGTTCGAGGCACCGGAAAGCGCTCCCTCGTCCCCCGGAAAACCCTCCACGATGGAGTGGTTCGAGGCGAGCGTTTCGGAGACGAGGCTCTTGAGGAGGTCGTCCTCCGTCGGTTCGGGGAATTCGCCGATGGCGAAGTGGCCGAGGGGTTCCGGGGACGGCTCGCCGCCTTCGGCGCGGGGATAGACGGCGACGCGCGAGGCGGGCGATTCGGTGAAGCTGTAGTTCAGGCGATGGAGGAAGAGGCGGATCTCGTCGGGCGTCTCCTCTCCGCCGAGGGAGATCTCGGCGATGGATTCAGGGTTGAGCCGTTGGGAGAACGCGGCCGCCTTCATCGAGAAGTCGGAGACGATCTCCAAACGTTCGGCCTTGGCCTCCTGCAAATACGAAATCCCCAACCCCAAGGCGGCTCCCGTCCCGGCGGTCACGAGGCTGCCGACGAGGAGCATGAAATTCAAGGACGGCTTGACGGAGAGCATGAGGTGCCAATATCGCGGAAGTGGGTGGGAAATCAATGTATTTTCCATAAATATAAGATATTTCAATAATTCTGATTTCCTTGACTCTACTTTGTTAAATGGAAGGGATGGCCCCGTTTCTGGCGCGAAGCGCGGTAGGGCCGCACCGCCGGGGCGTCCGCGAAGGGCGTTCTCCCATCCCGGGCGGACGCGCGGGCCGCGCGTCCCTACCAATCCCCGCCGGGCGCTTGAGTTTCATGGCTGCGGATGCCGCCGAATTCCGCTTGAAACCGTGCCATTCCGCCCCGCCAGCCAATCTAACAAAGTAGGCTTAAGCAGAGTCCTCCACGAATCGCTTGCTTGGGCGGGCGGGAGAGGCTAGATTTCCGGCCCGCCAACCCGCTCGGTTAGCTCAGCGGTAGAGCACCTGCTTCACACGCAGGGGGCCACTGGTTCGAACCCAGTACCGAGCATTTTCCCGTTCTCCCCTTGCGGTATAAGGGGAAGGGGGGAGGGGGGCTAGTCATTTGCTGGCATCCCCCGGACTCTTTCATCGTGAGGCGCGGCATGTCAGGGATCGATTCCTGTCACAAAATCGTGTAGATTCCGCAATAAGGAACGAAGCATGGACTTGTGGCCGAAAGGGAATGCCCGAACGCACGCCGCCGCCGATCCCGAGTCGGAGGATTTCTCCGACTTGGTGCGGGCGCACCACCGCGACCTGCTCGTCTACGCCTCCGCCCTGACGCGGGACCCCGCGACCGCCCGCGACCTCGTGCAGGAAGCCTTCATCGTCGCCTACCGGAAGCGCGAGGTCTTCGACGTGACCCGCGACTTCGCCACTTGGATGCGCGGCATCGTGCGGAACAAATGGCGAGAATGGCTGAGGAAAAACCGGCGCTACGACCTTGGCGACCATGAGCTTGCGAGGATGGATGCTGACGTGGCCGCTTGGCAGTCGAGCCTCGCCCAAGGCGGGCATTCCCTTTTCGACGCGCTGGAGGACTGCCTCGGGCGGCTCCCGGGGACGCTCCGCGAGACGGTCGAGACCTACTACTACGAAGGCCGCACCGGCGACGAGACCGCCGCGCATCTCCGCATCGCCCCTGCCGCCGTGCGGAAGCGCCTCCAGCGGGCGCGGACCCTTTTGAAGCAATGCCTCGATTCCAAACAAGGCGAACCCGAAGCTCCCGAAAACGCATGAAGCCCGAACCCTCCCCCTACGATCCCGAGTCCGCGAGCGAACGCTGGATCGACGCCGCCCTCTCCGAGCACGCCCGCCTCGGGCGCGACGGGGCGGACGAGGAACTCGTCCTGCGCATTTTAAGCGAGACCGTCCACCAGCGTCCCGTCGTCCCGCCCGCCCCCCGTTTTGCGCGGGATTGGAAGACCGCGATCGGGGCGGCCGCCGCCGCCGTCGCGCTGGGCTTTTTCGCGATGTCTTCCTTCCGCGTCGGGTCGTCGGGCGAGCGCCGCTCCGGCGAATTGAGCTTCGTCGTCCGCGTCGAGGCCCCGGAGGCGGTCGGGAAATCGCCCGTCGCCTTGATGACCGGGACGACCCACCGGATCGACTTCGACGTGGAGGCGGGCTCGGTTTTCGCGAGGAGCCACGAGAGCGTCCGGATCACGGCGGATCGCAGCGGGACTTCCTCCGGGGGGATGCTCTACGAGGGCCATGTCCTCGTAGAGTGCGATGCCTTCCGCATCGAGGCGGCTTCCGTCCTGCTCCCGTCCCGTGGGAAGGAGCCCCGTCTCCTCGCCGACGGCGTCCGCGTGGTCCGTTCCACCCCCGCCTGCGTCGCCGAGGCGGAGCACTTGAGCTTCGATCCCGTATCGGGCCATCTCGTCCTCACCGGAGTGACCCGGGTCGAGACCGACAAGGGCCTCCTCGCGAGCTTCGATCCGGGCGATCGGCTCGTGCTTTCCGGCGGTGGTTTCTCGGTCGAGAACGCTCGGGTTGGGAGGTATTGACGCGTCGGGCATCGAGGGGGCTCCGGTCCGAGTCGGTGGCCTTGCCGCCGGGCCGCGCGATCTGCGAAGGTGGGGCGAGGCGTCCCCGCTGAGTCGTCTTCGGTCGGGAAACGCGCTTTCCGTCGGCTGCGACGCGGCAGGGAGGGTACGGTCCGCGGAGGGACAGGGTTCAGCGCGGTTTCAGATTCGAGTCCGGCTCGATCCAGAGGACGATTTTGGACTGCTCGTAAGTGTACAGGTCCAAATCGATGGCGGGACCGATGGAGGCGATGAATTCGTTGATCTCCGTATCGGGGCCGGCGGCGTGCCAAGCGCCGTCCGGCTTGCGGACGACGAGGGTGTGGCGGGGACCCGATCCGCTGGAATAGTAGCCGGCGAAACGCAGGGCGACCGCCGGGGGCAGGGCTTCGACGGGCGAGCCGAATCCGCCCATCTTTTCCGCGTAAACCGCGCCGCTCTCCCCTCGGGCGATCCATTTTCCGTAGGACGAGAATGCTCCATAGATCAACTCGGCAATCCTCTCCGTCGGCTGCGTGGACACGGGGACTTCGGTGGCGGAGCCCGGACGCAGCGAAAGCTTGAATTCCCGCAGCCGGTTCTCCTTGGTGATCCAGAGCGCAATGCTGCCGCGTTCGGCATCGAGGGCGGAGGGCTCGTCCATCTTCATCAACCCGCAAAGCCGTTGCATCTCCGTCCCCATGGCCGGATCCTGCGGGTTCCCCCCCCAATGATGGCCTCGGGCAATCCAGTCGCCCGAGGCGAGCCGAATGAAATGCCCGTCACTTTGTCCCTTGATGATCGCATTTTTCCCCAATGGAAACTCCTCGTCGGAGCGCCCTCCCGTGGTATAGGAGTGGCCGTCCGCGAGCCAAGCCCCGTTGTGTCCCCGGGCGAAGGCATGGATCTTCCTGTATTCCTGCAGCTTCCTCCGCTCGGCGACGGGGCTGCTGAGCAACACCCGCTTCGCCGTCCGCTGGCGTTGCACCCCGAGAACGAGGCCGTAATTTCCGGTCACGGCGTGCGTGTAGTCGCTTTCGCGGAAGTCCTTCAACACCTCCTTCTCGTCGATCGGTTTCCCGTCCACGCTTCCCCAGATCCTCAGCTTCCCGCCGGATTTCGCCGCGTCTTGCAGCCAAGGGGGGAGCTTGGAAAGGTCGTGGCCGGGTTCGAGCGGGTCGGTCGGGGCGTTGCCGAGGGGAGCGCGGACACTCTTGTCCGCATCCCCGGATTCGTTGCGGGCCGGGGCGGGAGCCGCCGCCGGCGTGGCACCGATGGAATCGTGACCCATCTCGCGGCGGATTTTCACTTTCAGGGCGTCGTCGATGCGCTGCTGCCGGGTCAGCTCCTTCTGGTAGGTGTCGAGCAGTTGATCGTAGCGCTCGTGGTAGGGCTTCGCCTTGGCGGCGAGGTCCGCCTCCAGTTTGGCGAAGGCGGTGCGATAGGTGGCGCGGAGCTTTTGGAGGGACTCGGGCAGGTCGGCGGCGTCGGCCTCGGGCAGAGCCTCCTGCGATTCGATCCGCTGCGTCTCGGCGCGGAGCTTCAGGGCCTCGTCCAGATTCCCGGCCGCCGTGGCGGTGTCGAGGGCGCGTCGGACGGCGGCGAGGTATTTGGCGTCGAGGTCGGCCACGGAGGCTTGGAAGCCGGGGGCCACGTCCCGGTCGTAGGCGGCTTGGAACTGGGCGTGGATCTCGGCGAGACGCCGAGCCACGTCGTCGGAGAGCTCGGACGCTTCCGTCAGCGCGGTCGCCTCCGGACCCGGCTCGATCCAGAAGGCGAAGGAGGCCTTTTCGTCGTGGAAGAGGTCGAGGTCGAGCGCCTTGCCGAGACCGGCGATCTCCTTGGCGAGGGCCTCGGAGGCTCCCCATGCCACCCAAGTGCCGTCCGCCCGCTGCGCGGCGGACATCCCGTTTCCGGCCCTGACCGAGACGAAGGAGTCGAGGTCGGAGGGTTGGCCCGCCGCCAGCGGGTTCCCGGTTTCGACCGGCTTGCCCTCCTCGGCCCACACCGAGACCCTGCCCCGCGAGTCCAGCAGGACCACATGATCCTGTCCGCCGTCCATCTCGACCGTGTCCCGAGTCTCGGCGGGGAAGGGGAATACGGTGCCGCTCTTTCGCGGAGCCCAGCTTTGAACCGGTTCTCCGGGACGATGGCGGATAAAATAGTGGAAGGTGCCGGTGATCGACATTGCGCCGCTGAAGAAATCGGCCTGAGCGGGGCTGTCGCCGAAGATCACATGCTGCCTGCCATTGGCTTCCAGGCGGGTCGCTTGGTTCATCACGGCGATGACGCGATCTGCGCCCCTGGGCTTTGGGGTTTGCTGCTGGGAAGTCTCGGACCAGACATTCCGGCTGGTGCCGTCGGCGAGGACCATGTGGATGAACGTGGCGCGGCTCAGGAAGATCGTTTCGTAGGGACCCAAGGGGATGTAGGGCTGGGAGGCATCCCTGCCCCAAGAACCGGCATGGACCTCCCCGCCGGAGCGCCGCGCCGCCCAGCCGTAGTGGCTGGCGCTCACCTGCACGAAGTCGTCGAAGGCCGCCGCGGCCCCCAAGTCGAAGGGTCCGTTGGGACCGCGCCCCAGCGCGCGGAGCTTGCCTCCCCGTGTTTTGGCTTTGGTCAGCGCCTCCGCCGCCAGTTTCGATTCGAGGGCGAGCACGGAGGGGGACTCGGAAGCCGTCGGCTGGGGAGGGGCCGTCGGCTCGACAGGCGGGGAGGGTGGAAGCGGCGTCCCGCCGCTTGGCTCCGGGGCGACGGCCTTGTCCGGGACGGGGGTTGGCTCCGGCTGCGGGGCGGCTGCGGCCAAGGCGGGCGTTGGTTTTTCCTCTTGTGGCATCGGCATCCTGCCGATGGGTTCGGCGGGGGAGACGACGGGCTTTTCAGCAAGGGGTGGCTGCTCTTGAACCTCCGTCTTCTCCGCCGACGCCACGGGCAAGATGCCCGTGCTACTCTCCGGCGTCTTGGCGATGGGTTCGGCGGGCTTCTCCGCGACGGGCGTCGGCTCTTGGTCGCCCGTCTTCTCCCCCGAAGGCACGGGCAGGATGCCCGTGCCACTTTCGGGACGCATCGCGAAAAACACGACCGCCGACACCGCCAAGGCCGCCGCCACGCCGATCCCCGCATACAGCGGCCCTTTCGACTTCACGGGCGCGGGCTGCGGTTTCACCCGCGAGGGCGGCGGCGTGGACGCTTGGGCCGCCGCCGCCTCCATCTCCAAGCGCGACCTCGGCTGGCTGAGCACCTCGTCCAGATCCGCCCGCACCGCCGAGGCATCGGGATAGCGAAGATCGGGGTCGGGGGAGAAAGCCTTCACGAAGATGTCGTCCAGACGCGGGTCCAGTTCGGGGAACATCTCGCTGGGCAGGTCGAAGGCCCCCCTCGGCAGCTTCCCCGTCAGCAACTGGTAGAGCATCACCCCCACCGCATACAGGTCGGCGCGATGGTCCACCTTCCGGCCCGTCTCCAAGGCCTCGGGCGCGAGGAAGTCGGGCGTGCCGACCGCCATGTTGGTCATCGTCAGCCCGAGGGCCGAATCGTCGGTGTCGAAGCGCTTCGCCAAGCCGAAATCGGCGATCTTCACCCGGCCGTCGCGGTTCAGCAAAATGTTCGCGGGCTTGATGTCGCGATGGACGATCCCGTGGCTGTGGGCGTAGGCCAAGGCGTCGAGGACGTGCGCGATGATGGCGATGGAGTCGTTCTGCGAGAGGCGGCCTCCCTGCTGCTGGAGGTATTGGCGGATGTCCATCCCGTCGATGAACTCCATCACGAAGTAGAGCTGCCCGGCGCTGGTCTCCCCGAAATCATGCACGGAGATGATGGCGGGGTGGTCGAGCTGGGCCATGGCCTGCGCCTCCTGCTCGAAGCGC
>DDTJ01000080.1 GCA_002344525.1 Akkermansiaceae bacterium UBA2367
TCCAAAAATCCGTTGCATCTCAGTTCTTCAGTTGGCACAAGAAGGGGGCGGTCGCGATCGACCAAGTGGAGAGACGCGACGGCGGGGCCAGCGTGCGCATCCACAATTCGGCCGGGGACGACTGCTTTCTGAAGCAAACTGTGACGGTGAAGCCGCAAACCCGCTACCGTCTCTCGGGGGTCATCAAGACGGACAATGTGCTCACGAAAGCCACCGGGGCGACGCTCTCCTTGGAAGGTGGATTCGAGAAAACCGAGTCGATCACGGGCCGGAAAAGCTGGAAGCGGGTGGAGTTCGAGTTTGTCACCGGTCCCCTCACCAAAATCAAGGTGGGCCCCCGGCTCGGGCATCACAGCAGCATGGCCAGCGGCACGGCGTGGTTCGACGATCTGTCGCTGGTCGAACTCGGCCCGGCGAAAAGGTGAGGGGTGTCATACGAAATCTCGAAAGATCTGGACGATGGCGGAGCGAATCTCGGATCGGACACGGCATTACCGCTGAGTTGAGTGACTCGACGGAGGTGGGGCGAGGTGTCCCTGCCGAGCCGTCGTTGGGCGGGTGGGAAGGGAGCGCGGACACTCCTGTCCGCATTGAGTCCGGCCCGCCAGCTCCCGCCGATGCGGACAGGAGTGTCCGCGCTCCCTTCCTCCGCACCGGCTCACCGGGGACGGTTCGCCCCACCCGGCTGCCGCTGGATTCCCGGATCGACCGCATCGAAAAACACCTTTCACCTTTTACGGCGCGCTCCTACCTCTGCGGCGGCCCGGCCTCGCGGACGAGGGAACCCTGGCCCTCGCTCATCACGAGCAGGCTGAGGCGCTCGACTCGGTCGAGTTCGTCGGTGCTCAGGCTGGCGTAGTCGAACTGCCCGCGCAGGTCGGTGTAGCCGTCCTTGAAGAAGCGCACCGCGCCGTCCTTCATCTTCGCATAGACCTTCACGTAGGCTCGCGGGACCGGCTTGCCTCCTTCCTCCTGACGGAGTTCGAGGCGTCCGTAGCCTTCGGTGAGGCGCAGGTCGAGGCGGTTCGAGTAAACCGCGACCGAACTCGTCCGCCCCCCGCCGACGACCTCGACGAGCACGTTCTTGCTCGCGAAGGCCTCGGGCACGGGGACGCTCAAGTTCGCCCCGTCCTCGGGCAGCCCCTTCGTCTCGACGAGGTTCGGGCGGATGAAGGCGAGGCCTCCGCTTCCGGCGGAGACGAAGGGCCGGCTGGAGAAGAGGAATTCGAGGTCCATCTCGTAGTAGTTCACCGTGACCGACTTCAGGTTGCGATGGCGCAGGGAGAGGTCGCGGCCCTTCGCGCTGAGTTCGATAAAAGGCTGCTGGCTGGAGAGCCGCTCGATCTGGCCTTCGCGCGTCTTCCCGTCGGGAGCGGCGTCCGCGCCTTCGATCTCTGCGACTTGCGCGGCCACGGCGGCGAAGGACGCCCGCCATTTGTCCACGGGATATTCGGCGTAAGCGGCGGCGACGGCCTTGGCCGAGGCGAGGTCCTCGCGATGGAAGGCGTGGTAGGCGCGGAGGTAGTCGTATTGCACCCGCGAGACGACCTCGGCCTCGGGCACGGAGTCGAGCCAGGCGAGAGCCTCCTCGACGCGGTCTTGCAGCGAGAGGTAGGCGGCCACGGCGAGCTTGTCCTCGGCTCCGAGAGCCGGCTTGTGGGCGAGCAGGTCGAGGAAGCCGCCGTATTGCGCGAAGAAGCGGTTGTTGAGGATGCGGTTCTCGCGTCCGAGGCGGTGGGTGCGGGCGTTCACGAGCGGGGCGTAGTCGAGATGCTGGTGCCAGTGCCGCTCGACGGGATCGAGGCTGACGAGTTCGCATTCGATGGTCTTGCCGCAGCGCGAGAGGAAGTCGTCGCGGTGCTTCAGGTATTCGCGGGCGATGGCGGTGTCGTTGTGGTGGAGGCCGTAGCTCCACAGGATCGCGTCGTAGGCGTGGCGCGAGCCGATCAGCGAGGTGGCCTGCCGCAGGAAATCGACGCTTTCCCGCGCCCGCCACGCGATGCGGGAGAGTTCGAGGCGGTGGAGGTTGTTCGCGGCGAGGAAATCGAGCACCTGCTTCTCCGTGCCGAACTGCGAGAGGTAGTCCCACGAGGCCTCGTCGAGGTCGGAGAGGGAATCGACGACCTTCAGCGAACGCGCCTCGCCCGTGGCGAGGATGTGCTCGTTCTTCGCGACCTGCACGGGGTAGAGGGCGAAGCCGTCCGCGTCCGAGGGCGAGGGGAAGTAGAATTTCGTCTCGATGCGCTCGGTCGAGAAGGCGGGCAGGTTCAGCGGATGGGACTTCGTGTAGTCCGCCCCCGCGACGGGCACGGCGCCCTCGGGGATCTGCACGAGCAGGTCGAGGCGGTGGGCCGAGGAGGTCGGGTTCGTCACGACGACTTGCGAAGCGTAGATCACGCCGGTGAGGAATTCGCCGGTGACGAACTTGTCGACCATCTCCCCGTCCTCCTCGCGGCTGCGGTCGTCGGCGCGGAGGAAGTTCTGGCTCACGAGGATGGGCGCGGCGCCTTCGGCGAGGGGGGCCTCCTCGAACTCCTCGTGGAAGACGACGAGGGGCGAGGCGGCGGTGAGCTTGAAGACGTTCTCGGTGATGTCGATCTGGTGCTCCTCCGCCGCGAAGGGCAGGTCGAGGACGGAGAGGACGAACATCATCTCGGTGAAGTTCGACGTCGCGGCGGGGAACTCGCGCGAGTAGAAGCCGCCTTTCCCGTCCCAGTTCGCGTAGTCGCGCCAGAAGCGGTTCACGGTGACGAGATCGGCGTTCTGCGCGGCGATGGGGAGGTGGCGGTAGTTGTTTTCGGCCAGCTCTTTGGTGGAGTCGAGGGTTTGGTAGAGGGCTTGCTCGCGGGCGCGTTTGAGGAGGGAGGCTTCGTCGATGCGGTCATCGAAGGCGACAGCGCCAACGGGAGCCGCTACGAGCGCTGGGGCGTCAGCGCTGACGGCGGCGCTCTTGACGGGCGACCTGACGCCGAGCGTTCCTTGGGCTGTGGGCATGCTTCTGGCGGCTCTCGTGTTGACGCCCCGTGCTATCAGTCGTTCTGCGCCCCCGCCTGCTGTCGGAATCCCGCCGAAGGGGTCCCCGGCGGCATATCCATCGGCAGCAGTCTCAACGTTCAGATATTCCGGACCCTCCGCATCCGCCCCGCGTCCTCGCAGCGCCTGCCGGTAGAAGAACGCGTCGCGTTCGGGATCGGGTGGGAGGAGCTGATGCAGGCCGGTGACGTGGGCGGCGGTGCGAGCGCGCTCGTCCTCGCCGATGCGGCGGGCGAGGAGGATGCGCTCGACGATGTTGAGGCGTCCGAACTCCCAAGGCGCAAGGTAGCGTTCCAGCGCTTCGCCGAGGAGATAGCGGTCGAGGAAGGTCTTCTCCTTCTTGCTCGCGAGGTAGGGCTTCACGACGGCGTTGAAGAACTCGGGGTCCTTCTGTTCGAGGAAGAAATGCAGTTCGTGGCAGGCGTGCTCGGAGTAGAGTTCGCGCTTCGCGGCTTCGTCGAGCGTGGGCCATTTCGCGATGAAGGCGAATTCGGCGAGGGCTTTGGCACCATCGAAAGGAGGCGTGCCGTTCGTGCTGATTGCAAGAAGCGTCCGGTAAACATCGCCGATCGTGCCGTAGGGCTGCACCTCCGAGGCGCGGAAGTCGGAGACGGTGAGGGTTTGCCCCGGCCGCAGCAGGGTGACCTTGCGCCGCTGGGTGAAGTGCTTCGCCGGGTCGAGGGTGGACTCGAGGCGCAGGTCGCGGATCGCGGCTCCGCCGTCCGGCTCGGGCAGGGCGAGGACGCGCGAGACGGTGTCGGTCGCGTTCACCGCGACAAGGTGGACATGCTGCCGGTCGCCGAGCTCGGCGAGATCGATGGAGATCGTGCCGTCCTCGCCGGGTTCGAGGTTGATGAGGACGACGGCTTGGCGGGCGAGGAAGTTGAGGCTGGGCGTGTTGGCGCTCTCCGAATCCAGAGGGCGATCCCTGTCGGCTGCCGCGCCGCCGCTGGCCATCTGCGCCGGAGCGGGCGATTCGGCGCTCTTGCGGTAGGCCTCGCCTTTGCTGGCGTCCTTCACGTCGGTCTGCGTCTCGCTCAACTCCCAGGAATTGAGGATCAGGCCGGGGCGGGCGAGGAGGTTGCCGGGGAATTTCTTCGCCCCGCGCCGTTCGAGGATGTAGCGGTATTCCTCGCCGATGTCGCGGCCCGAGACGTAGCGGGAGAGCTTCGCGCCGCGCCGGATTTCGTAGAGCGGCGGCAGGGAGGAACGGCCGAGTCCGTCGTAGGGATCGAACTGGGGCAGGAAGCGGGTCGCCACGAGATGCAGGCGGGTCGTCGCGTCGGCGTTGCCGAGGGAGACGAGCAGCTTTCCGTCCTTCGCCTCGGCGGAGGCGATGCGGAGCGGCTTCGAGGCGGGCAGGCGCAGATGCCGGTCGCGCGAAAGGGCGTGGCCGAAGTGCTCCGCACTCGCGGCGGTGACCTTGAGGGCGAGGGAACGGTCTTCGCCTTTGAGAAAGATTTCGTAGTTCCCCGGCTTCAAGCCTTCGAGACGGACGAGGCCGGGCTCGAATTTCGCCGAGGCGAAAGCGTCCTCGACGGGGTTTCCGCCGCGAACTTCGTAGATCGCGAGGGTCTCGCGCCCGCCGACGGCATCGTGGGGCAGGGGAATCTCGACGACCTCCCCGACTTTGGCGTGGAGGGCGGTGGGGCGGGAGACTCGGTCCTTGTCGAGAATCCAAAACCGCCCCGGCAGACCGGAGGCGCGGGACGTGATGGACACGATCCCCGGCAGGTGGCCGAGATCGACGTGGCCCCGCTCGTCGCTTTTCAGGACGACTTCGATCCCCTCGTTGAACTGGCGATGCTGGAAGGCAAAGGTGACGGCGCGGTCCGGCAGAGCTTCACCGCTCCTCCCTAACACTTGCACCACATAGTTCTCCCCGAGACGGCTCAAATGGGAGTCGGCCGAGAGTTCCTGGCTTTCGACCCCGTTGACCGGGAAGCTTCGGGAATCGTCCAGTTCAAAGGTCTCCCCCGGTTTCACGATGGACTCGATCCCGCCTGACAGCTTGACCGAGACGCTTTTCAATCGGGCCGGAACCCGGAAGGCATGGGTTGATTCACGATCGTCGAACAGCTCGAACTCCTCGGCCTCGCTGATGGACTCGACCCCGTCGATGTCGGTGGTCGAGACAGTGAGCTTCGTTTTCCCCAGCCGCGAGACCGAGACCGGTTCGCCGTTCAGGGTCAGCACGGGCCGCACCGCCACGGTTGCTTCGGTGCCGGGGAGAAGGGTCTCCTGTTCCAGCAGAAATCCCGCGTCGAATTCGTAGCTTTCCCTCGGCAGAGCGATCTTCGCGAGCGAGGCGAAATCGCCGTCGGTCAGCACCACCGGCACGGTCCCCGATTCGGAGAAGGGCAGCAGGATGAAGCCCTTTTCATCCGCGTCGTAGCGCCGTCCACCGAACCACGCGGCGGCCTTGGGCACGGGCTGGTTCGCCTCGTCGATGACCGTGACGAGCTCGCCGCCCACGGTCGTGCGCGTCAGCGCTTGCAACTCGCCCTTGCGCACGAGGGCGCGGGAGCTGATGCCGTTGCCGATCAGTTCGACGACCCAGACGCCGCGCTTCCCTTTCAGCGAGTCGAAGCGGAAGGTCTCGGTGCGGCGGAGGATGGGGGCCTCGCCGTAGCGATGCACGGTCTCCTCGTTGGCGACGAGGCCGTCGAGGTCGAGGTCGGTGTTGATCTCCTCGCCGCGCTCGCGGTAGTAGTTCAGGGCGTTGATCTCGTAAACCTTCACGATCAGCTCGGACACGTTCTTCAGCGTCGCGGTCAGGGTCACTTCGTCCGCCGCCGCGAGATGCGCGGGATTGGTCGGGGCGAAGGCGATCTCGACGCGGTCCTTCAACGCCTGCACCTGCGCGGGGCCGAGGCGGGAGAACCACTGCTGGGCGTCGCCGAGCCCGTGCAGCAGCTTCGTCTCGGCGAAGACGCGCGCCAGCCAGGTCTCGTCGAGGTAGGGGGAGAAGCGGGTCGTGCTCTCGGCTTCGACGAAGAAATGCTCCAGATACTCCCGCACGAGGGCCTCGTCCGTGCCGATGGGGGACAGGCCGAGGGTGGCGGTGTGGTCGGCGTTCAGATCGACGGCGGCGATGCCGCGCTGCTGCTGCTCGCGCAGGTAGGCGGCGCGGACGTAGGGCGCGGGCCGGGGGAAGCGGAGGTATTCGAGGAAGTCCTCCTCGGGATATTCACCGCGCTTCCGGGCGAGGTCGAGGCGTCGGTGGAGGACGGCGGCTTGGAGCGAGCCGAAGGCGGGCGGCAGCGTCCTGACATATTCCCAAACGCGGTCGGGCCAAGCGCGCTCGGCTTCGGGATTGCGGGCGATGGACTCGTCCGCGCCGGGCTGGAGGCGGAGGATGCGCTGATCCACGAAGCGCGGGTCTTGGGCGAGTTCGGGGCGCAGGCCGGCGAGTTCGTCGAGCTGGGCGAGAGTGAGGCGGCGGTGGATTTCGAACTCGCCGAAGCCCTTGCTCTCGCGGCTGCGGAGGTCGGCGGCGATGAGTCCGACAAGCTGCTCGTGGTCGGGATGGCGGAGGCGGGAGAGCAGTTCGCGCCGTTGCGCCGGGTTCAGTTCGACCGGCTCGCGGAGGAGGGTGTCGAGCCCCGCGTCGCTGACACCGGAGAGCTTGCCTTGGGAAAGGGCTTTCTTCAAAAAGGCCTCGCGCGAGACGAGGGAGGGGTCGAGGCGGACGGGGAAGTCGGGCTTGGCGTCGAGCTTCTGCTGCTGGTGGTTGAAGGAGAGTCCGAGCTGGTCTTTCAGGTAGGCGAGGGTGTTGCCGGGGTTTTCGCCGTATTTCAAGAGGGCTTGGCGGTGGCGGATTTCGAGGTAGCGGTCCGTCTCGCCGAAGCGCTCGCGCCAGGGTTCGAGGAAGCCGTCGGCTTCGGCGAGGCGGCCCTCGTGCTGGGCGTGGAGGGCGGAGAAGTAGTAAAAGTCCTCCGTGCCGGGGATCAGTTCCTTCAGGGCGGCGGCGCGATCCTCGGCAAGGGCGAAGCGTTCGACGAAGCCGATCTCGCCGTCGGCGTGGGCGGAGGTCAGGAAGAGCAGGGAGGGGAGCATGGGCAGGAGCCTGGGGATTTTCATGGGAGGCGGATTGGCGGTTTCCAAATACGATAACGAAGGAACTGACGTTTTATGAAGCCCGAAGTTGTAAAGAAAATGTCTGGCTGGGCGGGAAGGGAGCGCGGGCACTCCTGCCCGCAACGGCGGAGGCAGTGGTCGGGTAGGCTCAAGGTGCGGACAAGGAGTGTCCGCGCTCCAGGTCCCCCTTTTTACGATATTTGGGCTTGGCGCGGCCCGCTTGTTGCCTATCCTATGGCGGGTTCCCGGTTCCGGGATCCCACCCCTCGATGCCTGCCTGCCCCTCCATCCTCTGCCTGCTTGACGGGCTTTCCGAAGCCGTGTTCGCGTTTTGCCTCGCGACGACTTGGCCGGAGGTGGCCGAGTTCCTTTCGCGCCACGCCATCGCCTGCATCGCGGCGGCCGGGGCGCTAGGCCTGCTCTTCGGCTGGCTCGCGAAACTGCGGACGGTCCTCGACGCCGCCGAGGCCGCGCCGGAGCCGGTCGTGCCGGGAGCACGCGAATTGAAATGGCGGCACGAGAAGCTCGTCCTCGTCGAGCGGCAGCAAGCCGAAAAGCAGGCGCGCTTCGACGCCTTCATTGATCGGCTCCCGGCCTTCGCCACGGTCGAGGAGCAGACGGCGGCGTTGCGCGTCTACACCCTCGCCGAACGGGTGCGCGAGGCGCGGCAGAAGGTGGGGTCGGACCTCTCCCGGATGCGGGCGGTGCGGGACCGCCTCGACGAGATTTCCCCCCCGATCGAACGAGGGCGCGAAGCGGTGGGCGCCAGCCGGGGCATGGCCGAGGCGCAGGCGGTGCGCTTGGAGGAAGCCCGCGAAGCCCTGCGCGGCATCGCCGAGGAGGCGTTGCGGATCGAGGAGACGGTGGGCGGCGGCATCCCCGACGCTGCCGGTTTGCGCCGGGAATTGATGGATCTGAAAGGCCGCATCGTGTCGCTGCCGCAGGGCTGGGCGACCTTGGTCGAGGAGACCGACCGCCGCCTCCGCGAACTGCTCGCGACAGTGGACGAACCGGCCCTTGTCCCGGTGCGGGAGGTGCTGCTCGTCGATGGCTCCCTCACCGCTTCGCTGGCCGGAGTGGCGGGATTTGACCTGTCCGGTGCCGTCGGCGCGGCGATTGCGGTTTTGGATCGGGTGGCGGAAATCCGAAATTCGAAATCCGAAGTCCGAAATCCGGAGTCTGAACCCGTCGATCCGGTGCCGGAGAAGACTGCGGAGGTTTCCGGAACCGCCGCCCCTTCCGAACCCGCGCCGATCCGGATTGGCGCAGGCCTTGAAGCTCCGGTTGTCGAGGAGGCCCCTGCCGGAGGGGGCTTCGATTTCGGCTTTCCCGCGCCGGGGACGCCCTCGCCCGGTTCGCGCAATCCGATGGCCCTCGCTACGCTTTCCCGCCCCGCCAAGGGATTCCACGACCTCACCGGCACCGCCAACGGCCATGCCGCCGCCGCGGAGCCGCCGTGTACGGAGCGGGACGGGCGTTCCCTCGTTCTCTTCTGCTCGAACGACGTCGAGCTTTGGGGCCGCACCGTCTATCGCGGGGAGCGATGCCGAGCCCGCGCCATCGAGGAGTTCCCCGCTTGGGCGCATTGGATCTCGATCCGTCGTCTCGATACCGGCGAGCGCGTCTTCGCCCCGATCCGCAACGCGAGCTTGCGCCAAGGCCAGAGCGCCGACCCCTACGGTTTCAACGGCACGAACGAATTGTTCTACGGGGCGCGGCATCTGGGGCTTTTCTCCGAATCCTGTCCGAACGAGGTCGAGACCCGCTTCACCTACGGCGGCTGGGGCTTCGGCCACCGCGCCCCCGGGATCGCCCCCGAGGTCGAGCAGCTTCAAGCGGCCGGCTGGGAAGGGCGGGAGATTCCCTCGGACACGGTCTTCGAGATCGCGATCCACGAGGAGCTGCCCTCTCTCGGCGCGAACGACCGCCTTCTGGACGAAGGGGCGGTTCCGGTGAACGGTCAACGGTGAGCGGGCCATCGTCTTTGCCCGCTCATTGAAAAGCCCGCCCGACTCGGTTAGATTGTCGGATCGCCTGGACATCCGACACCCCCCCGGTTCCGAATTTCGAGATCCTCGCCCGCATTGGCGGAGGGTCCTACGGCGAGGTCTATCTCGGTCGCACCGTCACCGGCATGTATCGCGCGGTGAAGGTGGTGCGCCGCGAGGATTTCGAGTATGAACGCACCTTCGAACGCGAATTCGAGGGCATCCAGAAATACGAGAAGGTTTCGCACGAGCATCCGGGGCTGGTCGATGTGCTCCATGTCGGGCGCGACGACGAGGCGGGCTTCTACTACTACGTGATGGAGCTCGCCGACGACGAGAGCGGCGAACCGGCCGAAGCGCGGGTCGAGTCCTACAAGCCGCGCACCCTCTCCTCCGACCTGCGGCGGCGCTCCGTGCGCACGGTGCGGGAATGCGTCGATCTCGGCGTCGCCATCGGCGGGGCGCTCGGCCACCTCCACCGCGCCGGGCTCACCCATCGCGACGTGAAGCCCTCGAACATCATCTTCGTGAAAGGCCAGCCGAAGCTCGCCGACGTGGGCCTCGTCGCCAGCACGGGCCAGCGCACCTTCGTCGGCACCGAGGGCTACGTGCCGCCGGAGGGGCCGGGGACCAGCTCAGCCGACCTCTACTCCCTCGCCATGGTCCTCTACGAGATGCACACGGGGAAGGACCGCCTCGATTTCCCCGAGCTGCCGACCAATCTGGAGATCCCCCCGAGCGTGAACCGCGACGAATGGCGCGCCCTGAACTCGGTGATTTGCCGCGCCGGTTCGCCCGACCCGCGCAAGCGCTACGAGTCGGCCCAAGGTCTCGTCGGCGCCCTCGGGGTGGTCTGCGCGGCCCCGTGGAAGGCGACCGCGCCGAAGCGGAGCACCGCCCTGCCTGCCCTTTTCGGCACCGCCGCCGTGCTCGGTCTGCTCGCCATCGCCGGCGCGGGCGGCTGGTGGCTATGGCAGGACAACCGGAATTTCGTCGCGAAGCACAGCCTTCTCCTCACCGACCGCGGCGACGAGCCAGGCGTCAACGGTTCCCGTCTGCGTACCCCCGTCGGCGGAGTGACGCCCATCGAGCCGGGCGCACCGGAGAGGGTCGGGCCAGGGACCGTAGAGGGTCCGGTCAAGGCCCCCGAAAAAGAACCCACCCCGCCGGAGCCCGCCCTCGAACCCAAGCCGGAACCAAAACAAAAACCGGAACCTGCCCCTCCCGCAAAAACCGAACCGGCGGAACCCGAACCAGAGAAGCCACCGGGACCGGCGCTCACCGCGCAGGTCGTCCAAGGGCGGCTGAAGATCACGAGCCAACCGCCCGCGGCGGCGGTCTTTTACGAAGGCGAGGAGATCGGGACGACCGAGACGCGGCCCCTCGAATTCGCGGTCGGTCCGGTCGAGCTGGTCCTGAAGCGCGAGGGATACCACGACTACGTCTATCGCGGCGAGGTCAAGGAGGGCACCCGCGTGGTGAACGCGATCCTGCTGCCCGACCTCTCCCCCGTCGCCGGACAGCCTTGGACGAACTCGCTAGGGATGGAGTTCGCCCCGGTGGGGGAGGGGCGCCACCAGTCCATCGGCGCGGTCACCGTCGCGCTCTTCGACCGCTTCCTGGAAGAAACCGGCGAGCAGATCCCGACGAGCGGGAAGAATGGCATCGTGCATGTGTCCGACGACCGCGCCCTCTGGCGCTTCTGCGACTGGCTCACGGAGCAGGACCGCCGCACCGGCCGCCTCGACGCGAAGCGATACTACCGACCGCTCCGCAGCGAGAGGTTCGCCGACGGGGACAAGTCGTTTTTCGCCACCGTCGAGCGCGAGTTCGGCACCCTCAGCCTCAACAGCGACCCGAGCGGGGCGCAGGTCTATCGCGGCGGGAGCCATCTCGGCGAAACGCCGCTGGTCGTCAACGACCTCCGCCTCGGGTTCTACGAGCTGGAGCTTTTCAAGCCCGGCCACAAAGCCGCCGTGGCCGCGGGCGATTTGAAGGGGGGCGAACCGCAGGATCAAGTCGTCACGCTTGAGCCCGACGGCTCCGCCGTCTTCGGACAGCGCTGGCGGAACAGCCAGGGCATGGAGCTGGTGCCTGTCGGTGGCCTCCTCGTCGCCTCGACCGAGACCACCACGCGGGCCTGGTTCGAATACCTCGCCGAGCATGGCGTGGTCCTCGATCCGGCGACCGCCGCTTCGGGGCTGGACTATCCCGCCTACGGGATCGGCTACGCCGACGCCGTCGCTTTTTGCGCATGGCTGACGAAACGCGAGCGCTCCGCCGGTTGGATCCGCCCCTGGCAGCGCTACCGCCTCCCCACCGATCTGGAGTGGAGCCGTTTCGTCGGTCTCGCCAGGGAGACGGGATCGACCCCCGAGGAGCGAAATCGCGGGGGCGCGGCCGGGTTCCCTTGGGGGCCGCAATGGCCGCCTCCGACAGGCGCGGGCAATTTCGCCGACGCCTCGGCGGCCCCCTTCTTCGGCGGCAAGGTGATCGCCGGCTACAGCGACGGCTTCGCGACGACCGCCCCCGTCGGCAGCTTCGGGGCCTCGCCTCTCGGTCTGCACGACCTCGCCGGAAATGTCTGGGAATGGGTCCTCGATCCCTACACCGACGGCAGCGACGGCCTGCAAGTGGTGCGCGGCGGCGGGTGGAACTCCTTCGAGCGAGAGATCCTCGCGACCGCCTACCGCAACCCGGTCCCGGCCACGGCGAGGGAGGATTTCCACGGATTCCGCTACGTGCTGGAGGATGAGGGGGAGTAAATCCGAATCTCGAAATCCGAACAAGGCGGAGGCAGGGATTTGCGAAAATTCGCGTTCGATTTCTTTTCAACGCGAATGGGCGCAAATGGCCGCGAATTTGCGCGAATGGAGAACGCTGGGGCGACGGAGAATCCGTGTCCATTCGTGTTCATCCGTGGTCAAAATCCCAATTTAACAAAGCAGGAACAGGAACGACGCAGTGGACCTGACATCGCACCCACGATCCCGAATCCGTTTGAAAATCCCGCGTCCCTTTCGATACTTCCCCGCATGTCCCGAACCCGTATTGCCGATCTCTTGCGCAGCGAAACCTCCCCCGGCACCGTCGTCGTGAAAGGCTGGGTGCGGACGAAGCGGGACTCGAAGGCGTTTTCCTTCCTCGAAGTCAACGACGGGAGCTGCCTCGCGAATCTCCAAGTCGTGGCCGACGCGACCCTGACGGGCTACGCCGAGGCCGTCGTCCCGGCCCGCACCGGGGCCTCGGTCGAGGTCGAGGGCACCGTCGTCGCCTCGCAGGGCCAAGGCCAGCGCTGGGAGCTGCAAGCCACCCGCGTCACCCTCGTCGGGGCCGCACCGGAGGACTATCCTTTGCAGAAGAAAGGGCACAGCCTCGAATTCCTGCGCTCCATCGCCCACTTGCGGCCCCGCACGAACCTCTTCGGCGCGGTCTTCCGCGTCCGCAGCCGCATGGCCTACGCGATCCACCGCTTCTTCCAGGAGCGGGGCTTCGTCCATGTGCATACGCCCATCATCACCTCGTCGGACTGCGAGGGCGCGGGCGAGATGTTCCGCGTCGCGACGATGGACGGGGAGAGGATGCGCACGGGCGGAGAGGAGTTTTTCGGAAAACCGGCCTACCTCACCGTGAGTGGGCAGCTTGAGGGCGAAACCTTCGCCTGCGCCCTGTCGAACATCTACACCTTCGGTCCGACCTTCCGCGCGGAGAACTCGCACACCTCGCGCCATGCCGCCGAGTTCTGGATGGTCGAGCCCGAGATCGCCTTCTGCGACCTCGCGGGCGACATGGCCCTCGCCGAGGAGATGATCCAATTCCTCGTCGCCGACGCCCTCGCCTCCTGCGCCGAGGATCTCGATTTCTGCAACCGCTTCGTGGACAAGGGACTCGTCGAGCGGCTGGAGATCGTGCGCGACCGGCCTTTCGAGAGGATTTCCTACACGGCGGCGGTGGAGCTGCTGCGGGCGAGCGGGGAGGTTTTCGAGTTTCCCGTGGAATACGGCCTCGCCCTCCAGTCCGAGCACGAGCGCTACCTGACCGAGAGGCATTTCCGCTGCCCGGTCACCGTCCACGACTACCCGAAGGAGATCAAACCCTTCTACATGCGCCGCAACGACGATGGGAAAACGGTCGCGGCGATGGACCTGCTCGTGCCTGGCATCGGCGAGATCGTGGGCGGGAGCCAGCGCGAGGAACGCCCCGAGGTTCTCTCCGCGAACCTGCGCGAGCAGGGCGTCGACGAGTCGGACTACGCTTGGTATCTCGACCTGCGCCGCTACGGCAGCGTGCCCCATGCGGGCTTCGGCCTCGGCTTCGAGCGGCTCCTCATGTTCGTGACCGGGGTGGGGAACATCCGCGACGTTATTCCCTTCCCGCGCACGCCGGCTTGAGAAATCCGAATTTGGTCTGTGGCCGCGGTCATCGACCTCGGTCGAGCGTCGTGAGAGGCGTTCGATCCGGCCTCTGGATCGAAGATGACATCACCACCGGGACGAAGGTGGGGCGAGGCGTCCCTGCCGAGCCGTCTGGGCCGGGAAACGCCCTTCCCGTCTGCTGCACCGTGGCTCCGTATCGGCTCACCGGGGACGGTTGCCCCACCCGGCTGCCGCCGGATGGCTGGACCGGCAGCATCGGATTTCCCGACCGGTAACCATCCAATCGTCCAAATTTTTTTGGATTCGGCCTCACTGAAGCCGACTACAGGCCGACAGGAACGGCCGAGGCCTCCGGCGAGAAGGTCGCTTTGTCGCGCTTCCGCAGCGGACCCGGCTTCGCGGCGGGCTCGGTTTCGGGGATGTATTCGCATTGCGTCCCGCCGCCGAGGGCTTTGTAGAGGGCGATGTAGTGACGGGCGATCTGGCCGCGACTGAAGACCTCCTCGTCCTCCGCCCCGAATTTGGTCCGCTCGGCGTCGAGCACGTTCTGGAAGCTGACGAGGCCGCCTTGGTAGTTGTCTTTCACGAGTTGCACCGTCTCCCGCGCCTTGCCCACGGCGTGGCTCAGGCCGCCGAGGCGCTGGCGCTCGTGCAGGATCGCGGCCATGCTCGTCTCGACTTCCTCGACTCCCTTCAGGACGGTGCCCTCGTAGGTGGCGAGGGCCTGGAGGGCGCGGCTTTCCTCGGCCGCGATCTGGTTGCGGATGCGCCCGGCGCTGAAGATGGCCCAGCGGAAGGAGGGGCCGAAGCTGTAGGCCCGGCTCGAAGCATCGAAGAGGTCGCCGCTGTGCGCGGCTTGGAGCTGGAAGTCGCCGGCGAGGGTGAGGCGAGGATAGAGTTCGGCCTCGGCCACGCCGATGCGGGCGATCTGGGCGGCGAGCTCGCGCTCGGCGCGGCGGATGTCGGGGCGGGCGCGGAGGAGGTCGGCGGGCAGCCCTGCGGAGTATCCGGCGGAGGGCACGGGAATGCCCCGGGAACGCGCCAGCACGCTCTCGACGGAGGCGGGGAAGCCTCCGGTGAGGCTGGCGAGGCGGTTTTTCGCGGCGGCGAGCTGGGCGCGCAGCAGGGGCACGGCGGCTTCGGACAGGGAGAGGTTCGTCTCGGCTTGGGTGACATCGATTTTCGGCACGAGCCCGGCGGTGAGACGGCCTTTCGTGAGATCGACGGAGCCGCGCTGCGCCGCGATGTTGCGGTTGGCCACGGCGATGCGCTCCTCCAAGGTGCGGTAGTCGACGTAGTTCAGGGCGACCTCGGCGAAGAGGGTGACGAGGGCGTCGCGGTAGTCCTCCTCGCGGGCCGCGAGGGTCGCGTCGGCGGCCTCGACGGAGCGGCGGATGCCGCCGAAGAGGTCGATCTCCCAGCCCGCGTCGAAGCCGGTGCTGTAGAAGCTGGAGGGATTGTTCGCGACGGGGCCACCGAGGTTCTCGCTGCGGCGTTCGCGGGAGTAGAGCGCCCCGGCGTTCGCCTGTGGCAGGCCTTGGCTGCGGGCGATGCCGCGCTGGGCGCGGGCCTCGGCGACGCCGGCGAGCGCGGCCTTCAGGTTCGGATTGGCCTCTCGGGCGCGTTCGATCAGGGTGTTCAGGGCCGGGTCGCGGAAGCCCTTCCACCAGCCGGAGAGCGAGGAGCCGCCTTGGAGGTCGCGCAGGGCGCTGCGCGTCCATGCGTCGGGGACACGTGTCCTCGTGCCCGCGTAGTCGGGGCCGACGGTGTGACAGGCGATGGGCGTAAAAAGAAGCGCGACTGCCGCGAGGAGCCGGAGCGCGGATCGGAGTTTCATCATTCTAGGTCGGGCAAGGGAGCAGATGCCGCGCGTTTTGCCAAACGAAAGCTGCATGGCGGATTTGCGAAGATGCGCGGGACCTTGCTCCATGCCACAATTCCCGATCATGAAAATCGGCTTCTTCCTCCCGCTCCTCGCCTTCGCCCACCTTGCCGTCGTGGCGACGCTCTCCGCCGAAACCCGCCATGTCTATTTCGGCACCGGAGGTCCGGGGGCGAAAGGCATCTACCGCGCCACTTTCGACACGGAGAAAGGTCGGCTCTCCCCCGCCGAACTCGCGCACGAGATCGGCTCGCCCGGCTTCCTCGCGCTGCACCCCGACGGCTCGAAGCTCTACGCCGCCGCCACGCAGGACAATGTCGGCGGGGTCGCCGCCTACCGCATCGCCGCCGACGGGTCGCTGGAGTTCTTCCACTTCGAACCCACCGGGGACGGCGGCGCGGCCCATCTCGCGGTGCATCCTTCGGGCAAATTCCTTCTCACCGCCCAATACGGCGGCGGCTCGACCGCGCTGCTGCCGCTCGACGCCGAGGGCAAACCCGGCACCTCCACCGTGACCGAGCACGAGGGCGGCTCGCGCGTCTCCGGAAACCGTCAGGACTCCCCCCACCCGCACTGGTGCGGCTACTCGCCGGACGGGAACTACGCCTTCATCCCCGACCTCGGCCTCGACGGCATCGTGATCTACAAGATCGACCCCGGCAAGCCCGCCATCGAGAAGCACGGTTTCGCCGAGTCCGTCCCCGGCGGCGGACCGCGCCACATGCGCTTCTCGAAGGACGGCAAGTTCATCTACCTGCTCAACGAATTGAGTTCCTCCGTCACGGTCTTCTCGTGGGACGCCGCGTCGGGCAAGGCGGAGCGCCTTTCCACCACCCCGGCCTTGAGCGAGGAGGCGATGGCGGGCGAGACCATCAACGCCGCCGCCGAAATCCTCGTGCATCCCGAGGGGCATTCCGTCTATTCGTCGAACCGCGGCCACGACAGCGTCACCGTCTTTCGCGTCGGCGAAGGCGGGGCCGCGCTGGAGGTCGTCCAAGTGCAGCCGGTGCGCGGCGCCTTCCCCCGCAACATCAATTTCGATCCCACGGGCAAATGGTTCCTCGCCGCCGGGGCCGACTCGCACACCGTCGCCGTCCACGCCGTCGCGCCCGACACGGGCAAGCTGACCTACCAGCGCGGAGCCATCATTCAGGTTCCCGCGCCGATCTGCATTTTGTTCGGCGGGGCGGTGGCGAAGTGAGGGGGAACTGCGGGTTTCCTTTGTGACCTGCGTTGAGGCGCTCGTAGGATCTCCCTCCATTCGCGGTGATTCGCGTTCCTCGTCTTTTTTGGACGCGAATGAGCGCAAAGGGCCGCGAATTTTCGCGAATGGGGTCCCGGCGAAACGGGACCGAAAAAGGTTCCTCCACCCTCGGGAATTTGGTAGAATCCCGGCGATGAGAGCCGGAGTCCTCCTTTTCTGCCTCCTTCCCTGCCTCGTCGCGGCGGAGAAGAGCGATGTGTTCCTCTTTACCGGATCGTTCTGGGATAACGGCGACTCCTTCAGGTTGAAGTTCGTGCTGGATGAGACACCGACGCGAGTGGAGTGGGACGGCCATGGGGAGAATCAATACAAGCGCGACAAGCCGGACGAGAATCGCATCGGTCTCTCCTTCGCCCTGACCGAGGAGGAGGATCAAACCTTTCGCGGGATGGTCGAGCGCTTCCATTGGTGCCGATCCAAAACGACATTCCTCGGGACCGGGTTGTCCGTAGTGGCTGCACGGTTCGTCGATGAGGAGCCGCTTTTTCTCGAAGGCTATTTCGGAGTCGCGGAGGAGGAACGTCTGGCGCGTCGCGCGGAGGAAATCCCCCTGCACTTCCAACGCCTCGCGGCGGACGGGGAATTTTCGGACGGGGATCGGACGTCGTTTTTCGACGAGGTCGCGTCACTATCACGGGATCTTGCCGAATACGACGCGGCCTACGAATCGCTGGAGCGCTGCCGCATGGAAAAGACCCCGGCCCCATGGGATCGGATCGCCGGATGGGTGGTGAAACCCTACCCGGAGTACGACGATCCCGAAATCGTCGGGCAGCGTCCCAAATGCGAGGCGGAAGCCTCCCTTGTCATCGACACGATCCTCCGCGAGGGAGGCGCGGAACACGATCCGTCAGATACGCCCCCGCCCGCCGCGTGGATCGTCACCGTCGGAGCCATCACCGTTGAAACTTTCGAAACCAACGCATACCGCTATTTCGAAGTTCTGCCGGAAGCCGTCGCCTCCCCGTCTCCTCGCGTTTGGCAGTTTCTCAATCCGGCTCTCCTTGAATTCGTCGAGGACTATGTGACGGGTGTTGGCAAGACTGGAGTCGTCTTCTCTCTCGACCGCGATTGCCAGATCGTCGGGGACCGTGGCGAACCGGATCCCGACCAGCTTGAGCGAGCTGCTTTTTTCAAGGGATCCGGTTTCCGATCCTTCGCCGCTGCCGAGACCGGAGTCGAGGAGGCCAAGATCGGCCACCTCCAAATCTACCGCATCGCCTTCGAGCAAAACATGACACGCTGCTCCGCCGTGGTGCGGAATGGAGACTCCGTTTGGGTCGCGCTGCTGGAGCTCGACAAGGCCCAATGGCGGTTTCTGCGCCGAGTTTCCGGGGACGATTGGGAGAAATACGGATGGAAGGAGAAGGAGCCATCTCCTTTCCAATGAGGCGGCACCGCCCTACTCCCGAACCCGCGAATCCAGCAAAATCGTCACCGGGCCGTCGTTCACCAGCGCCACCTGCATCATCGCCCCGAACTCCCCCGTCGCCACTGGCTTGCCGAGTCCTTCCGCGAGAGCCGCGACGAACTGCTCGTAGAGCGGGATCGCGACCTCGGGCCTTGCCGCCCGGTCGAAGCTCGGGCGCGTGCCCTTCCGCGTCCGCGCGTGCAGGGTGAACTGGCTCACGACGAGGGCTTCGCCCCCGATGTCGAGGAGGGAGCGGTTCATCTTGCCCGCCTCGTCCTCGAAGACCCGCATCGGCAGGATCTTCCCGACGAGCCAGTCGATGTCGGCGGCAGCGTCCTCCTGCTCGACGCCTAACAAGATCAGAAACCCCGCGCCGATCCCTCCGACGACCCGCTCGCCGACGGTGACGGAGGCTTCGCTGACGCGTTGGAGGACGGTTCGCATGATCCGACTCTCTGCGCCCCGATGCGGTGGAACGCAAGGTCGTTTCTTCCGTAAAATTCGTATTTTCTAGATTTTGTTTTCTTCGCGACGCGATGGTATAGTCGCTGTCTTCCTTTCCTAAGCCCAAGCCACCTTTTCCCTTTCACTTTTTCCCTTTTACCGCGGCGACCGCCGCGCCTCCCTCATGGACGTCCTCCTCTCCCTCCTCCGCTTCCTCGGCGTGATCCTGCTCGTCATTCTGATGTTCAACCTCATGATCGTCGTCCACGAGTGGGGCCATTTCCTCGCCGGGCGCTGGCGCGGACTCTACATCGACCGCTTCCAGATCTGGTTCGGCAAGCCGATCTGGAAGAAGACCTACAACGGCGTGCAATACGGCCTCGGCAGCATCCCGGCGGGCGGCTTCGTCTCCCTGCCGCAGATGGCCCCGATGGAGAGCATCGAGGGCAAGGTCGAGGGCGACGGGCCGACGAAGCAGCTTCCTCCCATCAAGCCCATCGACAAGATCATCGTCGCCTTCGCTGGGCCGCTCTTCAGCTTCCTCCTCGCCGTGGTCTTCGCCGTGGTCGTGTGGGCCGTGAAAAAGCCGGTCAGCGAGGCGGTCGGCACGACCACCATCGGGCACGTCCTTGAGGATTCCCCTGCCGCCAAAGCCGGCATCCAAGTCGGCGACACCATCAAAACGGTCGATGGCCAGAAAGTCGAGCGCTTCCTCGGCATGAGCAAATCCATCATGTGGACCATCATCGCCAGCGAAAACAAGGACATCGAGATCGAGTTCGACCGCCCCGGTGTCGGTCCCATGAAAGTCACCGTGGTGCGCCCCGAGGAAGCCCAGGAAAAGAAGCTCGAGGGAGGCTGGCTGCGGCAGGCATGGAGCTACGTCTCGCGCCGTCCGGAACTCCGCACCATCGGGGTCGGACCGATGATCTCTCCCGTGGTGGCCGATTTCCTCCCCAACAGTCCCGCCGCCGCCTCCGACCTGCGCAAGGGCGACCTCATCGTCTCCGTGGACGGCAAGCCGGTGCGCAGCCGCGAGGATGTCGCCGCCGTCGGTTGGGAGGAGGGGCGCTCCTACGAGCTCGGCGTCGTGCGCCACCATCGCGAGATCAAAGTCTCGGTGCATCCCCGCATGCCGGAGAAGGACGGCGAGAAGCCGCTCATCGGGATCGTCTGGAGCCAGGAGGGCGTCCGCACCCTCGTGCGCGAGAACCCCGCCGTGCAGGTCATCGACAGCTTCAACGCCATCGTGCGCACCTTGAAGGCCGTCTTCTCGCCGAAGTCCGACGTCAAGGCCGGCCACCTCAGCGGCCCCGTCGGGATCATGGGCACTTACTACGACCTCTTCAAAGACCCCGAAGGCTGGCGCCTCGCCCTCTGGTTCAGCGTGCTCCTCAACGTCAACCTCGCCATTCTCAACCTGCTGCCCTTCCCCGTGCTCGACGGCGGGCACATCGTCATGGCCTCCTACGAGTGGCTCACCCGCCGCGCCATCCCGGTGCGCTTCCTTGAGGTCGTGCAGACCGCCTTCGTCCTCCTCCTCCTCAGCTTCATGGCCTTCGTCACACTCAAGGACGTGGGCGACCGCATCCCCAAGGGCGACACCGGGGAGGAGAGGAAGCCGGACCCCGCATTCCTGCCGCTGGAGAAAAAGCCCGCATGACCTGGCGCCATTCGCCTTCGCCCCTGAGCCTCGTGCGCCGCTGCGCACGCGCCGTCGCCATCGGTCCCGTGCCCCTCGGCGGCGAGCACCCCGTGCGGGTCCAGTCCATGCTCACCAGCGACACGCGCGAGGCCGCGGACTGCGTCGCTGAAACGATGGACCTCGTCGCCGCTGGCTGCGAGATCGTGCGTGTCACCGCCCAGACCCGGCAGATCGCGGCGAATCTGGAGCCCATCGTCGCGGGCATCCGCGAGCGCGGCAGCGACGTGCCCATCGTCGCCGACATCCATTTCAAACCCGACGCCGCGATGGAGGCGGTGAAGTGGGTCGATAAAGTCCGCGTCAATCCCGGCAACTACGCCGACAAGAAGAAATTCCAAATCCGCGAATACACCGACGAGGAATACGCCGAGGAGCTGGCCCGCATCGAGGAGGAGTTCGCCCCCCTCGTCGAGGAGGCCAAGGCCCGAGGCGTCGCCATGCGCATCGGGACGAACCACGGCTCGCTCAGCGACCGCATCATGAACCGCTACGGCGACACGCCCCTCGGCATGGTTGAGAGCGCCCTCGAGTTCGCCCGCATCGCCCGCTCCCGCGACTACCACGACTTCGTCTTCTCGATGAAGGCGAGCAACCCCAAGGTCATGATCGAGGCCTACCGCCTCCTCGTCGCGAGGCTGGCCGAACTCGGCGAGGACTGGAGCTACCCCGTCCACCTCGGCGTGACCGAGGCCGGAGACGGAGAGGACGGACGCATCAAAAGCGCCATCGGGATCGGCTCGCTCCTTTGCGACGGCATCGGCGACACCATCCGTGTCAGCCTCACCGAGGACGCCGTCCACGAGATCCCCGTGGCCCGCGCCCTCGTCGGTCTCGTCACCGCGCTCCGCGAACAGCATCCCGAGTCCATCGCCGAACTTTCCTGGGACGAGGTGCCGTGGAATCCCTTCGAATACCGCCGCCGCCCCTCCGCGAGGATCGAGATCCAAGGCATCGCCCTCGGCGGAGAGGAAACCGTCCGCGTCTTCACCAGTCGCCGGAAATGGGACGCCCTCGCCCACAAGCTCGACCGCCTCGGCGACTACCAGCCCGAGATCGTCGTCGAGGATTCCGGTGTGCTCGCCCTCGACCCGCGCGACGAGACCGCCCTCGCCGCGCTCAACGCCTCGGAAACGCCCCGCCTCGTCACCGTCGCCGACGGCCTCGACCTGCCCGTGATCCCCGCCTTCCGCCTCCTCGCCGCCAAGGCCGACCCGCGCCATCCCATCCTGCTGAAAGACACCCTCCACCCCGCGACCGAAGAGGGTGCGGACTTCCTCCCGACCCTCTTGAATGCCAGCATGAACCTCGGCGCTCTCCTCTGCGACGGCATCGGCGACGCCGTGCTCGTGCAAGGCGAGGAGGCCCCGGGGCAGTCGCTGCGCCTCAGCTACAACATCCTCCAAGCGGCGGGGACCCGCATTTTCAAGACCGACTACGTCGCCTGCCCGAGCTGCGGTCGCACCCTCTTCAACCTGCAATCGACCACCCAGCGCATCCGCGAAGCCACCGGACATCTCAAGGGCGTCCGCATCGCGGTGATGGGCTGCATCGTCAACGGCCCCGGCGAAATGGCCGACGCCGATTTCGGCTACGTCGGCGGCGCCCCCGGCAAGATCAACCTCTACGTCGGCAAGGAGCCAGTGAAGTTCAACATCCCCGAAGACGAAGCCGTCGAGCGCCTCGTCGATCTGATCAAGGAGCACCACCGCTGGATCGACGCGCCCGCGACGGTGGCGGAGGTGTGAGGGGTGGCGAATGGACGGAATGTCGGCTCGGCCATCGCGGTATGTTCCCTACATGACGCCACTGCCCATCGACGCCTCGCTACAGGAACTTGAACAGGAGGTTCAGCGATTGCTGGGTCGCTGCTTGTTGCGTCTGCAACAGTATGAACGTCTGCTCAAGATCATCGTGGCGCATCACGAAATCGCTGGAACAGCCCATGACTTGAAGTCGAACCGAGACGAGCGTATCGCCGATGCTGCTGACAAGACGCTGGGCACCCTGATTGGCCAGCTTTTCGGATCGTATGTTGTCACCGACGAGATTGACACTCCGGTCAAAGACCCGGCCAATTTGCCTGAAGGCGCCTGTTGGATCGGCATGCGGGCGAATCTGACCGTGTCGGCCGAGAAGTTCGCACGGACGAAAGACGAACTGAAAGAATTGGTGTCGCTACGGAATGGCTTGGTCCACCACTTCATCGACCAGCACGACCTCCGGAGCTTGGACGGATGTCGTGGTGCGTGCGACGCCTTGGACGTTGCCTACAGCCGTATCGATCAACACTTCGAGCAACTCCGAAGCTGGAGTGAAAGCATGGCTGAGGCTGGACAGATGCTCGCAGCGTTCCTCAAGGTGGAGGCGATCCAAGATGTTATGTTCAATGGCATCGCACCGGATGGCACTGTGAATTGGCCTGTCGCAGGCATCGTGGGCGCACTACGGGAAGCTGCGGGAAGGCTGGCGGTCGATGGATGGGCACCCGTCGCATCGGCTGGGCGGTGGATTGCCGAGCAATATCCTAAGCAGCTACCCGCCAAATATGGTTGCAACAGTTGGCGGGAGGTCGTGCATAAGTCGCGACTTTTCGAACTTCGCTACCGCGAGGTGGATGGACAACGTGAGGCATGGTATCGGGCGAAGAACTCTGCGTAAACTCCGCCAGCAAATGAGGTCTTGGGGTGGCCGAACATTCTCCAAGCTGCCGGGACGACCGCTGGATCGACGCGACGGTGGCGGAGGTGTAAGAGATGGAGGTGGCGCGGTTTTCCCGAGCCTTCCCATGAAAGCAATCGTCAACCTGAGCCGCGAGGAAACGCTGAAAGCCCGCTACAATCAGCCGCGCGTTTCCTTGGAGGAACTGCGCGGCCAGATGGAGCGGCATCGTCAGGCCAGCGAAGAATTCTTCAAGGACGCCAAGAACGAGATCTCGAAGCGTGGGCCAAGGCAAATGGTTGCTGATGGAATCGCCGAAGCTGAGGCGGATGTGAGGGAGGGCCGGGAATGTCCCATCGATGAAGTCCAGCGGGAATTCAAAGCGAAATGGACGAATCGCCGTTCCAAGTCCTCGTGACCGAATCCGCCGTCCGCGATCTGATGGAGGTGGCGAAACGGGAGCTGTCCATCCCGATTCACGCCCGCTCCGGCCGGATCGACCGTCCTTTCACCCCTCCCGCCGCTCCGGCAGGATCGAGCAGGCCCCCTTGCAGCCGAAGATCCGGCTGAAGAAGAGGCGGTGCCTCGAGACGAAGGCGTAGACGATCTCCGCGATCTTGATGACGCCGGGAATCCACAGGAAAAGCCCCGTCGGCACGAGCAGGGGAATCCTCATCCCGAGGAAGCGGATCGCCCGCGCTCCGCGATGGATCGCGCCCTGCGGGGTGACGCAGTGGATCGCCTCCAGCAAATCCTCGCGCGTGATCCCCGGAGCGATGATGGCGGCGCGTTCGTCCTTCAACGGCACCATCTCCACGACCCGGCACCAATCGAGCCACGCGAGCAGCCGGCTCTGAAAGGTGCAGAGCGGGCAATCGCTGTCGTAGAGGAGGACGTGTTTCATCGGTGGGTCACGGGTCACGGGTCACGAGGAAGGCGGTCACGGGTCGGTATCTGTGGGTTCCGACGCGGAAACTTCGAAATCCCATCGGTCGTTGCATCCTGTGCAGCGGTAGGCGACAGAATCCCCGGGTTCCCATCCCTCTTCGGGGGGAGGGGTGAGCCGCCGGGCCTCCTGCCCGCAATCGACGCAGATGATCGTCTCGGGAATCTCCATCCACCTACCCTCGCACAGCCTCCCATGTCCGGCAATCTCCAGCCCGTCATCGTCCTCGTCTCGCCGCAGATAGCCGAAAACATCGGGATGTGCGCCCGCGCCATGCTCAACTGCGGTCTGAATCGGCTCCGCCTCGTGACTCCGCGCAAAGGTTGGCCGAACGAGGCGGCGCGACGCACGGCGGCGGACGCGGACGAGGTGCTCGACGGAGCGGAGGTGTTCGCCAGCCTCGACGAGGCCATTGCCGACTGCCGCCATGTCATCGCCGCGACGGCGCGGCCCCGCTCCCTGTCGCTGCCTGTGCTCGGCGCGGACGAAGCGGCGGGGAAGGTGGCGGCTTGGGGAGGCTCCGGCATCCAGACCGCCGTGCTCTTCGGAGCGGAGGCCTGCGGTCTCGACAGCGATGCGGTTTCGCGGGCCGATGGCCTCTTGAAATTCGCGACCAATCCCGAGTTCCCCACCCTGAATCTCGCCCAGAGCGTGCTGCTCTTTTCCTGGGAATGGCGGGCGGTGGTGCGGCAGAGTCTCGAAACGACCCCGTCCGCCGAACCGCCCACGACTCGCGGCGAACTGCGCTTTTTCCTCGACCGTCTCGAACGCGCCCTCGACGAGCGGGGCTTTTTCCTGACACCCGAATTGAGGCCGACGACCCTCAAGACGCTGCGCAGCCTGTTCGTCCGCGCCGCCCCCGGCGAACGCGAGGTCGCCCTGCTTCAAGGCGCCCTCACCGCCTTGACGAGAGAGGGGCGGGACGGGGATCGAACAGAGTCTTGAGACGTGGGGAACGCCAACGTCACGTCCGCGCCGGGCTTTTCCGGAGGACGCAACCTCGTCATGCCGATCCGGGCGGGAGGGATTGCCTCTGCTCCCCTAGCGGTGTAGTAAAGGGGGCCATTCCCGATGAAACCGACCCGTCGCTCCTTCCTCGCGTCCGCCGCCGCGCCCGCCTTGGCATTTTCAGCCGACGCCTCCCATGCCGACGAGGCGAAGCCGAACCTCATCCGCGAGGAGAACGCCAAGCCCGGCACGACCGACTGGCAGCTCACGCGGGTCCGCATCAACCAGGGCAAATACCGCACCTCCCTGATCGAGGGCTACGTCTCGCACCAGTCGGTCCGGGCGGGGGAGACGCTGGAGTTCTTCGTCTCGACCGAGCCGGCGCGGCGCTTCACCATCGACCTCTACCGACTCGGCTACTACGGCGGAAAGGGCGGACGCCATCTCGCGAGCCTCGGGCCCTTCGACGGCAAGGCCCAGCCCGTGCCCGAGATGCAGCCGGAGAACCGCCTCCGCGAATGCCGCTGGGAGCCGTCCGCCAGCCTCCAGATCCCCGCCGACTGGCCCAGCGGAGCCTATCTCGGCAAGCTCACCACCCTCTCCGAGTCCGCGTCCGATCCCTACTGGCAGAGCTACGTCTTCTTCATCGTGCGCGACGACCGGCGGGCCGACCTCGTCTTCCAGACCAGCGACAACACGGCGCAGGCCTACAACCGCTGGCCGGTGAACGAGTCGCTCTACACCGATCCGCACGGCGCCCACGCCCCCGGCGTCGCCGTCAGCTTCGACCGGCCCTACGGGCTCTATGTGCAGATCTTCGAGCATCCGCTCTCGATCGGGTCGGGCGAGTTCCTCCTCTGGGAGTTCCCGCTCGCCTACTGGCTGGAGAAGGAGGGCTACGACGTCACCTACATCGCGAACGTGGACGTGCTCGCGCCCGGCTCCATCGAGCGGGGTAAGGCCTTCCTCTCTGTGGGGCACGACGAATACTGGGACGCCCGGCAGTACGACAGGGTCAAGTCCGCCATCGAAGAGGGTCTGAATGTCCTCTGGCTGTGCGGGAACTCCGTCTTCATCGACTCGCCCTTCGCCGCGTCCAGCGACGGGCGGGAGAACCGCATCCTCTCGCGCCGGGGCTGCTTCGGCGAACTGCGGCAGGACGAGATCGACAGCTACGCGGCGCTCTTCGACGAGCTGAAGGCCACCGCGCCCGACGAGCGCGGCATCATGGGCGTGCGCTCCGTCGTGCCCTTCAACGGAGGCGGCGACTGGACCTGCCGGAATGCGGGCCACTGGATCTTCGAAGGCACGGGGATGAAGGACGGCGACTCCATCCCCGGTCTCGTCGGCTGGGAGCACCACGGCGAGCCCGATCCGGCCATCGCGGCGCTGGAAATCCTCGCCGAGGGTCCGGTCTGGGCCGGAGGCACGCGCGAGGGGAAATACACCGCCGTGGCCTTTCCGGGACCGAAGGGCAATTTCGTCTTCAACGCCTCGACGATCTACTGGAGCCAGGGCCTGAGTTTGCCGCCCGGCCACATCCTTCCGTGGTCGCATTGGTCGCGCCCGCATGGGCCGGACGAGCGGGTGCAAAGGATGACGCGGAATTTGCTGGCGCGGGCGATTGGGGGGTGAGGCGTTCCTACTCCTTACTCTTACCTCTTACTCCTCTCCGAACGTCGTTGAGCTTCCGAGGGGAGTAAGAGTAAAGAGTATGAGTAATGAGGTGAGCTAGCTTTTTGGAC
>DDTJ01000043.1 GCA_002344525.1 Akkermansiaceae bacterium UBA2367
CGAATTATTGACGCTTACGATATTCGTCACCTTTACTCTCCAATAGGAAGGCCCCCGACTCTTGGCCAACGACAGCAGGCTGGCGTAGGACGCCTCGGACTTCTCAAAGCCCACCAGCAGCTTGCGCCAGCGGTTGAACCACGAATGGGTGCGCCCCACCACCCGGCGACGGGCCTTGGCCCTTGGTGCCGTCTTGATCTCGGCAGCTTCCTCGCGCCGTTGCTTGATATGTGACTCGTAGTTCCTTTCCCGTGTAGTGTTCCCCTGTAATTTGGACAACCTTTGATCTTAATCAGGCTGCCAGTTTGCATTGTTGTTCGTGGTATTGGGTGGGTGTGATATAGTTGAGGGATTGGTGGGGCCGCCGTGGAGCGTCCCCCTCAAGATTTGGACAGGCAACAAGGAGGACGAGCGGTTACGTTCTGCACGGAGCGCTCGGCGAGAATGAGCCCTGGCCAGGCTCGTCGGAGCCGGGCGCGGACGACGAGGATGCGCCGGGCCTTGCGTTGAACGCCGGGCCTCCTTCACCCAGCCATGAGCGACGAATCCGAAGACATCAAACGGTGGACGGCCCGCCGCATGGCGGCCGCCGTCAAGGACATCCTCAAGGGAAAGGCGACAGCCCCCGAACTGGCCCGCTCCCATGGCTCGGGCTTGGCCGAGGCCCGCTACAAGGCCGAGAGGAAGGAACTGCTCGCCAAGATCGGGGAACTCACCATGGAGAAGGAGGTCTGAGCGGTCGCCAGGGATATCCCGGGAAAGCCCCTGCCCGACGCGAACTCATGAACCGGGTTCAACAACGACTCCTCGCGTCGGGGAAGACGGTTCCCGTCAACCGCCTCGGCCTGCCCCGCTCCACGGCCTACTACCAGCCGAGGGAGCGCAAGGCCTGGCCCCTCGACGAGGTCCTCGCCGCCCGCATCCAGCGCATCCACCAAGAGGAGCCCTCCTGCGGGGTGCGCGGCACATGGAGCCGCCTGCGCTTCCGCGACGGCCTGCGGGTCAACCGCAAGAAGGTCCACCGCATCATGAAGCTCAGGGGCTGGACCCTGCCGAAGTGCCGGGCCGGTTGTCGCGTCCGTAGTGGACTAGAGCGAGGTCGGTGTATAGCTTGGAGAGGATTTTATCCTCCCTCAACTACATAAGCCCCTTACCTTTTACGATAGCCTCCGGCCACCCATGAAAATCGACATCGTCACCATCTTTCCCGAGATCGCGGAAGGCCCGCTCGAGGCGAGCATCATCGGTCGCGCCGTCGAGGCGGGCCGGGTTTCGATCCGTTGCCACGACCTGCGCGACTACACCACCGACCGCCACCGCCAAGTCGATGACGAACCCTACGGAGGCGGGCCGGGCATGGTGATGAAGCCCGAGCCTTTTTTCGCCGCCGTCGCCGACCTGAAGACCGAAGGGGCCAAGGTGATCCTGATGACCCCGCAGGGCAAACCCTTCCGCCAAGCACGGGCCGTCGAGCTGGCGCGGGAGGAGCATCTCATCCTGCTTTGCGGTCACTACGAGGGCGTCGATCACCGGGTCGTCGAGGCCCTTGTCGACGAGGAGATTTCCATCGGCGACTACGTCCTCACCAACGGTACCCTCGCCGCCGCTGTGGTCGTCGATGCGGTGGTGCGCCTCCTCCCCGGCGTGCTCGGCGACGAGCGCTCCGCCGAGGTCGAGTCCTTCTCCGGCGACGGGAGGCGGCTGGAGGCCCCGCATTACACCCGCCCCGCCGAGTTCGCGGGCATGGCTGTGCCTGGGGTGCTGATGTCCGGCAACCACGGGGCCATCGCCAAATGGCGGGAGGAGCGGGCCGTCGAGCGCACTCTTGCGAATCGGCCTGATTTGGCGGGAGAAGGTTAGCGAAATTCGTGACAGACTGTTGCAAGAGCCATCACCACCTGTCTGGATTTGCGAAAATTTGCGGGGATTTACGGCCATTCGCGTTAAAAATGGAACGAGGAGCGCAAATTTCCGCAAATGGTGGCGCGAATGGCCGCGAATAAAAGAGCTTTTGCAACAGTCTGGTGAGAACTTCGACGAAGTTCGTTTGAGCGCCGAATGGGAGAAGTTCTCACGAACTTCTCTACAACTCCCCCGAAGCATCGCGATAGGCATGGGACTCCACCACCTCCGCCTCGACGTTGATGACTCCATCCCCACCTGCCGCACCCGCCCGTTTCCCGCGCGAGGCGAAGGGGGCCGCCTCGGGCGCACCGACGACGCGCAAGCGTTTCCGCAGCGAATCCTCGAAACGCATGCGGACCAGGTTTCTCATGGGCGGGACGAGGAGGAGGAATCCCACCGCGTCGCTGAGGAAGCCGGGGATGATCAGAAGCGCTCCCGCCATGAGGATGAGGAGGCTGTCGATCACGGCCTCGGCGGGAAGCCGCCCCTGCGCCGTGGCGTCCCGGTATTTCGCGAGGGTGCGCAGCCCTTGCGAACGCGCCAGCGCCGCTCCGAACACGCCGGTCAGGAGGATGGCCGCGAAGGTGGGCAGAACTCCGATCTGCCTCCCGACGAGGAGGAACAGGAAGATCTCCACGAGCGGGATCGCGATGAAGAGAAGGAGGAGGCGGGCGAACATGGCGGGTCAGGGATTGGAACGCGACCGTCCTCGCTTCGTTCAACCTTCCTCCGGGACGTTGCGGCAGTGCTTCAGCCGGTAGCCGCCATCGACCGGCAGGATTGTGCCGGTGACATAGTCGGCGTCGTCGGAGCAGAGGTAGACGGTGGCCTTGCCGATGTCCTCGGATGTGCCGAGGCGGCCCCAAGGCAGCTTGCGGGCCTCGGCGGCCATGGTCTCGTCGGTGTAGTGCGTCCGCTCGCCGGGGGTGTCGATCCAGCCCGGCTCGATCACGTTCACGTTGATATGATGCTCGAAAAGCTCCACCGCCATGGTCTGCATCATCGTGTTCAGCCCCGCCTTGGCCGCGCTGTAGGCGAGGCAGCGGGCGTTGGGGACGCGGGCGAGGACGCTGGAGATGAAGACGACCTTGCCCGGCTTGCCCTTCGCGACGAGGTGGCGGCAGACGAGCTGGCTCATGTGGAAGCCGCCGAGGAGGGCCGATTTCAGAATGCCCTCGAAGTCCGCGCCGTCGTATTCGAGGAAGCTCGCGCGGCGGTTGTAGGCGGGTACGCTCACGAGGATGTCGAGGTCGCCGTAGTGCCCCAGCGCCGCAGCCACGACCGCTTCGCAGCCTTCGCGGGAGAAGGTGTCGGCCTCGACGGAGAGGCAGGGCACGCCGAGGGCGCGGATGGATTCGGCGGCCCCTGCCAGTTCGGGGCTGCCGGGACGGTCCGCGAGGACGAGGGCGGCGCCCTCCTTGGCGAGTTCGGTGGCGCAGCCCAAGCCGATGCCGCGCGCGGCTCCGGTGACGATAGCGATCTTGTCCTTCAATTTCATGCGCGGCGAGTGTAGCGCGGGATTGCCGGGGACGGAAGCGCTCGTTTGCGCGTGGGTGGTTTGTTTCCTCCTATGCTCAGAGCCTGCCCATAATAAAATTGGGTCTTTCCTAGATTATCGCC
>DDTJ01000036.1 GCA_002344525.1 Akkermansiaceae bacterium UBA2367
CGATCCCAACCGGAGGAGCTTCCTTGTAAGGGGGCGGCAACCGCAACCTTTCTCCGCCTCATCTTGGCAGGCGATTGTCCCCGCCATCCGCCCGCAGCTCAGTTCGACCCCGTGCTTGGCTCCTGCGGTGCGGCGCTTTGGGCGGAGTCGATCAGGCTTTCGAACTCCGAATAGAACTGCTCGCCCAACTCGCCTTTGAGGTTCGCTTCGACGAAGTCGAGCATGGCTTTGGCCCCGTTCAGTTGGTCGATGTATTGGAACTGGTCCTTCAGCTTCCCCCACTGGAGTTGCGGCAGGGTTCTCGCGACGAATTCCGCCTTCGAATGTTCGCCGACGGCGCCGCCTTGGTTCGACTGGTTGCCGCGGGTGCGGCGCTGCTCGTCGCGGTTCTGTCCGCGGAGCTCTTTCTCGCCTTGCGCCTCCAGCATCAGGACGAGCTTGGTCTGCTGCTCGATCCGCTTCTCCCATGCGTTCATGAGCGAGCGCGGCTCGTTCTCCCGGAGGTAGGGCAGGATCGTGCGCGAGTAGATGCCCCCGATGTTGATCGGCACCGGCTCCCAGTTCTCGTTCCCCCCGAGCAGCTTTTCGAGGTAGTAGGCCCTCGCGAAGACCGAGCTCGCGATGGATTGGGTCACCGGCCCGGTCGGCATCTCGGAGAGGTTGCTGAGGGCGTCGACGTAGGCCATGAGCGGCGCGAAGAGCTTCGATTTGTCCTCCGACTCGACCGCTTGGCAGCTCAGGGCGAGGTAGCGGAGCTGGTGCTGGAGGGAGACGACGAAGGCGGGATCGCGCAGCCGCTCCGCCTGTCCCTCCTTCCACGCCCGGAAGTCCGCTTCGGGCCTCCCTTTGCGGTCGTAGTCCACCACCTTCACGCAGTCCAGGTAGAGATCGACGGCGGCGCGGGGATCGCCCGCGGCGTTGAAGAAGGTCTGGCTGGCGTTCGTGTTCCGAGAGGTCAGGTGGGTCGAGAGATTCTCTTTGATGGACTTCAGCCGCGCCTTGAGCGACTCGATCTGCTCGGGGGTGAGCTCTTGGGCCTGAGCCGGAAGCACGGCGAGGAGGAGCAGGAGAAGGGCATGACGGGGTTTCATGCAACCGAGACTAGCGGGAATCGGCCCCGGCGGCAATCCTGAAATTTGGCGAACGATGAACGCGAGGGCTCCGCTGGAGAACCGTTCACCCCAGATTCCCGTCCGTGATCGCCCCCTCCGAGGCCGAACTGGCAAGCTTCGCGAACTTCGCGAGAACCCCGTGGGTGTAGCGTGGTTTCGGCTGCTTCCACGCCTTCTTGCGGGCGGCGAGCTCCTTCGCAGGGACGTGCAGGGTCATCTCGCGCTTTTCGGTGTCGATGGAGATCTCGTCGCCGTTCTTCACGAGGGCGAGGGGGCCGCCGACGAAGGCCTCGGGCGTGACGTGGCCGATGACGAAGCCGTGGCTGCCGCCAGAGAAACGCCCGTCGGTGATGAGGGCCACGTCCTTGCCGAGACCCGCGCCCATGATCGCGCCGGTGGGGCCGAGCATCTCGCGCATCCCGGGGCCGCCCTTCGGTCCCTCCATGCGGATGACGACGACGTCGCCCTTCTTGATCTTGCCGCCGAGGATGGCCTTCATGGCGAGCTCCTCGGAGTCGAAGACGCGGGCCACGCCTTTGAAGAAAAGCCCCTCCTTGCCCGAGATCTTCGCGACGGCGCCGCCGGGGGCGAGGTTGCCGTAGAGGACGACGAGGTGGCCGTTCTTCTTGATCGGATTGCTGAGGGGGCGCACGACGTCCTGCCCCTTCGGATAGGGCTTCACCTTGGCGAGGTTCTCGGCCATGGTTTTTCCGGTCACGGTCATGCAGTCGCCATGGAGGAGTCCGGCGTCGAGCAGCATCTTCATCAGCGGCAGGGTACCGCCGATCTCGACGAGCTTCATCATCACGTATTTGCCGCTTGGTTTCAGGTCCGTGAGCACGGGGACGCGCTTGCCGATGCGGGTGAAGTCGTCGATGGAGAGCTTCACCCCGGCGGCGCTGGCCATGGCGAGAAGGTGGAGCACGGCGTTGGTCGAGCCGCCGAGCGCGGTGACGACGGTGATGGCGTTTTCGAAGGCCTTCTTCGTCAAAATGTCGCGGGGGCGGATGTTCTTGCGGATGAGGTTCACCACGGCGGCTCCGGCGTCGAAGCAGTCCATGCGCTTCTCGTCGCTCACGGCGGCCTGGGCGGAGCTGTTTGGAAGGCTCATGCCGAGGGCCTCGATGGCGCTGGCCATGGTGTTCGCCGTGTACATGCCGCCGCAGGAGCCGGGGCCGGGAATGGCCGTCGCGGTGACGCCTTCGAGTTCGGCGTCGTCGATCTTCCCGGCGCTGTGCTTGCCCACGGCCTCGAAGACGGAGACGATGTCCACGTCCTCCCCGTGGTGGCAGCCGGGCTTGATTGTGCCGCCGTAGACGAAAACGCCGGGCCGGTTCATCCGCGCGATGGCCATGAGGCAGCCGGGCATGTTCTTGTCGCAACCGCCGATGGCGACGACGCCGTCCATGCCCTCGCAGCCGACCACGGTCTCGATGGAGTCGGCGATGACCTCGCGGCTCACGAGGGAGTATTTCATCCCCTCGGTGCCCATGGAGATGCCGTCGGAAATGGTGATGGTGTTGAACTCGACCGCCTTGCCCCCGGCGGCGTTCACGCCCTTGGCTGACTCCTTGGCGAGCAGGTCGATGTGCATGTTGCAGGGCGTCACCATGCTCCAGGTCGAGGCCACGCCGACGATGGATTTCTGGAAGTCCTCGTTCGAGAAACCGACCGGATGCAACATGGCCCGGCTCGGGGCGCGGTCGGGTCCGTCGAGCATGGGGCCGGAGAACTGGCGGTGGGCGGGGGTGGCGGCTTTCGTCGCCTTTTTCGAAGAGGGTTGGGTCTTGGACATGAGAGGGTCGGGTGACGTTGCGTTGTCGGATGATGACGGAGAATTGCGATGGATGGAAATACTATTTTTCCCCGTCTGTGATACCGTTTTGGTATGAATGCTGCAGCCAAATCAAGGCATCCAACGGGTGTTCCTCGCGTCGGGTGGGGCGGTTCGGCGCGAAGCGCGGTAGGGACGCACCGCCGGGGCGTCCGCGAAGGGCGCTCTTCGGCCCCAGGCGGACGCGCGGGCCGCGCGTCCCTGCCACGCCGCTGGATGCTGGATTAAAAAGATGAGTGACTATTCTTTGCGCGAATTGGAGTGCTTCCTCGCGGTGGCGGAGGAGATGTCCTTCACCCGAGCGGCGGAGCGTCTGCGGCTCGCCCAGCCCCCGCTCTCGCGGCATGTCCGGGGACTGGAGGAGAAGCTGGGGATTCCCCTGTTTGAGCGTTCCCGCCGTCATGTTTCGTTGACTCCGGCGGGGATGGCCTTTCGCGCCGAGGCGCGGGACATCCTGCCGAGGCTGCGGCGGGCGGGGGAGGCGGCGAAGCGGGCGGCACGGGGCGAGACGGACCGGGTCGAGGTGGGGTTCGTCAGCGCGGTGCTCTCGCCGGAACTGGTCGAGGTCTTTACTCGTTTCGGGAGGCGGTATCCGCAGATCCGGATGCAGCTCCACGATCTGCTCCCTTCGGATCAGCTCGCGGCGCTCGCGCGAGGGGAGCTCGACGTGGCTTTTGTCGGCGTCGCCCCGGAAAGGCTGCCCGCCGGGCTCGCGGCGACACGCTGGCGCGAGGAGGCCCTGCTCGCCTTCGTGCCGCCGAACCACCCGTTCGCTTCGCGCCGGGAGCTGCGTCTCGCCGAACTGGCCGACGAGCCCTTCGTGATGATCTCGGCCGAGGCGGCGCCAGCCTATGCCTCGCATGTCCATCGGCTTTGTCTTGGCGAGGGTTTCAGACCCCGCGTCGTGCAGGATGCTTCTCGCGCCCAAGCCGTGGCCGCGCTGACCGTGGCCGGGGTCGGGGTCGCGATCCTGCCCGCCTCGCTCGACCGGATCACGGGGAACGGGATCGCTTTGCGCCGCTCCAAGAGGGGGAAATGCGAGATTGTTCATTCCGTCGTCCACGCGGCGAAGCCGGGGGCGGCGGCGGGGTGGTTTGTTGGGGGGATGGGGTGATTCTCCATCTCTTACCTCTTACTCTTACTCTTACTCTTAGAACTTATCCGTAAATAA
>DDTJ01000069.1 GCA_002344525.1 Akkermansiaceae bacterium UBA2367
ACCAACTCCTACCAACTCCTACCATATTCCGGGGAGTAAGAGTAAGGAGTAGGGAGTAAGAGTAAGGAGTAGGGAGTAAGAGCAGGAGGATAAACCTCAAACCACCGTCCCGTCCGGAATCACCTTGCCCTTCGGCACCACGACGATGCCGTCGCGGATGTGGCACCATTCCGTGTCCTCGTTGACGCGGTCGCGGGGATGGATCGTGACGTTCCGGCCGATGGTCACGTTCTTGTCGATGATGGCGCGGTGGATCTTCGTGCCTCCGCCGATGTAGATGCGGTGGGCCTCCTCCTTCCCGTCGACGACGTGGACCCGGTCGTAGTAGTCCGACCCGATGATGATGCTGTCGGTGATCTCGCAGCCAGCCTCGATCACGGAGCGCACGCCGATGATGGAGCGGCGGATCGTCGCGCTGGTGATGATGCAGCCATCGGAGAGCAGCGCCTCCTCGATGACGGCGTCGTTGATCTTGCTCGCGGGGAGGAGCCGGGCGCGGGTGTAGATGGGGTTCTTCGGGTCGAAGAAGTTGAACTTGGGCACGACCTTGGTGCATTCGAGGTTGGCCTCGTAGTAGGAGGCGATCGTGCCGATGTCCTCCCAGTATCCGTTGAAGATGTGGCTGTAGACTTTCTTCTCCTTGATGATGCCCGGGATGATGTTCTTGCCGAAATCCGGGCTGTCCCCGGCGAGGGCCTCCTCCAGCACGGAGCGGTTGAAGAGGTAGATGCCCATCGAGGCTTGGAAGCGCTCCTCCGCCGGGTCCAGCCCGACGGATTCCAGCAGGGAGGACGGCATCGCGAGCTGGTCGAGGAGGGAGTCGTCCTTTCCGGGCTTCTCGACGAAGCGGACGATGCGGTTCTCCGCGTCGGTGTGCATCAGCCCGAAGGCGCGGGCCGGCTCGCGCGGCACCGGGGTCGTCGCGATGGTCACGTCCGCTCCGTTGTCGAGGTGGTCCCGCAGCATCTGGCGGAAGTCCATGCGGTAGAGCTGGTCGCCGCTGAGGATGAGGTAGTATTTGTAGGGCCGCTCCAAGAAGTAGCTCAGGTTCTGCCGTACCGCGTCGGCGGTACCTTGGTACCACTTGTCGTCGCCCGGTGTCTGCTGCGCCGCGAGGATGTGGACGAAGTTGTCGCCGAAATGGTCGAAGCGGTAGGCGCTGGTGACGTGCCGGTTCAGCGACTCGCTATTGTATTGCGTCAGCACGTACATCTTGCGGATGCCCGAGTTGATGCAGTTGCTGATGGGGATGTCGACGATGCGGCATTTCGCCGCGAGCGGCACGGCCGGCTTCGAGCGGTTGTGGGTGAGGGGGAAGAGGCGCGAGCCTTGGCCCCCGCCCATGATGATGGCGAGGACGCTGTCGATGGATTTGGCCAGATTGGAAGTGGGCATGGGGGTGCGGGCAGTGTAGAACGAAACGCGGAGAAAGGGGACAAGATTTCGCGACAAATTTTTTGCGCCATCCCTCCTTCGACCTTATCCTTCCGAGATTTTTAGCATTTCTTGAAATTATGTGCGGTATCATCGGATACGTGGGCAAGGCGGCGGCCGCTCCGATCTTGATCGAAGGGCTGCGGCGGCTCGAATACCGCGGCTACGACTCCTCCGGACTCGCGGTGATGGACGCCTCGCAGGCCCTCTCCATCCGCAAGCGCAGCGGTCGCCTCGCGAACCTGAAGGCGCTGCTTTCCGAAAGCCCCGTGGTCGGCGGCTGCGGCATCAGCCACACGCGCTGGGCCACCCATGGCGAGCCGAGCGACGCGAACGCCCACCCGCACCTCGACGGCAGCGGGAGGCTCGCCCTCGTCCACAACGGGGTCATCGAGAACTATCAGACGATCAAAGGGCGGCTGGAGGGGGAGGGGCATGTCTTCCGCTCGCAGACGGATTCCGAGGTGCTGGCCCATCTCATCGGGCGCACCTACGACGCCATGCCCGGCGGCGACCCGCGCGTGCGCCTCGTCGCGGCGGTGCGGGAGTCGCTGAAGCAGGTCGCGGGCACCTACGGCATCGCCGCGATCCACGCGGACGCGCCCGGTTTCGTCGTCGGGGCGCGCCTCGGCAGCCCGCTCATCGTGGGCTTGGGCAAGGGGGAGAACTTCCTCGCCTCCGACGTGGGGGCCATCGTCTCGCACACGACCAGCGCGATCTACCTCCAGGACCGCGATCTCGTCTGCCTGACCGAGGACGGGTTCACCGTCGAGAACATCGACGGCGACGAATCCGACTACGAGGTGAGCAAGGTCGATTTCACCCCCGAGCAGGCGGAGAAGGGGGACTTCCCCCACTACATGCTCAAGGAGATCTTCGAGCAGCCCGCCTCAATCCAGAACGCCTTCCGCGGCCGCCTCAACGACGACCAGGCCTCGGCCGTGCTCGGCGGGCTGGGTCTGACGCCGCGCGAGCTGCGCGACGTGGAGCGCATCGTCCTCTGCGGCTGCGGCACGGCCTCGCACGCGGCCATGGTCGGCGAATACATGATCGAGCACCTCGCCCGCATCCCGACGGAGGTCGAGATCGCAAGCGAGTTCCGCTACCGCAATCCCCCGCTCGACAAGAACACCCTCGTCTTCGTCATCAGCCAGAGCGGCGAGACCATCGACACCCTCGCGGCCCTGCGCGAGGGCCAGCGCAAGGGCCACCGCGTCCTCGGCGTGGTCAACTCGGTCGGCTCGACCATCGCGCGCGAGTCCGATGGCGGCAGCTACCTCCACTCCGGTCCCGAGATCGGTGTCGCCGCGACGAAGTCCTTCACCTCGCAGGCGACGGTGCTCGCCCTCCTCGCCCTGCTCCTCGGTCGGATGCGGCATCTCTCCGTCGACTACGGGCAGCGGCTCCTGCGCGAGATCCGGGACCTGCCGGGCAAGGTCGAGCGCATCCTCGAGCAGTCGGACTACATCCGTGGGATCGCCGAGAAATATATCGACGCGCCGGGGATGCTCTTCCTCGGGCGGCAGTTCAACTACCCCACCGCCCTCGAAGGGGCCCTGAAGATGAAGGAGATCTCCTACATTTTCGCCAGCGGCCACGCCGCCGCGGAGTTGAAGCACGGCATCATTGCCCTCGTCAGTCCGGAGGTGCCCAGCGTCTTCATCATGCCCAAGGACGCCGTCTACGAGAAGAACGTCAGCACCGTCGAGGAGGTGAAGGCGCGGAAGGGGCCGGTGATCGCCGTGACCACCCAGGGGCACACCGACCTCGAACGCATCGCCGACGACGTCATCTACATCCCCGAAGTCCACGAATGCCTCAGCCCCATTCTTTCCGTCGTCCCGCTCCAGCTCCTCAGCTACCACTTCGCGGTGGCGCGGGGCTGCGACGTGGACAAGCCGCGCAACCTCGCCAAGAGCGTGACCGTGGAATAACGATGGCGGCTGCCGGCGGAAGGGCGAAATTTGCCAACCAACCCCGCGACCCATGGCCGAGCTAGATCCCGAAGCCCCTTTCGCCGCCACCAGCGAAGGCTCGCCCGTGCGGCAGTTTGCCGTCTTCCTCCCGAACCGCCCCGGCGCCTTCGTCGCCATCCTCGACCTGCTGCGTTCCAGCCACGTCGTCGTCCTCGGCCTCTCGGTGCAGGACGCCGTGGACAGCACCGTCGTCCGCCTCGTCGTGAGCGATCCCCTCACCGTCGAGACCGTCTTCATCGAGAAGGGCATCCCCTTCAACTGCATGGACGTCCTCGTCGTCTCCCTGCGCGAGGGGGCCGAGCAGATGCCCGACTGCCTCCGCACCCTCCTCAAGGTCGAGACGAACATCCATTTCATCTACCCGCTCCTGAGCCAGCCGGGCGGCTGCTCCGCCCTCGTCCTCGCCGTCGAGGACCACGATTTCGGCCAGGCGATGCTCGCGAAGTCGGGCTTCAAGGTGCTGCGCCAGGAGGATCTGAGCCGTTGAGAGGGGTTTGCTTCGGGATTCTTAACATTGCCTCCCGCCACGGGCGGCGCTATGATCCAACGATGGAGTTTCTGAAGGTCGAGCATCTCACCCTCTCCCGCCGCCGCCCGCGGCGGGGATGGCTTCGCGACGGCGCGGAGGAGGAGACGCTCGTCGAGGATCTCTCCTTCGATTTGGAAAAGCGCGGCAGCCTCGCCCTCGTCGCCGACTCGCGCGAGGCCCTCCTCGCCTTGGCCCTCGCGGTCTTGAAGCAAGGCCCGGTCGCCTCCGGCTCCATCGCCTTCGCCGGAGTGTCCCTGTCCTCCCTCGACGAACGGCGCTTCCGCGCGATGCGTCGCCGCCTCCAGGCGGTCTTTCCCGACCGCTCCGGACAGCTCTCCGCCGGACTCACCGTGCGCGAGGCCTTTCGTGAAGTGCTGAGGGTCTGGCGCCGCCGCTCCACCCGCGAGGAGCAGGCGAGGCTCGTCGAATCGGTCATGATCGCCTGCGGGCTTCCCGAGGCGGTCCAGGATCTCTACCCCGCCGAACTCGACGCGGTCGAGCGCCAGCAGGTCGCCTTGGCCCGGGCGCTCCTGCCCGGCCCTGAACTGCTCGTCTGCTGCGGGTTCACCGAGGGGCTCGACGCGGTGCAGCGGGCCGAGCTGGTCAACCGCCTCCGCCACGTCCGCGAGGAGTTCGGCCTGACCCTCCTCGTCCTCACCGACGACCTTGCGGTGGCCCATCGTCTGGGCGACGATCTCGCCGTGCTCCACCGGGGGCGTCTCGTCGAGAGCGGCCCCGCCGAAGGGATCGTGGAGCACCCCGCCCACGAGCACACCCGACGCCTCGTCGCCTGCGCCGCCTGAACCGACAAAAAGCCCGCGATCCGACCCATGACCCCTCTCTTCCGCAAGTTCCTCGGGCTGAACTGGTTCCTTTTCGCCAACATCGTCGCTCTCGCGATCTTCGGCGTTTTCGCGATCTACAGCGCCTGCTGGATGCGGGACGACGCCGCCCTCGCCAACAAGTGGCGGGAGCAGGTCTACCTCCTCCTCGCCGGGCTCGTCGTTTTCTTTGTGGTCAGCCTCGTCGACTACAAGTGGATCCGCTGGCTCGGCGTCCCCTTCTATCTCGGGGCCACCGGGATGCTGATCTACACCACCTTTTTCGGGGTGGAAATCAATGGCACCCGCGCCTGGCTGAACGTCGGCTTCACCCGCATCCAGCCCTCGCAGCTCGCCATCGCCGGTGGCGTCGTCGCCCTCGCCGTCGCGCTGAGCACCTTGCACAAGCTTCATCCCGTCTTCCGCAACCCCTTCGTGCGCCTCTTCGCGACCGCCGCGATCGCGATGGTGCCCTTCGCCTTCGTCCTCATCCAGGGCGACTTTGGCTCGGCCCTCGTCTGGGTGCCCGTCGTCGGGGCCATGGTCCTGATCGGCAACATCCCCCTGCGCTACCTCGTCGTCATCATCCTCTCCGTCACCATGTTCCTGCCCTTCGCCTTCTTCTTCGGGCTGAAGGACTACCAGAAGAAGCGCATCACCACCCAGATCGAGATGCTGCAAGGGAGGAAGGTCAACATCCTCGGGGAGGCCTACAGCGCCTACAACAACCTCCTCGCCATCGGCAGCGGCGGCTGGGGCGGCAAGGGCTTCAAGAATCCCGACACCGTCAACCACAAGGGCTTCATCTCGCCCGACACCGCCATCAACGACTTCATCTTCCCCGTGCTCGCCGAGGTCTGGGGCTTCCGCGGCAGCCTTCTCATGCTCGGGGGCTTCCTGCTGCTGCTCCTGCAATGCCTCCATGTCGCCTTCCACAGCCGCGACCTCATGGGGCGGCTCCTCGTCGTCGGCGTCGTCGGGCTGCTCTTCGCCCACATCTACCAGAACGTGGGGATGAACCTCCTCATCATGCCCATCACCGGCATCCCCCTGCCGCTCATCAGCTACGGGGGCACCTTCGTCGTCGTCGTCCTCTTCCTTCTCGGCATGGTCCAGAGCGTCTGGATCCACCGCGTCGACGTGGCGGTCGCCAAGCCGAAGCCCCAGCTCCGCGTCGAGCACCTCGATTGAAGGAAGGCTGAAACCCGGACACCCAAGCATGATCGAAGCCCGCCACCTCACCAAGCGCTACGCCGGACGCACCGCCGTGGACCGCATCTCCTTCGAGGTGGGCAAGGGGGAGATCGTCGGCTTCCTCGGGCCGAACGGCGCGGGCAAGAGCACGACCCTGCGCATGCTCACCTGCTTCCTCTCCGCGTCCGAGGGCAGCGCCACCGTGGCCGGGCACGACATCTACGAGGATTCCGTCGAGGTGCGCCGCCGCATCGGCTACATGCCGGAGAACGTGCCCCTCTACCCCGACATGCGCGTCGGCGAATACCTGCGCTTCCGCGCCCGCCTCAAGGGCCTCGCCTACCGCGAGGCCCGCGCCGCCGTGGGCGAGGCGATGGACACCTGCGCCCTCGCCGCCGCCGAGCGCAAGATGATCGCGACCCTCTCGAAAGGCTACCGCCAGCGCGTCGGACTCGCCGACGCCCTCGTCAACAAGCCCGAGCTCCTCATCCTCGACGAACCCACCAACGGCCTCGACCCCGGCCAGATCCGACAGTCGCGCGATCTCATCCGCCATCTCGGCGAGCGCCACACCATCCTCATCTCGACCCACATCCTCTCCGAGGTGGAGATGACCTGCGGTCGAGTCATCATCATCGACCGGGGGAAAATCCGCGCCTCCGACTCGCCGAAGAATCTCATCCACCGTCTCCGTCGGCCCGGATCGATCCTCGCGGAATTGAAAGCCGGCACCGACGCCCCCGCCAAGCTCTCCGCCCTGCCCGGCGTGGAGGAGGTGGGTGCCAGCGAGGACCACGACGGCTGGACCCGCTATACCCTCGCGACCGACCCGCAGAGCGACGTGCGCGAAGCCGTCGCCGACCTCGCGATGAAGGAGGGCTGGAAGCTCCGCGAACTCGCCAGCCGCACCGCCTCGCTGGAGGACGCCTTCGTGGATTTGTTGCGGCAGGGGGGGGAGCCGCCGACACCCGACCCTGTTCTGCTAAAATGATCGAGATTCCGAGATTTTCCGCATCCGAGCTGAATGATATTCTCCATCTTTTTGGGCAAGAAGGAGTGTCGTTTGATTATACGGGACTCACCACGAATGTCGGTACACACGGAGGCGTGACCGAGTATGTCCTCATAGTCGAGAAAGAGAATTTCGAGCAGTGCATTGATCTATTGATGGATTACTTTGGAATAGTTCCTGATTCGGATGAACCCTTTGAAGGCGTTTGCCCAGCCTGCGAGGAGCGAATTAACGGATTGGCGGAGTGTCCAGAGTGCGGGCTTTCGCTCCGCGTGGAAACACCAACTCAGAGCAAGAATCATCCATTCTACGGCTTCCTGAAGTGCAGCGGCCTCCTTCCGCAAATGAGTGTTGAGCCCGAGACCTGACCCTGTTGCATGAAGCGGCGGGACGCCGCTTCCACACTCCGACCTTTCACCTTTCACCTTCCCACCTTTTACCGGGCGCAGCCCCGGCTGCGCCCCACCCCATGCGCCCCTTCGCCATCCTCTTCCTCAAGGAGTTCCGCTCCTTCTTCCTTTCGCCGATGGCCTATGTGGTGATGGCCCTGTTCACTTTCCTGAACGGATGGCTCTTCGTCAGCATCGTGCGGGCGATGCAGTTCCAGGCGAGCACGCGCAGCCTCGTCCACAATCTCTTCTCCTCGGGCTGGTTCTGGATGGGCTATTTGATCCTCTTCCCCCTCATCACGATGCGGCTCTTTGCCGACGAACGGAAGATGGGCACGATCGAGGGCCTGCTCACCGCCCCGGTGCGCACCTCGGAGGTCGTCCTCGCGAAATACGCCGCCGCCGTCGCCGTCCATTTCGTCCTCATCCTCCCGGTGCTGCTGTTCTTCCCGGTCTTCGGGTTCGTCACGGGCGAGGCGGCGGCCTTCCATGGCGGCGCGGTCGTCGGCAGCGCGGTGGGGCTGTTCCTCGTCGGGGCCTTCCACATCGCCATCGGTACGCTCGCGTCCTCGCTCACGGCGAATCCGCTCACCGCCGCGATGCTGACCTTCGTCTTCGTGATGCTGCACTACTTCCTCGGCTTCCTCCAGAATTTCGGCCTGGCGCCGGGTTCGATGTGGGCCGACGCGATGGCCTACTTCTCGACGACGGAGCACATGAATTTCCTCACCGAGGGGCTGGTGGACAGCCGCCCGGTGGTCTACTACCTCACGTTCAGCGCCGTGCTCCTCTCCCTGACCCACCACGTCCTCGAATCGCGGAAGTGGCGCGCTTGACCTCGAAACAATCAGCGTAGATCAGCGTCAATCAGTGGTCCAAACCCCTTCCTATGCCCAGCCCCGATCCAACCCCGAAATCGCAGCGCATGGCCTCGTGGTCCGGCGCGCGCCGCCGTCTTGAGCGCGGGCGCACCGTCCTCCTCGTGGCGGCGCAGGTCGTCTTGATCGGGATCGTCTTCCTCCAGCTCAACTACCTGAGCTGCCGCCGCCACACCGCGTGGGACCTGAGCCAGAACCGCCGCTTCAGCGTGTCGGAGACGACGCGGCAGGTGCTCGAAGGCCTCGGCTCGGAGGTGCGACTCGTCATGGCCTTCCTCGCCAGTTCGGACCTGCATTCAGAGGTGAAGGGGCTCGTCTCCGAATACGACCGTCTCGGCGGCGACGCCCTCGTCGCGGAATACCTCGACCCCAGCCGCAGCCGCGCCCGCCTCGGGGAATTGCGCGACCGTTACGGGATCGAGTTCAGCGGCGACCAGCTCGTCGTCATCGGGGGGGACGACCGCGTCCGCACCATCCCGGCGGAGGAGCTCGTCAACCGCGACCTTGCGACGGGCGGGGCGGTCGAGTTCAAAGGCGAGGAGGTCATCACCGCCGCGATCCTCGAAGTCACCGAGCAGCGGCAGAGGAAGATCTACTTGCTCACCGGCGACCGACGGGCCGAGGAGCTGGTGCGCATCGCCGAGCAGCTCCAGCCCCTCGCCAACGCCCAGAACGCCCGGCTCGAAGGCCTCGTCCTCGAAGGGCGCGACGCCATCCCCGAGGACGCCGACGTGCTCTTTTTCGCGGGGAACACGGACGATCTCACCGAGCGCGAACTGGCCCTCGTGCGGGATTTCTGGGAGACGCGGCGGGGCGGGCTCGTCCTCTTCCTTGATCCGTCGGTGGCGACACCCAAGCTCCATTCCCTGCTGCGCGAGCACGGTGTCGCGCCGCGCCCCGACCGCGTCCTCAGCGTCGTCAGCATCCCCGGCGTGGCCGCCCGCAAGACCTACGACGTGCCCGTCTCCCTGATGCCCGGCGGGCCGAACCGCGACCGCGCCGCCCTCTCCCTGACCCTGCCGGGGCAGACCCAGTCCATCGAGGTGTTGGAGGGGGACGACGTGCTGCTCTCCGAGAACATCCGTCCCACCCCGTTGATGGTCACCTCCTCCGCCTTCTGGGGCGAGACCGGATTCCAGGAGGAGGAGGTCTCCTACAATCCCGCCCTCGACTACGGCCAGCCCAATCCCGTCTTCACCGCCGCCGCCGTCGAGAAAGGCGCGCCGGGCGACCCCACCTTGCGCGAGGGCTCCTCCCGGCTCGTCGTCGTGGGCAACGCGAACCTCATCTCCCCGGACGGGCAGACCTCGCAGGTCGCCGCCGACTTCACCATGGCGGCGATCAACTGGGTCATGAACCGCGAGGCCCTCGTCGGCGTCCCCCCGCGCCGCCCCACCGTGTTCACCCTCGGCGTCGCGCCGGACCAGCTCGCGCTCCTGCAGAGCCTCCTCATCCTCGTGCTCCCGGGCCTCGCCTGCATCGCGGGCGCGCTCGTGTGGCTGCGCCGCCGCGCCTGACGGAACCTTGACAAAACGCCCATGAGACTCGCCACCACCGCCGTCCTCGGAGCGACCGCCCTCGCGCTCGGAGCCGCGATCCATCGCGTCGACCACCAGCCCGCCATCGGGAAACGCGCCGCCGACCTAGCGAAGGTGCTGGTCCGTTTCGATCCCGGGACGGTGGACCGGATCACCGTGGAGCGGGGGACGGCGAAGACGGTCCTGGTCAAACAGGAGGGCGCTTGGTTTTTCGCGGAGCCGGAGCAGGATCGTGTCGATGCCACCATGGCCGTTGCCCTCCTCGACCGCCTCAACCACCTCGGCATCGTCGACGATCTCGAAAAGGGAGGGGACGCGCCCGATCCGGTCGCCCTCGGCATCGCGGGCGACCACGCCATCCGCGTGACGGTCTCGGGACCGGGCGGGGAGGGGGGCAAGGCGGTGGAGGAGCGTCTCGTCCTCGGCGTCGAAGCCCCGCGCACCGGATCGATCTACGCCCGTCGCGAGGACGGCGGCCCCGGCGTCTTCGTCGTCGATGGCAACCCGCGCCCTTGGCTGGAAAGCCCCCTTGCCGCGCTGCGCGACCGCAAGCTGCTCGCCGCCCCGGTCGCGGCGGTGGACCAGTTGGTGATCCGCCAAGCCTCGGGCGAGGTCGCCCTGCAGCGCCGCATCGCCCCGCCCCAGCAGGATTGGGCGCTCGCCGCGCCCATCGTGAGCTGGGCCGACCGCGAGGCGATGGATCGGCTCCTCGCGGCGGTCGCCGCTTTGCAAATCGAGGAGGTCGTCAAGGACGCCCCCGCCTCCGAGGCGGTCCCGAGCCCCCTCCCGGCCGACGCCGCCGTTCTTCAGATGCGGATTCATGGCATGCCGCAGCCTCTCGTCCTCTATCTGCGGAAGGTCGGCGGCGAAGGGGAGGGGACGACGGTGATCGAGGCGCGGGCTTCCGACCGCCCCGCCGTCTACCGCTTGAAATGCGATTTCCTCGCGACCTTGCCACAGTCGCCCAACGACCTTCGCGACCGCACCCTCGCCCGTCTGCCCTTCGAGGCCATCGAATCGATCCGCATCCAGAGCCCCGTCGATCCCGACGTCGATCTGCGGGTCGAGCGGAGAGGGCCGGGGGTTTCGCCCTCGTGGAGGGTGGCGCTGAACAGTAAGCTCCTCCCGGCCAACGGGACGGAGGTGAACGCCCTCGTCGCCTCGGTGAACGAGGCCGCGATCCAGCGGTTCGTCTCGGACGAGGCCGGCGACCTCGCCGAATACGGCCTGAACCGCCCGCAGCGGCGCATCCACTTCCATTTGAAGTTCCCCGGCGGGCCGGGGCCGGATGGCTCCCCCGGCGAGGCCCGCGAACTCCGCCGCGTCCTCAACCTCGGCTGGAAGGAGGGGGAGGAGGAGCACCTCTACGCGAACTTCGACGGCGAACCCCACGTCTACGAGCTCGATCCGACCTTCCTCAACCTCGTCCCCACCCATCCGGTGAAGTGGAAATCCCTGAACGTGCTGACCTTCAACCCGATGCACCTGAAGTCCATCACCCGCGAGATGCCGGAGAAGGAGATGCTGAAGCTCGACTACGACTACCGGCTGGACCAGTGGCAGGCCAGCCTCAACGGCGTCGAGGTCACCCCCAGGCTCGACATCCTCTCGGCGCGGCGGCTCCGCGACCGCCTCGGGTCGCTCACCGCCAGCGGCTGGTATCTCACCCTCGGCCCCGCCTACGAGGCCCTGCGGACGCCGAGCGCGACCTTCCGCATCGTCACGAGCGAGTTGGACCGCGCGATCAACGAGGCGGTCGACACGACCCGCATCCTGGAGGTCGCGCCCTCCCCCCTCAAGATGCCGCAGACCAACGAGAGCCTCTACTTCGGCCGGATCGCGGGCGAGCCCGACGTGTTCTTCCTCGACCGCGCGACCTACGGCGACCTCATCCGCGGCGTCACGACGGCGAGGCCGCCGAATCCTTGATGGCGCCGCGCCTTGCCGACGGCGGGAAAAGTCGAAAGATTTTCGCGGAACCCCCGTAGATGTCTGGTGAAAGCGGTGCTTCCCTGCGTTATCGTTATCAGGAACACGAATCCTCCTTACCGACCGAATGCCTCCCATCCGATTCTTCGCCGCGCTCCTCGCGCCGCTGTCCCTCACGTCGTGCCTGATGCTGTCGGCGAACACGCATTGGGACCAGCGTCGTTCGCTCGCGAAGTACGACTCCGGCGGGGGGATCGACGCTCCGGTGAGCCTGCCGGAGTTGAAGAATCGTACGGACAAAGGTTTTTCGGCGGCGGATTTCCTCACGCTGCACTCGGGCCTGATCGTCAGTGGGAAATACATCGACGAGGATTTCAAGTCCAAGCTGGCGACCAGCCGCGAATCCCAGGAAGGGGTGCTGGAATTGGGCTTCTCCGTGCCCATCGCCAAGGGAGGCTCGGGTTTCGGCAGCTGTGCCCCGGTGACGGCGGACGGTTATTTCCTGACGGCGGCGCATGTCCTCGCCCACAAGGAATGCTACGTGCTCTACGCGACCTCGAACCGGCAGAGGACCTACATCGACTATGCCCCGGTCCGGATCGTCTATCGCAACGACGCCGCCGACTTCGCCATCGTGAAGGCGGAACTCGCGACCCCGCGCTATCTGAGGTTCCGCCGCGAGCCGTTGGCGTCGGGTGAGACGCTCTTCGCGGGCGGCTGGATGCACAAGCGGGCGGGAGGCGAATTCCTCGAATACCAACCTGTGGAGGGCGTGCCGGACGGGCAGTTCCAGAAGGTCGTGACGAGCCTGCCGATGATCAAGGGGGACAGCGGCTCGCCCTTGATCGACCGCAGCGGGAAGCTCTGCGGGGTGCTCAGCACGATGCGCCTGGGGGTGGTGATCAAGATGAAGCCGAAATCCACGGCGGTGCGGATGGAGACTGGGGAGGTGGAGCGTTTGATCCGGCAGGATCGCGGTCGGTGACTAACTCTAGGAATTTCCTTTGGGTCTTTCCTAGATTA
>DDTJ01000006.1 GCA_002344525.1 Akkermansiaceae bacterium UBA2367
ATTTTGAAAGCGATTTGGAATTATACCAAATCTAAAAAAGTTTGGACGATTCGATGGTTTTTGGTCGGTCAGCCCGACGCTTCCGATTCAGGAATCCGGCGGCAGCCGGGTGGGGTGAGCCGCTTCGGAGCAAGAGCGTGGCAGACGGGAAGGGCGTTTTTCGACAGAAGGCGGCTCGGCAGGGGCGCCTCGCCCCACCTTCGTCAGGGTCCCTCCGCAATCGTCCAAACCTTTGTCAGAATTGGTATTAGAGCTCGTAGCCGATCCGATCAGACGGCTGCGAGAAGGGAGCGCGGACACTCCTGTCCGCACCCGGAGCCTATCCGCCCGCTGCCTCTGCCGTTGCGGGCAAGAGTGCCCGCGCTCCTCTCTTCCGCTTGCCTCCGCGCCGGGACGAGTGGCTATCTCTTTATTTAAAATTCTCTAGGGGAAGGCCGCCCCGATGCGCGGGGACTTGGGAAAGTCCTCCAGTCAACGGGAAAGCTTTGCTTTCACCCTTCCACCACGAGTCCCACTGGGAAGGACTCGCCTGAAAGGAGGCTCACGGGATACTGCTCCGCCCCGCCTTCGTTTGCCTTTCGGCTCAGTTCGGGCACGGCTTCTTGGAGGTAGGACCTCAACTCGTCCGAGGTGATGATGCCGTTCCGGTTGATGTCGGCCTTGGCTTCGGCGATGCCGTCGAGCAGGGCTTTGGTGAAGATGCCGTGGCCGATTTCCTCCATTTCGCGGGCGAAGTGGTCCCCTTTGGTGCTGGCGATCACGGCCGTGCCGGTGGCCCGCCACAGTTGCGCGAGGGCTTTCTGTTCCGCCCCGCCCCGGACCGCGAAGGTCAGGTTTTGCAGCGCCGCCCCGCTTTCGCAGGCATCGAGGAGCATCAGTTGCTTGCGGGCGGGGATCATGGGCAGCCATTGCTCCAAGTCGGCTTTGGACACGCCTTTCTCCGCCAGTTGCCGGGAGTCGCCGTAGACTTGGGTCACGTCGTGCGGCACCAGGTAGAACATGGCATCACCTCCCCCCTCCTGCGCCAGATTGACGGCTCCATGCCCGGCGTAGTAGAAGACGAAAACGTCCTCCGGCTTGGCCTTGGCCGCCAATTCTTTGAATTTGGCCTCGATGTTCGGTCGGGTCGCTTCGCTGTCGGTGAGGAGATGGGGCGAGAAGTCGGCGAACAGGCCGTCCGCGCGTTTCTTGAAGGCGGCGACGGTGGCCTCGGCGTCGGCCACGCAGAATTTGAGGTTCAAATCCGAGTTCTTGTATCGGTTTACGCCCACCGCCAGCAGATGGAGGGTGGCCCTCGCTTTCTCCCCCTCGTATTCCAAGACGACGAGTTGCGGTTTGGACTCCACCCCGTCGATGTTCTTCGCGATGGCTTTGATCTCGTTCCTGCCCGGCTCCATGGTCACTTGGAAGGGGAGGGTGGTGATGTCCCCCGAGACGGTCTCGCGCCCGACGAGGGCGGCCTCGCCCAATCGCTTGTCCTGGTGGAAGACCATCAACTCCGCGACATTTTTCCCTTTCCGGATCGCTTCGACGGTGAAGTGCTGCACTTGGGTCTTCGCCATCCCGTCCGTCGGCAGGCCAGAGATGGCGACTTCGGGGGCGGTTTTCGCCGCCTCCTCCTCGTTGATGCGCTTCAGCCGCAGTTCGGCGGCGATGTCTCCGGCGGGTTTTCGCTCGGCGACGCATCGTCTGAGAATCTCGGGCTGGTGGCGTTCGTTGAAGAGCTGCCCGCCCGAGAGGAAATCGGCGGAGCGGTTCGCGCCCCGGTTGAAATGCCAGCCGAAATAGTCGCCGCCGCTCGGGGAGACGAAATACCCGTGGTCCGTCCAGCAGACCCAGTCGTCCTTCTCGGGATCGGCGACGAAGAGGGAGACGAGCAGCTTACCTGTCTCCAGATCCCAGAGGCGGAGGGTCCGGTCGAGGGAGCCGGTGGCCAGATACTTGCCATCCGCCGAAGGGGTGGCCGCCCGGACGGCTCCTTCGTGGGCGAAGTCCCGCAACTTGCGCCCCCCGTCGTAGAGGGAGGCCCCGTAGATGTGGGAGACGAGCAGTTTCCCGTCCGGGGTGAAGGAGAAATCATGGATTTGGTTGCCTGGCTCGGTGAGGGCGATTTCGGTCCCGTCGGCGGTCCGGATCGCGTTGTCCGCCGTCCGCTGGATTTCCTTGAGGCGTTCGGGGGCCGCGCTTTGCTGGTAGGTCCACCCCGCCTTTTCCGCGTCGGCGAGGCGGGACAGCTTCTGGTTCTCGAAGTCGAAGGCGTATTCCAGTCCCTTTTTCGAGAGGTCGGAGGAGCCGTCCTGCAGGAAGCCGAAGGCCACGCTGACACCGTTCCCGCCGCTACCGAAGGCCGCGTCCACTATCGGCCGCCCCTTGGTCGCGATGACGCGCTCCGGGGCTGTCCCGTCCGGCTTCCAGAGCTGGATCGTGCTGTGGACGCCGGTCGCGAAGGCGATGTGCTCTTTGCCCGGCGCGGAATGCCAAACGCTGGCGGTGGAGCGGCTGTGCTCTTGCACTGGAAAGCTGAGGATTTCCTCCAGATCGGGGGACAGGCGGTAGAGGGCCGCCTTCCCGGCGTTGGCCCCGTCGTCGCCGACGAACAGGGATGAGGCGAAGAGGCGTTCCCCATCCGGCGAGATCGACAGGGTCGACACCGGATCGGGGAGGGCCAGTTCGGCGAGGCGTTCTCCGCTATCGCCGTCCCATAGCGAGAGACGCCCCCCCTCGTCGCCCGTCGCGATCCGTTTCCCGTCCCGGGAGAAGTCGGCGGCGTAGACGTCGCGGTCTCCTGCGGAGGCTTGGGCGACGGGCGCGACGGCAATTTGGCTGAAATCCTTTCCGCCATGGATCGCGGTCCGCACCGCAGAGCTGTCCCACACGACGATCCCGCCATCGACCGACACGGAGAGGAGCCGGTCTCCCTCGGCGGCGAAGCGCACATTGTAGACGCCGCTCTGGTGCCCTTGGAGGACCAGGGAGCTGTCGAGGGATGCTCCGTAGTCCGCCTCGGCCAGCTCCGCGAGGCTGCCGATGTTCCAGAGGCGGACGCTCCGGTCGAGGCTGCCCGACGCGAGCAGCTTGCTGTCCGGAGAGAAATCCAGCGCGACGATGGTGGCGGCATGGCCGGGGAGCACGGCCACGACCTTTCCCGTGCGCAGATCGAGGAGGGTGATGGAGGCGGCGGCACCCTCTGCGACGGGCAGATTCCGCCCGCCCACGGCCAAGTAGCGTCCGTCGCGGGAGATCGCACCGGAGAAGATCGCCCCGGCGAAGTCGTCGCCGATCTGGAGCCGGAGGGTTTTTTCCAGAGCTCCGCTCGCCGCGTTCCAAGCCCTGACCGTCTTGTCGCGTCCCATGGAGTAGAGCGTCGCGCCGTCGGGGGAGAAGAGGATTTCCTCGATGGTGTTGCCATGGCCCTTCGAGTCGATCACCAACCGGGGCTCCTCCTTTTCCTGTGCCGGGGCGCTGGCCGGACCCAGCAGGAAGGGGACGGCAAGGCAGAAGGCGATGGCGCATGCGTCCATCGCTTTTCCGGTCGGGTGCTGCCAGTCGAAATTCACACGTTTACCTGTCTCCGTTTGCCCGGTTTCGATGCCGAAGGAAGGGGCGATGAACGTAAGACTGCTAAGATGCTCGTTCCATGCGCAAATTCTATCTCCAAAGCCGCGGAAGGGCGAAAAAGGCGGGGCATACGCATGAACGAGGCGACTGATTGCCTGACACCGGGAACTCTCTGAGATGGGTCGGGCTTTCAGCCCTCCTCGGCAGGGCGCTTCAATCTCAGCGGGTCGGATTCCCCGCTGCTTGCAGCGAGTAGACTTTTTCGCGGATCGATCCTTCGATCTGCGCCGGGCCAATACCCCGCGGCTTGCCGCGGGGATGCTTCATTCCTCTGTGTCAGCCGCAAAAATCCGCACAAATGATAATTCGATGCCCCAACCATATTGCCTTTGTCTATTCATGCGTATGCCCTGCGAAAAAGGCGGGTGTTGGCCATTCCTCGAAGAAAGTCGGCCCAGTTGGCGAAATTTTTCTTTTGGCGGCGGCGATCTCCGGTTATTCTCGACAGCCGAAACCCATTCTCGAAACTTCCAATTATGAATACTTCCACGCATTCTCGACGTCGTCTTCTCGGAATCTTCGCTTTGGCCGCTCCTGCGGCGCTCGTCTCCAGCGCTTTGGCGCAAGGGCCGTCTTCGGCGGCGAGACGGGTGGCCGACCGCGCCCGGAGGGACATCGGCCGCCGCCGCCACCGCATCGTCTCGTTCACCGCCGCCAACGCCCGCCAGCGGCAGGTCGCCATGGAGAACGCACGGCGCTACCAGGAGAAGCTGCGCAACGAGTGGGCGAGGAAGAACGGGGGTTCAGCCGCCTCGGTCTCCATGTCCAAGGTGGTGCAGGATCTGGGCAGGCCCGCCATCCAAGCGGTGAAAACCACGCCTTCGCCGGGCGCGACGAGTTCCGTGGTCGCCGTCAACGTGGCCACGGGCACCCTTGTCAGTGGGAAGGTGGTGAACAGCTCCTCTCCCATCACGCAAGGCACCAACATTTCCCAGCAGGTTCGCGAAGCGGCCAAAGATCCGGCGGTTCCTGGTTCCGCGCCGGCGGAGTTCGTCAGCCGGAACATCAGCTTGGCGGCCATCTAGCCGATCCGGCAAAGGGCGGTCCAGCCCTCCCCGGTTCCCGGATGGCTTGGCCGGACCGAGAACCGGAGATCGGGTTCCCATGACGCGGCGACGGATGAGAGCGGTCTTGGCGGCGGCGTTTCTGTCCGTGGCCGCCGCCTCGCCCGTTCCGGCGGCGGAGGTGGAATTTCGCGCTTTCGTCCAAGCCTCCTATCGGCTGAGGGCGGATCTGGATTCGTGGGCCAGCACGGCGCAGCTCCTCTCCGCGCTGCTTGGCGGGGTTCGCCCGGTCCTCTCGGTGGACGGATCCCCGGACGATCTGGTCGCTTTGCTGAGCACCCCCCCAGCCCAGACCGGAACGCTGCGGGTGCTCTACCTGGGGCTGCATGTCGAGCCCGGCGGGCGCCTCCTCTTCGCCAACGGGGCCAAAATGCGGCCGGGGGAGATCGCGGCGGGCGCCCAAGCGAAAGGAGGGGGCTGGACGCCGCACATCGTCATCGTGGATACCTGCCACGCCGCCTCCTTCGCCTACGACGGGGATTGGCTTCGGGCCTTCCCGGCGGCCCATTTGTTCGCTTCCGACACCAACCAGCTCGCTTGGGAGCTGAACCTCGACCAGAGCCAGCCCGTGCATCTGCGCGCCCTCTATCCCGAAGCCTACGATTTGATCGCGGCGAAGCTCGGGGCGGAATGGAACGGGAAGATCAGCGATCTGGGCTTCCGCGTCGCGAAGCTCGCGACCGCCCAAGGAGGGTTGCCGGGTGGGAAGGACTCCATCCGGGCGATCGCCGGGGTGACGAGGGAGCCAGTGAAATCAGCCCGCTTCCGGCAATCGACGATTCTTTGGCGGGAGGCTCACGAGCTGAAGCCACCTTCCGGCGGGGCGAATCCGTAGCGGGCGCCCATTGGGGGATCGACCGGGAGAAGTTCTCACGAACTTCTCTACCCCCTGCCATCGCCTCCCGTAGCGAAGTTCGTGAACTTCGACGGAATGTCCAGAAAACGCCCATTGGGGAGAAGTTCTCACGAACTTCGCTACCCTCGTCGTCGGGCGAATCCACGCGCCTCAGGCCAAAATCGCGCGGACCACATGGGCCTCCTCCTCCACGCCGGTGAGACGCTGGTCGAGACCTTGGTAGCGGTAGGTGAGGCTTTCGTGGTCGATCCCCAGCAAGTGCATCATCGTGGCGTGGAGGTCGCGGACGGGCACGGGATTCTCCGCCACTTCGTTGCCGAGCTCGTTCGTCGAGCCGTAGCTGAAGCCGCTCTTCACCCCGCCCCCGGCGAGCCACACGGTGAAGGCATCCTTCTGGTGGTCGCGCCCGCATTTCTCGGGGGATTCGTCGCCTTGCAGCATGGGGGTGCGCCCGAACTCGGCCCCCCAGACGACGAGGGTCTGGTCGAGGAGTCCGCGCTGCTTCAGGTCGGCGAGGAGGGCGGCGATGGGTTGGTCGACCTCCTTCGTGAGGGCGGCGAGGCGGTTTTTCTGGTTCCCATGCGTGTCCCAGTCGCCGTGGAAAAGTTCGACGAAGCGAACCCCGCGCTCGACGAGGCGGCGGGCGTGGAGGCATTGTCTGGCGAACTCACCCTTGCCGTAGCGGGCGCGGGTGGCGTTGTCCTCCTGCGAAAGATCGACGAGTTCGGGCACGGAGGCCTGCATGCGGAAGGCCAGCTCGTATTGCTCGATGCGGGTGAGGATCTCGGGATCGCCGACGGATTCGAAATAGCTCCGGTTCAGCGCCCCGATGCTGTCGAGGGTGCGGCGGCGTTCGTCGCGGGAGACGCCTTCCGGGCTGGTGAGGTGGAGCACGGGATCGCTCTCGCCGCGAAGCGGCACGCCCTGGTGGACGCTGGGGAGGAAGCCCGACTTCCAGAGGCTCGCCCCGGCGCCGGGCGTGTTGCCGGAGAGGAAGACGACGTAGGCGGGCAGGTTGTCCGACTCGCTCCCGAGCCCGTAGGTGGTCCAGGAGCCGAGCGAGGGATTGCCTTGGCGGTTTAGCCCGGTGTGGAAGACGAGTTGGGCGGGGCCGTGGTTGAACTCGGTGGTGACGACGGATTTCACGAGGCAGAGATCGTCCGCGACCATGCCGAGATGAGGGAGCAATTCGGAGAGGGCGAGGCCGCTGCGGCCGTGTTGGTGGTATGGATAGGGCGAGCCGAGCAGCTTGGGATGGCCGCGGAGGAAGGAAAAGCGTTTGCCCGCGAAGAGCGATTCGGGCGCGGGCTGGCGGTCGTGTTTCCGCAGGGCGGGTTTCTCGTCGAAGAGATCGAGCTGCGAGGGCGCGCCCGTCATGTGGAAGAAGATCACGCTTTTCGCCTTCGGCGCGACGGAGCGGAAGGCCTCAGGCATCCCGGCGAGGGCGTCGCGCTGGAGCAGCGACCCGAGCGCGAGCGAGCCGAGCCCGGCTCCCGTGCGGGAGAGGAAGCGGCGGCGGTTGAGGGTTGGAGACGGACACATCATCTGGAAGCCGCACACGAATCGACGGTTCGGGTCATTTGCGGTGATTCGCGGTCATTTGCGGTCATTTGCGTTCCATTCCTTCAGGCATGGGGATTCTTCAACGCGAATGGTCGCAAATGGCCGCGAATTTCCGCAAATTGGGTTCTCGTGGATGGGAGCGATCAGGATGGATGGGGCTTTTATCATTCGGTGGATCTCATGGCCGGTTGATCGTCTCGTGCAGGTTCAGCAAAATCGTCGCCACTTCGCGCCAAGCCCTTTCCTCCGATCCCGACTCGGCGCGGACCGTTTCGAAGGCGGAGAGGAGCAACTGCTGCTCGGGTTCGGCGGGTGCCCTCGTCAGGGCGGTGCGGAAGGCCCAGTCGATCCGTTCGCCCGTATCCATGCCGCCCTCGTCCGCGATGCGCTTGCCGAAGGCCTCCGCGATCTCGACATAGACGGGATCGTTCAGCAGGGTGAGCGCTTGCAGCGGCGTGTTGGAAAGGTCGCGCTGCACGACGCAGGCGGTGCGGTCGGGCGCGTCGAAGTTCGCGAAGCTGGGGTAGTGCGCGTTGCGCCGCCACAGGGTGTAGACGCCGCGGCGGTGCGCGTCCGGTCCTTGGGACGGCAGGTAGTGGACCTCCGATTGGCCCGCTCCCTTCCGCCAGAAAGTGGCGGGCTGGTAGGGTCTGACATTCACCCCGTAAAGTCTCCGGTCGAGCAGCCCGCCGATGGCGAGGGCTTGGTCGCGGATCGTCTCCGCCCCGAGGCGGTGGCCGGGATGCCGCCAGAGGAGCTGGTTGCGGGGGTCTAGCCCGGCGGCGCCCGCGTTCACGGCGACGGACTGCCGGTAGGTCGCGGAGAGGACGATGCGGCGGATGGCCCGTTTCATCGACCAAGCGTCGTCCTCGACGAAGGCGGCGGCGAGCCAGTCGAGCAGCTCGGGATGGGTGGGGCGTTCTCCTTGCTCGCCGAAGTCCTCGGGCGTGGTGACGAGTCCCTGACCGAAAAGCTCGATCCAGAGCCGGTTGACGAACGCCCTTCCCACGAGCGGGTTCGCCGGATCGACGAGCCATTTCGCGAGGCCGAGGCGGTTCCGGGGCAGCTCGTCGGGGAAGGGGTGGAGCGAGGCCGGAGTGGCGGGCCGCACCTCGTCTCCCTTGGCGAGGAAATCGCCGCGTTTCGCGACGAAGGTGAGGCGCGGCTCGGCCATTTCCTCCATCACGCGGACCTCCTTCTTGCGCTGTTCCTTGAGGCGCTCCTCCATGGTTCCGGCTTCCTCAAGGCGGCGGACCATGCCGGAGCTTTTGATGGCGAGCTTGGTGGAAAGGGTCCGGCATTGGTCGAGGCTCATGTCCGCCTCGCGTTCGAGGATTTTCCGCACGTCCTCGGGCAGTCCATTGCGACCCTGCGGATTCCCGGCGATTTTCTCATCGACGGCTTTGAGGAGATCGGCGCGGATGCCGTCCATGGCCGCTTCGAATTCGGCTTCGGCTTTCAATTCGGCGTCGATGTCCCCGTCGATGCGTTTCACCGCGAGGACGGGGCCGATGGCGACGAGGTTGGCCATGTTCATCTCCATCCCCTCCTGCCGCGACTCGGGCGGGGTTTGGTTGAAGAAGGCGGAGAGCGCGTAGTATTCCCTCGTCGTGAAGGGATCGTATTTGTGGTCGTGGCATTGGGCGCAGCCGAGGGTGCTGCCGAGCCAGATCGTGGCGGTGGTGTTGACTCGGTCCACGACGCGCTTGTAGCGGTCCTCCTCCGGATCGGTCCCGGCTTCGAGGTTGAGGGGCGTGTTGCAGTGGAAGGCGGTGGCGACCCTCTGCGATTCGGTGGCCTCGGGCAGGAGGTCGCCGGCGAGCTGCTCGATGGAGAAGCGGTCGAAGGACATGTCCTCGTTCAGCGCACGGATGACCCAGTCGCGCCAAGGCCACATCGTGCGCGGGGAGTCGCGCTGGTAGCCCTCGGAGTCGGCGTAGCGGGCGAGGTCGAGCCAGGGCACGGCCCATTTTTCGCCGAAGGCGGGCGAGGCGAGGAGTCCATCGACGATCCCGGCAAAATGCTCAAAAGTGGGATCGGCGAGGAAGGCGCGGGTCGTGGCCGGGTCGGGCGGCAGCCCGGTGAGGTCGAGATGGACGCGGCGGAGGAGGCGGGCGTGCTCCGCCTCGGGATTGAGGGCGAGACCGCGTTCCGCCAGCTTCGCGACGACGAAACGGTCGATCTCGTTCGCGTTTCGTCCCGCGAGTGAAGTGTGCTCTTGCGGGGGGACGGACTTCCGGGGCGGGGCGTAGGACCAGTGAGTGGAAGGCCCGTCCTGCGTCGGTTCGGCGGCGAAGGCGGTCGCGCCGGGAGGCCCTCCCGCGAGCAGGAGGACCGCGAGCAGGCGGAGGCTCGGGGACGTGGCGGCGACCATCGGAAAGCAGTGTGCCACATCCCGGAAGCGAAGGCGAGTTGTGAATCGCGTCCCGTGATGAATGGATTCGGGAAATCGATCCAATCGCCCCGCAATCGTGCAAACCTTGTCCAGATTCGGCATCACTCCGCCGAGAGCAATCGCAAGGCCGCCGCTTCGAAGAGGCCTTGCCACTCCGGGGCGAGGAGACAGTCGCTGTCCTCCTGCGCTCCGCCGCGGTTCTTGGCCTGCTCCGCGGTTGGGGCGTAGTAGAGATAGCCGTTGGTGTAGCCCGAGACGAAGGTCAGGGGATGGGGCGAGCGCTCCTTCAAGCCGAGGCCGATTTCGACGGTCAGTTCGGCGGGAAAGGTGACGAGTCGGAAGTCGCCGACGCGCAGGGCCGCGACTTCGGCGGTGACGGTCTCCCCGACCTCGGCGCGGCGGGCCTGATGGCGGGCGAGGAGGTTGCGGTTGATCTGCCGGCGGGTCAGCTCCTCCATGGTGCGGAGATTCTGCAAATAGGCGTCCATGGCGGCGCGGTTGCTCGCGTCGAGGCTTTTCCAGTCGGTGCGGTCGAGCAGTTCGTCCTGCAAATAGCGTCCCGCGACTTCGGAGGGGTAGTCGGAGTTGAGGTGGTATTTCACGTAGAGCGGCAGGAAGGTCTCGAAGTTCAGCGTGGTGCCCTTGAGCGAGGCGGCGAGGGCGTCGATCTCCTTCTTCATTTCCGCGAGGCGGGGCGCGTGGTCGGCGCGGGCCAGGGTCAGGGTTTCGTTCGCGACGGCCAGCGGCGCGTCGGCCCGCGTCTCGATGGCGCGCAGCCCGGCGAGGGCGCTGAGGCCGAGACGGACCCCGAGGGGTTTCGCGTCGCGGGGCAGATCGACCGACTTGTAGAGCACGGGATTGATGTCGCCGCCGCAGCCTTGGAGAAAGAGCGCCGTCGCCGTGCCGTCGCCGAGGTTCGCCTCGATGGTCTCGGCCGCGTAGCCGCTGAGGTCGGCGCCGTTGCTCCCGTCGGGCACTCCCATGATGGGGTGGCAGGCGAACTGGAAGATGGCGGCGAGGGGTCGTCCGTCGTCGAGGCGGTCGAGTCGCAGCAGGCCGATCTCGGGATCGACCGGACCCACGGCCGCGACCTCATCGTCGGGCGGCATGGGATAGGCGTGGCGCACGTCGGCCTCGCGTCCGCTTTTCAGTTTGAGCCGCCGGTTCTCCATGATTCCGTCCTCATGGCCGGTCCCGGTCCCCGCCCTCACCGGGACGCGGCTTTCCCAAGCCTGCGTCACCGCGCGGACGGTGCGCTCGGCGATGTCGGGGGCGACGAGGGCGTGGCAATGGCTCGCGTTGACGAGCAATGCCTCGGGCGGAATCCCGAGCGTCCTTTGCAGGACCGTTCTAACTCTGGCGAGGTAGGGGTCTTGGATCGACCCGATCTCCGCGATGGCCACGGCATCGACCGCGACGATCACGGCATGGGTGCCGCCTTGGGAAAGGACGAGCGCTTTGACAAAAGGCGGGTTCTCCTTGGCCGGATGGTCGGGATGGGTGATCTCGACCTTCGCGACTCCGGCGAGGAGAGGCTCGGCCCGGAGCAGGGCAGGGGAGGGCAAGGCGAGCAGGAGGAGGGACAGGATGGGGAGTTTCATGGCAGAGTTGAGAGTTGATGGATGAGAGTTGAGAAGCTGAAAATGAGTGGCTTGCGTCGAAATTCAGGTATGCCCGAAGGGTGGGTTGCCGCATTGGGGCAACTCGACGGTTCCGAGGCTATCAACCCTCAACCCTCGACTCTCATCTTCCTTTTTAGGGTAATCGGTATTCGGTGAGCGGTAAACGGTGAACCAGCAGCCTCACCGTTCACTGCTCAAGTCCTCCTTCCGAACTTCCGCTCCAGCTCCGCGTAGCCGATCTGGATCAGCGTGGGCCGTCCGTGGGGGCAGCAGTAGGGCATGTCGCAGACGAGGAGGTCTTCGAGGAGCTTGCGCAACTCCGGCTCCTTCAGCGTGTCGTTCGCCTTCACGGCGGCGCGGCAGACGGTGGTGGCGATGAGATCCTCGCCGAGGCGCAGGCTGGACATGCGGTCGCTGGCGACGCGGAGCTCCTCGATGACTTCGTGGAGGAAGCTCTCGGGGTCGTCGCGTTTCAGGAAGGCGGGGATGGCGTCGATTTTCAGGGTGTTGCCCCCGAAGGGCTCGGCGGCGAAGCCGAGTTTGGAAAGCGTCCCGAGATGGCGCGAGACGAGGTCGAAATCGCGCGGCACGAGATCGACCATGAGGGGAGCGAGGAGCCGCTGCGAGGGCGCACCCTCGGTCTCCATGCGCCGCCGCAGCTCCTCGAAGAGGACGCGTTCGTGGGCGGCGTGCTGGTCCATCAGGACGAGCCCCTCCTTCGCTTCGAGGAGGACGTAGAGCTTGCCCAGCACGCCGATGATGCGGTAGTCGGAGGCTTTCGGTCTCTCCTCGGCGGCTGGCTCGGGTTCTGGTTCGGAAACGGACGGGGGAGAGGAGAGGGTTGGGTCGGGGACCAGACCCTCTTGGGTGTCGGCGCTCTCGGCTCGCTGGCGTTCGAGGGCGGTGAAGAGCGGCGCGGGACGCGGATCGAGGCGAGGGAAGGACGGGGGCGCGGGCGGAAGGAGTTCCTCCTGCACGACCGGGGGCCTTTCCATCGGCGCGGTGCCGGTGAGCCCGACGCCGGACACGGGCCGGACCATGCGCTCGCGCAGGGTGCGGGCGACGGCGGCGGCGATGGCCTCCTGCACCGCGAAGCCGTCGTGGAAGCGCACTTCGCGCTTGGCGGGGTGGACGTTCACATCGACGGCGGCGGGGTCGGTCTCCAGGAAGAGGAAGGTCACGGGATACTGCCCTTTCATCAGGGCGGTGTGGTAGCCCTCGCGCAGGGCGCGGGTGACGATGGCGGCCTCGACGGGGCGTCCGTTCAAAAAGGTGAGCTGCTGGCGGCGGTCGCTGCGTCCCATTCCGGGCGGGCCGATGAAGCCGCGCACGCGGACGCCTTTGTGCTCGTGCGGCTCGATTTCGAGGAGGCGCGAGGCGAGGTCGCCGCCGACGAGTCCGCCGATGCGTTCGCGCAGGCTCGGGGTCGCGGGGAGCTGGAAGGCGAGGCGTTCGTCGCGCACGAGGGAGAAACGCACCGATTCGTGGGCGATGGCCTGGGTTTTGAGAACCTGTTCGAGGTGGGCGTATTCGGTGGCCTCGGTGCGGAGGAATTTGCGGCGGGCGGGCAGGTTGTAGAAGAGGGAGCGCACCTCGATCTGGGTGCCGGGAGGCTCGCCGCAGTCGTTGACGCGCTCCAGCTTGCCGCCGTTGATAATCACCTCCGTGCCCGCGAGGGCGCCGGGTTCGCGGGTGGCGAGGCGGAATTTCGAGACGCTGGCGATGCTGGGGATGGCTTCGCCTCGGAAGCCGAGGGTGGTGATGGAGCCGAGGTCCTCCTTCGTGCGGATTTTGGAGGTGGCGTTGCGCTCCAGGCACATCAGGGCGTCGTCGCGATTCATGCCGCAGCCGTCGTCGGTCACGCGGATCAGGGCGATGCCGCCGCGCTGCACTCGCACCTCGATGTTCGCGGCCCCGGCGTCGAGGCTGTTCTCGACCAGCTCCTTCACGACCGAAGCGGGGCGCTCCACCACTTCGCCGGCGGCGACTTGGCAGGCGAGGGCTTCGGGGAGGAGACGGATTTTTCCCATGGGACGGAGGAAAGACCTAAGCGCAAAAGCGCCCGTGGCAAGGCCGGGGATGAGGGATTTCCGGTCGAAAAGGCCCTGTCCCACCGTCTCTTGGCTGGAGGCTTCCGTTCCCGGAGCGTTCCCCCGCAGTTATCGCGAATGTGCCCGGAAATCCACCGTGTCTTGACACCCGGATGGCGGCGGAGAGTCTCTTGTGCGTCCAGAAGGCTTCTGGAAAAAACGCATTGGCGCTGATGAAAGCTCTGGTGAAGCGGACGAAACGCCCCTATGCTTCAGGTATGACGCCGATCGCAGCCAGCAGCGACACCCTATGCCAGGCTCTCGAGGCGATTCCCCGTCGGGAGCCCCGGCCAACCGATACGACCGAGGAAGCGTCGTCTCCATCGACGCCGCCAGAGGTGAACTCTCAAGAGTTCTGGACCGCAGTGGAACGGAGCATTGGCCAGCCTTTGCTTTCGATTCGGAGAAAAGTCGGGAGATAGCTTGTCTCACTGCTTGGGCCGACGCAGCGGGGGCATGGCTGGACCTTCTTGGTCTGGCTGAATGGAAAGGCGGTCCGGGGATGGGCGAGCATGACCTGACCCTGATCGGATCGCGTGTTTGGAAAGCCACGAAAGACGGTCGCTTCGGCATCCACTTCGACGCGGGTGGCCGGGCCATGGGCGATCCGGTCCGCCAAATCAAGAAGCTGTCCTCGGCCACGCCCCATCAGTATTTGACCCGGCTCGCCCTGCTCAACGAATGGGCCGCCGGATTGCTGGGCTTGGGGAGCGGTGGCGAGTTGACCCGCTTGGAGGGCGTGGCCCTGCTGGACGACCAGTTCTCCTTCATCACTTCCCAGCCTTGCTTCCCGCACGACGCCGATCAGCCGGGGTGGCCCGATTTGATGGACTGGCTCAAGGGGCAGGGCTTCCGCCTCGTCACCCAGGGCATCTTCTACCGGGAACGGGACAACTTGGGCTTGTTCGACGTCAAGCCCTCGAACCTGATCCGTTCGGGAGGCGTACTCGTGCCGGTGGACGTGATTCCGATCCGGCCGCAGGGACGGCTGGCCTCCGTCCTGAGACAGGTGTTGGGCATCCGGTGAGGTGGAGGGACCCGAACGCAAAAGCGCCCGTGGCAAAGGCCGGGGATGGGGGATTTCCGGTCGGAAAGGCGTCTGACCCGACCGCATCTGGACGGGAGGAGCCGAAAAAAGCATCCCTGCGACAGAAACCTTGTTACCGCGCTCCCCCGTTCCGGTAATCTCCCATCGAACCCACCTTTCCAACCATGCCTCCAGCGGATACCTCCCACACCGTTCCACCTCGTCCCTCCCACCATTTCGAGACGACCAACTGGACTCTCGTACGCCAAGCCGCGAGCGAGGACGAGGCCGTCGCCGCCGCCGCCCTCGAAACCCTCTGCAAGGCCTACTGGCTGCCCGTCTACGCCTACATCCGCAGCCGGGGGCGCAGCGAGACGGACGCGGAGGACCTCACCCAGGGCGTGTTTCAGCGCCTGCTCAAGCAGAAGGCCTTCGCCAAGGCGGGCCGCTCCCCCGGCAAGCTGCGCAGCTACCTGCTCGTTTCGGTGAGGAACTACCTCGCCTCCGACTACGAGCGCGAAACGGCGTGGAAACGTGGCGGCGGTGCGGTCCATTTCTCCCTCGACACCGCTTGGGCAGAATCGACCCTCGAAGGTGAACTCGCCGACGATCGCACCCCCGATCGCATCTATCAGCACGTCTGGGCGAGGACCATCCTCGACTTCTCCCTCCAACTGCTGGAAGAGGAGTATGCCAGCGACGGCAAGGCCGAGGAGTTCGATCTGCTCCGTCCCACCTTGGGCTTCACCACCGTCCCGAACCAGAGCTACGCGGATCTCGCGGCCCGCACCGGCGTGTCCGCCGACGCGTGGAAGATGCGCGTCCATCGGTTTCGCAAGCGGTGGAAGGAGGTCTTCCGCCGGCAAGTGGCGATGACGCTCGGCGACGCTTCGAAGGAGAACATCAAAATGGAACTGGCCGAACTGATCGATCTGCTGTAGGGCAGCCGGACGGACATGCCTGACGACGACTTTGGCCGCCCTCCTTCCCCGCCGGGATTCCCTCCGCCGCGCCTTGGTGGCGGGGACGTCGGGGATTTGCTGCGAGCCGCCATGGAGAGCGATGACCGCGTTTGGACACCCCCGCCCGTGGAGGAGGTGGCTCGGATGCTCCCGCAGTATTCCGTGGACGCATTGATCGGCCATGGAGGCATGGGGGCGGTCTACCGGGGCGCGCAGATCGGGTTGGGCCGCCGCGTCGCGATCAAGCTGCTGCCTGCGGAACTGGCCGCCGATGGGGACTTCATCGCCCGCTTCGAGTGGGAGGCCGGCGTTCTCGCCTCGCTTCAGCATCCGGGTATCGTCGCCGTCCATGAGTCGGGATGCACCGGTGCGGGGCACCTCTACTTCGTGATGGAATACGTCGATGGCGGCGATCTCGCCTCCTTCATGACTGGCTCCGGCCTCGACACTGAACGGGCGTTGGATTTCGCCATCCAAATCGGTGAAGCCCTGCGCTACGCCCACGAGCGGGGAGTCGTCCATCGGGACATCAAGCCCTCCAACATCCTCGTCACCTCCGATGGGCGGGCGAAGTTGGCCGACTTCGGTCTTGCCCGCCCATTGGCCGGGCATGCCACCCGCATTACCCAAACCGATGTGGCGATGGGCACGCCCGGCTACATGGCCCCTGAGCAAGGCCTTGGTCTCGCCGACCATCGCTCCGACATCTACGCCCTCGGTACGCTGCTCTACGAGATGCTCGTCGGAGAGCTCCCGCGAGAGGCCTTCTTGCCACCTTCCAAGCGCCTGGATACCCGCTGCCCTTCCTCGGACGCGCATCTGGACCGTGTCGTCCTTCGTGCCCTGCAGCCTCGGCCGGAGGAGCGCTACCAGCAAGTCGGCGAGATGGAGGATGCGCTCGAACGCATCCGTTCCGGGGCGAGGGGATGGCGACGTGTTTCCCGCCGCGCGGCGCTTGTTCTTGCCGGTAGCGGATTGCTTGCCGCCTTGGCTACGGGATGGTGGAGGCGGCGGGAGGACGCGTCCTCTCCGGTGGCTGCGGAACCGGCATCCCCGGAGCCAGTGGTGCATCTAGTTTCCGACGGCGCGATTGAGTCTGCCGAATTCATCGTTCAAAAGGGAGGACGGGCGAGGCTCCTGATTTCGAATCCGGACGGCACCCGCTTCTTTGCCGACTTCATCCCGGGGGTCGCTCCACCTGCGGAGCGCTCCGAGCTCACGGGCTTCGCTTTCTTCGAATCGGAAGGGGGGCGGTCTTTGCGACCCGCCGACCTCGTCCGGATTCTGCGGTACCGGAGGTTCCGGACGATCCTCCTTGCCAACGCATCGGATTGCCTCGACGAGGAGGCAGTCCGCGCCCTCGGTTCCCAGCATTACCTCCAGATGCTCGACCTCTCCGGAACGAATTTGGACGAGAAATGGTTGCAGCATCTGATCCCGCCCGGAAAGTCCACCGGACTGAAGGCCCTGCTCCTGCGCGGAGTCCCCTTGGGAGAGGCAGGGATCTCCTCGCTGCGGCGGTTCGTCCCGACCCGCTTGGATTTGACCGACACCGGGATTCCCCCCGGCCTCTTCGAGTCGATGCTCAACCTTGGGAATATGATTTCCATCGACATCGGCACGACGGATGGCGGCGCTACGGACGCCCACGCCCGCCATGTGTTGGGAGAGTGCCCGAACTTGGTCGCCCTGAGCATTGCGGGAACACTGGAGCCCCAGTCTTTCGAGGGGGTGGAGAAGCTTATTCGATGCAGATGCGTGATGTTGGAGGGAATGGCCATCACACCATCCATGACCAGCCTTCTGTCACGGATGCCTGGGTTGCATTCCATTCGTTTCCGCCGATGCGTGGTGGCGCCGGAAGCATGGCGGAACTTGAACGACTGTCAGCAGCTGTTCTCCTTTGGCGTATTGGAGACGGAGTTCCCGTTCGAGGCGGCCGAAGCGTTTGTGAAGAACCCTCGATTGGGGCGGATCTTTGTGGATCGGGAAGGCGAGTTCGATCACGTCGCCCTGAAGGCAAAATTCAGCCAATTGGGAAAGAGGCTGGATTTGACAAGGTTGTCCGAGATGGAGAGGCGTGCCGGGACGATATGGAAATGCAACAACGTCTATTGAGGAACGGCTTCGGAACCCGGTGCTTCCGTTGAGCGCATCGGGGACGGATTGGCGAACCGGCTCCAGATGGTGTAGAGAAGGCGGATGCCGCAGCCCGACGACGATTCTCCCGATGGCTCTCCGCCAATCCCCGGAGAGGGGGACGGCCCGGCTTCCCCGAAGGCGGCGGCGGGCGACGGGTCGGCATGGGAGCCGCCCGCCTTGGAGGAGGTGGCGGACTGGCTCCCGCGGTACTCCGTGGACGCGCTGGTCGGCAGAGGGAGCATGGGTGCCGTCTACCGGGGGGAGCAGCCGGGGTTGCGCCGCCTTGTCGCGATCAAGCTGCTGCCCGCCAGCTTGGCCGCCGACAGGGCTTTCATCGCCCGTTTCGAGCGGGAGGCGGAGCTTCTCGCCTCGCTCCAGCATCCCGGCATCGTCGCCGTCCACGCATCGGGCCAGACCGGCGCCGGGCATCCCTACTTCGTGATGGAGTACGTCGATGGCGGGGATCTCGCCGGTCGTCTCCGCTCCGGCCTCTCCGCGGAAGAGGCGCTGGACCTCGCCATCCAGGTCGCCGAAGCGTTGCGCTACGCCCATGGGTGCGGCGTCGTCCACCGGGACATCAAACCCTCCAACATCCTCGTGACCTCCGACGGGCGGGCGAAGCTGGCCGACTTCGGCCTCGCCCGCACCTTGGACGGGGATGCGGCCAAGCTCACGCGTTCCGGCCTCGCGATGGGCACGCCCGGCTACATGGCCCCCGAGCAGTTTTGCGGCCTCGCCGACCATCGTTCCGACATCTATGCCTTGGGCGCACTGCTCTACGAGATGCTGACCGGAGAGCCTCCGCTGGGCGCCTTCGCATCCCCGTCCAAACACCAGAATCCCAGCTGCCCGCCTTCGGATGCGCACTTGGACCCCGTCGTCCTCCGCGCCCTTCAGCCCCGACCGGAACTGCGCTACCAGCAAGCCGTCGAGATGGGCGATGCCCTCAAGCGGGTTCGCGCTTCGTTGGGAAGATGGCGGCGCTTCTCCCGGCGCGCTGTCGTGTGCTTGGCCGGGGGCGGGACCGTCGCCGCCATGGCCGCCGGATGGAGGTGGCGACAGCGGGAACGCCGGGTCTCCGCGACATCTGCAGTCCCGGCCTCCAAAGACCCGACGGTCCTTTTGGGGCTCGACGGAGCTCACGAAGCCGCGGAGTTCGCCGCGCGAAAAGGAGGGTGGATGGGGATCGAGATCTTGAATGCGGATGGCACCCGCTCCCATGGCGATATCGCCCCGGGGACCGCACCGCCGTCGGAGCACTTCGAAATCACCCGCATCGACTTCTCCCAATCGGAGGAGGCGAGATCGTTGATACCCGCCGATCTCGTCCGGATTCTGCGATACCCGAAATTCCGGGCGATCAGTCTTGCCAATGCTTCGGAGTGCCTCGACGAGGAGGCCGCCCGCGCCCTCGGATCCCAGTTCTATCTGGAAACGCTCGACCTCTCCGGAACGAATCTGAGCGAGAGATGGCTGAAGCATCTGATCCCGTCCGAGAGAACTTGCAAGCTGCGGGTCCTGCTCCTGCGCGGAGTCCCCTTGGGCGAGGCCGGGGTATCCTCTTTGAGGCAGTTCGGCCTGAGCCGCTTGGACTTGACCGACACCGGGATTTCCCCCGGCCTCTTTGCGTCGATGCGCAACCTCGGGGGCTTGATTTGTCTCGATATCGGCACGACAGCCGGTGGCGCCGTGGACGCCTATTTCCGCCATGCGTTGGATGAGTGTCCGGATTTGCAAGCGCTGGGCATTGCGGGAACGCTGCAGCCGCAGTCGTTCGAAGGCGTGGAGAGCCTCGTCCGATGCGGATGCGTGATGCTGGAAGGAATGATTGTCACGCCGTCCATGACCAGCTTGCTGTCCAAGATGCCCAATCTGCGCTCGCTCTGCTTCTATCGATGCATCGTTCAGCACGAGGCTTGGCGGAATCTGGCCGGCAGTCCGGAGCTGCGGTCCTTGGCCGTTTTGGACACGCAGGTTTTTCCCGGCGAGAACAAAGCGCTTTCGGAAATCCGGCAGTTGGCGCGGATCGTTGCAGATCAGGGAAGCAGGAGCGCCCTGTTGGGCGCGCAGTCATGGTTCGCCCGATCAGGGCGGAGGCTGGAGTTCAGAATCCTGACCGAACGGGAGAAGCTCTCCGGGACAATGTGGAAATGCAACAACATGTATTGAGGCGGCAGGGGCCAATTTCGACAGGGGATCTCTGGAAACCGGGATATAGGATCGGCTGACCGGGAGGGGGACTCGCCAAGTCCCCGTAGGCGAGAAGCATGGGGGACGGAGCTGGCTGGCGCAAATCCAGCGGCGGGGAACTTGGCAACTCCTCTCGATCAACGCCGGTCAACGCTCCTGCTCCTGCGCCCGCCTCACCACTTCGGCGAGGTCCAACCCCAGTCCGTCGCACATTTTCAGGATCACCCACAGGGTGGGGCGCGCCTCGTCCCGCTCCAGATTCGGAATGGTGTTGCGCCCGATGCCGAGGGTCCGCGCGAGCTTCGCTGCGGAGAGATTCTGCGCTTCGCGCTCCCTCTTGAGAATGGACACGATGGCTCTCTCCCGGGGGTCGAGTTGGGACGGGACTTGCATCCGTCAAAAGTTTCCGTCTTGACGACAATGGCACGCCCATTAAAATGGGCGAAATCTCTCCACCCGCAAACGACATCCGCTGAGTTCTCCTCTTCCATGGTTGCCCGGCCGTCGGCTCCAACTCCCGCAACCACCGACCGCCGGTCGCGAAAAAAGCGAAAATTTCCGGTTACGCCGCCGCAGGCATTCGGTGCTTCACCATGACACCCGCCATCGCCATGCCTTTGGACACCTCACAGCCGCTTTCACGCCGCCCCTTCCGCGAGCAGCTCCAGCACCGCCTGCGCCAACCGCTCCGGCTCGTCCCGGTGCTCGCTGGCGAGCCGGGCGATCTCTTGGCCGAGCGAGGCGAGATCCCGCGTTCCCGCGCCTCGATGCCCGGGACCCGCCTTGGCCTTCGTCAATTCCAAGAGACCCGCGAGGACCGCCGCGAGGACCTCGTCGGTCTCCGCCGTCTTCGAGAGCTCCACGGCCACGCCCGACACCCTCGCCGTCGGCGTCACGACGAAGAACTGGATGCCGAGATAGGCTTCCAGCCTCTCCACGTCGGAGTCCGAGAGCCGCTTCAGCTTCCCGTTCAGCAGCCGCGTCGCCCAAGCCTTCCCGTGCCCCATCTCGCGGGCGAGGGCCGTTTGCGTGAGCCCCTTCGCCCGGATCGCCTTCTGGATCAGGGTGCGCGTGTTTTCCGTGACGTCCATCCTGCGAGTGTAGCCACATTTTTCGGCAAGTGTCGCAAATTCGTTGACGGGGTGTCGCATCAAAGTATCAGATTGTGAAACTTGTTTCCAAAAATGAACAAAGACCTTCAAATCCCCACCGACCTCCACGGCCGCTTGGAAGAGGCTTGCCGGGACCAAGGCGTCCCGGTCGCCTCCGCGAACCGGGCGCTTCTGAACTACGCCCTCGACGCCCTCGACCGGGGCGACATCGAGCTTGCCCCGGCTCCCCCCGATCCCGGCGCGTACGCCCCCGACGGCGTTGCGGTTCCTCCGTCCCCGCACGCCGGAGAGCAGGACGCTTGAGGATTCGGGAATCCTTCCAAGACCACGGCTCCGAGCAACACCGATCCGATCATGAACTCCATCGTCCATCCCAAGCTTCAAAACCGTCACCGATGAATCCCTTGATCGAGAAAAAACTCCTGCAAGGTGCGGTGGCGGTCGCGTGCCTCGTTCCGCTTGGCTTCGGCGCTTCGGGAGTTGTCCTCGGCACGGAGATGTTCGGCGGCGCCAATGAGGATGTGGACAACCAATTCCGCTATCTTTCCGGCGTGTTGTTCGGCATCGGCCTGTTGTTCGTTTCCGTCATCCCGAAGATCGAGAACAACGGCGAGCGGATGCGTTTGCTGGTCGCGCTGGTGGTGATAGGCGGCCTTGGCAGGCTGCTGGGTTCCTTCATTTCCGGTGTGATGGACGGGAAAATCATCTTCGCGCTGGCGATGGAACTTGCGGTCGCGCCGTTGCTGTATCTCTGGCAATGCCGCATCCGGAAGAAAGACGCCCTCAATGATAGGGCTGCCTGATCACCTTCACGAATCCGGCTTTCGCCCTTCCTGACCATGAATCCATTCAAAAATACCGCAATGCTTTGAACTCACATCATCATGGAATCTCAACAATACATCAGCCACATCATGCGACCGCAGGAGCGACTGATCGAAGCTGCGGAGCTGAAGAAGCTCACGGCACCGAAACCGTGGAAGTTCGTATGGGACTACTTCTTCGATTTCGCCGTCATCGCCGCCGCCATCGCGGTGAATGAACGGTTCTTCTTCAACCCGCTGGTCTATCTGGGCGTGGTCATCGTCATCGGTTCGCGCTTCAACGCGCTGACGATCCTGATGCACGAAACCTCGCATTTCCTGGCATTCCGCAGCAATACCCTCAACTACCTCTTCGGCGAACCCGTGGGCTGGCTGGTGCTGGCCAGCATGGAGGGCTACCGGATGAACCACATGGCCCATCACCGTAAGCTCAACACGCTGGAAGACCCCGACTGGACGCGGAAATTCCCGCAGAAAAGCTTCCACTACCCCAAGTCGAAACAGGGCTTTTGGCTGGACGTACTCAAGCAGGGCAGCGGCATCGGCTTCGTCCGCACCTTGAGCGACATCATGAAATCCAAGACCATGACCAAGTCGATCCCGGTGAAAATCAAGCGCCTGAAACTGGCGTTCTATCTCGCCATCATCGCTGTCTGCGCGATCACCGGCACGCTCCATGGCTTGGTGCTCTACTGGATCATCCCGCTGATGACGGTCTTCAACCTGGCCTTGTGGCTGCGGAGTCTGGCCGAGCATTACAACCTCGAATACGACCACCCCTACAACCACGCGAGGTCCATGAAGGTGAATCCGGTCGAGGCATTTCTCCTGACGCCGCACCGGAGCAACTACCATGCGGAACACCACCTGTATCCGGGGGTTCCTTACCATCATTTGGACAAGCTTCATCGAATCTTGATGGAGAACCCGGCCTACGCCGGGCATGCCCACATCACGAAAGGTATTGCCGGCTTGGCGAGGGAGCTGTCCGGGGATCCTGTCGGCCCCTCGTTCGATCAAATGGTGGCTTGGCAGAAGGAGGCGAATTCATAATCGCGTTGTTGTTAGTTGAATGGATAAAATCGTGAAAACTTTGATCGAACAGCGTGTCGCGGTGCGGAAGGCTTCGCAAACCGGCGCGGATGGAGAATGCCTCAGACACATGGTGAACGAGGTGTTCGTCAACGAGTGCGGATACAAAAGCGCCGCAACGGACGCTTGGGATGCGGTTTCGCAATATTATTTGATGACCGTGGATGGGATGCCGGCCGGCTGCGCCCGCATGGTTGACCCCTTGGCCTTTCCGGAAGCGGCGGGGGAACTCCCCCGCATGGACAGCCGTTGCCGTTTCGCGATGGAGGAGGACTTCCCGCTCGATGCGGTTTTGCCCGATGCTGTGGGTTTCGTGGAAGTGGGACGCTTCGTCGTGCTGCCGCGTTTTCGCGGTCAATGCGGCCTTCCCTTGCTGATCGGGGCGGCGGTGCTGTACGCGCGGCATCACGGGCGCAAAGGGAACATCGGCATCGGCCATCCCAAAGTCACGAAGACCTATGAAAGTCTGGGCTGGCGTCCATTGGGCGAATGCTTTCACTCCCGGACCAATCGTGGTCCTGCGCAGGCGATGATCATCCGCACCGGGGATGTGGCCCCGTTGTGGCGCGAGAGGGTCGCGGCAATGGAGGAGCGGGGAGTGATCGCGATCTAGAGACATGACAGGGTCCAGCCAAACAACAGATACCCTTCTGCACCGCCTGCGCGAACATGCGCGGAGCGGCCCGGAACGGGTGGCCTTTCAACAAGTGGACCGCGAACTGAACGTGGTGCGCAAGCTGAACTACGGAGAACTGTGGCAACGCACCGCGCAAGGCGCGGCGGCCCTGCGCGAGCTGGCGGAGCCGGGGGATCGCGTGCTCATCTTCTTCGAGCCGGGGCTCGATCCCTTCCTCGCCTTTCTGTCCACCTTGGCCGCCGGGATGGTCGCCGTGCCCGCCGCCCTGCCTCCGGCGGTCTCGGCGGCGCTCGCCCAACGCAAGCCCGCCGCCACGCGCCGGGTGGAGGCGGCGGCGAATCTCGTGCGCGACGCCGAACCGCGCGTGGCCTTGGCCTCCGCTGCGGCGATGGCCGAGGTGGAGGCTCTGCTGCAACGTGCGGCAAACCACTGCAAAGCCCGTCTCCATTTGCGTTCATTCGCGGCCATTGGCGAAAATTCGCGTTCCCCGTCTTCTTCAAACGCGAATGGCCACGAATCTTCGCGAATGGGCGCGAATCTCGTCCAGCGGGAAGGGGCGGGCGGCATTGAAGAGTTGTCCCACGATCTCCCCTCGCCCGAAGCCGTCGCCTTCCTCCAATACACCTCCGGCTCCACCGCCCTGCCCAAGGGCGTGGTCGTCACTCACGCCAACCTCGCTCGCAACCTCGCGGCCATCGGCCCCTTCGTCCGCTCGCACCGGGAGAGCGTTTTCATCAGTTGGCTTCCGATGTTCCACGACATGGGGCTGGTCGGCGATTCGCTGCATCCGCTCTGGGTCGGCTGCCGCTGCGTGAAGCTCCTGCCACCGGACTTCCTGCGCCGTCCGCACTTGTGGATGGCGGCAGTCTCGAAATTCAAAGGCACGATCACGGGCGGCCCGAACTTCGCCTACCAGCTCGCGGCGGACCACGCGGGCCGGGGCACGGAGCCGCCCGACCTTTCGAGGCTGGAGGTCTGCTATTGCGGCTCCGAGCCGATCCGGGCGGCGACGATGGACGCCTTCGCCGCCGCCTACGCCCCGCACGGACTGCGGGCCGGGGCGATCCTCCCCTGCTACGGCATGGCGGAAAGCACGCTGCTGGTCTCGGGAGTCAAGGACGACGCGCCTTTCCGCACGGTGCCGACGCCGTCGGCGGGTGGCGGGCCGGAGCGGGCGGTGAGCTGCGGCTTTCCGTCCGAAGCGGAGGTCTCGATCCTCGATCCCGAAACCGGGGAGGCGTTGCCGGAGGGTGTCGTGGGAGAGATCGCGGTGCGGTCGCGCTCCGTCTCGCCCGGCTACTGGAGCGCCCTGAAAGGGGCCGGGCCGCTGCGCTTCCCTGACGAGCCGCGCACCCTACGCACGGGCGACTTGGGTTTTCTCCACGAGGGCCAAGTCTATGTGAGCGGACGGATCAAGAACACGCTGATCGTGCGCGGGCGGAAGTTCGTCGCCGAGGACGTGGAGGCGCTCCTCGAAAGCGCTCTCGCGCCCGCGGTCGAGCGTGTGCGGTCGGTGGTCTTCCCCGTGGCGACTTCGCAAGGCGAGGAGGTCGTGGTGCTCGTCGAGGGCCTGACGGACGCGGAAGACAGGAAGGGCGTCGAGGAGGCGGTGCGGCAGACCTTGAGCGAGGCCTGCGGTTTCGTGCCGAGGCACGTCCATCTGGTGCGCCCCGGCAGCGTGGCACGCACGACCAGCGGCAAGCTCCAGCGCCAGTTCGCGGCGGAGCTATGGAGCGCACAAGCCTTGAATCCGGACCCGGTATCGAACCTCGCATGACCACCGCCCCCGCCCATCGCCGCTTCATGACCCGCCGACAGGCTGTCCACGTCGCGCTTTTCGACGGACTCCCGCTCGCCCTGCTCCTCGCCGTCGTGCCGCTGACTTGGCCGTGGCTGCGGCCCGGACTCTACGAGCTCGGCGCATCCCTCGTCCTCTGGCTCGTGAGCTGCCTTGGCATCACCGTGGGCTACCATCGGCTCTTCACCCACCGGGCCTTCCAGTGCGGGCGAGGGGTGAAGCTCGCGCTCGGCATCGCCGGCAGCCTCGCCGCCGCCGGACCGGTGATCGCGTGGGCCGCGACGCACCGCAAGCACCACCAGAGCAGCGACGCGGAGGGCGACCCCCACTCGCCCAACCTCGCCGGATCGGGCTGGCGGGGCAAGTGGCGCGGCTTCCTCCACGCCCAGTTCGGCTGGCTCGTCGGGCACGACCTGCCCAGCCCGCTGACCCACACCCGCGACCTGCTCGCGGACCCCGCCGCGCTGTGGGTCAACGGCCGCTACTTCGCCATCGTCCTCGGCGGCATCGTCGCGCCCGCCCTGCTCGTGCAGCTCTGGGAGCCGGGCTGGCGGTCCTTCCTCACCGCGCTCGTATGGGCCGGGTTCGTGCGGGTGATGGTGGTGCACCAGATCATCTCCAGCGTCAACTCCGTCTGCCACCTTTTCGGCTCGCGTCCCTACGCCACCAAGGAGCAAAGCCGCAACAACGCCCTGCTGGCCCTGCCGACGGTGGGGGAATCCTGGCACAACAACCATCACCGCCATCCCTCCTCCGCCTACATCGGTCTGCGCTGGTGGCAGATCGACTTGGGTGGTTGGCTGGTCTCCGCGTTGAAACGCACCAGCCTGATCTGGAATGTGATCGATGCGAGAGGGAGGAAATCCGAAACCCGAAGCTCGAAACCCGAAGCCTCGGGCGCTGAAAACTGAACACTGAAAACGGCCAAACTCCCCATGGAATCCGACATTTGCGAAATAATCCTGACCTTCGTTCTGAAGACGCCACCTCCGCATGATAGCGGGCTGGCGTCGAGGCAGTTCTCCCAACTGGAGGTGGACTCCGTGTCCATCTACCAGATCCAGATGCGGATCGAGGAGCACTACGGGCTGACGCTGGAGGACAGCTTCCTCTTCGAGCACCCGACGCCGGAACTGGCCGCCACCGCCCTCGCCGGGCGGCTGGCTGGAGTGGCCAAACCCTGACCGTGAACCCCATCCCGTCCCATGCCAGCCAGCTCAGAAAGCCCCCGGCTCCGCTATCCCTCGACTGCCTTCCCAGCAGCTAGCCCTTTGGTCTCCGATGATGAGCCTCAGCATCCTGTCGTGCGTCCCATCGCCGATGATGCGGAACTGGATGCCGTTTATCGGATGACCCATGATGCTTATCTCGACCAAGGGTATTGCGAGCAGCAGCAGGACGGGCGCTTGATTCACTATCCGCATCTGGATCGCATTCCGGAGACAACCATCTTGGTGGCTTTGCTCGACGGAGAGATAGTCGGTACCATCAGTTGGACTCTCGACGGACCGACGGGCTTGCATGTGGACACCGATTTCCGGGCCGAGTGCGACCGCATTCGTTCCGAAGGCGTCAAGCTGGCAGCCTCTTGGCGAATTGCCACACGCCGGGATTATCGCAGCAAACGAGCCGTGGTCATGGCTCTGATCAAAAGCCTCATGCATGGCTTCGCGTCGGCGGGCGTCACCACTTCCGTCTTCACTTTTCACCCGCGCCACGAGCGGGTGTATCAGCGTCTCCTCAATATGACGACCGTCGCATATGGATCGAAAACAGATGGTTTGGACAACGCGCCATCGGTATTCATGAGGATGGAAATGGCCACGATTCCGGGCCACTGGCTCCTCGAAGCAGATGGATCGATGAAATGAACAATACTCCCGCCCATCGACACCCATCATCCCCTGCCATGGCCGACCATCGCGAGCGTCTTCCGCATCCTTTTCCCGAAGAGGGTGGCTTGAGCCGGGAGGCCTATGCCGCCATCCGCAAGGGCGTCCGGGTGCGCCATGCCGAATTGGCGGCGGTGGTGGTGATCCTTCTCGACCTCGCGCTCGCTTGGGTTTCGATTCTCCTTTTGCAGTCTGGAAACCCCTACGCCTACGCCTTGGCGCAACTGCTTCTGGTGGTCGTCTATTTCCACGGTTTCGGCATCCTGCACGACGCCGGGCATGGCGCGGTCTCGAAGCGCCGTGCGACCAACGTCCTGGTGGGCCACTGGGCCAGTGTCTTTTGTTTCCTGCCGTTTTATCCTTGGAAATTCATCCATCAGGAGCACCACACCTGGGCCGGGAACATCGTCAGGGATCCGACGCTGGAATTGGTCAAGGGCTTCGATCCGCATCGTTGGTTCCGCTACGGCCTCCTCAGGTTTTGCTGGGTCTTGTGGATCCCCCTGTCCGGCGTCGCGCAGCACTTCGTCTTCTGGTTCTATCCTTTCAAGCTGCTTGCCAGCCCGAAGGTCGATTGGGGAAAGAAGTCCCGCTGCGTGTTCTCCATGGCCTTTCTCCTGCTGGTGTACGCGGCGCTGCACTGGATGGCGCCGTCCTTGTTTCACATCAGGAACTTCTGGCCCTCGATGCTGCTCTATATGGTGGTCGTCGAACTCGTGAACCTGCCCCACCATCTCGGCACGGAGATGACGGATGACGAGCGGGGCAAGTTGCCCGTATGGAGGCAGGCCATCACCACCCGGTCGTGCTACTACCCCTTTCCGGTTTCCGAAATTCTCTTTCTCAACTTCAACTTCCATGTCGAGCACCATGTGTTCCCGAACCTCCCGTGGTGGACGCTTCGTGGACTCCGCCAGCAGATCAGGGATCGGACGTCTGGATACCAGGAGTGCCTCGGGATTTCCTGGAACCTCCGGAACCGGCGCAAGGACTTGATCGAAGTCGCCGTTCCCGAATGGCGAAGGCGTCGGGAAAACCCGGACCAAGAATGAAAACCACGGGAATTGATCATCAAATCACCTGCAAACCGGAAGACGGCATCGCTCCATCCTTTTAGAAAACACCCTCTCTCCATGCCTCGTCCCTCGCGGACAGCCATTCCACCCCGACAAAATCCACCCATGCGCCTCCATTCCATCCTCGCCACCCTCCTCATCCCGATTGCGGGTTTCCTGTCCGCGCAGACGCCGGAGCTCACCCGATTGCCCTTGTCCGAACTGCAATCCCTCGTGGAGCAGGGGGACGCCGCCGCCATGGTGCAGTTGGGCTTGCGCTACAACTACGGGCCGGGATTGCCCTTCGATTTGGAGAAAACCAGGCACTGGTTCGAGCAAGCCGCCTCCAAGGGGCATCCGACCGCCCTCGGTCTCTGCCTCCTCAACGGCTTCGGCCGGGAGCAGGACCGCGACTTGGGTTTCCAAACCTTGGAAAAGGCGGCCGCCGCAGGCGACAGTATCGCGACGCGGCTGCTCGGGCGATGCCATCAATACGGCTGGGGATGCGAGGCAGACGCGGCGAAGGCCTTCGAATTCTACCAGCGGGCGGATGCCATGAGCCGGGACAACGCCACGGTCGGTACTCTCGCCTCCTGCCATCTGGATGGCATCGGCTGCGAGCCGGATGCCGCCAAGGCCGTCGCCTTGTTCGAGGAAGCCGCCGCCCTTGGCTCCAGCCCTTCCTGCCTGTCCCTCGGTCACTATTACAACGAAAAGGATCCCGCCAAGGCCAACGATTGCTACCGCAAGGCCGGGGAGCTCGGCAGCGGCTTGGGGTACCGCTACCTTGGAATCAACTATCAGAACGGAGTCGGCACGGAGAAAGATCCGGCCAAGGCCAACGAACACTACCTCAAGGCCGGAGAACTCGGCGACGGCGGGGGGTACCGCTATCTGGGCAACAACCATGCGAACGGGGCCGGCACGGAGAAGGACTTGGCCAAGGCCAACGATTACTACCAACTCGGGGCGGACTTGGGTGATAGCACCGCGATGAATAACCTCGGCAACAATCTGCTCAAGGGGGAAGGCATCGGGAGGAATCCCGCCAAAGGCGTCGAATGGTTGCAAAAGTCCGCCGACCTCGGCAATTCCTTCGGCCAATGGAACCTCGGCAAGCTCCATGCCAGCGGACGCGCCGGAGTGGAGCGCGACTTCTCCAAAGCCTTCGAGCTCTTCACCAAGGCCAGCGAGCAGAACCACAGCGCCGCTACCTACGACCTCGCCGCCTGCTACGAATACGGCCTCGGCACCGAAAAAGACCTCGCCAAGGCTAGGGAGCTTTATCAGAAGGCCCTCGATCTCGGCGACACCAGCGCCGCTGCCAAAGTCCAAAAACTTTCCAATCCATGAACCGCGCACTCCATCCACCCTGCCCATCCCGTCCTATGCAAACTCGCTGCCAACGCTCCCTCCTCACGAAATCCTTCGCTGTCTGCGCTTGGATCTTCGCCGTTCTGCCCCTGTCGCTGGCCTTTCCCCTTGGCGCCCAAGGGAGAAATCCCGCCAAAGCCGAAGGAAGTCCGCAGTATCGAGAGGCATTGCGGCACCTCAATGGTGAAGGTGCCGAAAAAGATCCCGTCAAGGCCGTGGACCTGCTCACCGAAGCCTCCGAGGCCGGGGATCTGGACGCCACGGCGGAGCTGGCCAATTGCTATCAGAAGGGCATCGGCTGCATCAAGGACGTTGCCTACGCGGCCGAACTCTACGCCAAGGCCGCCGACGCGGGCTATACCCGGGCCACCTTCGAGCTTGGACTTTGCTATTGGAATGCCGTCGGTGTTACCCAGGACTTCCCCAAGGCCCACGAACTGTTCCTGAAGGCCGCCCAAACGGGCAGCGCCATCGCCCATCGCTATCTGGGCAACAACTACTTGGGCGGATACGGCGTCGAGAAAGACCCGGCCAAGGCCAATGAATACTACCTTAAGGCCGGGGAACTTGGTGATGGTGCAGGTTACACGAGTCTTGGGCAAAGTTACGAGTCTGGGCGAGGCGTGGATGCCGACATGGCTAAAGCCAACCGATGTTTCAAGCTTGGTGCCGACTTGGGCGACAGCACAGCCATGAACAATCTCGGGTGGTATATGATCGAAGGGATCGGCATCGAGAAGAATCTGGCCAAAGGCGTCGAATGGCTGCAAAAGTCAGTGGACTTCGGAAGCTCCTACGGACAATGGAACCTCGGCAAGCTTCACGCCAGCGGGCGCGCCGACGTGGAGCGCGACCTAGCTAAGGCTACCGAGCTGTTTAGAAAAGCCAGCGCACAGAACCACAGCACGGCTGTCTTCGATCTCGCCACCTGCTACGAATACGGTCTCGGCGTCGAAAAAGACCTCGCCAAAGCCAAAGAGCTCTATCAAAAGTCTCTTGACCTCGGGAACCAAAGCGCCGCTGCCAGGCTGAAGGCATTGGAGCAGCCTCTCCTTGGTGGCGATGGAGCTGCTAGCCCAGCCTCCAAAGTGGAGCAGCTCATCGCTGCCTCCAAGGCCGGAGACCATGATGCTACTCTCGAACTGGCCAAATGCTATGAGCAGGGCGTCGGTTGCGTTACGGACGCGAGCCAAGCTTTCGACCTGTATTCAATCACCGCGGAGAAGGGGCACGGAAGGGGGTTCTACGAGGTCGGGCGCTGTTACGAAAACGGTATTGGCGTGCCGGGAGGCGTAGCAGACTTGGCGAAAGCCGCCGAATACTACTTGAAGGCCGGAGAGCGTGGCGACGGAGAAGCATACAATCAGTTGGGATCGTTCTATGCGAACGGAAAAGGAACTCAACAGGGTTGGTCCCAAGCCAGAACTTATTTTGAAAAAGCGGTTGTGTTGGGCAATGTCATGGCAAATTTCAACATGGGAGTTCTTTATGAAAATGGCTTTGCCGTGGAGAAGGACGTGACGAAGGCACATAGCTATTATCTGAAATCCGGTGAGTCCGGGTTTGCGAGGGGATACCGGAATTTGGCAAGCAATTATGAGACTGGAAATGGAGTTGAGAAAGATCTGGCCAAAGCTGGCAAGTTATACGGACTCGCCGCTGATATGGGGGATGGCGTCTCCATGTGCCACCTCGGAAACCTTTTGATTTCGGGCGGTGAGGGCATCGAAAAGAACCCGGCCAAAGGCATCGAATGGCTGCAAAGGTCCGCCGATCTCGGAGAATCCTATGGACAATACAATCTGGGCAAGCTACACGCCAGCGGACGCGGCGTGAAGCGCGACCTCGCCAAGGCGGTGGAACTCTTCACCAAGGCCAGCGAGCAGAATCACAGCGGGGCCACCACCAGTCTCGCCGCCTGCTACGAGAACGGCCTCGGCGTCGGGAAGGACCTCGCCAAGGCCAAGGAGCTCTACCAGAAGGCGGTCGAACTCGGCAGCGAAGAAGCCAAAGCCAAGCTCGCCGAGCTGTCCAAACCCTGATCCGACCTGCTCCCGACCCTGTTTGCATCCCGCCATGACATCGCGACTGCCCATCCCGTCCATGAAACCGGTCGCCTTGGTCTCGGTCGCCGCCGCTTTCGCCCTGCTGCCTTCCCTGCGGCTCGACGCCCAAACCCCTGCTGTCAAATCCACTCGATGCCTTGACTTCGCAGTCCTCTCCGCCACTTTCCTTCCCGCCTGTCAGACGACGCCGAATGTGAGGCTCGGCATGTCGAAGGCGATCGTTTAAAAGAAGTCCGGGAAGTTCGAGAAGGTCGTGAAAAACCGATAACCCCCCTCCTCCATCCGCCCAAAACCGCAACAGCCGATGTTTTTCGCGTTTTCGCGACGATCCTGTCCAAACTGGCTTTTTTCACGCCCTTCAAGCACCCTCCATCCATCTGTCGAAATCCATGAAAATCCGACATCGCCTCCAATCCCTCGTTTCTGCCGCCATCCTCTGCGCTGGCTCCCCTGATCCCGCATCCGGCGGGGAACTGAGCGGGGAGGAGCGTGCCGCCGCTTTGAATCTCCATCAAAAAGCCAAGGAGGCGGGCGATGCCGGGTCCTTCTCCGAAGCTCTGGTTTTCGCCCGACAGGGCCTTGCGATGGTCGATCCATCCCATGCTGGAAACGCCGGAACATGGTACGCCCTCCAGCAGGAGGCGTTCCGCTGCCATGTGGAGCTGGGCGAGAAGGAAGAGGTGGAGTTGCGCGTTCCGAGATACCGGGAAGCTCTCAAAAACCACTGGTCGAGCTGTCCCAAAGGCTTGCCCGAGGCCAGTCTGCCGGAGTCCTCGCTCCTGTGCCTGAGACTCGTGGGCATCATGAGCTGGAACCTCTCCCTCGAACCTCTGAAGCCCGGCATCTCCAGTGACGAAGCGGCCCGATACCGCGCCGATGCCGTTTCCGCCTTCCGCCAAGTCGCAGGGCGGATCGACCGGGAGAAGCATCGGGACATCGCCATCCAAGCCCTGCGGATTTTGGCAGCGAATCTGACGATGGAGGCCGACAAGGGGATCCGTCCCTTCGTCTCCCGCGAGAACGCGGCGAAGCTGTTGATCGAGGCCCGGTCGCTGACAAGCAAGGAAAGCGATCCGAAGGCATGGGGTCGGCTCACCACGATGCTGGCGGATCTGATTGTCGACGACACCTACGAACGGTCGATGTCGCTCTTCAGCGAGCAGATGCGCATCGCCATGGATTTCTACGGCGAGGTCGTCGATCTCCCCGGGGCGGACAAAAGGGACAAGGATCGTTCCCGGGACGCCGCCGCCCGCATCGAGGAATCCCGGGAGCAGGAGCGGGTCGCCCAATACGAAGAGAACATGATGCGTGGCTTCAACGTCCTCTTTCCCGGCCTCTTCCCCGGCGGTTCCCCTGGCGGGAACGGCGGCGACTCCTGCCAGAGCTGCGGCGACGCCCTCCCGGGAGGCGGCGTGTGCAGACGGTGTCGCGAGATCGCCCAGCGGCAGCGCGAGTAGCCGGAGGCCATTTCGACGGCCATCGTTTGAAGCGACGGTCGGGAGGAGTTCCCGCGAAATCGCCTTCGGGCACCGTTGGGACGGAGAATCCATCCTGAGCGCCGACCGGTTTGTCACGGCGTAAAGGCGAAATCCGATGGGATCTTCCTCACAGCCCTTGCCACCATCAGCCTTTTTCTGGGAAGCTTCTCCGCCAGCGGCGTGGACGGGAACCAGGTTATCGTCACGGAATTTTTTCGGCCTTCCTTTGAGGCGCCCGTTGTGGTGAAGACGGGAGCGCAACCCCGAAGTCGCTTTTTACCTTTTATCTTTTATCTTTTATCTTTTACTTTGAAGGAATGATCCACCTCACCGATGCGGCTGCCGGCTATCTCCTCGAATTGCTTGAGGAGAAGGACTTCTCGCCTGCGGAAAAGGGGCTGCGCCTCTTCGTCGAGAGGGGCGGCTGCGCGGGCCTGTCCTACGCGATGAAGATCGACTCGCCGGAGCCGGGGGACGCGATCTGCGAGCGCGGGGGGGCGCGGGTCTTCGTGGACGCGGAGAGCCTGAAGTATCTCGACGGCTGCCGCCTCGACTATGTGGACGCGCTGAACGACGCGGGATTCAAGATCGAGAACCCGAACGCGGCGCGGAGTTGCGGCTGCGGCACCTCTTTCGAGCCGACCGAGACGGGCGCGGCTCCGGCCTACGATCCCGCGACGATGGACGGGGAGGTCTGCGGCGGGAAGGATTGAGATGGAGACGCTCTCGGACCAGAGTCCTTTTTCCCGGCAGTCCCGCGAGCAGGACGAGGGACGCTACGCGAGCGGCAACCTCATCCTCTGGCTCGCGGTGATCGCGGTGCTGGTGGGGCTGAATTTCGGTTCGTGGTCCTTCTGCATGTGGGTCTTCGGCCAGCCGGAGCATCCGCTCAACTACCGGCTCCTCACCAAGCTGGACCGGCTCGCGCCCATCCACGGCTTCACCCCGGTGTCGGCCCCGCGCGGCAAGTTCCATTCGATGAAGGACCTCTACGCCCAGGCCTATCCTTTCAGCGAGACGGAGATGCGCGCCTACAACGGCATCCTGAAGCGGTATTACCTGAAGAACTACCTCGAACGCGACGATGTGACCTTCCTCTCGGGCGAGTTCACGGTGCTCTCGGCGCAGGCGATGGGGGAGGAGGACGTCTTCCCGGCGGGCTACGTGATCCGGGGGCGCTCGACGACCTTCCCCGACGCCATTCTGGATTTCGCCCTGCCGTCGGAGACGACGCCGGAGAAGTTCGCCCTCGCGCCGGGGCAGGTCTTCAAAATCGAGGAGTCGAGCACCTGCGCGGCGCTGCTGCACGTCGAGCGGCTTGAGGACAGCACCATGGTTTTCACAGTGGTGCCGCTGGTGGAGCGGGAATATGAATTCGGCGAGGATGTGGCGATCGCGGTGAAGGTGCCGCCGGAAATCCGCATCGAGCCGGAGCGCTGGCCCATCAGCAGCGCGGGCGAGGAGATTGAGGCGAAGCCAGTGGGGGCAGGCGAGGCGGCGGATGGCGGGCGGTGACTGCCGGGAAACTCCGGTAAACTCATGGTCGGGCGTCGAGGGGACACGCGATCCGGCCTCAATGAGGTCGGCTACAGAGGAACCCGTAGCGAAGTTCGTGAGAACTTCGACGAACGTCGTTTGGGATCGACGGGGAGTAGTTCTCACGAACTTCTCTGCTATGGCACGAGACCCGAAGACGGATCCTCAACACTCATGGTCGAGCGAGGCGGGGGCGGTGTAGTTCGGGTAGCCGGCGCTGAGCTCCTGGGTCAGTTCCTGCGCCTTGGCTTGGTTGCCGAGGGAGCGGTAGGCGTTGATCGCCTTGGTGAGGGCCCGGGGGGTGATCTCGGGATCCATGAAGATCTGGCTGACGACGAGATATTCCTTCACTGCCGCCTCCAAGTCGCCGCCTGCGGCGGCGATGTCGCCGAGGAGGAGGCGGGTTTCGGCGTTGGTTCGGCCCTCCTTCTGCGAGCGCAGGCTCTCCTGGGCGCTGGCGCGGGCGGCGTCGAAGTCGCGCAGGCAGAACTGGGCGAGGCCGCGGGCGAGGTAGGCGGAGGCGCGGTCGCTGGGGCGATCGGTCTGGAGGAGGAACTGGTCGTAGGCGAGGACGGCCCCGTCGTGCTTTTTGAGCTTCGCGCGGCTGTCGCCGAGGAGCCGCCAGACGGCGGCGGAGGTCTGTTCGGCTTTGGCGGGATCGGCGATGGCGGAGAGGAAGCGCTCGGCGTCCTCCCATTCGCCGTCGTCGGCGAGTTTTCGGCCGAGGTCTTCGAGGATCCTCGGGGGGATGGCGGCGCGCTTGGGCGGGGCCTCGCCCTTGGTCGCCTCCGGCGTGGGCGCGCTGTCGAGGTAGCGCTTCGCCTCCGCGGTGAGCTTGGGGATGTCGTCGAGTTGATAGTGCGAGATGACGAGGCGCAGGGTGGCCTTGTCCGCGAGGCTGGGGTCGAGTTCGCGCGCCTTGGCGAGTTCGGCGACGGCTTCCGCGTATTGCCGGAGGTCGAAATTGCCCACGCCGATCCAGTAGTGCGCTTCGCCGACGCCTTCGGTCTTCGGGAATTTGGCGAGGAGGTTTTTATAGGCCTCGATCATCTCGGGGGTTTTGCGGAGATGGGCGTAGATGAGGGCGGTCTGCTGCAGGGCGAACTCCAGCTCGGGCGCGTTGGGGTGGCGCTTGGCGATGTCGAGGTAGTCGCCGAGGGCGAACTGGTGGTCCCCCTGGGACTGGTAGGCCATGGCTCGCTTGGCGAGGGCGGAGGAGGCGAAGGTGCTGTCGGGATGCTGCTGCACGAAGCGGGCGAGGGTCGCGATGCCCGCGCGGACGTCGCCGCTCTCGATCTCGGCCCAGCCTTGCTTGTAGAGGAGCGATTCAAGGTAGTTTTTTTCGATCTTGCCGGGGCGCACTTTGCGGTAGGCGGCGGCGGCCTCGAGGTGGTGCTTTTTGGCGAACTCCGATCCGGGGCCGCTGGCGGAGCTTTCGGCCTGGGCGAAATGCCATTCCCCGGCCATGAGCCAAGCCATGTCGATGAAGGGGTTTTCCTTGTCCACTTTGGTCTGGCGCTCGACGAAGGCTTTCGCGGCGGCGGGGAGGCCGGGGTCGCCCTGCTGGTAGAGGATCTGCAGCTTGCGGTAGCCGGCCTCGGTGCCTTCGGGTTTGCCGGGGGATTTGCCCTCGACGAGGGAGTAGAGGCGCAGGGCGGATTCGTTGTCGCCGCGGACGCGGAAGGAGTGGCCGACGACGAGGAGCATTCTCGTGCGGGACTCGTCTTGGGCGGCGTTCCCGCCCATGTGGGCACCGGTGTTGTAGAGGGCGACGACGCGCTCGTGGTCGCTGCGGGTGTAGGCGTTGAAGATGGCCCCGGTCTGGGCGAGGGATTTCCACGGGCTGGTGTCGGGGAATTTGAGGGCCTCGGAGAGGAGCTGCTCGCTGAGGTCGGGCTGTCCCGCCTCGGCCGCCATGAGTCCGCCGCGGACGATGGCCTCCTCCCTGAACTCGGGGGTCGAGGCACCGGTGGCGAGGGCTTGGAAGCGCTCCAGCGACTTGGCGGTGTCGCCGAGTTCGAAGAGGAGGCGGGCGCTTTCGAGGAGGCAGCGTTCGTGGATGGGATTGTCGGCGGCGGGTTGGGCGGCCATGACCGCCTCGTAGTGGGCGAGGGCCTCCTTCGCTTGCCCGGTGAGCTGGAGGGAGCGGGCGTAGTAGAACTGGGCTTGGACCTTCGCGGCGGGTTCGGAGAGCTCGTCTTTGGCGATTTTGAAATAGGCGAGGGCGTTGCGGTAGTCCTTCTCGTTGAAGCGCATCACCGCGAGACGGTAGGCGGAGGCGCCGACGAAGGAACCCCGTTTGTAGTGGCTGACGAGGTAGTTGAAAGTCTTCACCGCGTCCTCGGTCTGTTTGACTTCGAGGTAGCATTCGCCGAGGCGGAACCACGCGACTTGGAGGTTCGGGCTGTCGGGTCGCTCGCGGATGAAGGCGAGGTATTGCTGTGCGGCGAGGGCGAACTGCTTCTTCTCGTAGAGGAGGTCGGCGTAGGAGAGGGCGTCCTCGACGGGGCGGGGCCGGGCGGGCTGGTCCTGCGATGCGACCGGGTTTGCCGCGAGGAGGGAGAGGATCGCGGCGGAGAGGCCGGCGAAGCCCGTGCGGAGAAAGGCGGGAGCTTTGAGGATTCGGACGGTCGCGGGCATGGCGCGGGGCGGCTTACGACTCGGGTCTGGTCGTGGCGAAGGCGACGTTCCAGATGCCGGCCTCTTTGATCACGTCGAGGACGTCGATGATGGACTGGAATTCGGCCTCGGACGAGCCGCGCAGGATCGCGGCCTGGTCGGGGTAGGCTTCGGAGATGGCTTTGAGCTTGGCGAGGAGCTCCTCCTTGCTGACGACGAGGCCGTTGAGGACGACGGTGCCGTCCTTGCGGACGTTGATGATGATCTCTCCGGCTTGACGGTCCTTGACTTCGGCTTGCTCCGCCGCAGGAACGGAGATGTCCATGTCGCGCTCGAAGCGGGCGAACTGCCAGGACACGACGAAGAAGATGAGGAGCTGGAAGACGAGGTCGACCATGGGGGCGAGTTCGAGGTCGGCGGCTTGCTGGCCGGCGTTGATGTCGCGGAATCTCATGGGGTCGCGGGTGCGTCGGCTTCCGGTCGGGGTCAATCCTCCGTGGCCTCGCGGCGGGCCGAGGCGCGGTAGTTGGCCCGTTTGTATTGGGCGGCGAGCAGGGCCATGATGTGGGTCATGGCCGCCTCCAGTTCGGCGATGAGCTTCTGCGCCTTGGCGCGGAAGAGGGAGTAGAAGACGAGGGCGGGGATGCTGATGATGAGCCCCGCCGCCGTGGTGATGAGGGCTTGGGCCACGCCGGGGGCGAGCTCCATGTGCTGGACGCCGGAGGATTTCCCGATGCTCTCGAAGGCGGTGATCATGCCCACGACCGTGCCGAGGAGGCCGACCATGGGGGCGATGCGGGCGATGTCATTGAGGTAGGCGACGCGGTTGTTCAGGATGCTGGCTTGGCGCGTGCCCTCGGCCTCGGTCACTTCGCGCACCTCGTCGAAGCTGGCGGTGGGGTTTTTTGTGGCGAAGTCGAGGGTCTTGTAGACGATGCGGGCGATGCACTCGTTCTCGCGGTTGCAGACGGCGATGAGCCCGAGGTAGTCCTGCTTGCGGATGAGGGCGTCGGCGGCGTTCATGAAGCGGTCGCTGACCACGGAGCCCTGCCGGATGGTGAACATGTAGAAGACGATGAGGAGCACGGCGAGGAAGGAGAGCCCCGCGAGGAAGCTCATCAGGACGGGGCCGCCTTCGAGGAAGTAGTCCAGCAGTGTCTGGGTGTAGTTCGTCGTCGGCGGGGTGGCCGCGGGCGCGTCTTGGGAGATGGCGGGCGCGGCGGAAAGGAGCAGGAGGCCGAAGACGGCGGGCAGGCGGTGATTCATCCGGGAAGGGTCGGGTCGTGGGAACGGGGCGCGGGTTCGGACGGAGGGCATGGCCCGGCTCGACGGGCATTCCCGCCCCGGCGGTGCCTCGCCAGAACGGGGAGACCTTACTCGCTCTCGCCGCCCATGCAAACCTTGGGTCGAAGAACAAGAGGAAATCGGAGCTTTCCGCAATTTCTCTGTGGCCGCATGATTAAGGCTTGTAAAATATGAAAATTATGATAATTTTAGTAAAACTCTTGAACGGAAAACGTCCTGAAGTAACTTACGAAGTTAATTTTTTGAGAATCGCCTGTCCGGGGCGAAAATCGGCCTTCGCGCCGCTCCCCCGGGTCGCCATCCCCTCCATCCGCAAATGAACCAATTCGGCGCAGGTCCCTCGCAGCCCGCCCCATCCGAGCCCCTCTTTCCGGGATTCCCCACCTTGGATCTGGGGCGTCTCGTCTCGGTGGTGTGGCGGCGGCTCTGGTTGGCGGCGCTGGTCGCGGCGGTTTTCACGGGTTTAGCCGTCGTCTACGTGCAGACCGCGCCGAAGATCTACCAGTCCAGCGCCGTGATCTACGTCGATCCGAAGAACGAGGGCGCGGTCTTCGAGGGGCTGAAAGGCGTGCGCCAGGCGAGCTGGGAGTCGCTCGACGCCCTCAAGTCCATGGCCGAGGGCATCCGCAACGGCACCGTCATCCTGCGGGTGGTGGAGCGGCTGAAGCTGCGCGAGGACGCGGACTTCCTCCCTCCGAAGCCGGGGGGCTATGCCGACGCCGAACTGGTCGATCTGATCGCGAGGCGAGTCGACGCGGAGCTGCGCCGGGGCACCCGTCTCATCGACGTCTCGGTGAAGGACCGCTCCCCCGAGCGTGCCCAGGCGATGACGGCGGCCTTCATCGAGGAGTTTCAGGATCTCATCCGCGAGCAGAACCGCGCCTCGGCGGAGAAAAGCCGCACCACCTTGGAGGAGGAAGCGGCTGCCCAGCTCGCCCGCGTCCATGCGGTCGAGGAGAAGCTGCAGGAGTTCCGCCTGAAGCACACCGATGTCGCCCTCGACGAGAACCGCGACCTCACCTCGACGAAGCTGGAGGATCTCGACAAGCTCCTCAGCGCCGCCGCCAACGACGTCCTCCTGAAACGCGCCGAGCTGGAGCAATACCAGGAGATCCCCGACTCGGAGATCGAGCGCGTCCTCGAGATCGGCAACTACGGGAGCCAGGACCATGTCCAGAAGATGATCCTCGCCCGCAACCAGAAGCGCGCCGAATTCGTCCGCATCAAGGAGCAGCACACCCCGGCCCACCCGACCTACCAGGCCTACGAGGCCGACCTGCGCGGCTTGGAGGAGGAGATGCGCCTCGTCTCCCGGAGTATCGGCGAATCTATCGAGCAAGGCTACGCCCGCGCCGTCGAGCACGAGAAGAAGCTGCGCCAGACCGTCCAGGACCAGAAGCTGAAACTCATCGAGGTGGACGGGATCATGAAGGAGTTCCGCACCCATGTCCGCGCCGTGGAGGCGGCCACCTCGACCTACACGCGGCTCCTCGACCGCATCAACGACACCGATGTCACCCGCGGCGTGGATGAGACGGTGGTGCGCACCTTCTCCGAACCGCTCGTGCCGACCCACGCGGTCTCGCCGAAAAAGACCCTCACAGTCGCCGCCGCGGGCGTCTTTGGGACCATGGCCGGCCTCGCCCTCGTCCTCGCCATCGGCCTGCTCGACCGCACCCTGCACAGCCGCCGCCAGGTCGAATCGACCCTCGGCCTCGCCGTGCTCGCGGAAATCCCCCGCGCTTTCCCCAAGGACCGCGACCTCGGCGAGACGCTCTTCGTCACCCGTGACCCCACCTCGCTCGTGAGCGAGGGCATCCGCTCGCTGCGTACCTCGCTCTCGGCTCACGCGCCGCGCAGCGTGATGGTCACGAGCGCCTCGCCGGGCGAGGGTAAGAGTTTTCTCGCCGCGAACCTCGCCATCCTCCAAGCGAACATGGGATACCGCACCCTGCTCGTGGACGCTGACTTCCGTCGGCCCAGCATGGCGGGGATCTTCATCGACCCGCTCCGGGGGAGGGAGGGGCAGGAAGGGCTCGCCACCCAGGGCTTCTGCCAGGAGACGGCTTTCAAGAACCTCCATCTCATCTCCTGCGGGCGCTTCGCCTCGGACACGGGCGAGCCGATGAACGGAGAGATTTTCGCCCGCATGCTGCACGAGGCCTATGCCTCCTTCGACTGCGTCATCATCGACACCAGCCCCATCCTCGCCGTCAGCGACGGGCTGAACTACTCGCGCCACGCCGACGCCGTCGTCCTCGTGGTGCGGGCGGGCGAGACCGGAGCCGATTCGGCGAAGCAGGCCGTGCGCGAGCTCCAGCGGATGCGGGCGGCCCTCGTCGGCGTCGTCCTCAACAGCCTCGACGGAGGCAGCGTGACCCGCGCCGCCTACGTGAGGGACTCGGCCGCCGCCCTGCCGGGCGCGCGCAGGCACCTCCCTGCGGGCACGGTCGGATGAACTTTTCCATTTTTCCACGATGAGCGAACCACTTCTCAGAGGGAAAACTCCCTCCTTCCCCTCGCGGCAGCCCTTGAGGCAGACCGCCGAAACGTCGCGAGCGAGATACCACCGCCTCGTCGCCGGGGCCTTCGTCGCCGACCTCCTCATGGTGGCCTCATCGTTGTTGCTGGCGCAGTGGATCCGTTTCGAGACGCCGCTGGCGGGCTTCGGCGTACCCTTCGAGGACGAGTTCCGCTTTGGCGACTATCTAGGCCACAGCATCCTCGGCATCGCTCTGATGATGGGGATGCTCGTCAACTTCCGCCTCTACGCGCGGGAGAACCTCCTCTCCTACACGAACACGTTGCGTATCCTTTTCAAAGCGTCCTTCGTCTGGATCCTGAGCTACCTCGCCCTGACCCTGATCCTGAAATTCGACCCGCCCATCTCGCGGATTTTCTGCGCCATCGGCCTGCTCACCACCCTGACCATCCTCCCGCTCTGGCGCGGCCTCCTCTGGCGGATCGCGAGCCGCGAGGAGCATTCGTGCAGCCTGCGCCAGCGCGCCCTCGTCGTCGGTTGGAGCAAGGACTTCTCCCGCGCCGCGAAGGTCTTCTCCGACGCGCCCGACCGCCCCTTCGACATCGTGGGCGTGGTCGCGCCTCCCGGCGGCGAATTCCAGGAGCCGGTGCCCCCGCACCTGCCGGTGATGGGCTCCTACGAGTCCCTCGACATGCTCCTCCAACTCGGCGTCTGCCAGATGGTGGTCGTCGCGGACGACGCCCTCAAGACGGGCACGCTCATGCACATCGCCTCGGTCTGCGAGAAGGAGATGGTCGAGTTCAAGCTCGTCCCGACCTGCTTCCAGGTCCTTCTCAGCGGATTGCACCTGGAGTCGGTTGGCGGCATCCCCATCCTCGGGATCTCGCGGCTGCCGCTGCACTCCACGGTGAACCAGTACGTGAAGCGCTTCGTCGATATCGTCGGCGGGCTCGTCGGGCTGACCCTCGCCGCCCCGATCATCGCGATCTTCGGCCTGCTCATCTACCGGGAAAGCCCCGGGCCGATCTTCTACCGCCAGCGCCGTCTCGGGGCGAACGGGAAGCTCTTCGACATGGTCAAGTTGCGCAGCATGAAGCTCGACGCCGAGAAGACCGGGGTCGGCTGGACGGTGAAGGACGACCCCCGCTGCCTCCGTGTCGGGGCCTTCATGCGACGGTGGAACATCGACGAGATCCCGCAGTTCTGGAACGTGCTCAAGGGCGACATGAGCCTCGTTGGCCCGCGTCCCGAGCGCCCCGAATTGATCGAGCAGTTCAAGGAGGAGATCCCCCACTACAACGCCCGCCACAACATCAAGCCCGGCATCACCGGATGGGCGCAGGTCAACGGCCTGCGCGGCGACACCGACCTCTCCGAGCGCGTCCGCTTCGACCTGCATTACATCGAGAACTGGAACGTGCTCCTCGACTTCCAGATCATGTTCCTCACTTTCGTGAAACGCCAGGGGGCTTGTTAGGGGCATGAGTCATGGGTCACGAGTCATGGGGCCTTTGTCCGGCTCTCAACTTTCAACGATCAACTCTCAACTCCCCTGAACCTCCTCCGACAGGCCTTGGCCAACGATCAGGCCGAGATCGACGCCCCGCCCTCGCCTTCGCTGGGGTGGTTCCGTTGGATCTTCATCGCCTTCCTCCTGTCGTTCGTCTTCGACTACAAGTCGCCCGACCTTGAGTTCGGCGCGACCTCGACGGGCGGCTCGCTGTTCCAGTTCGCCTTCCTCGGGATCGCCATGCTCTCGGGCGGGCTGGTGACTTTGTTCGGATGGAAGAGGCTCCTCGTCCGGCCCGGGGTCTATCTGGTGCTGCTGTGGTGGGGCTACGCCGTCCTGTCCATCGCCGTCGCCTTCCTCTGGGGGAACGAGACGGGCCGCATCCTGCGCCTCGCCATCCCCCTGCTCCTCGTCGGTTTCGGGCTGAACGCCACCCTCGTCGTCGCGGCCTGCGGGATGCGGGCGGGCGAGGCGGTGCGCTGGTTCCTCTTCGCCGCTCTCGTCAACGTGGGCTGGCGCTTCGTCTTCGGCGTGCTCTTCTCCGGCACGCCGCTCTCGGAGATCCGCATGGAGATCCTCAGCCCGGCGATCGGCTTCCTCTTCGCATGGGCGGGCTGCGCCTTCCTGCTGCGGCACCGTTTCACCTGGTGGAGCCTCTTCATCCTCGGCGTGCCGCTCGCCGTGGCCGCGATCTCGATCACGCGAAGCCTCGCCCTGCCGCTCGTCGTCTCCTTCCTCACGGCGGGCTTCTGCCTCGGCCTCGCCATGCTCTGGCGGATGTACGACGCCCGTTTCCCCTTCCGCAAGATCGGGCCGCTCATCGCGATGGGCGTTGGCATGGTCTTCGTCATCGTCGGGACCGCCCTCGCCCAGCCAAACCTAGCGGAGCGCTGGCACCAGCGCCTCTTCGACAACCGCGGCGAGAGCGGCGCGACCACCGAGGACCTCTCCTCGCTGATGCGGAAAGCCGAGGCCAAATCCATGTGGGACATCCTCGCGAAGGAACCCCACAGCTTCATTTACGGGCGCGGCCTCGGGGCCGCCTACTACTGGGACGAGTCCTACTACCCCGAGCTCTTCCTCGTCTACCCGAACGACCGCCACCAGTTCCCCGACGAGATCTACACCGCCGGGCACAGCATCTGGACCTACACGCTTTTCTCCACCGGCTTCATCGGCATCGGCGTCACCCTGCTCTCCTTCTTCATCCCCATGGGCCTCAGCCTCCACGCCGCGAGGCTGAACTCCCTTACGGTGATGGGGCCTCGGGCCTGGGACTCCTTCCTCGTCTTCCTGCCCTTCGTCGCGATGTGGGCCACCCTCAGCGAAAGCGTCACGCGCAACCCCTTCGACGAACGTTTCACCGGGGTGCTCTTCGCCTTCATGATGGCGCTGCCGCAGTTCTTCTACAACCGCGCCTTCTACCTCCGCTACCGCGAGGCCCTCGGCCAGGACGCGCCGCAGATCATCCTCGACGAGGAGACCGCGACGAGCCTGGGCGAAGCCGATCGGGCCGAGCGTCCGCTCTTCCAAGGGCGGGCGGGTTCCCACCACCTCGTCGGGTGCCGCTACGAATTCGAACCCCCGTCCGGAAAAGCCTCCGCCGAGCCATGACCGCCGCCTTCGCCATCCTCTCCGTCGCGCTCTGGGGATCGCTCGCGCTCCTCGCGCACACCTACGCGGTCTACCCGCTCGCGATGCGCCTGCTGGGGCGCGGGCGCGCGCTGCCGCCGGAGCGCTTCGAGTCCGACGACGAACTGCCCGAGGTCGCCGTGCTCATGGCCGTCTACAACGAGGAGAAAGTGCTCGCCTCCACTCTCGCCTCCATCCTCGCCTCGGACTACCCGGCGGAGAAACTGAGTATTTTTATCGGCTCGGACGGATCGACCGACCGCAGCGACGAGATCGTCGAGGGCTTCGCGAAGACCCATCCCCGCCTGCGCCTCGCGAACTTCGGCGGGCGCAACGGCAAGATCCGCGTCGTCAACCGCCTCGCCGGGGACGCGGTGTCCGGGTTCCAGGATTCCGACAAAGCCCTCTTCGTCCTCTGCGACGCGAACATCGACTGGTCCCCTTCGATGCTGCGACGTCTCGCCTCGCACTTCAAGCGCCCCGAGGTCGGCCTCGTCGGCGCGGCCGTGCTGGACCGCGCCCGCGAGCACGCCGGCATAGGCGACCAGGAGGAGGCCTACGTCGGGCAGGAGAACGCCGTGAAACACGCCGAGGGCGTCCTCTGGGGCCGCGTCATGGGCGTCTTCGGGGCCTGCTACGCGATGCGGGCGCGCCTCTTTGTACCCGTGCCGCCGCTGCACCTCGTCGACGACTTCTACCAGACCCTCGCCTGCTTCGAGCAAGGCGCCGATGCCATCGTCGATCTCGACGCGGTCTGCCACGAGGCCGTCTCCACCGACATCCGCGAGGAGTTCCGCCGCAAGCGCCGCATCGCCGCCGGAAATTTCCAGAACCTCCGCCGCTTCCGCTCCTTCCTCCAGCCGTGGAACAGCGACCTCGCCACGACCTTCGCCTTCTGGTCGCACAAGGGCCTGCGCTGGTTCGGGCCGCACCTTTTGATCGCAGGTTTCCTCTCCTGCCTCGTCCTTTCGGCGATCCATCCCGTCCACCTGTTGCCGCTGGGCGGCTTCCTCGCGGTCTTCGCGATGGCCCTCGCCGACCGTCTCCTGCCGGGGAAAGGAGGACGCCTCGCCAAGGTCTTCCGCTTCGCCCGCTACTTCCTGTCGATGAATCTGGCGCTGCTGCTGGGCTTCCTCGACTTCCTCCGCGGCCCGCGCACCAGCGTGTGGGAGCCGACCCGGCGCGAGGCCCCGGCGTCCGACGCGGCCCGCAAACCCGAACCCGCCCTGCGTCGATGAAGCGTCCCTCCGTGCTCGTCACCCATCCGTGGATGTCCCGGGGCGGCTCCGAAGCCACCGCGATGTGGACGCTTCAGGCATTGCTGGACGACTACGACCTCACTTTCGTCACCGCCGCGCCGTTGGACGACGGGGAATGGGAAAAACTCAACCGCGCCTACGGCACCCGCGTCGATCCCGCCCGCCTCCGCTACGTCAAGGCTCCCGTCCTGCCCGGAGTCAACGGGCCGCTGCGCCTCGCGCATCTCCAGGTGCGGCGCTTCGAGCGCTTTTGCCATGGCCTCGCCCCCGGCTTCGACCTCTGCCTCAGCGCCTACAACCCCGTCTGGTTCGGCCGTCCTGCGATCCAGCTTCTCGGCGACTTCAGTTTCAGCGAGGAGATGCGCCGCCGCCTCAACGCCCGCACCGACGCGCCCCTGCGCCACCGCGCCACGCCGCTGCGCCACCTCTACCTGAAGGTCGGCGATTGGATCGAGGTCGACCAGCCGCCCCTGTGCGAGCGCGGCGACCTCCTCCTCGCGAACTCGGCTTGGGCGGCCCGCCAGCTTGAGGAGCATTTCCGCGTCGGAACCCCCGGCGTCCTCCATCCCCCCGTGCCGCTGCCGAGTTCCTCCCGGGATGAGGCCCAAGCGGGGGACGTGCGCGATCCCTTGTCCTTCGTCTGCCTCGGTCGCGTCGTGCCGGAGAAGGAGATCGAGCGAATGGTCTCCATCCTCGCCCGTGTTCGCGAACTCGGCTTTCCCGTGACCTTCACCATCGTCGGCGACTTCGGCCAGTCCGACTACGGTCGCGAGGTCGCCCGCCACATCGAGCGTCAGGGCGACTGGATCGCGACGCCCGGTTTCCTCACGATGGAGGAGAAGCGGCGGACGCTCTGTTCGCACACCTTCGCCCTGCACGCCTGCCGCATCGAGGCCTTCGGCATCGCCGTGGCGGAGATGGCCGCGATGGGTTGCGTCCCCTTCGTCCCGTCGAGCGGTGGGGCAGGGGAGATCGTGCCCTTCCCCGAACTCCAGTTCGAAAGCGACGACGAGGCCGTCGCGAAAATCACCGCCCTCCTCCGCGACCCCGCCCGGGTCCGCGAACTCTCCGGCCTGCTGCCGGGGCAGGTGGCGCGGTTCTCCCCGGAGCGCTTCGTGGAACGGCTCCGGGATTACGTGCAAGACTTCCTCCTCGCCCCCGCGAGACCCGCCCATGAAATTGTTCCGGAAAATTTGCCAGCGGCTCTCTGATCCCGTCTTCTACCGGAAGCGGGTGCGCGGGCTGCTGCGCGGCTTCCGTTCGTTCAAGGATGGCGACGGGGACACGGCGGAGTGCTTCCGCGATCTCGACGTGGCCGTCGTCGTCGCCCACCCCGACGACGAGGTGTTCTGCTCCGGCCTCATCTGCGAATTGAAGCATCAGGGCGCCCGCGTCCGGCTCGTTTGCCTGACCAAGGGGGAGGGCGGGTCCAGCGGCGGGCATCCCCGCGACCAGCTCGGCCACATCCGCGCCGAGGAGATGAAGCGCTCCTGCGAGATCCTCGGGATCGACGACTTGGCCTTCCTCGGCCACATCGACCCCGAGAGCAAGGGCTACCGTGTCTTCGCCCCCGAGGTCCCGGCGGCGGAGCTCGCCGCGCAGCTCCTCCCCCATCTCGCCGGGCGGGATCTCGTCGTCTCGCACGGCAGCAGCGGCGAATACTGGCATCCCGCCCACCTCCTCGTCTTCGAGGCGGTGAAGGAGGCGGTCTCGCGTCTCGGCAAGGAGACCGCCTGGCTCACCTTCTCGGCGCGCCAGATCGACCATCCCCTGCCGGATCTCGTGAACTGGGACGACCGCGCCTTCTTCACCCTCGACGGCACCCGGCACGAGCGGCTCCGCCTCAAAGCCCTCAACTGCCACCGCACCCAGCTCGGATTGTTCTCCAAGTTCGCCCGCGGCAACCACGCCGACTTCATCCGCCTGACCAATCGCGAGGCGTACTCCCTGCAACGGCGGGGAACCCGGCTGCAAATCCCGGAACCGCCGGAGGAGGCGGGTTGAGGGAGGGGATCTGTGGCCGAGGCCATTGATCTCGGTCGAGCGTCGAAGACGAGGAAGGTCCACGGAAATCACGGCATGGCACGGAAAGAGGCTCGGCAGGGGAAGGATTCCGTGAGTTTCCGTGGATTCCGTGGGCAGTCTCCCACCGGACCGAATTCGCGGCCATTCGCTCTCATTTGCGGCCATTCGCGTTCAAAAAAAAATGAGGAACGCGAATTTGCGCGAATGGCCGCGAATCTTCGCGAATGGAGGAAAGCTTCGGAAATTCGGATTTCGAGCTTCGGATTTTCCCCTTGCTCTATGCCGCGAAAACCACCATCATCCCCCCTCATGCCATCGTGAGAACCGCCCTGCCGGAGGAGTTGCAAGCCCTCCTGCCCCAATACGAGATCACCGCCATCCTCGGTCGCGGCGGCATGGGCGCGGTCTACAAAGGACGCCAAGCCCATCTTGAGCGCGACGTGGCCATCAAGGTGCTGCCCGAGACCCTCACCGCCGAGGGCGACGAGATGAACTACGCGGCCCGCTTCCGTCAGGAGGCCCGCGCCATGGCCAAGCTCGACCATCCCGCCATCATCTCCGTGTATGATTTCGGCGAGACGGTGGCGGGCCAGCTCTACTTCGTGATGGAGTTCATCGACGGAATGGATATCCGCCAATACCTGCATCAGCAGGGAGGCCGCCTCTCGCAGAACGATTCCATCGCCATCATCGCGCACGTCCTCGACGCCTTGGCCTACGCCCACAGCCACGGCATCGTCCACCGCGACATCAAGCCCGCGAACATTTTGCTCAACCGCGAGGGCCGGGTGAAGATCGCGGACTTCGGTCTGGCGAAACACTTCGACACCGACGATTCCGCCCTCGGGCTGACGATGAGCCACATGGCGGTGGGGACGCCGGACTTCCTCGCGCCCGAGTCCTTGGAGGCGGGCCGGAAGGTGGACCACCGTGCCGACCTGTATGTCGTGGGGGTGATGCTCTACCAGTTGCTGACGGGGAAGCTGCCGAGAGGGGGCTTCGACCTGCCCAGCGAGATGTTCCCCGAACTGGACCCGCGTCTGGATGAGATTTTCGTGAAGGCCTTCTCCGCTGATCCCGACTACCGCTACGCGAGCGCGTCGGCGGTGCGAGCGGACTTGGACGCGGTGCTGAGCCAGCCGAGGTCCCGTGTGGAGATGGAGGCGGCGAAGCCGCAGCCCGTGAAAGTCGCGCCCGTGCCGGAGAAGTCGAAAGCGCCGCTGTATGCCGGGATCGGGTTGGCGGCGGCTTTGTTGGTGTCGGCGGTGGTGTATTTCGCGACGCGTCCCGCCGGGCCGGAAGAGGTCGTGCTGGCGGGGCAAACGGAGCGTCCCGATCCGGTGTCCGTGCCCGACGAGCAAAATCCCTCCCCCCCAAGAGACTGACCCTGAACGGGATACGGTGCTGAAGGCGGTGGCGGAGGAAAGCGGCGAGGGCGTCCTGCCGAAGGGAGCGCGGACACTCCTGTCCGCATCGGCGGGGGAGGGGGAGAGTCGTACGGGCAACCCGCCCGTGGCTTCGGCGGAAAAGACGGGCGAGGAAGAGCCAGCGTCCGTCGCGGAAAAGCCCGTCGAACCCCCTGCCGAAAGCATTGGCAAGACGCCGACGCCCGCCGTGGCCACTTCGGATCAGGAGCCAGCGCCCGAGCCGAAGGAGGCTCCGGCTGCGCTGCCGCTCCAGCCCGACCTCGCGAAGCGCCTCTCCGCCTACGTCGCCGTGCGCCGGGATCGCCTCGACGCGCTCGCCGGGCAGTATCTGCGCGGCCTCGAAACCCGCCTCGACCAAGCAGCCAACGCGGGGAACCTGCCCTTGGCCACCGCCTTCCGCGAGGAGAAGGCCCGTGTCGAGGCCTTGCGCGGCACCATGGCGAAGCCGCCCGAGGACGTGGCCGAGGCGGAGCGCCTCTGGCCGAAATTGCCCGCGCTGGCGGAGGACGCCCCGGAGGAGTTGGCCGGGCTGCGCGAGGTGTGGGAGGGCGAGCGCGGGAAGATTCGCGAGGAGCTCGACGGGAAGCTGGCGCAGTCGCTGCAAGCCCTAGAGGGCGAGTTGACGCGCGAACGCCGCTTCGAGGAGGCGCAGTCGGTGCTGGCCTATCGCGAGGCCTTGCAGGAATGGAGCGCGGGCACTCCTGCCCGCAACGAGTCCGGCGATACGGAGACGCTGCCCGATCCCGGCTCGGAGGCGGACAGGAGTGTCCGCGCTCCCGCCACCGACAACCCGCGCTTCGCTACCAAGAAGCAGCCCTTCGAGAACAGTCTCGGGATGAAGTTCGTGCCTGTGCCGGGGACGGAGGTGTTGTTCTGCATCCATGAAACGCGGTGGAAGGATTACGAAGTCTATGCAGCGGAGAATCCTGGAATCAACAGTCATGGAAAAACCAGACCCTCGGCGGCTTCCCGATTACCGAGCGGGCTGGGGAGCATCCTGTAACACGGGTGAACTGGGAAGACGCGAAAGCCTTCTGCGAATGGATCAGCAAGAAAGAGGGACGTATTTATCGTCTGCCAACCGACGAGGAATGGAGCGTCGCTGTTGGGCTGGGTCGCAAGGAGCGGCGCTCGCGCAGCGACACGCCGGAGAGTTTGAGCTTCAAAGTGAAGGAATACCCTTGGGGCGCGGAATGGCCCCCGCCCGCCGGAGTGGGCAATTTCAGCGACCAGAGCCGCAAGGAGAAAGCCCCGAGCGATAGTGGTGACTATATCGAAGGCTACAATGACGGTTTTCCGATGACCGCGCCAGTGATGAGTTTCGCTCCAAATCGGTTCGGATTGTTCGATATGGAGGGGAATGTGCGGGAGTTGGTGGAGGATTGGTACAACGGCACGGAGGAACGGCGGGTCGTGCGCGGGGGATCTTGGCTTAATGAGAAGGTCTATTCTTCAAGTCGTTTAGGCATTCTGCCTACAGAACGCGTTCTACATCAGCCCGGCTTCCGCCTCGTCCTCGAAACGCAGTGACCGTCCTCCCGCCCAAGACGGCTCGGCGGGGACGCCTCGCCCCACCTTCATCAAAACCGAAACCCGAAGCGTCGGACGGCGGGGAAACCTTCCGTGAGTTTCCGTGGATTCCGTGGGCCAAGCCCCTTCAATCGGAGCCGGGCTGAAGAACGTTCCGGTGCCATCGCTTCGGGGCGGAACCCGCCACCTGTTGACGGGAGCCTCCCGACCCCATACCTTGCGCCATGATCGTCGAGCAGCTCCCCGAAGTTCAGAAGCTCCCCTTGGAAATGAAGCTCGCCTTGGCGGCCGAGTTGTTCGAGGAAGCCACCGAAAGCTTTGTCGAGGAGCCCGATCCCGAGCTGGTCGATCTCCTTCATCGGCGTTATGAGGAATATCGGTCCAACCCCGGCTCCGTCTCGCCGTGGACCGAAGTGAAAGCGCGAATCCTCAAAAGTCGTGACGCCTGAACCCATTTGGACGGCACGGGCCGAGGCCGATTTGCTGGCGATATTTGCCCGCTTGGAGGAGGGCCGGGAAGGAGCTGGGCGCTCCTTGCTTCATGGAGTCGATTCCGGGCTCCGTCTCCTGCGGGTGATGCCGGAAATGGCGCCCCTCTATGTGCGCCCCTACCGGAGGCTGGTCTTGAAGAATCCGCGATTTGGACTTTTCTACACGCCCGAGTCACGGGGACTCGTCGTCCACGCCGTTTGCGACCTCCGCCAGGATCGAGCTACCATCCTGAGACATCTGCGGGCTTCGTAGGCATACTGCTTCCTTCAAACGGAACCGCGACGAAACCAGCCATCGCCATCTCGGCTTGCCTTCCCGGACGAATCCCCCTAACCTTTCGGCCATGACCCGCATCCCGCCGCTTGCCCCTCTTGCGCTCCTGTTCGCCGTCGCGATCCTGCCCGCCAATGCCGACGCGCCCAAGGCGAAGCTGGAGAAAATCTACTCCGGCCTCGCCGTCGAGCGCCCCGTCTCCCTCCAGATCCCGCCCGACGGGACGCAGCGCCGCTTCCTCGTCGAGCAGACCGGGAAGATCAAGATCCTCCCCGCCGACGAGACCGCCACCGAGGCGAAGGTCTTCCTCGACCTGACCGAGTCCATCGGGGTGGAGAACGCTTTCGAAGAGGGTCTCCTCGGCCTCGCCTTCCATCCCAAGTTCCAGGAAAACGGTCGTTTCTACCTCACTTTCTCCCGCCAAGGGCCGAAGCGCCTCGTCCTCGCCGAATACACCGTCTCCTCATCCGATCCCGACACCGCCGACCCTGCGAGCGAGCGCATCCTGCTCGAAGCGCAGCAGCCGGAGTGGAACCACAATTCGGGCAACCTCTTCTTCGATCCCAAAGACGGAATGCTCTTCCTCTGCGTCGGCGACGGCGGCATGAGGAACGGTGTCCACCTCCTCTCGCAGAAACTGACGAGTTGGTGCGGCAAGGTCCTGCGCCTCGACGTGGACGCCCGCACCGGCTCGCGGCCCTACGGCATCCCGAGCGACAACCCTTTTCTCGACACCCCGAACGCCGCGCCCGAGATCTGGGCCTACGGTCTGCGCAACCCCTGGGGCGCGACAATCGATCCCGGGACCGGGCTTCTCTACCTCGCCGACGTCGGACAGGATCTCTACGAGGAGATCAACCTGATCGAGAAAGGTGGTAACTACGGGTGGAACTACAAGGAGGCGGCCCACGAGTTCATCGGTCGCGAGCCTCTCATGGCCGCGCTGGGGCAGCAGAAGGCCGCCGCCCCGCCGAAGGACGCTGTCCTCATTGACCCCGTCCACGAGTATGGCCGCGCCGACGGATTTAGCATCACTGGCGGCTACGTCTATCGCGGCGAGGCCATCCCCGCCCTGCGAGGCGGCTTCCTCTACGGCGACTGGCGCTCCGGCAACCTCTGGTCGCTCCACTACGATTCCGCGCAGGGGAAGGTTGTGGCCAACCACCAGATCGAGAAGCCCGCCGATCCCCAGAATCCCACCGTGCAGCCCACCGCCATCCATCCCGACGAAAACGGTGAGCCCATCTATCTCGACTGGCGCGGGGCGATCTTCCGCCTTGTCCCGGCGGAGTGAAGGGTCACGGGTCACGAGTCACGGGACGGCGGTTCTGCCACGCCAGCAGCCCAACGCCGACGAGGGCGATGAACGCGCCGAAGAATTCTCGCGACAGTTCCACGCGCGGGTCTTCCGCCGTCATGCTCGTCTGCGTCATCGTGAACTCTTTGTTTCCGAAGGCGTTTTCATAGAGCCCCGGTCCCGTCCGCGCCATCTCCACGAGACAGGCGACCGCACCGAGGACGAGGAGCCAGCGGGGCAGGGGACGGAAGCAGACCACAACGAAGAGGACGGCGATGAGCAGGTAGAAGGCGAACCAGAGCGCCGCGTCGAGCACCGAGGGATGGTCGTAGATCGCCGGGTCGATATCGTTGCGCTGCAGCCAAGCGAAGAGGGCGAACAGCGCCGCGAGGAGCAGGTTCGCGACGAGGAGGGGAGGGCGGACTCTCATGATAGGGCAGGCTGCGGCGTCTTGCGTCGTGGAGAATACGGGACGGACAGCCGGAGGCAACCTTGGAAGTGGTGGCGATGAAGTGCTGGAGGTTTTGTTTTGGGCGCTGTTTGGGGCGAGATCTGTAGCCGAGGCCAGTGGCCTCGGTCGAGTGTCGTTTGGACGTCCGATCGGCCTCACTGAGGCCGGTACAACGCTGGCGCGTGGAACCCACCTTCTCCCGACAAGACCGCTTCACCGATGATAGGGCTCGCCCTTCAACACAGTGTGGACGCGGTAGATCTGCTCCAGCAGCACGACGAGGGCGAGTTCGTGCTGGAGGGTGAAGCCGCTCAAGGCGACGACATGGTTGGCGGCCTCGCGCAGGGCCGGGCTGTGGCCGTCGGCCCCGCCGACGAGGATGGCGACGCGCTTCACCCCGGTGTTCTGCCAAGAGCGCACCCGCTCCGCGAAGTCCGCCGTGGTCCAAGCCTCGCCGCGTTCGTCGAGGGCGATGCGCACCGCGCCCTCGCTCGCGGCGAGGAGGGCCTCGCTGTTTTTCTCCCGGCCCGCGTCCTTCCCGTCGGCGAGCAGTTCGACGGTGGCGTAGCGGGCGAGCCGTTTTCGGTATTCCTCCACCCCGGCCTTGGCGTAGGCCAGCGAAGGCTTTCCGATCGCAAGGATGCGCCACTTCATCGGGGGAATTTTCTCATCGCGCCAACTTGCAACGGCCCGCGCCGCAACGCAAGGTGCGCGGCTTTGAGCGAGGAACTCTCCAGCGAATACCTTGACCGCTTCTCCGGGTTGGCCCGGCTCTACGGGGCCGGGGCGCTCGCGAAGCTGCGCCGCGCCCGCGTCGCCGTGATCGGCACGGGCGGGGTCGGCTCGTGGACGGCGGAGGCCCTCGCCCGCAGCGGGGTCGGGCACATCGCCCTGATCGACCCGGACGAGGTCTGCGTGACGAACACGAACCGCCAGCTACCCGCCCTCGATGGCGAGTTCGGCCGTCCGAAGATCGCGGTGATCGCGGAGCGTCTGCGCCGCATCCAGCCGGGGATCGGGGTCGTCGAAATCTCCGCCTTCTTCACCGCCGCCAAGGCCGCGGACCTGCTCGACGCCGGATACGACGCGGTCGTGGATGGCATCGACGACGTGAAATTGAAGGCCCTCCTCGTCGCCGCCTGTCGCGAGCGCGGCCTGCCCCTCGTCGTCTCGGGCGGGGCCGGGGGCAAGCGCGACCCCGCCTCGGTGAGGACGGACGACCTCGCCTTCGCGACGAACGACCGCCTCCTCCGCCTCGTCCGCAAGGAACTGCGCCGCCATCACGGCTACCCCCACGAGTCGACCAAGGCTCCCTTCGGCGCCCGCGCCGTCTTCAGCGTCGAAAACGCCCGCTATCCCTGGTCCGACGGCAGCGTCCGCGAGGAGCCCGAGCCCGGCAGCCACCTGCGGCTGAATTGCGAGAGCGGTTTCGGTTCGGCCACGCCAGTGACCGGGGCCTTCGGTTTCGCCGCCGCCGCCGAGGCGGTCGAGATCGTGCTGGCCTCGGCGTGAGCCGTCAATTCAACGCCACCAGCACGCGCACCTGCCCGGTGTGTTCGCCGCCCTTGAAGCGGAAGTTGAGGGTGTGGCGGTCTTCGCTGAGGAGGATCTGGTCGTCGCCCGTATCCATCCCGCGCCGCTCGCCGGAGGCCTCGGCAAAGCTCGCCCCCACGGTGGAATCGGAGCCTTCAAGCCGTTCGGAGGAGAAGATGACGCCGACGACGGGATGGTCGAAGGTCAGCGAAGTCTCGACCTCCTCGCTCCCTTGACCGTCGGACGGGGCGATCTGGAGGAGGTAGCTGCGCAACTCGCCGCGAGTCTTCAGCGATTCGCCGGAGTTCGTCCCGGCCACGGCGAATTCGCCCGCCACGACCCGGTCCACCTCCAGCCCATCTGTGGGACGGAAGGACTCGTTCTCGACGAAAACGCGCACCTCGCCCTCGACGCCGCCCGCCGCCGAGATGATCGACCCCGGCAGTTCGATACGGACTGGGCCGAGCTTGTTCTCGACCCCGGCGAGCATCGCCCAAGCCTTCGAGAAGGCGCGGGGATTGTAGGGCACGTCGACGAGCCGCTCGCGGACATGGTCCACCTTCACCGCCTCGAATTGCGAGAGGTCGCGGCATTTCCCGCTGGAGGTCAGGCAGACGCCTCCGTCCCCGTTGAAGACGATGGCCTCGGTCGCCGCTTCGGAGCGGGCGTCGATGCCGATGAGATGCGCGGGTTCCGTGATGCTGAGCCCCCGCGAACGCAGGGCAATGCCCGCCTCCTTCCCCGGCGCGCGGGCCAGCGCGATGCCGGTGTGGACGGCGGCGGAGGCGTCCGCCCCCACCTCGAAGCGGGCCGGACCCTCGACGGTGAGCTCCCCGCCGCTGGCGAGTCGCATCGAGACGACGCCGCTCTTCAGTTCGTAGAGGCCGGGGCGCAGGGCGCCGCCGTCTCCGGGCGAGGACCCCTCCGACCAGATCGTGTCGGGGGTGGCCTTCACCACCGCCGCCGGGGCGGGCGTCGGGGCGAGGCGGTCCGCCGCGAACTGGGCGGCGACGAACGCGCCCAAGGCGACGACGGCGGCCGCTGCGGCCATGCCGGAAACCGTGCGGAGCCACGAGCGGGGGAAGGCGACGACCTTGCCCTCTTCGGGGACGATCTCGCGTTCGAGGCGCTTCGCGAAGTCGTCCACGAAATGGTCCCGCCTTGTCTCGGCCCACATCCGAGTCTCCAGCGATTCGATGAAGGCCTGCTCGTCCTTCGAGGCGGAGATCGCCTCGTGCATCCACTCGTCCTCGGCGAGGCGGTGGCGCAGCTCGCGGGCGGCTCCGGGAGAATCCCAAAGATGTTTTGCGACTTGGTCGCACTCGAAGACCGTGGCGGAACCCTCGCGGACCCGCCGCAGCCACTCCTCCATCGGCAGGGCGGCACTCTCCAGCACCGTCCCGAATCCGGCGTCACCGGAGCGGAGGACCTCGCGCAGCATCTCGGAAAAGCGCAACTCCCCGGCGAGCCGTCCGGCAAGGCCGGAGTCCTCGGCGGCCCGCGCCGCAAGCGACTCCACCGTCTCCGCATCCGCCTCGCCGTGCAAGAAGCGGCACAGCAGCTCGTCGTTGTCGGGTCCGGGGTTCATTCCAAGTTCGGGCTTCGGGTTTCTGATTTCGAGTTTCGGATTTTTAATAGGCCGGGGCGGGCCCGATGCGCTGCTCCATGCACTCGCGCAGGGTGGTGCGGAGACGCTCCAGCGCCTTGCGCACCGCCGGAGGGTTCATCGACAGCTCCTCGGCGATGTCTTGGGCCGACTGGTCCTCCTCGTAGCGGGATTTCAGGAGGCGCAGGCTTTTCTCCGGCAGGCCTTTGACACATTCCTTCAGCGCGTTGAGGCGGGCGAGGGCGTAGTCGCCCATCTCCTCGGGCTCGCCGTCGCTGGCGGAGGAGGAGGCGAGGAGCACGTCGGTGAGGTTGTCCGAGAGGATGCGTTTGCGGCGCGCGTCCTTGCGCCGCTCGTTGATGACGAGGTTGCGGGCGATGCCGCGGAGCCATGCCCCGAAATCGCGGTCGCGGTCGAATTCGTCGATGCGGTTGTAGGCGACGATGAAGGCCTCCTGCGCGACATCGTCGACCCACATCGGATCGACCCCGAGGGAACGCACGAAGCCGCGCAGCCCGGCGTGGTGTTCGCGGACCTGCTCGATAAATTGCTCGCGGTCGGTGGGCGTCATGGATCTTTCCCTGGGATTCTTGCCGCGACCCGGTGGGACGTGACAGGGTTTTGTTCCCTATTCTACCCTGTCGGAGATCGGAAGGCGAGCGCCATCGCCGCCGTTGACACCCGGTCGGGTTCGATTAGATTTCCGGCCCGTCCCGTCGGACGGGAATCGAGACGCCGGAGTAGCTCAGGGGTAGAGCAACGCATTCGTAATGCGTGGGTCGGGGGTTCAATTCCCCCCTTCGGCT
>DDTJ01000053.1 GCA_002344525.1 Akkermansiaceae bacterium UBA2367
CCCTAATCTAGGAAAGACCCAAAGAAAAAAGGGGAATCCTTGGCAACGGTTTTCCTTGAACGAGCGCGGCGTTTTCCTATATGCTCGGACATTGAACCGCCGAAGCCGGAACCGGCTCCTTGGCATCGGATCGCTGAATCAATGGGATAGACTCCGCCATTTCGCATGAAACCGCCCCCGCCGCTTCGCCTCCCTGCCGCTCCCCTGCCTCCTGCCCTCTGATGGATGCTGCTCGCCCTCGGAATGACCGCCGCAGCTCCCGCGCGGGGCCAAGATTCGCCCTTGCAGGAATTCGCATCGTGGAGAATCGGCATGTCGCGGGGACAAGTGGAGGCGATCACGGACTACGGTTCGCTCGAACCTTTCACCGCGCATACCCGTCCCATAGACTCTCAAGTCTGGCTGCAAACCCGATACGTCGTTCCCACCCCCGTCACCAAGCAGACTGGGCGCAACGGCAAGGTCCTCTTGAAGATCGAAGACGATACCCTGTCGGAAATCCACGTCCTGCTGTTCGATTCCGACGACATGGAGAAGTGTGCGGACATAGCCGTGCATTTCGATGAACATCTGTCGAACCTGCATGGGGTCTCTTTGGCATCCGCCCGCAACAAGCCCTTCTTCTTGGACTCCCTCGGCCGGATCGGCGAGCGGAGCCAAATCTTCCTCTCCGTCGGCCCCGCAGACTCCGGGTTGAATCTGGTGGGTACCCGGATCGACGGTCGGTATCTCCTCGTCTTCGCCATCCGCAAACCCGGCACCCGTCCGGAGCAATCCACCCCACCCGCAGCCTATCCAGTACCTAGCGATTCGGACATCGATTCCGAAACACAGTGGACAACCACGACACCGGGAAACGGCAAAGCGGAGTTCAAGCGATCCCTCTCCGCCATCCATGCCCTGCTGGTCCGCCCGATGGAAGGTGGCACCCATGCAGCCGCCGCAGTCAAACTGAGCGCGACCGCAGTGGTCGACCGCAGCGACGGCCAATTCGACCTTGGCTTCAACCAATCCGTCGGACCGGACATGGGACGCGCCGCCGCGGAAGTGCTGCGGGCCATGCAGGTGAAATACAAAGGAATGCCAAGCAACCACAACGTGAGATTTGGATTCTCCGACAAATGGGGAGGCAAGGACGGCCCCTCGGCGGCGGTCGCCTGCGCCCTGCTGCTTGAATCCCTCCTCGACGGCTTCGAGATCCCGGACAATCTGGCCGTGACCGGCGACATGAACGCCGACCAGACCGTCCAGCCCGTGGGCGGCGTCGCCGACAAGATCCGAGGAGCGATGGAGGCGAACTGCACCGTCATCGGCATCCCCTCCGCCAACCGGGAAGACATCGACGACTTGGCCGTCGAAGAGAACCTCCGCCGCTTTCTGACCGCCAAAATCTTCATGCTGAAGACTCTGGACGAAGCCCTCGACCTCGCCAACCCGGGCCGCCGCAGCGAAGAGGCCACTCAAGCGCTCGCCGCGTTCGACGCCCTGCAGAAGGAAATGACCGGGAAAGGGGCGGCGGTTCTCTACGCGCCCGAGACGACGCAGAAGCTGGAGGGAATCCTGGCAGCGGTACCCAACCTCTATTCCGCCAGCATCTTGCTCGCGGCCAGCAAGCGCCAAGCACCCGCAAGGTATTCCTTGGTGGGCACCCTTGTGCGAATCGACGACGCCATGTCGCCTTTCGCGAGAGTCCTGTCGGAATTGAGAGAAGGAACCCCGGTCGAGCAGTTCCAGTTCGGCAGGAACAATCCCCTGACGGAGGCCAAAACCCGGCTCCTCGCCATGAAGCCCAAATCGGATCCGAAGCTGACCGCCGTCATCGACGCCCAAATCCAAGTCGTCGAGCAATGCCACCGCTTCATCAATTCGAACGCGCACAAGCAATCGACCACTGTGTTCAACAACTACCGCGCCGAATTGAAGGTCGCCGCCGATCGCGCCGACGCTGCTTGGAAGCAGGTGCGGGAGAACAGGGATATCCAAGACCAATTGATGACCAGAGGTATCCGGCTCGGCGATTGATCTGTTGCCGGGGCGGCGACCTCCGCTTCCGACTCAAGCGAAGCCCCCGCCTATTGCTTGCGCGACGGTCGCCCCGCCCTCCCCCAGCACTCGATGCCCGCATCCCGGCACGACGACGTGTCGGAAGTCGGAAAACACCTCCGCCATCCCCTCCCCGATCCGGGTATAGCGCCCATCTCCCTCCCCAGTGATCCACAGCACCGGCCCGGAGAAGACGCGCAAGGCGCGGCGCAAATCCTCCTGCCGTCCCAACGACCAAGTCTCGAAAGCAGCGGCCACTTCCTCGCGCCTCGATTCGAGGGCTTGCTGCCGCTTGAGAAGCCCCTCCGCGGGCGCCCCGAGCAAAGGCTGCTCGTTCCAACTCGCCAGAAAATCCTCCCAAGCCCAGTCCCGCGCCCGCGCCGCCCAGATCGCGTCGGAAGCCCTGCGGGCAAGTCGATCCTCGACGCAGCAGAGCCCGGGATGCGCCGAGACGATGACCGCCCCGCCCCAACGCTCCGGGCGCAGGGCGAGGGCATGCAGGGCGAGCCGACCGCCGAGGGAGTAGCCCGCGAGCAGCGGCTTTTCCATCCCCTCGGACAGGGGTCCGGCGAGGGCCTCGACGAACTCGCGGAAGCCGGACCCGGTGTGTTCCCAGAGATCGACGGCACGCAGCTCCGGCAGCCCCAGACCCTCCCAATCGGCGGGCGAGCCCAAGTTGCCGTGCAGGGCGAGGATCTCCGGAGCACCGCTCATTTTCGCGCCGCCCAGAAGGCTTCGGTTTCCGCTTCGTCGGGGAGGGCTTCGACCACCACCTCCCCCGATCCCTCGACTTCGGGAAACGGCTCGCTCGCGGGCCAGAGGCGGTAGTCCATCCCCCACATCGCCGCCCAAGCCTCGAAGCGCCGCCCGTGGCGGTTTTCGGTGACGCGCTTCTCCTTGGGCGGCAACCCGGCCAGCGAAGGCAGGCGCGAGAAGATGCGCCCGCCTCCGTTGTTGAGCACCACGATGCGCCGACGCCCCGGAGACAGTTGCGTCAGCAGGGCGGGCGCGTTGAGGTCGTAGAGCGTGGTGAGGTCGCCGAGCACCGCCCACGATTCCGCTTCGCCCTCGGAAAGGCCGAGAAAAGTCGCGACCTGCCCGTCGATGCCGTTCGCGCCCCGGCTCGCGCGGACGCGCGGATGCGGCGAGTCGAGGGCGGCCGCGAGGTTCCACTCGCGGATGGGCAGGCTGTTGCCGAGATAGACGAGGGCGTCGGAGGGGATGCGGCGCGAGAGTTCGCGGACCATGGCCGGTTCGGAACGGGGATGGGCGGCGAAGGGAGCGGCATCCAAGAGGGTCGAGTCGCCGACCCAACCCTGTCGCGTCTCCAGCGGGACGGCCGGGAAACGGTCCGTGACGAGGAGCGCCGAATCCCGCGCCAATCCGGGGAAAGGTCGGCGGGAGACCGAGAGCACGGGGATCGCCGCGTGCTCCTCAAGATCCCGCCAGAGCCGCAAACTAGGGACGCCGCCGATGCGAAGGACGCGCCGGGGCAGGGGCGGTTCGCCAAGGACGATCCGTCCCGCCAGCGCCGCGCTCTCCCGCAGTCCGCTCGTCGCTTCGGCCCAGACGGGGAAGCCTGACAAAACCAGAAACCGCTCCACTTCCTCGCGCCAGCCGGGTTCCAGTTCGCCGAGGACGACCAGCAGCCCGTCGCCATCCCCGGTGAAGGCGGCGATCTCCTCCCCGTCGGCTCGCGTCCCGTTCCGCTGGATCGAGACTGGCGCGGGCTTCCAAGTTTCGTTGCGATCCTCGGCCCTTGGCTCGTCGAAACAGAGATTCACATGCAAAGGCGCGTCGCCTTCCCATTCCGCGAGGCGGGCGAGCCCCGTTGGCTCCGAAACGTCGAGGGCGAAGGCGTAGGGTCCGAACATCCCCGCCTGCTCGATGGCCTGGGGAGCGCCGCTGCCGCGCCAGGAGGCGGGGCGGTCGGCGGTGACGGGGACTAGGGGAACGCCGCTGTAGTAGGCCTCGACCACGGCGGGCAGCAGCTCGGCCGCGGCGGTGCCGGAGGTCGTGAGCACGGCGACTGGCGCGAGGCGGCGCTTCGCGAGGCCGAGGGCGAAGAACGCGGCGGTGCGCTCGTCGAAGTGGTGGCGCACGCGCAAGCCGTGGTCCCGGCATTTTGCCAAGAGCGAGGTCGCGAGCGGGGCGTTGCGGGCGCCCGCGCAGACGACGAAGTCCTCCACCCCGAGCCCGGCGAGATGCCCGAGGGCGGCCCCGGCGAGGATGGCGTTGGCGGTCATGCTCGTGCGGCGTCCGATCACACCCCGAGGAGGGATTTCACCGAGTTCCGCTTCAGGGCGAGCTCGCGCCATTCGCGGTCGAAGCGGCTGCCCTCGACGAGGCCGACGCCGCTGGGGAGGAAGACGTCGCGCCCGTCCCAGGAGACGTTGCGGATGGCGACCAAGACCCGGAGGGAGCCTTCGCGCAGCGCTCCGAAAGGTGCGCCGAACCGCTCCGGCACGCCGAGGCGGCGGCGGTATTCGACGAGCTGGCGCAGGGCGCCGTCGCCTCGCGGACAGGCCCCGAGGGCCGGAGTCGGATGGAGGACCCTGACGAGGGTGTTGGGATCGGTCGCCGGATCGTCGAGACGGACGCGGAGCCTCGTCAGGAAATGGATCATCGAACCGAGGTCGAGGAGGGTGCGAGGCTCGCGCTCGACCGGGCCGAAGGGGGCGAGCAGTTCCTCCAAGTAGTCGGCGACGAGTTCGTGCTCGCGGATTTCCTTCGGATCGTTCGGAAAATCGCGGAGTTCGTGGCGCGGCGAGGTGCCGGCGAGGGCCATGGTTTCGAGGATGCCGTCACGCAGGGTGAAGAGTTGCTCGGGCGTCGCCCCGACGAGGCCCTGACTGCCCTCCCGGCAACCGTAGCCCCGGAGCGAGTCGGGCGCGGCGTTAACCGCCTTCACCAGCGCGGCCGGCTCGCCGCGGTGGAGGATGCCGCGCTCGGTGAGGACGGGGACGGATTTCGTCAGCCCGCCCTCGCGGATGCTGGCGAGGATTTCGTCAAAGACGGCCCTCACGTCGGTGTCGCCGAGGCCCGCCCAAGCGATCTCGGGCAAGGGGGTGGCCCCGTTGTCGGGCAGGAGGACGCGCAGGTCGTCCGTCTCGAAGACGCGGGAAGGCACCCGCCAAGGGCGCGGGTCGGACAGGTCGAAGCGGTTCCAGTAGAAGGCCGTGGCCCCGTCCGGCGGCGGGGATTCGCGCAACTCGAAGGGGCCGAGGCCGCAGAGATAGCGGCCCGGAGCCAGTTGGATGAAGGCGAAATCGTCCATGTCGCGAGAAGGAGGCCCGGAGGCTTCCGGGGCGTCTTTCTCTACCAGTGGATGACGCAGTTCGCAACCGTTGGGACGCTGTGGAGGGGGAGGGGCTTACGGATGAAATGTGCGCGCAGCGGGCAGACAGTGCCCGTAGAGAATACGCGAAGCGGATAGCCGAAGGCAATTTCGTGAGAACTTCTCCCCACCGAAGCCCCGAAAGCCGCCCTCCGTCACTTCTTCCTCACCGCCGAATATTCGGTGCGGTTGAAATCGACGTATTCCGGCGAGAGGTCGGAGGTGTAGATGGTGAACTCGCCCCTGCCGATGTTCAGGTCGATCCCGACGGTGAACTCCGGACCGCTCACGGCGTCGAGCAGCTTCCCGCCTTCGGTCCCGGCGGCGAGGCCGTTCTGCGTCGCGATGACCCCGTTGAGGTGGATGTTCACCATCTCCTCCTTCACCCTCGCGCCGGAGTAGCCGACGGCGTGGAGGATGCGGCCCCAGTTCGGGTCGTTGCCGTTCCACGAGCATTTCACCAGCTTCGAGTTCGCCACGGCGCGGGCGACGCGCTCGGCGTCGAGGGCTGAGGCGGCGCCGCGCACCTGCACCTCGACGAGCTTGGTGACGCGCTCGCCGTCGGCGACGATGCGCTTGGCGAGGCAGAGCATCACCTCGGTGAGGGCCTCGCGGAACTCGGCGCTCCCCTCCCCTCCCCTCGTGATCGTCCTGTTCCCCGCCTGCCCGTTGGCCATGACGATGACGGTGTCGTTCGTGCTCATGTCGCCGTCGACGGTGATGCGGTTGAAGGAATGGTCCACCGCCTCCTTCGTCGCGGCGACGATCTCGGCCTTCGACACGGCGGCGTCGGTGGTGACGAAGCAGAGCATCGTGGCCATGTGCGGATTGATCATGCCCGCGCCCTTGGCGATGGCCCCGATGCGCACCTTCGTGTCGCCGATTTTCACGGAAACGGCGACCTCCTTCGGCCGGGTGTCGCTCGTCATGATGGCCCGCGCCGCCGGATTGCCGTCGCCGTTCAGGGAGGCGGCGAGCTCGGGGATGCGCGGCTCAATACGGTCGATGGGCAGGGGCACGCCAATGATGCCGGTGGAGCAGACCTGGACCTCGCGCTGTTTCAGCCCGAGCGCTTTCGCCGTGGCGGCGCTCATGGCACGGGCGTGGACGAGTCCGTCGGGTCCGGTGCAAGCGTTGGCGTTGCCGCTGTTCGCGATGATGGCGCGGGGCTCGGCCGATTTCAAATGGCTGGCGGAGAGGCGCACGGGCGCGGCGCAGACCTGGTTCTGCGTGTAGACGGCGGAGCCGACAGTGGGGAATTCGGAATAGATCAGGGCGAGGTCGAGCCGCTCCACCGCCGGGTTCTTGATGCCGCAGGCGATGGCCCCGGCCTTGAAGCCCCGCGGAGCGCAGACGCCGCCCTCGATCTCTTTGACTTTCTTGGCCATGTTCGGAACGGGGATCGATGTGGATTAAAACTGGAGCAGTCCGGCAGTCTCGGGCAGACCGAACATGAGGTTGAAGCTCTGGATCGCCTGGCTGCCCGCGCCTTTCCCGAGATTGTCCTCGGCGCTGGAGAGGATCAAGCGCCCGGTGCGGCGGTCCACGACCCAGCCGACATCGACGAAGTTCGTCCGCACGACATGCTTCGTGTCGGCGAAGGCGCCCTCGCCGAGGACGCGCACGAAGGGACGCCCGTCGTAGGCCTCGCGATAGGCCTCGGCGACGCGGGAGGAGATCGCGTCGGCGTCCCCGGCGATCCCGCAGAAGATCGTCGTCGCGATCCCCGCCGTCACCGGCATGAGATGCGGCACGAAGGAGATCACGACCCTCTCCCCGGCGGCGAGGGAAAGCTCCTGCTCGATCTCGCTGAGGTGGCGGTGCTTCGGTGCTCCGTAGGCGCGGAGGCTTTCGTTGACCTCGGCGAAGAGCAGGCTCGCCTCGGCCTTCTTCCCCGCCCCGCTCGCGCCGGAGAGGCTGGCCACGGCGATGCCCGCAGGTTCGATCAACCCCGCCTTCAGCAGCGGCACGAGCGGCACGAGGACGCTCGTCGGGTAGCAGCCCGGCGAGGCGACGAGGTCGGCGGCGGCGATCTCCTCGCGATAGAATTCCGGCAAGCCGTAGACGGCACGGCCGAGCAACTGCGGCGCGGGATGCTCGTGCTGGTAAAACTCCCGGTAGACCACCGCGTCGCGCAGGCGGTAGTCGGCGCTGAGATCGACGAGGCGCAGCCCGCGCTCCAGCAGGGGCACGGCGAACTCCGAGGCGACCCCGTGCGGCAGGGCGAGGAAGGCGGCCTTCGCCCCGCTCGCAACGATGGCCTCGATGTCCGGCGCGATGAAGGCCAGATCGGCGGCGGTCGAGCCGGCGAGTCGCGGGAAGACGGACGCGAGGGCGCGCCCCGCCTCCTGCCGGGAGGTCGTCGCGACGAGTTCCACCGAGGGGTGTGCCACGAGGAGACGGAGCAACTCCTGCCCCGTGTAGCCACTCGCGCCGACGACGGCGACTGGGATGCGCTGCGATTCCATGAGCCGTGCAGCATGGCACAGAATCGCGATCCCTGTGCAAAAAAAGTTCCGCGTTCTCGCGCGAAATTTTTGAAAGACAAGGCACTTGCGCAACGGAGGATTTCGTCCACACTATCCGCTCCGCCGGTCCATCCGGTCGGCGGGAAGTCATACGGGACGTGGCGCAGCCTGGTAGCGCATCACACTGGGGGTGTGGGGGTCGCTGGTTCGAATCCAGTCGTCCCGACCATCTTCCGCCCTTGCCGAGGCAGGGGCGGAAGATGGGAGGCTTCAAAAATCAGGAGGTGCTCCCATGTCCAAGGCCATCGTCGACCCGAACGAGCTGCGGCGCTTCGCCGAGGAGTTGAAGCGCTTCAACGGCGACCTGCAGAACTCCCTCTCCTCCCTTCAGGCCCGCTTCGCCGCCCTAGCCGACACTTGGCAGGACCAGGAACATGCCAAGTTCGCCCAGGAGTTCCAAGAGACCATGAAGACGCTCCGTCGTTTCATGGAGAGTTCGGCCCACCAAGGCCCCTTCCTCCTGCGCAAGGCCCAGCGCATCGAGGAATACCTGAACCAGCGCTAAGAGGAGACGCTTGTGCCCGGTGCCCACGTCACCCACCTCGAGGCCTTGGAGCGATTCCGCTCCAGCCTGATTCTTTTCCTCGAACGGGCCAACCTCGTCCTCGACGAAGTCTCCGAGGAGGTGAAGCGCACCCGCATCTGGCTCCAGACCGAGCAGCGTATGAAAATCGGGCAGGAGATGAAACGCCGCGAGCGCGAGCTCGAACAACTGGAGCAGGAGCTTTTCACCGCCCGCCTCTCCGACCTCGCCCAGAAGAAAAGCGGTGCCCAGATGCAGGTGAACCAGAAACGCCGCGAGCTTCGCGAACTCGAAGACACCCTGCGCAAGATCGCGGCTTGGCTGCGCAACTACGACTCCACCGTCGAACCCGAGGCGAGGAAGGTCGAAAAACTCCGCCACCACCTCGACACTGACATGGCCCGCGCCGTCGTCTTCCTGACCGAGGCGATCCGCCAGCTCGACGCCTACGCCTCCGGCGACCCCTGACATGAGCCTCAACCACAGCAAGGGCTGCCTCGTCGGACTCTCCCGCGAACTCCTCCGTGTCTGGCAGGAGACGCGGGAGTCGTGGCGCGACGAAAAGGCCCGCGAATTTGACAGCGTCTACATGCAGCCCATGTTCGATGCCGTCGACCACGCCGCCGCGGCCATCGAGGATCTCGACAAGGTGCTCCACCGACTCCGCCAAGACTGTGAACTCTGACCCCCTCTCCGCCCCCGAATCGGTCTCCCTCGTCGGACGTTTCCACGCCGGGGCGCGGAGCTTCGCCGAGCGGGAGAAGGGGCTCGAACGCGCCCGGCAGCTCCGCGAGTCGAGCCGCCGCCAGACCCTTGAGGAGCAGCACGCCGAGATCGAGCGCCGCCACCGCGCCGCCGTCGCCGCGATGACGGAGAAGGCCGAGACGAAGGTCCACACTTTCGACGAACTCGCGAAGAAACGCCGCGTCCGCCTCGACAAAGGCCAAATCGCCGTGCGCAACGCCGTCGTCGGCGCGATGCAGGCGAGCGAGGGCCAGCACCGCGCCGTCCTCCAGCGCGACTTCATGGAGGCGGGCCGCCGCCGCGAGCAGGCCCTCGCCCGCGCCGCCGCCGAGCATGAGGAGGCGGGTGCCGCGACCAAGGCGATCCATGCCCGTTTCCTCAAATTGGAAAAAGCCGCCGTCGCCGCCTTGCGAGGCTATGGCGGACCGCAGCGCCGCCTCCTCGTCGCGCTGAAGGATACGGAGACGCCCCTGCCCGACGAGGCCGGTGCCCCTCCCGCCGAGGAGTCCCTCGCCGCGCTCCACACCGGGCTTTCCGCAGCGGTGAAACGCCTGCGCCAATCGCCGCTCCTCGCTTGGTTCGGCGGTTTCCCCCTCGTCCTCCAGCTCTTCCTCGTCCTCGGTCTCGGCGCGGTCCTGCCCTTCGTCGCCCCCCACCTTGGCCTCGGCGGGATTTCGTGGCCGCTCTCGCTCGGCATCGCGGGTGCCACCGCCGCACTGCTCCTCGTCCTGTGGTTCGCCGGGCGCGGTCCCGCCGCCGCATTCGCCGCCGCCGAGACCCCGCGCTTCGTCGAGGCCAAGGCCCTGCGCCTGCGCCATCGCGAGTCGCTCGATCTCCGCCACCGCCTCGCCGTCGAGACGGCCGAAGCCGAATACAACCGGGTCAAGTCCGCCTTCGAACAGGGTCTGAAGCACAAACCTAGCGACTCCAGTCCGCGCCGCTACCCGGATCCCGGAGCCGTCGAGAAACGCGCCGAAGCCCTCCGGGGGAAACTCGACACGCATCGGCAGTTCCAGATCGACGCCGTCCACCAGACCCTCGCCGAAGGCATCGGCGAGTTGGAACGGCAACGCGACGAAGCCCTCGCCCGCGTCGCCGCCGAAGCTGGCCCAGTCGAAGATCCCGCCGAACCCTTGGAGCGGCTCGTCGCGGAGTGGCGGAGCGAGATGCTTCCGCTCGCGGCAAGCCTCTCCGCGGAGACCCAAGCCGTCCTCGCGGGGAAGGAGACCGCTTGGTTGAGCAACGGACCCGAGGCTTGGTCCCCACCGAGCCAGCTCGTCCCCGCCCTCGCTTTCGGCGAATTGGACTACTCCGGCGAACGGAGCGAACTCCTCCTCCCGGTGTCGGAGCGCATGGCCCTGCCCTCGCCGCCCGACTACCGCCTCGCCCTGCGCCTCCGCATCCCGGACGCCGCCTCCATCCTCCTCGAAACGAAGCAGCATGGCCGCGACGAGGCCATCGCCCTGCTGAACCAGCTCGTCCTCGGCTGGCTCGCCGCCTCGCCAGCCGGGCGGCTTTCCTTCTCCCTCGTCGATCCGGTGGGACTCGGGGAGAGCTTCGCGGGGCTGATGCACCTCGCCGACTACGAGGAAATCCTCATCAACACCCGCATCCGCACGCAGTCCGACCAGATCGAGCGCCGCCTCGGCGAACTCTGCGACCACATGGAGAAGGTCATCCAGATGTACCTGCGCCAGGACTACGCGACCATCACCGACTACAACGAGGCCGCCGGGACCGTCGCGGAGCGCTACCACTTCCTCGTCGCCGCCGACTTCCCCCACGGCTTCAGCGATCTCGCGGCGAAGCGCCTCCTCAGCATCGCCGCCGCAGGGGCGCGTTGCGGGGTCTTCCTTCTCCTCCACTGCGACCAGCGCGCCGAGCTTCCCTCCGGCTTCCGCATGGACGACCTGCGCAAGGCCTGCCTCTGCCTCCAGTCGGGGATCGACGGATTCTTCCTGAAGGACGCGCCGGTGAAGGGGCTGACGATCTCCCTGACAAAACCACCCCCGCCCGATCTCTTCGCCCGATGGATGCACCGCCTCGGCGCGGCCAACCGCGATTCGAACCGCATCGAGGTGCCCTTCCCCTTCATCGCCCCCTCCCCGGAGGAATGCTGGAGCCTCACGACCGCCGACGAATTGCGCGTCCCCATCGGGCGCAGCGGGGCGACGAAACTGCAGCAGCTCGCCCTCGGCAAGGGCACCTGCCAGCACGCCCTCATCGCCGGGAAGACGGGATCGGGCAAATCGACCCTCTTCCACATCATCGTCAGCAACCTCGCCCTCTGGTCCTCGCCCGACGAAGTCGAGTTCTACCTCGTCGATTTCAAAAAAGGGGTCGAGTTCAAATGCTACGGCGACCGCCGCCTCCCCCACGCCCGCGTCGTCGCCATCGAGAGCGACCGCGAGTTCGGCCTCAGCGTGCTGCAACGCCTCGACGAGGAGTTGCGGCGGCGGGGCGAGCTTTTCCGCGCCGCCGGAGCGCAGGACGTGGCCGGCTACCGCACCAAGCCGGGAGCGGAGATCATGCCGCGCACCCTCCTGCTGATCGACGAATTCCAGGAGTTCTTCACCGAGGACGACGCCATCTCGCAGCAGGCCGCCGTGCTCCTCGACCGCATCGTGAGGCAAGGTCGCGCCTTCGGCATCCACGCCATCCTCGGCTCGCAGACCCTCGGCGGGGCCTTCACCCTCGCCCGCGCCACCCTCGGGCAGATGACCGTGCGCATCGCCCTCGCCTGCAACGAGGCCGACGCCTACCTCATCATGGACGACTCGAATCCCGCGCCTCGCCTCCTCACCCGGCCCGGCGAGGGCATCTACAACGACCGCGCCGGGGCCGCCGAGGCGAACTCGCCCTTCCAAGTCGTCTGGCTCGGCGAAGAGGAGCGCGACCAGCTCCTCGAACACGTCGCCGAACTGGACCGAAAGCGGGGAGGGAAACCGCGCCCCCTCGTCGTCTTCGAGGGCAACGCCCCCGCCGAAGCCGAGTCCGACCCCATCCTGACCGAACTGCTGAAACACGACCCCGTCCCCGGTCCACCACGGATTTTTCTCGGCGCGCCGAACTCGATCAAAGGCCCCACCGAGGTGAGCTTCGCCCGGCAGAGTGGCAACCACCTCCTCCTCGTCGGCCAGCGCGAGGACGCGGCCGATGCGATCCTCGTCGTCGCCCTGCGGATGCTGCGGGCGCAGTTCGGGGACGCGATCCGCCTCGTCCTCGTGGACAGCCGTTTCGCCACCCCCGACGATTCGCCCTTCCGCCGCGCCGTCGAACGCATCGGCGGGGTCGAATGCCCCGACACACATGGGGTCGGGCCGCTTCTGAACGAACTCGCCGCCTCGCTCAAGGCCGTGGCCGACGGCTCCGCGCCCGATCCGGGGAGGCCCGTCGTTCTTTTCATCCCCAACCTCCACCGCCACCGCAAGCTGCGGCACGAAGAGGATTTCTCCTTCTCCCTCGACGCCGAAGCCGGGGCGAAGCCCTCCGACTCCTTGCAGGAGATCATCCTCGAAGGGCCGCCTTGGGGTCATCATCTCGTCGCCTCGCTCGACTCCTACAACAACCTCGTCCGCACCCTCGGACGCAAGGCCGCGGGAGAGTTCGAGAAGAAGGTGCTCTTCCAAATGAGCGCGGCCGATTCCGCGAGCCTCATCGACTCCGGCAAAGCCGCCGAACTCGGCTTGAACCGCGCCCTCCTCCACGACGAAGCCGACGGGACCATCGAGATCTTCCGACCCTACGCGATGCCTGGGACCGGGTGGCTGTAGCCGAGATAGCCGACCCCGTCCGAACGTCGCTAGGACATCCAACCCGCGCCCAGCGAATGCGGTGACCCGAACGGTTCCCGCCGACTGGCGCACCTGCACCAGAAAAAAGGACGGACGCTCCGCGAAACGCCCTTATCTTGGCGAGGCATGGTTTCCTTTCGTCCACCCCGCGTCCTGGCATCGGCCTGCGCCGGAGCAAGCCTCGCCTTCGCCGCGCTCCTCCTCCCGGCGGGTGCCGAGGAACCCTCGTCCGAGGCCAACCGCCAAGAGCTCCATCTCTACATGAAGGGGCGCTACGTCTATCAGAAATACTGCGTCGAATGCCATGGCGCGACGGGAAGGGGCAACGGCCCGTGGGCCGGCGAACTTGCGGTGAAGCCGCGCAATTTCCGCTCGGGCCTCTTCAAATTCCGCACCACCGCCTACGGCACCCAGCCAGTCGACGCGGACCTGCGCCGGACCATCCGCAGCGGGATCTCGGGCACGACCATGCCGGTCTTCTCCAATCTCCACGAGGAGGAAGTCGATGGCTTGGTCGTCTACCTCAAAAGCCTCTCCAGAGCCTGGCGGAAGCCCGAGCTTGCCGCCAGACCCGTTCCCATGCCCGGGACGCCCGATTGGTTCGCCTCGCCCGGGGAACGGCGGAGCCGCGCCCAAGCCGGAGCGGCGCGCTTCCAGGCACTGTGCGCCACCTGCCACGGCGACTCGGGGAAAGGCGACGGGCCAGGCGGCCAAGGGCTCGTCGACGGCTGGGGCAACCCCATCGCCCCCGCCACGCTCTCCGCACCACACCACAAGTCGGGCGACCAACCCGGCGACCTCTACCGCACCATCGCCACGGGTCTCAACGGCACGCCCATGGTCGGCTACGCGGAGGCCCTGAAGGAGGACGAGATCTGGGAGCTGGTCGCATGGATCGTCGAGCTTAGCGCAGCCGACTGACCCCAATGGACTGGTCTTGACAGCCGGATTCGCGTGATTTGTTGGAGCGCCGCGCGGGCGTATCTTGTCTTGGCCTCGGATCTGCTAGGCATCCGGCCTGCCATCTGGAACGCACTCCCCTCCCCTTCAGCCATGATCCACGAAGTCAACCGCCGCGCTTTCCTCAAAGGCCTCGGAGCCGCCGTCGCCCTGCCGTCTTTCGAGACTTTCTTCAACACCTCCGTCGCCAAGGCCGCCGCCGCGAAAGGGCTCGCCACGACCGCGAGCGGGGCACCCCTGCGCACCGCCTTCCTCTACAAGCCGAACGGCATGAACATGGAGAAGTGGGCCATCGCCGGGACGGGGGCCGATTTCCAGCTTGCCGCGACGCACGAGCCCTACGCGAAGTTCAAGGAGCATCTCCACGTCCTCAGCAACCTCGCCCACCTCAACGGCACCGGGGGCCCCGACGGGGCGGGCGACCATGCCCGGGCCAACGCCACCTTCCTCACCGGCACCCGCCCGCGCAAGACCGCCGGGGCCGACATCAAGCTCGGCATCTCCGCCGACCAAGTCATCGCCAACGCCGTCGGCGACCAGACGCGCTTCTCCTCGCTGGAGCTCTCCTGCGACGGCATCCGCAAGAGCGGGGTGTGCGATTCGGGCTACTCCTGCGCCTACCAGTTCAACCTCTCGTGGCGGTCGGACACCACGCCGATGACGCCCGAGTCGAACCCCCGCCACGTCTTCGAACGCCTCTTCGGCTCCGGCCCGAAGGAGGAGCGGGAGAGGGGCTTCGCCCTGCGCAACCAGCGCCAGCGCTCCCTCATCGACTTCGTGATGGAGGACGCGAAGGCGCTGAACCGCCAGCTCGGTCGCAACGACCAGCTCAAGCTCGACGAATACATGACCGGCGTGCGCGAGATCGAGCGCCGCATCGAGAAGGCGGAGAAATTCGGCCTGCCCGAATCCCCCGACATGGAGATGCCCGAGGGCGTGCCCGGCAGCTACGAGGACCACATCCGCCTGATGATGGACCTGCTCGTGCTCGCCTTCGAGACCGACTCGACCCGCGTCGCCACCTTCCTCCTCGCCCACGACGGGAGCAACCGCAGCTTCAAGGACATCGGCGTGCCCGATGGGCACCACTCCATCTCGCACCACCAGAACAACCCCGAGTCGCTCGACAAGCTCGCCAAGATCGACCTTTTCTACTCGCGGCAGTTCGCCTACTTCCTCGAACAACTCCAGTCGCGCAAGGACGTGGACGGCCAGTCGCTGCTGCACAACTCGATGGTCGTCTGGGGCAGCGGTCTTGCCGACCCCGATCGCCACCGCCACACCGACCTGCCCGTCATCCTCGCCGGCCACGGCGGCGGCACGATCCAGACCGGGCTGCGCAGCGAACTCGGGCAGGACACGCCGATGAGCAACCTCTTCCTCAGCCTTCTCGACCGAACCGGGGTGAAGGAGGAGCGCTTCGGCGATTCGACCGGGCGGCTTTCGCAGATCGGGTGAAAGCGCCGGCGGAGAGTTCGCTGGATCTGTAACCGGGGGCACTGGCCTCGGTCGGACGTCCCGAGGCCGTTCGGTCCGCGCTCACTGAGCGCGGCTACAGGTGCTGGCGCGTCATCGGAGGCGGAACCTCTGTAGCCGAGGCCAGTGGCCTCGGTCGAGCGTCGCAGAGACGTCCGGTCCGCCCTCGATGCAGGCAGCTGATATGCAGTTCGTCAGGGAGCGTTCCGGTCCTTGACGAAATCGGCGAAGGGGCGGCGCTCGTCCTCGACGACGTCATACCACTCGATCACCCCGTCGCTCTCGCGCACGTAGAAGTGGGCGAGCGCGGGCGAGACGTTCGGATCGCCGCCCGAACCAGGACCGTTGATCTGGCGGACGGTGACCATGTACCAACCGTCCTCCGGCTCCTCGTCGGCGTCGAAGTAGATCGACACACCGCGAGGCAACGAAGCGAATACTCCGGACTCCTTCAACTTTTTCTCAAGCCCCGCCAAGGCCGCCGCCCGCTTGGCCCTGTTCGCCAGAGGGTGCGCCGCCTCCACCCCTTTCGACGGGGGATGGGATGCGGCTTGGATGAGGCAGACCGAAACGAGGAGGCCGACGGCGGCGGAAAGAATCGTTTTCATCGGGATCACGGGACAAGGATGCCACTTCCCCGAATGCGGGGCAAGCCGCTTTCCTCCTCGCACCCCGGTCTTGACCCGCTCCGGGAACGGTCCTAGGCGTCTCACAGGCCCAATCCGTACTTCAACAGCGCCTCCGACTCCTGCCACACCGTGGGGCTGCTGCTGCCGAGGATGACCGCCACGACAGTCCTGCCCTGATCCGAGGCCGAGGAGACGAGACAGCGGCCCGCCGCGTTGGTGTAGCCGGTCTTGAGCCCGGTGCAATAGGGGAAATGGCGCAGAACCTGATTCGTGTTCGTCAGGGTTTTAGGCGTGCCGTTGGCCATGCGGAAGACGCAACTGCGCGTGCCGCAAAGTTCGCGCACCGTGGGATTCCGCAACGCGGCGAGACCGAGCCTGGAGAGGTCGCGGGCGGTCGAATACTGGCCAGGAGGCGAAGGGAGACCGTTCGAGTTCGTGAAATAGGAATTGCTCATCCCGATCTGGCGGGCCTTGGCGTTGAGCTGGGCGACAAAGGCCGCCTCGCTGCCGGAGTGGTCGCGGGCGAGGGCGCGGGCGACGTCGTTGCAGCTCCGTATCAGCACCGCCCGGAGCAGCTCCCCACGGGAATAGACCTCGCCACCTTTGATTCCCAAGACGGTCGGCTCAGCCCAAGTGTCCGACTCCTCGATCCGGACCGCGCCGCTGAGATTGCCGCGCTCCGCGACGAGAAGGCCGGTGAGGAGCTTCTGCGTGCTCGCCGCCGGGAGACGGGCGTCGGCGTTCTTCTCGTAGAGCACCCGACCGGAGCCATCGACGAGGATCGCGGCCTTCGCGGTGATGTTCGGAGCCTCGCCGCGAGGACGGGAAACGCCGGGCAGTTCCAGCGGGATCGGCGCCAAGGCCTCGACCGTTCCGGGATTTCCGTAGAGGGGCGTAGCAGGGGTGGTTCCCGGGGTCTGATACTGATAGGAGGCCGGGGCCGGTTGCGACCGGGCCAAGTAGGAGACCGGCTCGTTCGACTGGCAGCCACCGAAGAGGGACGCGAACAGCGCCGCCAACGCGAAGATGGCAGAGAAGGCGAACGGTCGTCGCGGCGCGGTCTGTCGGTCGGAAGGCATGGGACTGCGGAATCTACGCCAGTTTTCCCCGAATGCACCCGGGAAGCTCATTCCGTCGGTTTCAAAGCTGCCTCGATCTCCGGCGAGGGCGCGGTGCCGAGATCGACTGCGGCGTAGTAATGGCGGCGGGCCAATTCCAGTCGCTGGGGATTGGCCTCGAGGTAGGTCACGGCCAGATTGTAGTGGGCCGAGGCGAGCTTCGGATCGATTTCCACGGCGCGCCGGAGTTCCGTCACCGCCGCCTCGGGCCACCCGTAGTCGCGGGCCACCGCCGCGAGAATGACGCGCGTCTCCGCTTCGCCGGGGGCCTCGTGGACCGCCCGCGTGAGACAGGAGAGGGCCAAGGCAAGGTCGCCTCGCTCATAATGGATCAACCCGAGGGTTTGCCAGTTGCGAGCGAGATGCGGGTTCAACTCGGTCGATTTGGCGAGGTTGCCCGCAGCCGCGAGGAGGTTGCCGAGCTGATGCTCCGCGACGCCGAGGTTGGCGTAGGCGAGGGCGTTGCCGGGCGCCGCCTTGACCATTTCCAAGTAGATCTCCCGCGCCTTCTCCCATTCCCGGTCGGCGACGGCGAGGGCACCCTCCTTGGCCAGCTCCACCAATTCCGACGGCAGGGAGACAGGCTCCTCGATCCGCCCGAGCCGCATCGCGCCGCCCGGCTCCGCTGTGGGAGTAGAAGAGACGGGCGCACCGGATGCCGCCGGCACCGTCTCGGAGGGAGCGTCCTTCGAGGAGAGGCGGAAGCCGAGCTTCTTCACCCGTTCCACCGCTTCGGCGCCCGGAGCGGGAGCTTCCGGGGCCGTCGGTTCCGACTCGTCCTGTCCGGAGACGTGCGCGGACATCGTCAGCGCGACCGCAAGGAGGAGGCTTCGGTTGGATCCCATGGGCAAGAGTGGAGAAAGAGAAATAAAATTCGGATTTCCCCTTGCGCACGATGAAAATCGGAGAATGTTCTCTCAAACAGTGTTCAGAATGAAGTTAACCTCACGCCAACAAGAAGTCCTCGACTACCTCCAGTCCGAGCATCGCCGCACCGGGATCATGCCCTCGACCCGGGAGATCCAGGAGCATTTCGGTTTCGCGAGCCAGACCGCCGCCGTGAGCCATCTGCGCGCCCTCGAGCGCAAGGGGGCAGTGACCCGCCGCGCCGGCGACGACGAACGCCGCCGCGCCCGCTGCCTCATGTTCGCCGGGGCGGCCGATCGCGAACCCATCCTCGACATCCCCGTGTACGGCGCCATCCCCGCCGGCTACAGCGACGACACCGCGCCCGTCGCCGACGGCACCCTCTCGGTCGATGTCCGCTCCCTCGGCCTCAATCAACGGGCCAAGACCTATGCCCTCAAAGTGCGCGGCGAATCGATGATCGACGCCCACATCATGGACGGCGACCACGTCATCATCGAATCCCGCGAGCCGCGCGACCGGGACATCGTCGCCGCCCTCATCGACGGCGAGACGACCTTGAAACGATACATCGTCAACGGCCGCCGCCCCTATTTGAAAGCCGAGAACCCGGACTACCCCGACCTCATCCCGGCGCAAGAGCTCGTCATCCAAGGCGTCATGGTCGGTCTCGTCCGCGGAGCGGTGAAACGGTGGTAGCCGGTGGCCGCGCTTCCAGCGCGGTCGTAAAAGGTGGGAAGGTAAAAAGCAAGGCACCGGGCTTGCGTCCGCCTTCATCGGTCCAACCGAGGGCGCTCCTCGTGTGAGAGACCTTTCACTTTTTGCCTTTCCCTTTTTACCTCCTCGGAACGACCCGCCGTTCCGAGGAGCCTCAAGAGCGCCTCGACCGGCACACCGGACTTCACAACCATCTGAAGGTTGTCCTTTCTCTCCTCGTGTTCGGTGTAGTAGATCGAATTCGTCGAAACGGCGAGTCCAATGAGTTCGCCGTGCAGATTGAAGATGCCGGAGCCGCTCGATCCCTTCGCGAAGTCGGCGGTGATCTGGAGACGGGGCGCACGTTCCTTCGCTGTCAGATACTTCCGCGCGAGATGCCCTCGCGTGAGGGTGTGGAAATGCCCGTCAGGATGGGAGATCACGAACAGCTCGTCACCGCTGGCCGGGAGCTTTCCGGCAATCGGAACATAAGGCAGATTCCCAGCATCTCGAAGGCGGACGAGGGCCAGATCGTCCGCCTTCGAAGCGGCGAGAACCTCGTCGATGGGATAGACTTGGCCGTCGGCACTCATCGCCCCGAAAACGACCGCCTCGCGGAAGTCGAGGACGTGGTAGTTGGTCAGGGCGAGCCCGTCCGGGGACAGGAGAATCCCGCCGGAAAGATTGGCGTGGTAACGTTCGCATTTCCCACAGAGATACAGATGGCCAAGAATCAGGGTCGCGGCGCGGGCGCGGGCGAAGGCCGATTCCCCGGAAGCGGGTTCCGGCGCGGGCGGGAGAGCGAGATCGGCCTTCGCGGCGCGATGGAGCTGCTCCACCGTGACCGAGCCCGAAGGCAGTCCGCCCGCTTGGAACTGTTCGCCGAGCTGCTTTTCAAAAGAAGCCTTGATCGCCGCGTCATCGACGAAATCCTCGCCTCGGACGGAAAGGCATGCGGCGAGGAGGACGAGGAGGGTGATTCCGGAGAAAGCCTTGCTGGAGATGGATGGCCTCATCGGAGGGCTGCTTGGTATGGAAGGAAGCATCGGGAAGGGCAAAAAAATCACAATGGGAAACTGCAGGAAAAGAGTGTCGCCATCCCGGTTTTTCGGGATGCCCTTCAGTTTTCAGCCCCACTGGGGCGGTTCCATGCTTCGGTGCCGTAGCGAGCCGCTTCGCGGGAGGGCGCTTCGGCAAGGAGGCGAATTTGGATTTCCGGGGACAAGGGAAGCGCCGTGTCGGCCAAGGCATGGAGAAAAGCGTCGATCCATTCGGACTCGGGATGACGCAGAGATGCCGGAAGGCGGAGGCTGCCTTGGTGGATCACGGCGCCGCGCGAGCGCCGCTGCGCCCCGCCGCCGATCTTCCCTCCCGAAACCGGATCGAGGAGATCCCAAGTCACGGGATTGGCGAAACAGGGGCCATGGGCCGGGGACGCGGCGGGCGGGGCCAAGGCGACGCGAAACCCGGTCGCCGCGAGGGTGAGAGCGAGGGCTTCGTGGATCCAGCGGTAGCGGTCGGCGGCGATGGCGAGGGCGGGGCCGCTCCCGGCGGGAAAGGCCAGGACAAAAGTGAGGTCGCCGCCGTGTTCGACGAGGCCGCCCCCGGTGAAACGGCGCACCGCCGCCGCGTTCGGCAGGGGGCCACGATGGAAATAGCCGACGGTGGCGGCGGGACAGTCCCAATGGTAGAAGCGGGCGGCGGCAGCGCGATTCTCGGCGGACCACTCGAAGAGCGCCTCGTCGAGGGCCATGTTCGCCGCGGCGGATCGGAAGGCCTCGTCACGCCAGAAATGGAGGAGGGGGAGTTGCAAGATTCCTACTAATACTCCTCCTCGTCCNNGGACGAGGAGGAGTATTAGTAGGAGAGAGGGAGCCGCCAATCTCATTCCCTTCCGCAATAAAAGCGTTTGTCATCCTGCGGGACGCGTGTTTCTTAGCGGCTCGCTTCGGCCCGTCGCTCACGTGGCGGAATTGGTAGACGCGCTAGATTCAGGATCTAGTGGGGAGACCCGTGGAGGTTCGAGTCCTCTCGTGAGCACTGTCCGCGCCCCGGTGATGGCCGATCCCGTCCAGGACCAGAACCCCGCCTTCGTCCACGGCGTCTTCTCCTCGATCGCGCGCCGCTACGTGTTGACGAACCATGTCCTCTGCCTTGGCATCGACGTGCTGTGGCGGCGGAGGGTGGCCCGCCGCGTCCGGGAATCCGGGGCCCGCCGCGTCCTCGACGTCGCCACCGGCAGTGGCGACCTCGCCCGTACCGTGCGCGATAGAGTTCCCGGCGTCCGCGTCACCGGGGCCGATTTCTGCGCCCCCATGCTGGCCGAGGCGAGGAAACGCGACCTCGACGACCTGCTCGTGGCGGACGGGCTGGCGCTCCCCTTCCCCGACGGGGCTTTCGATGCCCTCACGATCGGCTACGGGCTGCGCAACATGGCGGACCGGGCTGCGGCCTTGCGCGAATTCGCCCGGGTGCTGAAGCCGGGCGGCCTCCTCGCGGTGCTCGATTTCTCCCTGCCCCGATCCCCTCTCCTGCGAGCGCCCTACCGCCTTTACCTGCACCGCGTCCTCCCCCGCCTCGCCGGGGCACTGACCGGAAACCGCGGGGCCTACGCCTACCTCGGCGACTCCATCGAACGTTTCCCCTCGGGCGCGGCGATGGTGGCCCTGATCGAGGGCAGCGGGTTCGAGAAAGCACGCTGGGAGCCTCAGTGTGGCGGGATCAGCAGCCTCTACACGGCGAGGAAATCCGAAGTTCGAAACCCGAATTTCTGGCGGCGACCGCTGATTGACGCTGATCTTCGCTGACTTTTCCAAACCCGACAAAATCAGCGGAGATCAGCGCCAATCAGCGGTCCCCCTCCTCGTTGAAATCCGAAGCCCGATTCGCCGGGGTGGCTTGGATGCCTGGCGGTGGTCGTCTGAAAAATGGCGGGATTCGGCATTTCTTTTGGCTGGTTCCAAGATGCTCGGGACGTTATGGATAGAGGTGTTCATATCCTTCCCATGAAGATCCCCTTCCCTTTCCTCCTCGCGACCGCCGTCTTGGCCACCGCCTCCGCCCAAGACGCGGCCAAGCCGCCCACCGAATCGGAGAAGGCCGCCAAGGCCGAAGAGGTGAAACGCCCCGACAACAGCGGCGAAGGCGCTCCCCATGCCCCGAGCGAGGAACCGCCCGCCGCCACAGCCGCCCGTCCCCAAGGCGTCGCTGCCCCGGCCAAGAGCGAGCGCGTCGTCTTCCTCGGCAACGGCCTCGCCGAGCGCGATCTCTACTACGGCCAGCTCGAGACCGAACTGCACCTCCGCTTCCCCGAGAGCGAACTGCTCGTCCGCAACATGGGCCGCCCCGGCGACACGCCCGGCTTCCGCCCCCATCCCTCCCGCCCTTCGCAATGGGCCTTCCCCGGTGCGGAGCAGTTCCACCCCGACAAAACCATCCACAACGGCAAGGGCTTCTTCTCCACGCCCGACCAGTGGCTGACCCACCTCAAGGCCGACACCATCGTCGCCTTCTTCGGCTACAACGAGTCCTTCGACGGGGCCGAAGGCGTCGCCAACTTCCAGGCCGAACTGGAGACCTTCGTCCGGCACACCCTCTCCAAAGCCTACAACGGCAAGGAGTCCCCCCGCCTCGTCCTCGTCTCGCCCATCGCCTACGAGGACCAGAGCAAAAGCCGAGACCTGCCCAACGGCGAGAAGGAGAACGCCAACCTCGCCCTCTACGCCGCCGCCATCGAGGCCGTCGCACGGACGCACGAACTGACCTACATCGATCTGTTCCACCCGACCAAGGCGATCTACGAAACGACGGAAGAACCCTTCACCACCGGCGGTTTCCTCCCCAACGAATCCGGCTACGGCCAACTCGCGGAACTGCTCGCCGATGGCCTCTACGGCAAGTCGCCGCGCGTCTCGAAGGCCGACCCCGGCCTCGTCCGCGCCGCCGTGAAGGACAAGGACTGGTTCTGGCAGCACGACTACCACATCCTCAACGGCGTCCACACCCACGGGCAGCGCTACAATCCCTACGGCCCGCAGAACTACCCTGACGAAGTCAAAAAAATGCGCGAGATGGCCGCCCTGCGCGACGACATGGTCCACGCCGTCGCCGCTGGGAAGAAGAGCGATCTCGCCGTAGACGACTCGCAGACGCACCCGCTCCCCGACGTGCCAACGAACTACCAGCCCAGCGTGAAGAACGGCAGCACCGAATACCTCTACGGCGAGGCCGCCGAGAAATCCCTGACCGTACCGGAGGGCTACAAGGTCGAGCTCTTCGCCTCGGAGAAGGAGTTCCCCAATCTCGCGAACCCGATGCAGATCTCCTTCGACGACAAGGGACGCCTCTGGGTCGCGGTGGCACCGACCTACCCTCACTATCGCCCCGGCGACGCCATGCCCGACGACAAGCTCCTCATCTACGAGGACACCGACGGCGATGGCAAGGCCGACAAGGAGACCGTCTTCTCCGACGGGCTGCACCTGCCCATCGGCTTCGAGTTCGCCCCCGAGGGCGTCTACCTCTCGCAGGAGCCAAACCTCGTCCTCCTCCACGACACCGACGGGGACGACCGCGCCGACTCGACCGAGATCCTCCTCGGCGGCTTCGACACGCACGACACCCACCACGCCATCAGCGCCTTCACCGCCGATCCCTCGGGAGCCTTCGTGATGTGCGAGGGCGTCTTCCTCCACACCAATGTCGAGACGCCCTACGGCCCCGTCCGCGCGGTGGACGGCGGGTTCTACCGCTTCAGCCCGCAGCGCTTCCAGCTTGAGCGCACCGCCCAGCTCTCCATCCCGAATCCTTGGGGAGCGGTCTTCGACCAGTGGGGGCAGGACTTCTTCCTCCACACCTCCGGCCCGAGCATGAACTGGATGCTGCCCGTCTCGGTGAAATCGACCTACGGCAGCAAGACCGCCTCCACCCCCGACCTCGTGCCCGAAGGCCACAAAGTCCGGCCCACCTCGGGCCTCGAAGTCGTCTCCTCGCGCCACTTCCCCGACAAGGTGCAGGGCGACCTGATCCTCTGCAACGCCATCGGCTTCCTCGGCATCAAGCAACACCAGATCGAGGACGCGGGCACGGGCTACAAGACGACCTTCCGCCACGACCTCCTCAAGTCGAGCGACGGCAACTTCCGCCCCGTGGATCTGGAGTTCGCCCCCGACGGCTCGCTCTACGTGGCCGACTGGCACAACGTCCTCATCGGCCACATGCAGCACAACGCCCGCGACCCGCTGCGCGACCACGTCCACGGCCGCATCTACCGCATCACCTATCCCTCGCGTCCCCTCGTCGAACCTGCGAAGGTGGCGGGAGCCTCCGTCGGCGAACTGCTGGAGAACTTGAAGCTGCCCGAAATGCGCACGCGCTACCGCAGCCGCCGCGCCCTCCGCAGCCACTCTACCGAGGAAGTGCTGCCGGTGGTGAAGTCGTGGGTTGCCGCGCTCGACAAGGCCGCTCCCGACTACGAGCGCCTGCGGCTGGAGGGGCTCTGGGTCACTTGGGGAATGAACGCCCTCGACGAATCCCTCCTGCGCGAGCTGCTCGCCTCGCCCGATTTCCACGTCCGCTCCGCCGCCGTGCGCGCGCTGCGCTACAACCACCACCGCGTCGCCGACCACGCCGCGCTGCTGGAGAAAGCCGCCACCGATCCCGAGGGCCGCGTCCGTCTCGAAGCCGCCGTGGCCGCCTCGTGGATTCCTGACAAAACCGCCGCGAAAAAGATCGTCGAAGTCGCCGCCGCCCAGCCCCTCGACGACTGGAACAAGAACGCCGTCCAGACCGCGAAGGACCGCCTCGCCGGTGTCGCGGAGAAAGCCGTGGCCGAGCATCCCGTGCTACCCGCGCCCGACCACCTCAACTCCGAGGCGAAGAAGCAATACCTCGCCGGGCAGGAGATCTACTTCCGCGAAGGACTCTGCGTCACCTGCCACCAACCGAACGGCAAGGGCCTCGACCCGGCCTTCCCGCCCATCGAGAACAGCCCCTGGGTCGCCGAGGACGTGGAACGCCTCATCAAGATCACCCTCTACGGCCTGATGGGTCCGATCGAGGTCGCCGGGAAGAAATACGACGGCCAAGTGCCCATGACGCCCTTCGGCGGGATGTTGAAGGACGAGGAGATCGCCTCCGTCCTCACCTTCGTGCGAAATAGCTTCGGCAACCGTGCCGATCCCGTCTCCGCTACCCAGGTGAAGGCCGTCCGCGACCAGCAGCCCGGCAGGCTGATGCTCTACACGACGGAAGAGTTGTTGAAGGAGCATCCCCTCCCCTGATCTATTTTTCTATGAAAGCGTTCCTCACCTTCATCATCGTCCTCCTCCTCGGCCTGACGGGGTGGATCTGGCATTTCAAAACGCGTCCGACCGAAGAACATCGCGCGATCATCGCGGGGCTTGAGGCGGAGTTGAATGAGGCAGTCAAAGAGCGGAACCGCCTCCACGGGGAGCTCGTCCAAGTCAAAGCCGAACTCGCCCGGAAAGACGGCGAAGGGGAGGCCGCCCCGGGAACGGACGCTTCCCCCACTGTCCAAACGCGTCCGCCCGACCAGCAACGGCTCGAGGAACTGAAAGCGATCCATGATCGGAACGTCGCCGAGATCGAAAAGGAGAGGGTCGAGGCCGAACGGGTTCTCGCCGAGGCGAAGGAGCAGCATAAGAAAGCGGCTGAAGCCAAGCCCGAATTCTCCGAGCATCGGTCCACCACCGCCACCAACCCGGACGGCACCATCTCGTTCTCCGGCAATCGCGGCATCCGCACCAGCAAGGCGGACCGCGAACGCCTCCTCAAGGGCCACCAGGAGCAACTCGACCGACTCGCCGCGCTGGTCGAAGCGGCATCCGCCAAAATCGCCGCCATCAACGAGCGCAGAAAACTCCTCGACCAGCAATACCGGAACGCCGTCCTCAAGGCGCAGACCGAAGCGACCGGGACCGGGCAGTAGCACCGCTCACGGCTCGGGCTCGACCAGCGGGGACAGGTCGCAGGCCCAATACAGCGCGTTTCGCAACAAGGCGCGGAAGGCCGGAATCTCGAAATCGCGGGGATGGCCGAGGGAGGTGTAGAAAACCCGCCCCCCGCCCGACGAAACATGGGTCCAAGCGACGGGTTCGGGTTGGGCGATGCCCTCGGCGCGCCCCGTCATGAGAACCTCGACGCCTTCGCGCAAAGGGGTGTTTTGATAGAGCGAACCGTGTGTCGCTAACTCCCCGCCGGGGACGCCGGCAAGGATGGGGTGCGCCGCCGCGCCCGTCACCACCTGCGCGAAGGTCGCGATCTTGTTGCCGTGGTGGCCGGTGTAATGGCCGCCCAGCACGGTCGCGTCAAAGTCCCGCCATTCGTCGAACCCGGCGGGCGGGGCTTCGTCGCGCTGGTGGAAGGCGTGGCTCGCGGTGCGGATGCCGACGAGCGGCTTCCCGGCAGCGAGATGGGCGCGGAAAAGGTCGAGCTGCTCCTTGGGCAGGTTGCGGCGGCGGACCGAGAGGAGCAGCAGGTCGGCCTCGCGGACGAGGTCCGCTGCGGGCAGGGTGTTCCGGTCCTTTTCGTCGTCGTAGACGGTGCTGATCTTGAAAGCCCGCCCGAGCTCCGCGAGGGCGAAGGGCGGCAGGGTCTCCTCGGTCTTGTACTCGTCCTCGGCGGCGACGATGACGAGATGCGGCCTCGTGTCGTCGGGGAAACGGTAGACCACGCCGTCGCCGAGGATCTCCCCGCTCGTCACGGTGGGGCACCAGTGCCGCTCGATGTGGGCGACGACGAGGTCGTTGCCGGTGAAGTGGTTCACGAAGGGCTCCTCGGTCGGGTTGTACATCGCGTCGGTCATGTCGCGGACGAGGGCCACGGCCATGCCCTGCCGGACGAGCTGCCGGATGCCGAAGGGGCGGCCGAGCACGCACATGTTGGTGTGGACGCCCATGACGAGAACTCGCTCGATGCCGCGCTGCTTCATCAAATAGTAGGCCTCGGCCGAGTCGGTGACGGCGTCGCCCCCGGCGATTTCGAGGGTTTCGATCTGGTGGTTGTAGAAGCGAATTCGCTCGCGCAATTCGCCCGCGTCGTCGCAGGGCTGCTCGACGCCCACGGGCATCGCGGGCTCGCGCGATTCGTCGAGATGGCACCAGTTCTCCAGCGGGATCGTGGTCTCGATCTTCGAAGCCGATTGCGCGAGGCGGCGCTGCGGGGTGTTGGCGTAGTGGTCCATGCAGCCGCTCGGGCAATGGATGATCAAGGCACCGGCGGCGCGGGCCTTCTTCACGACCTCGTTCATGCGCGGGGCCATTTCAGCGACGCGCTTCGCGGCGCTGCGGCAGTAGTGGTCGTCCCACATGTCGCAGAGGATCACGGCGGTCTTCGACGCGTCCCATTCGGCCGGGGTCGTGACGGTGTGGTAGCGAGCCGTGCCCGGAGCAGTCTCCACTTGGGAGCGGAGCCGCAGGGAGAAAGTTCCCCCCTCGGCGAGGGCCGCCATGGCGAAAATGGGAAGGCCGCAGAGCAGGCCGCGAATCAAGAGGGTCGGACGCATGATCAAAGAGGGTCGGGTCTTTGGCTGGCGTCACTTCCCGCTCTCGCGCTCGGCGGCGGTGGACTTCAGCTCGGCGACTTTGGGCGGGTTCCAGTTCGCGGGCTGCCCTTTGCGCTGGGCGGCAAGCCAGTTCAAAGCGGCCTCGTGGAGGATCTCGTGGCCGCCCTCGAAGATCGTGACGCGGGTGTTACCCTGCGTTTTGCGGAAGAGGGGTGGGTTGGCTCCGTAGAGCGGATCGGCGAAGGCTGGGTCGCGCGGCAGGGTCGCAGGATCGGCATACCATGCGGCGATGACCCTCTCGGGAATCCTCGCGGACTCGGGAACGACGGCGTTGAAGGCGCGGAGGGAATGGGTGAAGGGCACGCTGCCGCCGCGTCCGTCGGTGATTCCGTGGTTCAGGTCGAGGGGCACGCCGGAGGCGTTCTCTAGCCAAGTCAGAGGCGAACGGTGCGAGACTTCGGCAATCGTCGTGTCGGTGGCGTCGGGCGATCCGCCGATGGCGGCCTCGATGTGGTCGGCGTAGTTCTTCCGGCCCGCCGTGGTGGTCTCCACATGCCAAGCGGCGAGGTCGGAGATGCCGCACCAGGAGGAGATGCCCGCCCAGATTTCCGGCAGGCGCCCGGCGAGGAGTTGCGTGGCGTGCCCGCCGCCCGAGACGCCGATCGCGTAGATGCGGCTCTCGTCCACGGCGGTTTCGCGTTTGGCCCATTCCACCGCCGCGCGGATGTCGGCAATCATGAGATCGGACCCGAGAGCTTCGGGAGTCCAATTCGGCCCCCGGAAATTCGGATGGAGGAAGATCCAGCCGTTTTGCAGGCACCATTCGGCGTATTTCGCCTCGCCCTCGGCTTGGCGGTAGTCGCCCGACCAAGTGTGCAGGGCGACGAGAAGGGGCGCGCGTTTTCCTTCGGGAAGTTCCGGCGACCAATAGAGGGTCGGCTGCTGGCTGCCGTCCTCGGGAACGGGATAGCGGACGACGCGGATCTCCGGCGGGTAGCCGGGCACGGGCTCACCCGGTTCGGCGGCGACGAGCGACGGCAGGAGGAGGCAGCAACAGATGGAAATGGCGGCAACGACCGACGCGTTTTTCATCGTTTCGTGGTGCATTTTTCAGGGTTTCGCTGGAACCAGATCGTGGACCGCCTTCGCGATCGTCTCCTCGAGGCTTTCGTGCCAGAGCGTCGGCAGGCCATAGTAGACATTCGACGTTGCCCCTTCGTAGCCTCCCTCCTTCAGGACACGGCGCGAGGGGATATAGGACATGACGTCGTTGCTGTAGCCCGCCACCCAAGTCGCGGTTCCGCGGCGCTCGCGCTTCAGGCGCAAGGCGTAGTCCACGACGACCTCGCCGCCGAGGAGGACGAAATCGACTTCGCCACCCAGAGTCCAGACGGCGACAGGATAGGGATAGGCTCCCTCGAGGCCGCCCTTCTCCTCGATCTTGCGGAGGAGATACTTCGCCCGCGCCACTTGAAAGCGGTCCGTCGAGGCGGCGTTGGCGCGGATCTCCTCGGTAGAGGGAAGCGTATCAAGGGGAGCGGAGATCTCCTGGTAGGCGCAGGCCAGCTTCGGCGGCAGCTCGGCCATGGGCGAGTCGAGGACGTCGCCGACGCGCGCGGCCAGCTCGGCTCCGTATTTCTCGGCGAGGGGCAGCTCGCGGCGTGGAATGGGATTCTGGTCCGCGCCGCATCCAGCCCAGAACAGGGCGACGGCACCGGGATAGCGAGCCTCCAGCGCCGTCTGCGCGTAGCCGGGATAGTCGGCGTTCCAAGTCTGGCCGGAGAGGACGGTGGCATGGCAGGCGTAGCCGAAGAGGACCGCCTTCAATCCGCTCTCGGAGTCGCGCACGGAAAGCACGGGCACGTCATGATCGACCGGGCCGTTCAGGTTGCCCTTGGTGCGCTCCGCCGGAACCTCCGGCTCCTTGTTCTCGCGGCGGTTCACGGCGAAGGTGCATTTTCCACTGCCCCATTGGAGGCGGGCGGGAACCAGCGCCCCGACGGCTTCGCCGACGGCAGCCGTGATCTTCCCGAGGAGCTCGTCCGCGTAGGTGTCAATCTTGCGCTGCTGCTCGGGCTCGAGGCGCTCGTAGTGGAGCGGGGCGAGGTTCTGGCCGACGACGGGACCGCTATGGGTGTGCGAGGTGGAAAGCGCGACGGACTCGCGGGAGAATTGATGTTGCTTTGCCAAGGCGTCGGTGACTCGCCCGGCGAAACCGCGGTCGATCCCGACGAGATCGAGGGTGACGACGACCCCGCGTTTGCCGGAGGCGTCCTCGAGGACGAGCGCCTTGGCGAAGAGGTCGGTCTCCTTGCCCTCGGCGGGGGCGGTGCGCGATCCGTAGCCCGCCATCCAGAGGGACTCGGAGGGGGTGATGGCGACGGAGGCGGCCCCGGCCTTCCAGCCGTCTTCGGCGCGGAGGAACGATGACAGGGAGGCGAGAGCGAGAAGGCAGGGGAGAAGGCGGTTCATCATCCCGAGGAAAACCGAAAGACGGGGGTGTTGGCAAGCGCCAGTGGCGGCGCGATCAGGGGAAGTGCCCCTCACTCCCCCTCTCCCTCCCCACGTGCCGGAGCATCGAGCGACTTCACATGAACCTCCTGATACCGGGAGGCCATCTCGACCCCTGCGGCGGTGAAGCGCTCGTAGATCAGCGAATGGATGCGGTGGGTCAGTTCGAGGCGGTGCTCGGGCCGGGCGACGAAGCAGCGCAGGGAGAGGTTCAGCGTGCTCGTGCCGAATTGTTCGAGGACGGCGGCGGGCGCGGGGTCGGCGAGGATCTCGGGCTGGCTTCGGGCGATGTCGAGGAGGATGTCCCCGGCCTTCCTCACGTCGGAACCGTAGGTGACGCCGACGGGGAAGACGAGGCGCGTCACGGGGCTGGAGAGGGTCCAGTTCAGGATCTTGCCGGTGATGAACTCCTTGTTCGGAACGATGAACTCCTTCTTGTCCCCGGTGGTGATGGTGGTGGCGCGGATACGGATTTTCGTGACGGTGCCGTCCACGCCGCCGACGGTGACGATGTCGCCGACGCGGATAGGGCGCTCGAAGAGGACGATCAGGCCGCTCACGAAATTCGCCACGACCTCCTGGAGGCCGAATCCCAGCCCGACGCTGAGGGCCGCGGCGATCCAGCCGAAGCGCGACCAGTCCAGCCCGAGGATCTGGAAGGCGAGGGCCGCCGCGACCGCGACGACGGCGTAGCGGCAGATCGTGACGACAGCGTTGCGCACGCCCGGTTCGAGATCGAGGGCGCGGAGGAAGCCCAGCTCCAGCAGACCCGGCAGGTTCTGGAAGACGATCCCGACGACAATGGAAAGGACGCCGAGGCGGACGAGATCCCCCAAGCCGACCTGCCCGACAATCTGGCGGCTGTCGAGGTATTTCAGCGCGGGCAGGGCCTCGGACCACGCGACCCAGCAGCCGATGAGGACCAGCAGGGCCACCACCGCACGGATGAGGTAGCGGGTCTGCTCGCCGACCTGCGCCCAATCGACGGGCTCCTCCTCCTCGACGGGCGCGGTCTCCTCCGGCACGGGCGGGGCCTCGCTTTCGGAGGCGGCGGACTCGTCGGAGACCTCGCGCTGCGCGGCGCGGCGGGTCTCGCGCTGGGCGAGAGCGTCGGCGAGGGCGAGACGGCGGGCTTTCAGGGAGGCCCAACGCGTGAGGAAGGCATAGAGAAGGACCCCGCCGAAGACGACGAAGACCGTCTTCTGCATCAAATAGGCGAGGGTCACGGCGGAGAGGAAATGCCCTGACGCGGCGAGCACGGCAAGGGCGAGGGGAAAGAGCAAGGCCGCGGCCATCCACACCCGGCGCAGGCGGTGGAAAGGGTGCGCCCGGGGCGCGTCCGTCAGGAGGGCGTCCCCGCCGCGCTGGAGGAAGGCGCGCAGCACGAAGGCCAGCGATACCATCGCGGCGATGAAGACGAGGCGTCCGGCCCCTTGGAAGGCGGCGAGGTTCCCTCCATCGTGCCACCAGACCGCGAGGAGGAGGTGGGCCGGCAGATAGAGGAAAATCAAGGAGAGGAGACCGCCGTGGAGCGGATCGAGGAGGGGACGACGCCAGCGGAAATGCGCCTCGGCGATGCCATCCTTCCAACACAGCACGGAGGCGAAGCGCAGGAGAAGGAGAAGCGCCGCCGGAGCCATGAGACCTTTGCCGAGGGCGTAGGCGGCCCCTCCGGCGCGGGGGTCGCTCGCGAAGACCCAGCCGAAGAATCCCAGCATCGCGGGCGCGGGGAGGGCGAGCCAGAGCGAGGCAGCGAGGGCGCCCAGGGTATTCGTGACACGGTCGGTGGAAATGCGGCGGGTACGCGCGGCGGAGGCGGCGAGGAAACGGCGGAGGCGGGGGCGAGGAGCCAGCAAGGCAAGGGCGAGAAGGGCGGCGAGGAGCCAGCGTCCCGTGCCGATCCGCGCCACGGCTTGACCGTATTCGACCATGGCCCCGGGTCCAGCGAGGGTGAGGAAGGCGGAGCCTAGGCCGGTGAAATCCTTTTTCCCGAGCGGTGGCGAACTGGCCACCCAGACGAGGCGCTCGCCGAGGTAGTCGCGCAGTTCGGAGGCGGCGGCGAGGGTCTCGCTCGCGACGAGGTCGATCTCGCCGAGGAGGGCGGCGAGGCGGCGGTTCGCGTCGATGGAGTCCTGGCGCAGCCGGGTCCGGTTCCCAAGAAAGGCGACGAGGCTGGGACGCAAATTGGAAAGGACCGTTTCCTCGAAGCCCTTGGCCCGGAGGAGGTCGAGCAGCTCCTCGGCTTGCCCCCCAGACGATGGCGTGGCATCGAGCTCGCGATCCTCGCGGAAGGCGGCGAGCCTCGCCGTCGAAATCTCGCGCCGCCTCGTCTCGGCCGCGCCACGGAGGCTCTGCGGCGTCGGCAGGGTGCGGCGCAGTTCGAGCGCGATCTCGGCGAAGGACTCCTCGAAACCGCCGATGCCGATCTGGGCGCGGAGGTTCTCCGCCTCGCGGCGGAGCCGGTCGAGATCCACGTTCGCCTTGGCCAGCTCCGCCTCGGCGGCGGCGATCCTCCCGAGCAGGGCCTGGTTCGCGAGAGCCTGCTCGCGCGCCCCGCCTACCAGCTCCCGCAGACCGGGATCGGCGTCGGCTGGCAGGTCGAGCTCGCCGATGAGCCGCTCAGTCTCCCCGATGCGCTCGGCGACGAGCGCCCGCTGGCGGCTTTCGAGCCGGGTGACGCGTTCGCGCACGAGGACGAGGTCGGACGCGGTGAGGTCACGACGCGCCAGGAGGAGATGGCCGTGGATGTCGAAGCCGAGCGCCTCCTGCTCCAGTGCGGCGAGTTCGGCCCGCAGGGCGCGGACGCGGACCTGCTGCCAGGCGAACTCGGCTTGCGCCTGCGCCGATTCGCCCGCTCCTTTGGAAACGACGCCCTCGGCCTCGGCGAGGAGCCGCGTCACCGCGACGATGCGCTCGCGGTTCGCGGCGGGGCGGCCCTCCGAGGCGGTCAGTCCGCTCTCCTGGTCGCGGACTTGGCGGGCCAGTTCGGCGGCTCTCGCCCGCTCGGAGGTGAGGCGGGTCTCGACGCTCTCCGGCGCGGCGTCGGCGGGCGGATCGGCGGATTCCCCCGCAGCCTCGGGGATCGTCCCGTCGCGGCGGCTCTCGATCTCCGCGCGCAAGGCGGCGATCTCGGCGGGCCCCTTTTCGATCTCGGCCTTCGCGGCGGCGGTCTCCTGTTCGAACGCGGCGGCGGCCTCGATCTGGGCGATGGCCTCCTCGTAGCGCTTCCCCACCGCCTCCTTGACCGCGTCGTCGAGGGAGGCGTCGGCCTTGGTCCGTCCGATGGCCTCGCGAAGGCTCTCCACTGTCGGGATGGCCTCCGTCTGCGCCGCGACGGGGGCGGTGGGGAGGAAGAGTAGCAAGCAAAGGAGGATCGTCCGGCAGGGGGGCATCCCGCATCCTATCCGCAAGTCCCGCAAAAGCCAAGGCGCGGCAGCGACAGGCTCAATACCCCAAGCCCGAATCGCCCGTGTAGGGCTCGCTCGGGAGCGCCTTGCCCGCGCTGGGATCGGTGATCGGCCCCATGGTAAGACGCTGGCCGATCTTGAGGAGGCGGTAGCGCTGGCCGAGGCGGTCGCAGCAGGAGGAAAACTCCTCCGTCGTGGGGTTGTCCCGCTCGAAGAGGTCGTAGTGGCAGGGTACGGCGAGACTGGCGCTGACCGCCTTGCCGAAGGCCGCCGCCTCGAAGCCGTTCATGCTGGTGCGGTCCGATGCCTTGCCGTCCGCCCCCCCCGTCCCGTTGATCGGGAGGAAGGCGAGGTTCACCGACCAGCGGCGCACCTCCTTCACGAGATGCGTGTGCCACACCGTCTCCCCGGCGTGGAAGATCGCGAAAGGGCCGAACAGGATGACGTAGCCGAGGTCGTGCGAATTCCCCTGCGCGTCGCGCCGGATTTTCGGATTCGCCGCGTTGATGCCATGGAAGTCGAACGGCCCGCACTTCACGTAGGTACCCGCGTTGACCGGGACCAGCGGAGGGGCCGCCGCCCCGAGGAGGCTTTCGGCCTCGGCGGCGCGGCCCGCCGGGACGACGACCTTCAGCGCGGGGTTCGCCGCACGCAGCGGCAGGATGGTCTCGGGATCGAGGCGGTCGGGATCGGTGCCGCAGCACACCACGTAGTCGATCCCGGCAAGCTGGAGAGGATCGACGACCCGCTCGGAGACGCGGCGCAACTCCTCCGGCGTGCCCTCGGTCCTGCGGCTGAGCGAGTCGGAGAGGTAGGGATCGAGGAGCAGCCCCTGCCCCGCCCACTTGATGAGGAAGCCGCTCTGCCCGAGCCACCAGACGTGGATGGCGCCACTGACCTTGTCCGCCTCGCGGAAGTCGGTGAGGAAATCTTCGTCTTTCTGGACGGGAACAATCATGGGACAAGGGTTCGGCGGGCCATCCCGGCGCGGACGCGGGACGGATACCCTTCCCTTGCACAAGTTCTCCCGGATTTCAATCGCAACCCGGAAAACGGCCCCTCATTCCTTTTCACGGGTTTTTCGCCGGGGCCGCCCCGCGCCGCCACGCCACGATCCGTTTCGCCACCTCGTCGCCGCAGGCCCCGGCGAGGATCACCGCGCCGATCACGGCGTATTCGATGTTCTTCGGAATCCAGTCGACGAGGGTGATCATGTTCCGCAGCAGTTGGATCAAAGCGGTGCCGATGACGACCCCGAGAATGGTGCCCGAGCCCCCGCGCAGGCTGCATCCGCCGAGGACGGCGGAGGCGATGGCGAACAACTCGTAGAAGTTCCCGAAATCGACGGGCTGGGCCGAATTCGTGTCGAGGACGAAGAGCAGCCCACCGAGCCCGGCGAGGAAGGAGCAGATCGCGTAGGCGAGCACCGTGAGCGATTTCGTCCGCACCCCGCTGAAGCGGGCCGCCTCCTCATTGTTGCCGAGGGCGAGGAGATGGCGCCCGGCGACGGTGCGGTTCAGGAAGAGGGCGGCGAAAACGGCGACGACGGCGAGGATGAGGCAGGGCACGGGCAAGCCGAAGCCCCCCGCGACGGGGATTTCGCCGTTCGCGAGCCAGCGCAGGCCCTTCAAACCGCTCCCGAATCCGGCGGTCTGGTCGTTGGTGAGGCCGCGCGTGATGCCGCGGTAGAGGAGCAGGCCGCAGAGGGTCACGACGAAGGGCTGCAATTTCATCCGCGTCACGAGCGTCCCGTGGAAGAGGCCGATCGCCAGCGCGACGAGGAGGACGAGGGGCAGGGCGAGGCCGACGGGCCATCCCTGGCCCACGACGAGCCAAGGGAAGCCAACCCCGACGAGGCAGACGACCGATCCCACGGAGAGATCGATGCCGCCGGTGATGATGACGAAGGCCACGCCCACCCCGAGGATGCCGAAAAGCGCGGTGCGGCGCAGCAGGTTCTCCTGATTGAAGGCGGAGAGAAAGCTCCTCCGGCCCGTGAGGAGGTCGCTCATCAGCCAGGTGGCGAAGTAGACGACGAGCAGGAGGACAAGGATGCCGAGAATACGTTTCATGGGAATGGACGCCCTCCGGTGTATCGGGCCGGGCGCTTTCTGTCAACGCCGCCGACGCGGGGGGAAATCGCCCTTTGCGTTTCGGGGAGGGGCGGGCCAAAGTTCCCGCCCATGTCCGACCCTGTCGAATCCTCTCCCTCCGCCCCCGGCGAACGCGGCTCGCCCGCGCCGGGATGCTGCATCCTCGCCGCCATCGTCGGCGTCTTCGGCGGCCTCGTCGCGCTCTACACCGTCGTCGGCGTCTACCAGCACCGCGCCATCGGGGCCTTCACCCAGGAGTCGCCCGCCGCCGTCGAGATCGCGACGCCCTCGCCCGCGCAGGCCGAGGAGGCGATGGCGAAGCTGCGGCTCGTCGGCGAGGCCGTCGCCGCAGGGCGGGCCGAGCGCGTCCTCTTCACCGCCGGGGATCTGAACGCCCTCATCGCTTCGCTCGACGCGGCGGAAGGCTTCCGGGGCAACACGCGCATCGAGGCGGTCACCGCCGAAGGCCTCGTCGCGGCCATGGCCCAGCCCTTGCGCAAGGGCGTTTTCAAGAAGGGCTTCCGCTATCTGAACGCCGATTTCGTCCTCCAGCCGGAGCTGCGCGCCCGCACTGTCGCCTTCAAGGTCGTCGCGATCCGCCCCGCCGTCGGCGAGGTTCCCGGACCCTTCGTCCAAAGCTATACCTCGCTCGACCTCTTCCGCCTCGACCCCGAGCTTCCGGCCCTGAAGGCGAATGTCGGCAACCTCGCCGCGGTTTATACGGAGGAGGGACAGTTGGTTGTTGAGACGAAGTGATTGTTTTTGCTCCTACTCCTTACTCTTACTCCTTACTCCTCGGTTAACGTTGATCGGGGGAGGAGTAAGGAGCAAGGAGTAAGGAGCAAGGAGCAAGGAGTAAGAGGAGCTGGAGATGAACACTTGCCCTTCCCCCATCCTTCCTCTACCATCCCCCGAACCCCAACCCACTCCAACCACATGGCCCTTTCCGTCGGTTCCCCCGCCCCTGATTTCGAACTCACCACCCTCGGTGCCGACGGCCCCGAGCTTGTCCGCCTCTCCGAGCAGCTCGGCGGCGGCCCGGTCCTCCTCCTTTTCGTCCCCATGGCCTTCACCGGCGTCTGCACGAAGGAATTCTGCTCCGTCACGAGCGAACTCGCCGACTACGAGAAACTGAACGCGAAAGTCTTCGGAATCAGCGGCGACAACCCCTTCGCCCAGCAGAACTGGAAGGAGAAGGAGGGCATCGGCCTTACCCTGCTGAGCGACTACGAGCACGAAGTCGCCAAAGCCTACGGGGTCGCCTACGAGAGCTTCCTCCCCGCGAAGAACCTCACCATGGGCGGCGTGCCGAAGCGTTCCGCCTTCATCGTCGACGGTAGCGGCGTCGTCCAATACGCCGAGAGCAGCGACAATCCCGGCGATCTCCCGAACTTCGAGGCGATCAAGGCGAAGCTGGCCGATCTGGCCTGAGCCTGTCCGCCAAGGTCATCGCCCCCGGTCGGGTGTCGTTCGGACATTCGGTCCGGCCTCAATGAGGCCGGCTACAGGCTGGCGTGGAAACTGTAGCCGAGGTCAATGACCTCGGTCGAGCGTCGTTTGGACGTTCGATCCGGCCTCAGTGAGGCCAGCTACAGGCTGGCGTGGGATCTGTAGCCGAGGTCATTGACCTCGGCCGAACGTCGAAAGAGCACCAGATCCAAACATTCCCCCATCGCAGGACTCGCTTTTTACGACAAAAACTTCGATGATGCTTCCCGTCGCCATCATGGAAAACCCTCGCAAGCACTTGCAACGCCTCGAACAGGTCTTTCCACGGTCGCCGATCTATTTCATTACCGTGGTCCATTCTTCCCGCTCGCCCATCTTCGCCTGTCCAAAGTTCCAAGAGATCTGCGAGGAAGTGTGGGCGAACTCGGAGACACTCCACCGCTGGTCCATTGGACCCTATATCGTCATGCCCGACCATGTCCACTTCTTCTGCCGGGAAAGCGGCGATGAGGCTTGTAGGCTCAGCACGTTTGTCGGGAAGTGGAAGGAGTGGACGGCGAAGTTCGCGAAGCGCCGCCTTGGATTCACCGTTCCGTTGTGGCAACAAGAGTTCTTCGATCATTTGGTCAGAAGCAAGGAGTCGCTCGGTGAGAAAATCGACTACCTGTGGTTCAATCCGGTCCGGGCAGGGCTTGTGGGTGAACCCGAAGATTGGCCCTACCGAGGAAATCCAGGTGGCTGGGGAACTCTGTAGGCCACTGGCTTCGGTCGGGCGTCGTTTGGACATTCGATCCAGCCTCAGTGAGGCCGGCTTGTCTCTTATCTTTCCCTGCGCTTGATTCAATCGAGCCGCCGCTTGCGGCGGCCCAAGCGCAAGGTTGCGACAGGGCCGGGGGTATACCGCAGGCCGGCGAGGGAGTCCCATCCCGTTCGTAGACTGGACCTCCGGCCCTGATCGCCGACCTCAACTGAAGCCGTACCTTATCAAGAGCACATTCTACGGATTGGAAGCTCCAAGACAAGCTCGAACTCGACGGTCGCATCGCAACCTCCCAACCCAGCCACACCCCCAGCCCATCCATCCCGCCATGCCCGATCCCATCCATCCCACCCCCACCTGCCTCGGCATCGACATCGCCAAGGACTCCTTCGAGGCCTGTGTCCTCCACCCCGACGGGCGCAAGGCCGCCAAGGCCTTCGCCAACGCCGGGGAGGGC